>JBAXME010000116.1:0-1832 GCA_037134455.1 Synechococcaceae cyanobacterium ELA445 | reverse complement strand
ACCAAGAAGCGCCAGGAGACCTGCGACGACGAATTTCTGGTGGAGGCCAAGCGCTTCATCCGTGACGCGGTGGCCTCGGGCGAGCCGTTCTTCGTGTGGTTCAACACCACCCACATGCACTTCCGCACCCATGCCCGGCCCCAGGACATCGGCCGCTCCGGGCGGTGGCAGTCGGAATACCACGACGTGATGATTTATCACGACGAGTGCATCGGCGAGATGCTCAACCTGCTCGATGAGCTGGGCATCACCGACGACACGATCGTGATGTACAGCACTGACAACGGGCCCCACATGAACAGCTGGCCCGATGCCGGCATGACCCCCTTCCGCAGCGAAAAGAACACCAACTGGGAAGGGGCCTACCGGGTGCCCGCCCTGGTGCGCTGGCCCGGCAAGATCGCTCCCGGCACCCTGTTCACCGACATCGTCAGCCACCTCGACTGGCTGCCCACCCTGCTGGCGGCGGCCGGGGAACCGGAGATCAAGGAAAAGCTGCTGAGCGGTCACCAGGCGGGCAGCCGCCACTACAAGGTGCACCTGGACGGCTACAACATGCTCGATTACTGGACCGGCAAGACCGACAAGAGCCCCCGCACTGAATTCTTCTACTTCTCCGACGACGGCGACCTCACCGGCCTGCGTTACGACAACTGGAAGTTTGTGTTCATGGAGCAGCGGGCCACCGGCACCTGTCAGATCTGGGCCGAGCCGTTCACTGTGCTGAGGCTGCCCAAGATCTTCAACCTGCTCACCGATCCCTACGAGCGGGCTGACATCACCTCCAACACCTACTGGGACTGGATGCTGGACCACGCCTTCGCCCTGGTGCCCGCCCAGCGGATCGTCGGGGAATTCCTGGCCACCTTCCAGCAGTACCCGCCCCGGCAGAAGGCCGCCAGCTTCTCCCTCCAGGATGTGATGGCGAAGATGGCTCAGGGGGCCAGCGGCGGCGGCTGAGCCGATCCTTCCCAACACCTTTCCGTTCCGTTTCGGGAGCCCTCGCTCCGCTGCCAAGTGCGGCGGAGCGACCTAGAAACGATTGAACGGCAGACACCCAGGCACCGCACGCCCCCTGGTTCTGGAACTCCTCCTGGAAGCTGCCCTCCGGCTTTCTGGTTCCGAAAGTCACCCTCTTTCAACTGCCGTGCTTCTCGCCCTCTCTCTCATGCCCCCACCGCTCCTTCGCGGCGTCCTTGCCTGCGCCGCCGCTCTGCTGGGATCGTGCCTGGTGCCCGCTGCTGTCCACAGCCAGGGCCAGCCGGCCCCGTCCAAGGCCACGGCCAGCAAGGTGCTGTACACCCTCGCCACCCAATGCAGCCTGGCCGGGGGGCCTGCCCAGCCGTGCACCGTTGAAGCGATCGATGAAGGAGGCAGCACCACCTACCGCCATCGGATCGGAGCGCAGACCATTGCGGTGAGGATCACCGATTCCCCGGTGAGGATGGCGATCCAGAACGGCACCAGCACCACCTGGGTCCCGCTGCGCAGCGCCGGTGCCCTGTTTTCCACCAACAGCATCTGCTTCAACGGCCGCGAGCTCTGCGTGGTGAACCCCAACTACCTCAATAGCGTGCGGGAAGACCGTCAGGACCTGCGCCTGCAAGGCCGGGATCTGGTGAAGGTGCACTTTGGCCCCGACGGCCGTGTGAATGCCACCTGCTACGACGCGGGTTGCGAGGCCGACCTGCGATGAGCGCCCCCCCGATCAGCACGACGTCCTGGCGTCGTCGGACCAGCCTGGTGCTGGCCCTGGTGCTCACCCTGCCCTCGATGACCTCGCCCCTGGCGGCCTATGCAGTGTCTCAAGACGCCTCCTCCTACCTCCTGAT
>JBAXME010000115.1:0-1861 GCA_037134455.1 Synechococcaceae cyanobacterium ELA445 | reverse complement strand
GCTGCCAGGTGATGTCGAACTCGAACCAGCGCAGGCCGTGGCGGGCGCTGGAGGGATGGGCGTGGTGGTTGTTGTGCCAGCCCTCCCCCAGGGCCAGCAAGGCCACCCACCAGCAGTTGCGCGAGAGATCGGGGCTGTCGAAGTTGCGGTAGCCGAAGGCATGGGTGGCCGAGTTCACCAGCCAGGTGACGTTGTAGACGAGCACCAGCCGCAGGGCGATGCCCCAGAGCACCATGCCCAGTCCTCCCCCGTGGACGCCGGCGGCCTGGCCATAGGCGAACAGGCCAGCGGCCAGCAGCAGCTGCAGGGCGAAACCCCAGCGATCCAGCCAGCGGACGAAGGGGTCCCGCAAGAGGTCGCCTGCGTAGCGGTCGAGTTCCTGCTTGGCAGGGCAATCGTGCAACATCCATTCCACATGGGACCACCAGAGCCCGCGGCCGCTGTCGTGATGGTCGTTGGGCAGGTCGGAGAACTGGTGGTGGTGGCGGTGCAGGCCCACCCATTCGATCGGGCTGTTCTGCAGCGCCAGGGTGCCCATCACCAGCAGGGTGCGCTCCACGAAACGGGGAGCTTTGAAGCTGCGGTGGGCCACCAGCCGGTGCAACCCCAGGGTTACGCCGATGCCCGTGATCCAGTAGAGGATCACCAGGGCCGCCAGTCCCTGCCAGCTCCAGAACCGCGGCAGCAGCGCCACCAGCGCCAGCACGTGAATCACCAGCAGAAACGTGACCGTGGGCAGGTGGAACTGCCGCTGGCTGGCGGGCAGGGGTGGACGGGGTTCGCCCAGGTTCCGCTGGGTTGGATCGGCCTCGGTGGTGCGGGGGGACGTCATGAAAGGGGCTGGGGTTGGCCGGTTGGCAGGCTGGGGAGACCAGGCGACGGTTGGAGGCCCAGATGGCCACCGCCAGGTGAGGGGGGCTGGGGACGTTGATGTCCCGGCAGAGCCAGGCAATCCAACGGGGAGCGCGGCCATGCCCGGTTCCCGTTGGTTGGGCCTCCACCAGCTTCGAAGGCGCCAAGCTCAGGAAACTCTCCGCCGGATCTGTGCGGTGCACCAGGGTGAAGCTGCGAGGGCGGCAGTCGTGGTTGACCACCCACGGACCCGTCAGTGCCGTTTCGGAGGTCCACGGCCAGGGCCCGCAGGGGCCTTGGCTGGAAACACGTCCGGGCGAGGGTCCGAAAGATGTTCCGAGGCGCGGGGGAAGCCGGCATGGACGCGGAACCTGGCAGTTGCCCACTCAAAACCAGAATCGTAAGGGGGCGATCCCCGGGGCTGCCCCGGGTGGTGGCCGCGCCTAGCGAGCGCCGGCCTGGGCGGGCAGGCGCACCTGGCTGGCCAGGCCCAGGCGGTGCATCAGCTTGATGTGCAGCCAGGTGAGGTCGATCTGGCCTTTCTGCAGGCCGTGGCGGGCCGAATGGGGGAAGGTGTGGTGGTTGTTGTGCCAGCCCTCGCCGAAGGTGAGCGCCGCCACCCAGGCGTTGTTGCGGGAACCGTCGCCACTGTTGAAGGCCACCGAGCCCCACTTATGGGTGGCGCTGTTCACCAGCCAGGTGCACTGGTAAACGACCACGAGCCGCAGGGGAATGCCCCAGAGCACCAGGGCCCAGCCGCCGGCACCGGTGAGGGTGCCGATGGCGAACAGCAGCAGGCCCAGGGGCACCTGCAGCAGCAGGAAGTTCTTGTTCAGCCAGCGGTAGTAGGGGTCGCGGGCCAGGTCGCCGGTGAGCCGGGGCACCGCCGCCATGGCGGGGATTTCCTCGAACATCCAGGCCATGTGGCTCCACCAGAAGCCCCGGTGGCTGTTGTGGTGATCCGCATCCGTATCGGAGAACTTGTGGTGGTGGCGGTGCAGCCCCACCC
>JBAXME010000114.1:0-1885 GCA_037134455.1 Synechococcaceae cyanobacterium ELA445 | reverse complement strand
TCCGGAACGCCACTGGGGAAGAAGTGGTGAACCCAAACAATCAAGCCCAAGATAACGATAATGAATGAAGCCAGGGATACGTAGACGTAGCCAAACAATGGCTTGCGGGAATAAACGGGAAATATTTCTGAAAAGATGCCGAAGGCCGGCAGGATGATCACATAAACAGCTGGATGGGAATAGAACCAGAAGAAGTGCTGATAAAGCACCGGGTCACCACCTCCTTCAGGCCGATAAAAGGATGTGCCAAAATTGAGATCCATCAACAGCATAATCGCCCCGCCAGTTAGGGCTGGCAGGCCGATCAATTGCAGGCTCTGGGCCGCCAGGGCCGTCCAGCAGTACACAGGCATGCGGAAGAAGCCCATGCCCGGTGCTCGCATCCGCAGGATGGTGGTCACGAAATTGACGGCCCCCATGATCGACGACACGCCTGAAAGGGCCACGGCTACCAGCCAAAGCCCCTGGCCGCTGAACAGATTGCCGAGTGGATTCTGAATGCTCACAGGCGGATAGGACCACCAACCCGAATAGGCTGGCCCCCCCGGCACAAAGAAGCTGGCAATCAGCAGGCTGCCGAAGATCGGCACCAACCAGAAGGCAACCGCATTCAGCCGCGGAAAAGCCATGTCGGGGGCGCCGATCATGGTGGGGATCAGCAGGTTGTTGAGCCCGTTGAGCACGGGGAAGATAAACAGGAACAACATGATTGTTCCGTGCATCGTGTAGAGCCCGTTGTAGACGGTGCGATCCACGAGGTCGGAGGCTGGCGTGATCAGTTCGCCCCGGATGATCATGGCCAGGAAGCCACCGACCAGAAAAAAGAAGAAGGCAAGGACGATGTACTGGATGCCAATCACTTTGGCATCGGTGTTAAAGCCGAAGTAGCGGGTCCAGCTTGGGCTTGCTTCGGAATCGGAGAGGGGGATCGTGCTGGTCATGGCCTCAGGCGTCGTGGGGGAGGGTGTTGGAACCTGGAACGTTCACCTGAGGAGCGGGAGCAGGTCGCACGGTGGCCCAGCCAGGATTGCTCAGTTTCTGTCGCTCTTCATATTCACCAACCGCATCACTCAGGCCACTCTGGAGCGGTTCGGATGCAGCCTGTTTGAGCCAGGATTGGTAGGCCTCTGCACTCTCAACGACGACATCGGCTTGGTTGGTGGCGAACCAGGTGCCGCTGAACATGGAGTCCCTGAGCCGATAGCGACCCTCGCGGGTGGGGGTGAGGGTGAAGTCAATCGCCCGGCCAGGAATCACATCCTGCTTCAGCCGGAATGCAGGGATGTAGAAGCCATGGATCACATCATCAGAGGTGAGCCGGAACGTGACGGTTTGATCGACCGGCAGATGAAGCTCGGTCGCCGAGACATGGGACTCGGGATAGCGGAACTCCCAGGACCATTGACGGGCGATCACTTCGATCGATTCAGCCGGCAGCCGATCTCCCGGATAGCCGCCTTGAGCCTCAACTGGGTTGTTGGGATGGATGTGTTCCATCGGGCCGAGGACCCCCAGTTCATGGTTGACCCGCATCGCATAAATGGCGATGGCCATGACGATGGCAAGGGGAATCAGGGTCCAGATCACCTCGAGGCGGGTGTTGCCCTCAATGGGGTGTGCATCACTGGTGTCGTATTTCTCGGCGCGATGGTTCAGCACCACCCAGGCGATCACCGAGATCACGCCCAGGAACACGAAGGTGCCCAACCCTGTCTCGAAGCTGAACAGCCCATCCACCAGGGGGGCGGCATTTGAGGCCTGCACGGGCAGCCAGTGATAGGCCTGGCCCGCCATCCAGGTGCTGATCAGTGCCAGGAGGCCGATCCAGAGGGCCAGGGCTATCACTGGCTGCCCGTGCAGGCCTCAAATGCCGCCCCCCTGGTGG
>JBAXME010000113.1:0-2074 GCA_037134455.1 Synechococcaceae cyanobacterium ELA445 | reverse complement strand
TTCGAGAACTGGGGCGGGAGCGGGGGGTGGCCATGGCGGTTCAAGGGGTGAGGAGGTTCAGGGAAAGGGCATTCACCCGTCCGGTGTCCAGAAATCGATGATGCCGGCGATGGTGAGATCCGTGAGGGTGTCCGGGTTGGGACAGGCGAAGCGGGCCGCAGAGCCGCTGGAGGTGAACACCCAGTTGCCGGGCGAGGCGCCCACCGGGTCGACCGCCACGCTCACTTTTCCCTTGATGCTGCGCAGGATGCGCAGGTTCATGTGCCCAAGTCCGTCGATGCGATGGGTGCAGGTGAGGGAGCCAGTGACTTGCATGATCTCCATCAACCCTTCCCATCCTTGGTTGGATCAGGGGTTGGGCCCGGGGCAGGAGGGTTGGCAATCGTGGGTTCGGGCTTGTCGGCGTCGGGGTCCCAGTGGTCGATGATCCCCACGATGGTCAGATCACTGGGGTAAGACTTGCTGCCGGCCGCCTCCCGGGCCGCTGAGCTGCCGACGCAGATCACCCAGTCGCCGGGAATGCAGCCCACCGCATCGACGGCCACTTTCTGGGCGCTGCCGTCTAGTACTACTTGGAGATGCTTGTGCTCGAACCCCGGGATCCGGTTGGTGGAGACGAGCGGCTTCAGAACCTTGCAGATCAGCATGTCAGTGCGCTCCAGCCGGGGCGAAGGAAATGGAGGAGCCCACGGTTTCCGCCGGCGTGTGGCGATCCCGGTCGCGCACCGTCAGCAGCGTATGCAGCAGACCATCGCGGCACAGTTCGCCGTAGCGGCCCTCGATGGCCCGTTGCACCCGCTCACAGTGGCCGATGGCCCGTTCCCGGGCACCGGGCACGCTGCCGTGGTAGTCGAAGCGGATCACCACGGGGATCGGCAATCCCCGGGAGACGTTGAGTCCGCGGAAAATTTTCACCCCCACATCCAGGTCTGGCGCCCCTTCTTCCACCGTGTCCATGTAGGCGAAGTAGGTGAGGTTGCGCAGGTGGATCTCCTTGAAGCCGATCCCCACGCCGATGAAGCGTTCGGCATGGCCCGCCTGGCCGTAGCTGCCGCCGTGGTACTGGCGCACGTAGTCGATCTGGGAGAGGTTGTTCTCGATCAGCCGGGCGATCAGGCGCACCATGCCGGGGTCGGCCGGGCCCGCCGCCGCCTGCTCCACCCGCTCCAGGATCCACTGGCGGGCCTCCGCCGCGCCCAACGACTGGGTCTCGGTATAGACCTCGAGGGCGTCGAGCCAGTTGTTCAGGTCGGTGTGGCCGTCCTTGGCGGGCACGTGCACCCGGATGGCATCGGTGTCCGTGTCGATGCCCATCAGCAGCAGGTCAACGGAGGCTCCGCAGCAGAAGCTGTTTTCCACCGCCTCACGGAAATCCAGCAGGCGGCTGAGGCCAGCGGCGGCGGCAGCCTGATCGTCGCTGCCATGGGCCGCACAACCCTCATGGCCGGGGTCGCGGGAACTGAAGTGGTAGAGCACCACCTTGAGGTAGTGGGTCGGGGAATGGGCGGGGTTGGGTTTGCCCTCGCGGAAACGCAGGTGTTCCGTCTTGACCCAACGGTTCACCGTGTTCTCCACATCGAACAGGGCGCCGGCGTGGGAGCGTCGCCGGACCGAATTGAACGGCAGCCGCAGGCCGTAGGCGATGGCATGGGCAAGGCGGCCATCGGCGCAGGGGGTGATGTCGAGGAGGTGGAAGCCCCAGTCGATCAACTCGGCATTGAAGCTTTCGGCGTCAAGGCCGCCCAGGGGGTTGCCGTTGAAGAACTCATCGCTCACCGACCGGTAGGTCTCGAACACGCACCAGGCAAACAGGATGCGCATGTCGAGCTGGCTCACCCAGGCCTTCTCGAGGATCGGCAGCGGCAGCTCGAAGCCCAGGGAGGAACGGGCCCGAAGTTGGGCCTGGGGGATGAAGTCGGCGTCGTGCTGGAGGGCAGAGATCTCCTTGAGCACGGGCACGATGCGCTCGAAGGAGGCCTGCACCCGGCTCTCGTAGGCCTGAAGCACGGCGTTGGCCTGTCCATCGCTGAGGGGATGGAGGCCTGCGGTCATCAAGCTCCTAAATCCCGCGCGA
>JBAXME010000112.1:0-2133 GCA_037134455.1 Synechococcaceae cyanobacterium ELA445 | reverse complement strand
ACCTTCCCCTTCCCCGACCCCATGGCCCTCGTTCTTCTCCCCGGTCTCGCGAACCTGATCGAGGACATCAGTGAAGAGAAGAAACTGGCCACCCAAGTGGTGGAGTCGGCCTTGCGTGAGGCCCTGCTCAAGGGCTATGAGCGCTACCGCCGCACCCTCTATCTCGGCATCAGCGAAGACCCCTTTGAGGAGGACTATTTCAGCAACTTCGACGTGGCCCTCGACATCGAGGAGGAGGGCTACCGGGTGCTGGCCAGCAAGATCATCGTCGAGGAGGTGGAGAGCGAAGACCACCAGATCGCCCTGGCCGAGGTGATGCAGGTGGCCGAGGACGCCCAGATCGGCGACACGGTGGTGCTCGATGTCACTCCCGAAAAAGACGACTTCGGTCGCATGGCGGCAGCCACCACCAAGCAGGTGCTGGCCCAGAAACTGCGGGATCAACAGCGCCGCATGATCCAGGAGGAATTTGCCGACCTCGAAGATCCGGTGCTCACCGCCCGGGTGATCCGCTTCGAACGCCAGAGCGTGATCATGGCCGTCAGTTCCGGCCTGGGGCGCCCTGAGGTGGAAGCGGAACTGCCCCGCCGCGACCAGCTGCCCAACGACAACTACCGCGCCAACGCCACCTTCAAGGTGTTCCTCAAGGAGGTCAGCGAGGTGCCCCGTCGCGGCCCCCAACTCTTCGTCAGCCGTGCCAACGCCGGCCTGGTGGTCTACCTGTTCGAAAACGAGGTGCCCGAAATCCAGGAGGGCTCGGTGCGCATCGTCGCCGTGGCCCGGGAGGCCAACCCACCGTCCCGCTCCGTGGGTCCCCGCACCAAGGTGGCGGTGGACAGCGTCGAACGGGAAGTGGACCCGGTGGGGGCCTGCATCGGCGCCCGCGGCTCCCGCATCCAGCAGGTGGTGAATGAGCTGCGGGGCGAGAAGATCGATGTGATCCGCTGGTCGCCGGATCCGGCCCAGTACCTGGCCAATTCCCTCAGTCCCGCCCGGGTGGAGATGGTGCGTCTGGTGGATCCGGAAGGGCACCACGCCCATGTGCTCGTCCCCCCCGACCAACTGAGCCTGGCGATCGGCCGTGAAGGGCAGAACGTGCGTCTGGCCGCCCGCCTGACCGGTTGGAAGATTGATATCAAAAATGCCAACGAGTACGACCAAGAGTCCGAAGAAGCGAAGGTGGCCGAACTGATCGCCATGCGGGAAGAGGAAGAGGCGCTGCAGGCGGAGGCGGAGGCCCGTCTGGCCTCGGAGCAGGCCATCCGGGCCGAGGAGGATGCCCGGCTGCGGGAGCTCTATCCCTTGCCCGAGGACGAGTACGAAGAGGGTGAGGAGTACGCCGAAGAAGGCGAGGCGGCCCCCGAAGCAGCCACGGCCGAAGCCCCGGCAGAGGACGCTGCGGAAGCAGGGTGAGCCTTTCGCCCGTCCTGCGGCGCTGCGTATCCTGCAGGGCCTTGCTGGATCGCCAGCACCTTTGGCGGGTCATCCGAGTCGCCCAAGGCGGGGGGCTGGCGCTGGATTCGGGCATGGGTCGCTCCGCCTACCTCTGCCCGAACGCCACCTGCCTGGAGGAAGCCCGGCGGCGGAAACGGCTGCAACGGGCCCTGCGCTGTCAGGTGGCGGATTCCATCTACGTCACCCTTGCCCAGCGACTCGACACCCCCCCGGTTGCGGGCGCTGAGGCAAGATGAGAAGTGGCCTTACTGCGTGTGGGGCCCGGTGGCACCCGTTGCCCCGACCGATTGGAGCCCTTAATGACCAGCAGCGGCAAAGTCAGGATTTACGAGCTGTCCCGGGACCTGGGCCTGGAGAGCAGGGACGTGCTCGATGCCGCAGAGAAGCTCGCCATCGCCGCCCGGAGCCACAGCAGCTCCATCAGCGATGACGAAGCGGTGCGCATTCGTGATCTGATCCGAGGTGGGGCCTCAACCGCCAAGGCGAACAGCGCCAGCGGCGAGCACCCCCAAGCGATCCTCTCGCTCAAGAAGGCCGCATCAGCGGCCACGGCAACGGGCGGCCCCAGTGCCAAGGCCCCTGCCGCCCCTGCCTCGGCACCGGCCACCGCCGTACCTCCGGTGTCCAAGCCGAAGCCACCGACCGCCATCGCTCCACCCTCCAGCCCCAGCCCTGGGG
>JBAXME010000111.1:0-2312 GCA_037134455.1 Synechococcaceae cyanobacterium ELA445 | reverse complement strand
GCGTATGTGATGTAGCGAAGGATAATTTCCATGTCGCGCAGGCAGGCAGCCATGCGGCGACTGGTGTAGGCGTTGCCGCCAGGTGCGGTCAAGGAGGGTTGCTGGTCGAATAATTCGCGAGCAGCGTTGGTAACAATGGCGGATGCACTAGAGGTGATCCGATTGACAGTGTCTAGGCGCTTGTTGCTCTCAGCAACCATCGATGCGAGGGCATCGATCTGGCCAGAGCTGATGAATTCGCCGCGGGCATCAGCCTGGGCAACGACCTTGGTGAAGGCGTCGAACATTGAGGAGCTCCATGGACCTGACGGTCGATGTCAGGAAGTGGTTAGGGGGGAAGGGGTGTGACCGCCTACGCGATGCACGGGGTGAATGGCTGGTCGCCAGTCAAGGCACCCAAACCGCTTCAGCCCTCGTATTGTTGTCTCCCGCACGGCTCCCCCGATAGATACTTAATAAACGGTCACCGTGTCGCCTAAAGGCCTTGCAGCGCAATGCTTTGGCCGACACGGTGACCGCTCACCTGTCTGGGCCATTTGGAGCACCGCCAAGCATGGCGCCAGCACTGGGCGCTGATCGCTGCAATAGTGAGTGACTTCCATGGCTCATTGCTGGCCTCCTAACCTCGTCCATGTCATGGCGATGGAACTGGAACACGCTCCGGCCTGGCAGGGTGTAGTCGCCGCCGGAATGGGAGCTGACCTGTCGCTTGGAATCAGCGTTATGGGTCAGGATAACCCAGCCTCGGGAACCGGGTTGCAGCAGGAGCATCCTGGCCGCCGATTTCTTTTGCTTGACTCTCTCGGAATCGTTCCAAAGCCGTTAGCTGGCGCACCGTCGCTCAGCCGATACCATCCGGCATAATCCTCGTGGGCTCTGCGATGGCCGCCCAATCCCCACCAGCCCAGACTGCATCCCAGCTGCAGCGCCGCCTAGGTGAGCATTTCCAGGCCCTTAGCCAGGTATCAGAGGCGATGATCTATCGCTTGCTCGATCTGGAGGAACGGCTGGGGGTTTTGGAAGAGCAGCTAGCAGGCTTGAACGATCGCGATGATCAGGTTAACCCTGGCCTGGGTATGGAAACCGGCGAGATTCTGGCCCTCACCGAGGCGCGGCTAGCCCGCCTGGAGGACCTGCTCGTCGGTCGCCGCCCACTGTTTGGTGGCTCCAGCGGCTCTGGGCATGGTTCTAACTCCGGCGAGTCCGCAGGCACCCAGGCCGGGATCAACGGGGTGATCAGGGCTGGGGTGACCCCGGCCTTTCGGGAGGCGGCCTTTGATCCCTTCCCGGAAGAGGATGAGCAGTCCTTCATGGATGACCCGATCGCTTGATGATCAGGGGCGCTTGAACCCCAATGCGCCCGAACGTCAGTCCTGGAGCCAGTCGCGCGGTAGTTCGGCGCTGTAGTCGTGGGTGCGCTCGAACTCAAAGGGGCCAGCTAAGGAGCCCCAGAGTTGCTCGTGGCTGCGGGGGTCGTGGCCCTGGTCGATCGTGCGCATGCCCTGGCCATCGAGCTCGAAGCTGCTGATCAGGTAGGCGGTGGCACCCTTGCGCTCCACCAGGCAGCGACAGCCCGGTTCCACCTCGCCGATGAAGCCGTTGGTGGTTTCTTTCACCAAGTAGGTGCACCCCTCGAGCAAGCGCAGGTCATCGGAACGGATCTGCCGGCGCCGTTCGGCGTCCTCCACCGCGCCCCAGAAGCGTTCTTCCTTGCCAATGGCCTGATTGTGGATCACCAGGCTGTCGCTGCGTTGCTCCACCCGCAGCACCCGGATGCGGTAGGGGCGGCCCGGATCAATGGCGTAGCACTGCTCCAAAAGCAATGATCCAGGGGCCAACTGGGGCAGGGGCCGGAACTTCACCAAGATGTGGGCGAAGAGGGGCGGGTTTTCAAAGGCTTGGTGCTGGTTGCTGAAGCCGGCGCTCAGCATCCGCACCAAGCGGGCGAGGGAGTTGTCCATGGCCACAACCGGCAAGCCGCCTGGGCAAGCTACAGGCCGAGCAGGCGGATGCGGAATTCCCCCACCTGACGGGCCATGGCCGGATCACTCTGGGCGAAAGGGTGGTCGGCCAGCTGGGCAAGTACGGCCTCCAGCAGGGCTTCGCTCCCACCGCTGCCGTTGGCGTGGCCCCTGCTCAGGCGGTTCCAGGCTTCATCGAAAACCTGGGCGAAGCTGTCGGCGTTGTTGAAGAGGCGATCCGATGGGGGAGGCGCTGGCTGCATCGCGGCTCAACCGGGGAATGCCTGCCGCCACCCGGCCCAGGGGCCGTAGGAAGCGGAGGGTGATGCCAGGACCCAGATTTGAACTGGG
>JBAXME010000110.1:0-2803 GCA_037134455.1 Synechococcaceae cyanobacterium ELA445 | reverse complement strand
TGGAGAGCCGCCTCAGCGCCGCTGACATCTCGCCGGCGGGGATGGCCACGCTGATCAGCGTGGGGCCCGTCATCCCGTCTGATCGCCAGCGGCCCAGGCAGCTCCAGAGCTCCTCCTCGTTCTCCACCCGCTCCGCGGCGCTGAAGCCCATCGCCAGGGCCAGCTCCCGATGGGCCACCGGCTGTAGATCGTTGAACGGTCCATCGAGGATGGGGCGCTCGGTGCCATAGCCGCCGTTGTCGAGCACGATCACCAGGGCGGGAATGGCATAGCGGGCCAGGGTTGCCAGTTCGTTGGCGCACATCAGCAGGGAGCCGTCGCCGAGGAGCACCACGGGCGGGTGCTCCGGGCAGGCCCCCCAGGCCCCCACGGCGGCGGGCAGGGCGAAGCCGAGGGAAGCCCAGAAGCTGCTGGCGAGGAATTTGCTGTCTTCCCTGAGGTGCAGATCGGCGGCGGCGAAGAGGGCATCGCCGGGATCCGCCAGCACAGTGGCATGGGCGGGCAGAACGGCTTCCATCGCCGCCATCAACCGCTCCACCCCCACAGACTGATCGGGCGCCGGCTCAAAGGCGGCGGCAGGCGCGGGGCCACGGACCGCAATCGGCGGGATGGCGGACTCCGGCGCGGGCGCCTCCGCCCAGATGCGCAGCAGGTTGAGGGGATCGAGGTTCTCGTTGCGATCGTCGGCTGTGCGCAGCCCCCCCTCCAGATCCACCTGCAGCACGTGGGCGGGGTCCAACGCCATGGTGAACACGCCGGTGTCGAGGTCGTTGAGGGGCTGGCCGAGCACCAGCAGGCCGTCGCTGCTCTCCACGCGCTGGCGCAGCTGTGGCTGCCCCATCGCCCCCTCGTAGACGCCCAAGACCTGGGGATGGGTCTCGCTCAGGAGGCTCTTGCCCGAGAGGCTGGTGGCTAACGCCCAGCCCTCCCGCTCCAGGATCTGCCGCAGCAGGGGCTGCAGACGGAAGCGGGCCAGCTCCACGCCTCCCAGCACCAGGGGGCGCTGGCGGCCGCGCATCCAGGCCAACCAGCGCTCCCCCTCGCGCCGCAGACCCTCCGGGATGGCCAGGGGCGCGGGGGCGGGCGGGGCAAGATCGATCGGCCAGGCAATCTCGCGGTTGAGGCAATCGGCCGGAAGCTCCAGGTAGCCGGGGCGGGATTCGCGCCGCATCGCCTCCAGTACCCGCACCAGCTCCTGGGCGGCGGTGCGGCCGGAATCGAGCACTGCGCTCGCCACCGTGATCTCCCGGAACAGACGCAGCTGGGTTTGATCCGCCCGGATGCGGTGGTGCAGCAGGGGGTGCTCCTCGCTCTCTCGCAGGCCCGGGGCGCCGGAGATCACCAACAGGGGGGAGCGTTCGGCGTAGGCGCCGGCTACCGGATTGAGCAGCTTCAGAGCACCAACGCCATAGGTGACCACCGCCACGCCCAGCCCCTGCAGACGCCCGTGGGCATCCGCGGCGAAACCGGCCCCCTCCTCCCCTGCGGTGCAGATCAGATCGATCGGCGAGGCCTGCAGGGCGGCAAACAGGCCCAGCACATAATCACCCGGCACTCCGTAGACGCGCCGCACGCCGCGCAGCCGCAGGGCTTCGATCAGTGCAGCGACGATCTGCATGAGAGGCGAGCGGGAATCTTCCGATCATGAAGTGGCGTGGTCCTCACCCCAACGTCCGCCCCAGCTGATCGGCCGCCTTCAGGGCCGCCACCAACGCTTCGGCGGTCACGGGGAAGGGTTCGTTGTGACTGGATTCGCCAGGGATGACGCTGCGAGCGGCGATGCGTTGCAGCTGGTCGTCATTGTTGGCGTCGACCCCCACTTGGGCCAGGGTGATCGGCAGCCCTACCGCCTTTTGGTAGTGCAGGATCTCGTTGATTTCGGTTTGCGGTTGGCCTTCTAACACCAACTGAGTGAGCAGCCCGAAGGCCACCTTCTCGCCATGGATGTAATCGTGGCTGCCTGGAATCTCGGTGATGCCGTTGTGCACGGCATGGGCCACCGCCAGGCCGCCGCTCTCGAAGCCCAGGCCAGACAACAGGTTGTTGGCCTCCACCACCCGTTCCAACGCGGGGGTGGGGGCGCCGGCCTCCACCGCTGCGCAGGCCGCCGGTCCATCGGCCAGCAAGATGTCACAGCAAAGCTTGGCCAAGGCGCTGCTGGTGCTGCTGGGCAAACCTCCCACCATGTTGTGGCTGCAGCTCTGGCGCACGCTGCGGGCCTCAAACCAGGTGGACAGGGCATCGCCCAGCCCTCCCACCAGCTGACGCTTCGGGGCGCGGGCCACCACCTGCGTATCCACCAGCACCAGCAGCGGATGGCGGTTGAAGAAGCGGAACCCCTCCACGCTGCCGCCCTCGGCGTAGATCACCGACAGGGCACTGCAAGGGGAGTCGGTGCTGGCGAGGGTGGGGGTGATGATCGCCGGCAAATTCAGCTCATCCGCCACGGCCCGGGCGGTATCCGAAGCCTTGCCGCCGCCGGCCCCCACCAAGGCCACGGCTTGGCTGCTGCGGGCCTCTTGCACCAGCCGGTTGATTTCCGCCTCGCTGCATTCGCCGCCGAAGGCGATCACCACCGGCTCCAGGCCCACCTCCGGCAGCACCTGCTGCCAGATCGGCTGCAGATCCCGTTGGGCCGTACGGCCGGCCACGAACAGCACCCGGCCGCTCAGCCCCAGCCGCTGCAGCTCCCTCCCCAGCTCATGGGTGGCGCCTGGCCCCTGCACGTAGCGCCCCGGGCTGGCGAACACCGTGAGCGGGCGCTGGTGGAAACAGATCACCGAGCTGGTGTGGGCCATGGCAG
>JBAXME010000109.1:0-2856 GCA_037134455.1 Synechococcaceae cyanobacterium ELA445 | reverse complement strand
GTGAACTTGAGGCCGCGCAGATCGGCCACAGCGAACAGGGGCCCGACCACCGCCATGCTTCCGAAATCAAACCAGCGGAAGCTGTTCTGGTGGTCACCCGTCAACTGGGCGAGCAGGTCCAGGGCCACCCAGCCCCCCATCTGCACGGCCGGTCCGGCCATGCCCGGCAGGGGCTTGCCATCAACGGTGTGGGAATAGGAGCAGAGGTCGCCCACCACCCGGATTTCGGGATGGCCAGGAATCGAGAAGTCTGGCTCGACGACCACCCGCCCACCGCGATCAACCGTGCACCCACTGCGATCCGCCAGCAGCTTGCCGAGATGGGAAGGGCGCACCCCCGCACTCCAGCAGATGGTGGCGGCCTCCAGCACCTGCTGGGGCGGTGTGCCCGGCGCCGGTTCCTTGAAGGCCACGGTGACACGGCCCGCGTCAATGCTCTGCACCCGGCCCCCCAGGACCAACTCCACTCCGTTGGCGATCAGGTAATCGCCGGCGGCCTTGGAGAGCTCCGGCGCCATCGCACGCAGCACCCGATCGCCGGGATCCACCAGGATTACGCGGCAAGCCTGCGGATCGAGTTGGCTAAAATCACGACGGGCAGCCTGGTCCATCAATTCGTTGAGGGACCCGGCCAGCTCACAGCCGGAGGGACCACCGCCGATCACCACCACGGATTGCAGGAAGCGCCGGCGCTCCGGATCCGGGGTCTGCTCCGCCTCCTCCAGGGCAGAAAGCACCCGCCGGCGGATCTCGTCGGCATGCTCGAGGATTTTCATCGGCGGTGCCAATTCGCGCCATTCCTCGTGGCCGAAATAGGTGCTGCCGGAACCGGTGGCCAGGATCAAGCTGTCGTAACGCAGGTGGCGGTCGTTGAACACCACCTCCCGGGCGTCGGGATCAAGATCGACCACCTCTCCGAGCAGAACCTGCACATTGGCCGCCTTGGCCAGCAACAGCCGCAGCGGCGTGGCCACATCCGCGTCGGACACCAAGCCGGAGGCCACCTGGTACAGCAAGGGCTGGAAGAGGTTGAAGTTGCGCTTGTCCACCAAGGTCACCCGCACCGGCTTGCCGGCGAGCCGATGGGCCGCCTTGAGCCCGGCAAAGCCCCCCCCCACGATCACGACGTGGGGCCAGTTCTTCATCATTGCCTCGCTGGGTTCCAGCTCAAGGAAGAAACGTTCCTTCGCCATGGATTTGTTTAGCGCGATGCCTGCAAGGTAGTGGCAATCTCGAACCGCAAGCCATGCCCTGCCAGGATGCAAAGACTTTCATCCCCATGTCCCGTGTCGCTCAACGCCCTTCAGGCCTTCGTCAGCAGCGCCGCCGCCGATGAGCAGCTGCGCAAAAAGTTGGAGTCTTCCATGGGTCTAACTGATGTGGTCGACCTGGCCCATAGCCATGGCCATGATTTCAGCAAGGCCACCCTGCTCAAGGCCCATGCGGAGGCCATCGGCAAAGCGCCGGACCACGCTCTCGAAGCGATCAACAGCTGGGGCGATGCCCTGTTCCACGCCTTCGGCGCCACTGATAAGGATTGAGACCCGGTCAGCCTGTGTGGAATCGGTGACAGCTCTGTAGCAAAAGAACACAGACAAAGGAGCGGGCCATCGTGCCTGGCCAAGGTGAATGGGCACACCGTGGCCAGGGCCCGATGCAGCAGCTGCTGCCACCGCTCAATGATCACAATCTGCCCTGGATGGATACGCTCCATCCGATCGTGGTTCACTTCGTGATCGCCATGGCGGTGATCAGCGTGGTGTTCGACCTGATCGGCGTTGTGATGCGGCGACCCAATCTGTTTGAGGTCAGCTTCTGGAACCTGCTGTTTGCCACGGCGGCCATCTTCGTGGCGATCATCTTTGGCCAGGTGGAAGCCGGTTTGGCGAATCCCTACGGCGCCTCCCGTTCGATCCTCAACCTGCACAGCACCCTGGGCTGGTCCCTGTCCGCCATCCTTTCGCTGCTCACGGGCTGGCGTTATGTGCTGCGCAACCGTGATCCCGAAAGCCTGCCGCTGCCTTTCCTGGCGGCAGGGGGCGTGCTGGCGGCGCTTGTGGCGGTCCAGGTCACCTTGGGCAACCAGTTGATCTGGGTTTACGGCCTGCATACCGTGCCGGTGGTGGCTGCCGGCCGAGCCGGCTTGATCGGATGACCTTCCCCCTTCTTCTGCCCACAGCAGCGATGGGGCCCCAGCTGCTGCTGAAGATCACCACCCTGCCGGCCGACTGGCCGATTGACCAGCTGGCCAGTTGGCTCGGCCCCAACGGCCTGCCCTACAGCCTGCCGATCCACCCGAATCTGGTCCATTTCACGATCGGCCTGTTCGTGATCTCCGTGGCCTTTGACATCGCCGGCGCCCTCTATCCGCTCGAAAAGCGGGTCTTCCGCTTTCTGGCCCTGCCCATTACCCGGGCCGGCTTCCATGACGTGGGCTGGTACAACCTGCTGGCCTGTGCCGGTGTGAGCTTTTTCACCGTGGCGGCGGGCTTCTTCGAAATGCTGCTGGCGGTGCCGATTCCGGGAGTCACCAGCTCCATCGGCTTGCAAAGCATGGAAACCATGCTTCTGCATGGGGTGGGTGGCGTGGCGATCCTGCTGGCGATCATCGCCATGACGGTCTGGCGCGGTTATCAGCGCTTCCTCTGGCGCCGCGACATGGGCCGGCAGGTGCAATGGCTCTACCTCCTGGTGGGTCTTGGCCTGTTCCTGGTCATCGGACTGCACGGCACCCTTGGAGCCGAGCTGGCGGGTGAATTCGGCGTCCACATCACCGCCGACCAGCTCCTGGCCACCGGGGCTGATCTCTCCAATGCCCTCCCCTAGGGCTTTTTCCCCATGACCTCCTCGTCCCCC
>JBAXME010000108.1:0-3266 GCA_037134455.1 Synechococcaceae cyanobacterium ELA445 | reverse complement strand
CCCCTACCCCTGATCCGTCTGCACCATGGCCGTCCAGGTTCTGATTCCCACCCCCCTGCAGAAGTACACCAACGACCAGGCCAGCGTCGAGGTGGAGGCCAGCACTGTTGATGGGCTGCTGACGGCCCTCGAGGGCCATTTCCCCGGCATCCTGGCCCGCCTTACCGATGAGAGCGGCAAGCTGCGCCGCTTCCTCAATGTCTATGTCAACAGCGAGGACATCCGCTTCCTCGACAACCAGAGCACGCCCCTGGCCGACGGCGACGAGGTGAGCATCGTGCCCGCCGTCGCCGGCGGCTGAGGGAGCCAGCCGAGGGATCCGGTTGCGCCCAGGGGCTGCAATCCATCTCTGACCCCCATAGGCTGTCGCCCCCCGTTCCCCCCACTGGTTCCATGACCCAGGCTCCCGAGGCACCGGCCACCAGCTCCGCCAGCACGGGGAACCAAGCCGCCGCTGACGTGCCTGGCACCAGTCCACCGGGCGTCAAGGCCCTGGTCTACGACTATCGCCAGGCCGCCAATCCGATCCGTCCGGGGCTCACCGAGCCACTGGTGGAGCGGCGCTGGGGCCCGGAACTCCATAGCCAGGGGCCCACGGCGGTGCTGCCCCTGGATCTGAGCCAGGAAATGGGCTGCCCGGGGCCCGCCACCAGTCCCGCCCTTTCCGCCAACTTCATCCGCATCCTCGAAGGGGAATCGATCGAGGCCGCTGCCGTGGCCACCAGCTCCCTGTTCTATGTCTGGCGAGGATCCGGCCATGGCACCCAACCCGGCAAGGGGGGTGGCCCCACCTGGGAACAGCCCTGGCAGGCGGACGATCTGTTCGTGGTGCCCGCTGGCGAGCCGGTGCGCCTGCAGGCGTTCAGCGAAACCGTTCTCTACTGGGTCCATGACGCCCCCCTGCTCACCTACCTGGGGGTGAACCCCGCAGAGCCGCGCTTTGAGGCCACCCATTACCCCAGCGCCTGGCTGCGCCACGAACTGGAGCAGCTGGCGGCCGATCCCTCCAGCGCCCGCAGCAACCGCCTCAGCCTGCTGCTGGCCAACCGCGACCTGCCCGCCAGCCGCACCGTCACCCACACCCTCTGGGCGATGTACGGCATGGTGCCGGCCGGTGCGATTCAGCCGCCCCACCGGCACCAGTCCGTGGCGCTGGATCTGGTGATCGACTGCGACCCCGGCTGCGCCACCCTCTCGGGCCGGGAGCTCAATGGGGACGGCACCATCGCCAACCCCACACGGATGGAATGGGAACCCGGTGCCGCCTTCAAGACCCCGCCAGGGCTCTGGCATTCCCATGTGAATGAAAGCGGCCGCACGGCCCTGCTGCTGCCGATCCAGGACGCCGGGCTGCACACCCACCTGCGCAGCCTGGACATCCGCTTCAGCTGAACGGCCGGCGCTTGGCCGAACCCTCAGCCGACGGCAGCGATCGCTTCATCGCTGGCGTTGCTGGTTGCGGGCGACTCGCTGTCCCCCGCCGCCAGGATGCGCCGGAACTCCTCGCCATCGAGGGTCTCCTGTTCGATCAGGCGCTCCACCAGGGAATCCATCAACTCCCGGCGGGGCTGCAGCAGGGCCACGGCCTGATCCAGGGCCTGCTGGGCGAGGGCCCGCACCTGGGCATCGATCCGCTTGCCGGTGCTGTCGGCGTAGATGGGGCGTGACTGGAGCAGTTCGCGCCCAATGAAGACTTCGCCGCCGTCGCTCTCAAGCGCCACGGGCCCGAGGGAGGAGAAGCCGTAGCGAGTGACCATCTCGCGGCAGATGCGGCTCACCAGTTGCAGGTCACCGGAGGCCCCCTGGGTCACTTCGCTGGGGCCGAACACCACCAGCTCCGCCGCCCGGCCGCCCATCGCCACCACCAGGCGGGCCCGCAGATAGGCCCTGCTGATCAGACCTGAATCGAGGATCTCCTCGTCGGGGGTGGTGCGGGCAAAGCCCCCCACACCGCCAGCCCGGGGCAACAGGGTGACCTTGTCGAGCTTGTCGGCGTGGGGCACCAGGCTGGTGAGCAGGGCGTGGCCCACCTCGTGATAGGCGATCAGGCGCTTCTTGGCGCTGTCCTGGAGCGGGGCCACCGAGAGGCCCATGGTGATGCGTTCCAGGGCATCCCCCATCGCCCCGTCGTCGATGGTGGTGCGGTTGCGACGGGCGGTCAGGATGGCCGCCTCGTTCAGCAGGTTCGAGAGGTCGGCACCGGAGAAGCCCGGCGTGCGCACGGCCCAGCGGGCCAGGGAAACCTCCGGTTGCAGGGGGCGGGTGCGGGCGTGGACGGCCAGGATTGCTTCACGGCCGCTGCGGTCGGGAAGATCGACGCTGATCTGGCGGTCAAACCGCCCCGGCCGCGTCAGTGCCGAGTCGAGCACGTCGGGGCGGTTGGTGGCGGCCAGAAGGATCACGCCGGAGTTCTCCTCGAAGCCGTCCATCTCGGTGAGCAGTTGGTTGAGGGTCTGCTCCCGTTCGTCGTTGCCGCCGCCGATGCCGGCCCCCCGTTGGCGGCCCACGGCGTCGATCTCGTCAATGAAAATGATGCAGGGCGCCTTCTCCTTGGCCTTGCGGAAGAGATCCCGGACCCGGGAGGCCCCCACGCCCACGAACAGCTCGACGAACTCCGAGGCGGCCATGGAGAAAAAGGGCACCCCGGCCTCGCCGGCGATTGCCCTTGCCAGCAAGGTCTTGCCGGTGCCGGGTGGTCCCACCAGCAGGACACCCTTGGGGATCTTGGCGCCGATGGTGGTGAACCGCTCCGGCTCCTTGAGGAAGGTGACCACCTCCTGCAACTCCTCCTTGGCCTCGTTGATGCCGGCCACGTCCTCGAAGCGCACGCTGACGCTGCCCTCCGGCTGCATCCGCGGTTGGCTGCGGGCGAAGCCCATGGCCTTGTTGGCCACCTGGGCCGAGCGGCGGATCAGCAGGGTCAGGCCCCCCAACAACAGGGCCACCAACAGCAGATTGGCCACCAGGCCCGCGGTGGCGTCGTCCTGACGGTCGTCCCGCACGCTGAGGGGCACCCGGGTTTCCTGGGCGGTACGCAGCAATTGCTGGTCGTTGGCGAACACGGCCACCTGCGCCCGGCTGCCGTCCTTGAAGTCAACCTGCACTTCCCGCTGGCGCACCGATAGCTCCAGGCCCTTCACGTTGCCCGCCTTCATCTCCCGCAACAGCTGGCTGTAGCTGGGGCCGGGAGTGGACTTGATCCCCAGGCCCTGCAGCAGGGAGGACTGGCGAGGCGCCTGGATCGGCGTCGGGGTTGGGGGCTGGGG
>JBAXME010000107.1:0-3467 GCA_037134455.1 Synechococcaceae cyanobacterium ELA445 | reverse complement strand
GGCGCAGGGCCCGGTCCAGCTGCAGCCCATCGGAGCTGAGCTCCACACCCTCGGGGATGGGGGCGGAAAGGGAGCCGTCGGCCAGCACCAGGCCGCTGAGCTGGGACACGATCGCGGGCGGGAATCGTTCCAGGGCCAGCTCGCTCAGGCGGATGTTCTGGGCCACATCCGGGCCCATCTCCACGATCTGGGCCCGCTCCAGCTGGCTGCCCAGCAGCCCCTGCAGCACCAGCAGGGTTACGCCCCACCCCCCCACGAAGTAGGCCGCCAGCCGCAGCGGCAGGGCACCGACCATGCTCAATGGCTGCGGGGCGTGCCGTCCGGAACGAAGACGTAGCCGTAGCCCCACACCGTCTGCAGGTAGCGGGGGCGGCTGGGATCCGGTTCGATCAGCTTGCGCACCCGCGACACCTGCACGTCCATGCTGCGGCTGTCGGTGTCGCTGGAGGGGCCCCGGGCCAGTTCGATCAGCCGCTCCCGGGACAGGGGCCGCTGCGGATGCTGCACGAAGGCCGCCAGCAGGCTGAATTCGCCGCTGGTGATCGTCACCGGAACGCCGGCGCATTCCAGGGAGCGGGCCGCCAGATCAAGCCGGTTCTCCCCGAAGCTCACCACCTGGCCGTCCGCCACGGGCGAGCCGGCCGGCACGGCCCCGCGGCGTCGCATCACCGCCTCGATGCGGGCGGTGAGTTCCCGGGGCAGGAAGGGTTTGGCGAGGTAGTCGTCGGCCCCCTGCTCCAGGCCGATGATGCGGTCGACCGCTTCCCCCTTGGCGGTCAGCATCACCACCGGCAGGTCGTCGGCGTTGTCCCGCAGCCGCCGCAACACGCTGAGGCCATCTTCTCCGGGCAACATCAGATCCAGCACCACCAGATCGGGGCGCTGGAAATCCAGCCGGGCCAGCAGCTGGGCCCCGTCGTTGAGGCAGCGCACCTCGTAGCCCTGGGCGCCCAGATAGGTGCCCAGCAACTGGCGCAGCTCGGGGTCGTCATCCACGACCCAGATGGTGTGGGGCCGGCTCATGGGGTCTGAGGCAGCAGCTCCCCCGACTGTATGGACCCAGAGGCGCTGCACCAGCCCCAGACGAATCCAGTCACAGATCGGGCTGCCGGGGACGGGCCCTCGACGGCATCCCGCCGCCAGGTGTCCATAGGCTGGTCCGATGCCTCAGATCCCACTCCCTGGCCCCCGGTGGGGCGGTGCGAGGGCGCTCTCCCTCGTACTCCTGGTCACCATCTCCTGGCCCCCGGTCCGGGAGGCCAGGGGCCAGGAGATGGGCGATCTGGATCGCTACCAGAAACGCCTGGAGAACCTGTTCCGCAAGCTGGACGACAACGGCGATGGGCGGCTCAGTCCCGCTGAGGTGCGAGGTCGACCCTTCCTGGAAGCCAACTTCCAGCGGCTCGACAAGGGCGGCAAGGGATACCTGGTGCCGGCGGATCTGGCCCTGCCCCAGGACCAGCGCCATTTCCTTGGCGAGCGGCTGCGCCAGGCGTTCGAGCGCTCGGACGCCAACCGCGACGGCCGCCTCTGTGGCGCTGAGCTGGCCGCCTTCCCCTGGCTCCAGCAGCAGCTTTCCCAGGCCGACCGCAACGGCGATGGTTGCGTGACCATGGAGGAGCTGTGGGCCCTGAGGCGATCCCTGTCGCCGGCCAATTAGCGCGATGTCAAATTCTGGCGGTTGCCCGGAAGCAGCGCCCTGACGATCCGCACCAGCCCCACCACCACCAGAAACAGGGCGCCGAGCGCCACCGCCACCACCACCAGAACCCCCACGAGCTGCAGCAGGCCACTGGCAAGCTGGGCCAGGCCACCGATCAGGTTGGCGATCGCCTTGCTCACCAGCAGCAGGGTGTCCAGGCGCTCGGGAAGTTGGAGCAGGGCCAGCAACAGGCCGGTGCCGGCGGCGGTGAAGGCCAGACCGCTGAGGATCTGCCGCCAGCGTTTGGGCCGCTTGCGGCGCCGGAAGACCTCACGGGAGGGCTTGTCGGAGCGGGCTAGGCCCAGGTGGCGTTTGGTTTGGCTCATGGCTCCAGGTCATGGCCAGCGCCGCGCATCCAGCGCTCGAACTCGATCAGCACCAGCTCGTTGGGGCAGTCCACCAGGCTGAGACCGCCGACGGTGCAATCCCCTTGGCCGCCATGGTGAAGGGACAGATGGAAGGTTTTGCCGCTCAGTCCGCAGACTTCCGGATCGCTGCGCACCACCACATCCAGGGTGGCCCCCAGCCGTGTCACCCGGCGACGCAGTTCCGACCAGCTCATTCCCATGGCGGGCTTCCTTGATCGGTGGGGGCGATGGTCACCAGTGTGACGGTGAGGGGGCCCACGTCAACGTGGTTGGCCTGAGCCGGCAGGGGCTGAGGCGGCGGCCGGCGGCTGTGGGGAGCCCTCGGGCCGGGGTGTGGGCACCATCAGACCGAAGGAGGCGGCCAGGGCAACGGCAGCGGCGCCACAGAGGGGGGCCGCCAGCCGCTGGGCGAGGGGAACGCGCTCCAGCAGTTCCCGGCGTTTGAGGGGTTGGGCGGCGGGGATGCCCAGGGGCAGCTGTACGCGCCAGTCGAGACGCACCTGGTCGAGACAGCGCACCAGATCGGCCAGTTCGGCGTCATCGAGCTGCAGGTCGAGGGGCTCGGTGTCCGGCTGACTGCTGCGCAGCAGCAGGCGGTGACCGTCGTCCCTGGGCTCGATGGCCACGGCGCTGGTGGGGCCACCGAAGCCCTTGGCAACACCGCTGATCAGGTGGCGGGCGTAGGGGAGCACCACCTCCATCAGGGCCAACAGGTGCTCCCGGCGGCCCTCCAGCTCCGGCCGGCCCGCCAGGGTGAGCTGCCAGGTGGTGAGGATGCCCAGCACTTCCTTGCCCTGGCCGATCGAGACGTCGGGAAGGCCCTCCAGCTGCAGCCGGGCGTTGGTGGATTCGTAGCGGTAGGTCAGCTTCATCCGTTGCGTTCAGGCGGGAGCATCCAGAAGGCTGGCCTTGAGACGCTCGAACCCTCCCACACCGACCGTCAGGGAGAGGGAGCGCACCAACTGCCGGGCCAGCTTGGGGCCATCGACCGGCTCCAGCAAGCGTTGCACGGCCCCCCGGCGCAGATTCAGGCGCTCCGCCACCAGGTCGCTGAGGCGACCCTGAAAAAGGGCCCAGCGCTCGGCGGTGACCGGTTCGGCCTCGCTGCTGGACAGCAGCTGGCGCAGCATCGGGTAGAGCCGCTCGGCCATGGCACAGAGGATGCGGATCAGGGCATCGGTTTCCGCACTCTGCAGCTGGCCCCGGCGGGTGGCCCGGCGCAGGGGGTTGGCACAGCGCCGCTTCCACAGCTCCACCCGGTTGGGGAACAGTTCGCTGAACCCCAGCTGAGCGCTCAACCAGACCATGGCCTCGCCACCGTTGAGATCGAGGGCTTCGACGCAGAGCAGCAGCAGATCGAGTCGCTCCAGCCCCCGGCGGGGGAGGGGGGCCTCCAG
>JBAXME010000106.1:0-3526 GCA_037134455.1 Synechococcaceae cyanobacterium ELA445 | reverse complement strand
GCCCCCACCCCCGCCCCCCCGGGCGATCAGCTGGGGGACTTCAGGGGTTCGGGTCGCCTCCAGGGCCCAGACGGCGCCGCCGGGGAAAGCGGTGACCCCGATCAGGGCAAGGCTGAGAACGTTGAGCGGCTTCATTTCTGCACCACCGCACAGCCGTTGTCGTAGCAGGTGGCATCCACCCGCCCGTCAGCGCTGAAGTGCACCTTCACCAGGTCGCGACCGGCCATTTGTTCAGGCCTGCTCTCGCGCACGCTGTTGAGGTAGTTGGTGTTCACCACGCAGAGGTCGGTGCCGTTGAAGCAGACCGTGTTGGTGGAGAACCGGGCCGAGGCACTGGTCGCCGATTTCCACTGTTTGCCGCCGGCCTGCAGCACCTCGATGCGGGTGGGCTGATCGGTGATGCGGATCGTTTTGGTGGTGGTGCCAATGGTGTGGCGGTAGATCGTGGCGCCTCCTTCATTGACCGCCTCCACCGTGCAGGGCTGGGCCGGAGCGCCGGCCAGGCTGCAGCGTGTTTCGAGCCTGTAGAGGGTTTCGGCCCGGCCTGGGGAGGCTGTGGCCACAAGGGCTCCGCCGGCGAGCAGAAGCGCCAACAGTGGCGTAGGCACCATCAGTCGAGCAGGCATGGCGCAGCAGACAGGGGAATGCCCATCCTTGTTAGCGATGGCGTCGCCGTTGATTGCAGTTTTGTGAGGGATTGAAGGGTGAATCAGCCACTGGTGGCGGCCGCAAGGGAGCGGCGCCAGCGCAGATAGGGAAGGGAGATCAACACGGTCAGCAAGAGGTAGGAAAGGATCCCCAGGGTCAGGCCTTTCACGTGGGGGGCATACACATGGGCCAGCAGCAGGGCCAGGCCGGGGTTGCGCATGGAGGTCACCAGGGCGGTGGTGGTGCGCACGTGGGGCGCTCCGGCTCCGAGCAGCTGACCCATGGCCAACGAGGCCACCACCATCGTCACCACCGCAGCCAGACCGGCCAGGTCGTCTTTGAGGAATTGCAGGATCTGGGGACCCACCTTGACCAGGATCAGGACGATCAGAACGATCAACAGCAGATTGGCGATGCGGCTGATCGGCGCCTGTAGGCGATCGGCCACGGCGGGTTTCCAGCGGCGGAGCACCACACCGATGCCGAGGGGAAGCAGCTGGGCTTTGACGATCTGGGCCCCCACCTGATACGGGGTGATCTCCCAGCCGGAGATGCCAAAGATCTCGGTATAGGCCAGCGCCAGCAGGGGCACCGTCACGATTGCGAGCGTGGCGGCGCTCACCTGCAGCAGGGCCGCCAGGCCCCGGTCCCCGCCTGAGGCGTGGGCCTTGCGCAGGGTGAGGGGGGCGCTGGGGCACAACGCCATCAGGGCGACCGCCAGCTTGGCTGGATAGGACATCCCCAGCGGGGCTTTCAGCACCAATACCCCCACCAGGGGCACCAGCAGGCAGCTGCCGATCAGCACCCGGATCCCCATCCCCCGTTGGCGCCCGTACTCCTGCATTCGGTCGAGGGGCAAGCTCAGGCCAAGGGACACCATCACCGCAAACAGGGTGGTGACGATCAACAGGCCGATGAGGTGGGGCATGGGTGGTCGAAGGGGGATGGAGGCGCAGAAATCGGCAGACCTTCAGGACCGGTAGGCTCCGGCCACCAGGATCACCAGGGCCAGCAGGCCCACGCCGATCAGGGCCACGGCGGTGGCCGTGGCGATTGAGCGTTCGCTGGTGTAAACGAAGTCGTCGCGGATCAGCCGGCGCAACGACAGCCTGTGCTGGTGGATGGCGGCGGCCAGGGCCGCCACCCCGATCAGCACGAAGCCCATGGCCATCAGCCGTACGCCCATGTCGGCACGGGCTCCAGCACCCAGGCGGGTGCGGTTGATGGCCCCCACGATCTTGTCGATGCCGAAGCCGAAGCTGATCAGGGCCAGGCAGGTGCGGATCCAGGCCATCAGCGTCCGCTCGGCGGCGTCACGGTTGCGGGCCTTGGCCAGCTCGTTGGTGAGGTTCGGAGTCAAGGGCTGGGCGGCTCCGCAGGGGAGGCATCAGCCCGCTGGCTGGGGCGACAGGTGGCGTAGCCCAGCCAGCCCGGCAACACCACGGACGCCACCATCACGGTGAGCGAGGTGCTGAGGCGGCTGGAGAGCGTGCGGGCCGGATCCAGGCCCGCCTGGATGAACTTCAGCGTCACGAACAGGGCGAAGATCGCTGTGGTCATGGCGCTGGCCGCCCGGAGCAGGTCGGCGGGGGGGCGAAGCGAGGGGCGGTGCAGGCTGTGGCCCAGGATCGCCCCCGACACCAGGCCTGCCAGGGCCAGGCAGCCCACGGCAAGGGCCCGTTGGTCGGCGAGTTTGGTGAAGCCCTGGGAACTGATCAGATCAGCCAGCACGGTGCCGTTGCCCACCAGGGCACCCACCAGGGCACCTAGCAGCGCCCACCAGAGGGGAGCGGGGGGCCGTTGCACGCTGGCCAAGGTGGCCAGGGCGATGGTGAGGGAGCTGGCAAAGCTGGACTCCATAGGCGGCAGGGATCCGGTGATCTGGAAGGCCACGGCGGCGGTGATTCCCGCGGCCAGCAGCGGCAGCAGTTTCATGGCCGCACGATGCATCGGAACCCCAGGTGGCAGGTGGAGGTGTCGATCCCCTGGGCCATGCGGGCGGCGGGCCGGTAGCGACGGCAGTAGCTGGGGGCGCAGAGGAACGACCCCCCCTTCACCACTCGCCGGGGGAGGTTGCCGTGCTGGCTGGCCGGATCGATGCTGGCCTCCCGCTGGGCACCCCGCGGGTTGTCGATGGTGCAGCAGGGCAGTTTCTCTGCGCCGGCCAGGCGGGCGCCATGGTCCTGGTACCAGTCGTCGGTCCATTCCCACACGTTCCCAATCACGTCGAACAGGCCGTAGCCGTTGGCGGGGAAGACGCCCACCGGTGAGGTGCGCTCGTAGCCATCCAGCCGAGAGTTGTGGTGGGGGAAGTCCCCCTGGAAGGTGTTGGCCACGGCGCGGCCACCGGGATGGAGCTCATCGCCCCAGGGGAACTCCGTGGCCTCCAGGCCGCCGCGGGCGGCCCGTTCCCATTCGGCCTCACTGGGCAGCTGTTGGCCGATCCAGGTGGCGTAGGCCGTCGCATCGGCGTGGGTGATGTGCACCACGGGGTGATTCTCCCGTCCCTTGATCGAGCTGCCGGGGCCCTCCGGGTGGCGCCAGTCGGCCCCGGCCACGTACTGCCACCAGCGGTAGGGATTCCCCTTGCCGATGGGGCCCCGCGGTGGCACAAACACCACCGAAGCCGGAGCGAGGCGTTCCGGTGGAGCGCCGGGATAGTCGGCCGGATCAGCCGGCAGCTCGGCCGTGGTGCGGTGGCCCGTGGCCTTGACGAACTTGAGGAACTTGGCGTTGGTCACCAGGTGGCGATCCATCCAGAAACCTTCCACCTGCACCCGATGGGCCGGGGCCTCCTCGGGGTAGTGGTGGTCCGAGCCCATCAGATAGCTGCCGCCAGGGATCCAGGCCATGCCTGCGGCGGGGGGGCGCCCGGGGG
>JBAXME010000105.1:0-3781 GCA_037134455.1 Synechococcaceae cyanobacterium ELA445 | reverse complement strand
CGCCGCTCCCGCTTCCCTGGCCTTGCCCACCAAGCCCAACCAGGTGGTGATCAGGGAGTTGCGGCCCCTTGGTCTCGCCGAGGTGGAGAACCTGGTGGAGGTCAACAACCCTGACCTCAAGGCGGCCGCCTCGGTGGTCGATCAGGCCAAATCCAGCCTGCGAGCGGCCATTTCCTCCTGGTACCCCAACATCTCCCTGTCGGCCCAGAATTTTCCCGCGCTGATCAATCAGGAGTCCTACTCCAGTAGGCCCAATGGTTCGTTCTTCGCCGATGGGCTCAACCTATCCAGCCAGTTCGGCGCCCAGGGCACCGTGGGCATCAGTTGGGCCCTGATCAACCCCCAGCGGGTTCCGGAGATCGCCGCTGCCCGTGACCGCTACGAGAAGGCCAAAAACCAATACCTGATCGCCCTGCGGGACATCAGGCTCAATGCCGCCAAGGCCTACTTCGATCTCCAGTTTTCCGATGACCAGGTGCGCATCGGTCAGGAGTCCGTGCGGGCATCACTGGTGAGCCTGAGGGACGCCCGTGCCCGCTACCAGGCGGGGGTGGCCACCAAATTGGAGGTGCTCGAGGCCGAAACCCAGCTGGCCCGTGACCAGCAGTTGTTGAACAATGGATTGGCGAACCAGGCGATCGCTCGCCGGGCCCTGGCGGCCCTGCTCAACCTCCCCCAGAACATCACCCCCACGGCCAAGGATCCCCTGCGGGCCCTGGGGGTCTGGACCCCTTCGCTCCAGGAGAGCATCGTTGCGGCCTACGCCTTCCGGGAGGAACTCGACAACATCCTGCTCGACATTTCTGTCTCCAACAGTGATGCCAACTTCGTCAAGGGGCGGGTGCAGCCGTTTTTGAACATCCTCGATACCTTCGGCCTCCAGCGTTACCAGGGTGTGCTTGACACCAGCGTCTTTGGTACGGCTAACACCACCAACATGTCTGGCTACCAATATCAGGTCAACAATTCCGTTGGCCTGGGTCTCACCTGGAATGTGTTTGACGGTGGCCGTGCCAATGCCGAAGCCCGCCGCCTCAAGCAGCAGGCCCAGCAGAACACTTACCAGTTCGCCTCCCAGCGGGACACGATCCGCCTCCAGGTGGAAAACGGCTTCTACCAGCTGCTCCAGAACAACCGCAACATCCAGACCACCTCTCGCCAGGTGATTTCGGCAAGGGAATCCCTTCGTCTGGCGCGTCTGCGCTTCCAGGCCGGGGTTACCACCCAGCGGGAAGTGGTGGACAACCAGCGCGACCTCACCAATGCCGAGGTTGCCTATGCCTCGGCCCTGCGGGACTACAACGTCCAGCTGGCAACGATTCGCCGCCAGACGGGCCTCGATCAGATCGTGACCTGCCAGACCCGCTCTCTTCCGTCCACCAAGCCCGATAACGGCATCAACGTGCCGGTGGCTCCCGAGCCGCTGCTGCCCGCCTGTCTTGCGACCTTCAAGTCCGCCGCCGGTGGTCCCCTGGCCCCCTAGATGAGCGCTGCACCGTCCGCCGCCAGCCTGAGCCTGGTTCAGGTGCTCAGGTTGGGGCTTTTTCAGGGCTGCCTTGGAGCCCTGGCGGTGATTTTCGCCGGACTGCTCAACCGGATCATGATCACCGAGCTTGGCCTCCCCGCGCTGCTGGTGGGAGGGGCCCTCGCCTTTGAGCAATTCATGGCCCCCATCCGGGTGCTCTTCGGTCAGATGTCCGATGCCCGGCCACTCGCCGGACGTCATCGCACCCCCTACATCTGGCTAGGAACGCTGCTCTTCTGTGGTCTCGCTGTTCTGGCGATCCCGGCCATCTTTCAGGTGGCGGCCAGCTTCGCCAGGGGGGAGGCTGGTCCGATGTTTTTCGCTACGGCAGGCCTCTGCGCTCTCTTCGCCGCCTACGGGATCGCGATCTCCCTCGCTACCACCCCATTTCTGGCGCTGGTGATCGATCGCACCACCGAGGCGGAACGTCCCCGTGCCGTCAGTGTGATCTGGGCCATGCTCACCGTCGGCATCGTCGTTGGGGCGATTGCCATTGGTTTCAGTCTCAGGGGGCTCGATGGCATCACCGATCCGGAGCTGCTGCAACCTGTGTTGTTTTCCTTCATGGTCAAGGTGGCCCTGGTGGTTGGGCTGCTCACCCTCGTGGCCACGTGGGGCATCGAACCCCATGCCGCCAAGGCGGTCTCCAGGTCTGAAGGCCAGCGGGACGATGCCATCACCCTGCCGCAGGCCTGGGGTTTGATCACGTCCAGCAGGCAGGTGCTGATCTTTTTCCTGTTCCTGGCCCTGTTCACCCTGGCCCTGTTCCTCCAGGATCCAATTCTGGAGAGCTATGGCGCTGAGGTGTTCGGTCTGCCGATTGCCTCCACCGCTTCCCTCAATGCCCTCTGGGGGGTTGGCACCTTGTCAGGTCTGGTGGTCGCCGGTGTCTGGATCGTGCCAAGGCTGGGTAAGTTTTCTACGGCTCGTCTGGGTTGTCGCCTGATCGTCACCACCCTGCTGCTGCTCCTCCTGGTGGGCAGTGTGGCCAACGTCCCGTTGCTCAGGCTCAGCTTGTTCCTGTTCGGGTTCGCCGCCGGAATCGGTACCAACAGCACCCTCTGCCTGATGTTGGATCTCACCCTGCCGGAGGCTGCCGGCACCTTCGTGGGGGTCTGGGGCCTGGCCCAGGCCCTTTCCCGGGCCCTTGGCAAGGTTTTGGGAGGTGGGCTCCTGGATCTGGGCCGCTGGATCCTGCCGGGCCATGGTCCCTACGGCCCCTATGCCCTGGTGCTCCTTCTTGAGGTGGCCATTGCTGTTGCTGCCCTGCTCGTGCTTGAGCAGGTGAACCTGCAACAGTTCCGTCAGGACACGGGTCGCAGCCTCGCCAGCGTCCTTTCGATGGAACTCGGATGACCTTCACCCTCGCCCCTTTCCCCCCCGAACTGGCTTACCTGGAGGCGTTGGTGGACCGTGTGGCCGATCGGCAGCGCCGGGACTTCGGCCACATGGCCTCCGAATCGAAGCCGGATGGGAGCCTGATCACGGCCTGTGACCGCTGGAGCGACGAAACCCTGGTGCAGGGCATCGGCGAGCACTTCCCCGGCGAAGGGGTGTTGAGCGAGGAGGGTGACCAGCACGTCCCCCGCAGCGAGGCGTACTGGGTGGTGGACCCGCTGGATGGCACCACCAACTTCGCCGCCGGCATTCCCTACTGGGCGATTTCGATCGCCCGCTTCGAGCACGGGCTTCCTGTCTGGGCTCTGTTGGATGTGCCACCCCTGCGGCAGCGGATCATCGCTGTCCGGGGGCAGGGGGCCTGGCGCAATGGCAAGCGGTTGCATCCACCCTCGCTGCAGCCAAGCGTGGCCGGCTGCGCTTCCCTCTGCAGTCGCTCGATCGGTGTTCTTCAGAAGCTGCCTGACCGCCGTTTCCCGGGCAAAATCCGGCTCCTCGGCGTGGCGAGCCTCAATCTGGTCAGTGTGGCCATGGGCCAGACCATCGCGGCCCTGGAGGCCACTCCGAAGATCTGGGACCTGTCGGCGGCATGGCTGGTGCTTTCGGAGTTGGAGTGTCCAATCCGCTGGCTGCTGGTGGACCCCCAGGACCAGGCCCCTGGCGCGAATCTGGCCAACGCCGACTACCCGGTGCTGGCGGCCCGCAACGAATCCACCCTGGCAACGTTCCTTCCCTGGGCCCAGGCACTGGTTGCCGACTGAGGGCGATCTGGTAATATTTTGGACTGCGCGCAACCGAAAGGTAGAGCGCAGAGCCGACAACGAAGGAAGCGAGAGCCGCCGATGTTGTAGGTTTGCC
>JBAXME010000104.1:0-3811 GCA_037134455.1 Synechococcaceae cyanobacterium ELA445 | reverse complement strand
CCTAGGGGCAGTGGGGGGGGCGTGGGCTCGGCAACGGGGCCTAGGGGCGGCGCCACATCAGGCCGTCGCTGGCCAGCAGGCTGTCGGCGGCACCCGGACCCCAGGTGCCGGCCTCGTAGGGGACCACCGGGAGCAGGGAGGGATTGTCTTCGATCAACTCCAACAGTGGGGTGTAGAGCCGCCAGGCCGCCTCCACCTCATCGGCCCGGGTGTAGAGGGTGGGGTCCCCCAGCATGACGTCGGCCAGCAGGCGGACATAGCCCTCATCCGACGGTTCACCGAAGGATTCGTCGTAGGAGAAGTGCATGTCCACGGGGCGGCTGCGCATGCCCGAGCCCGGCGCTTTGACATCGAACACAAAGCCCGCCCCCTCATCGGGCTGGATGCGCAGGATGAGCTGGTTGGCGGTGGGGCCGCCGCCGGCGGCGTCGAACAGATGCACGGGGGCCTCGCGGAAGGTGAGCACCACCTCGGAAAGGCGCTTGGGCAACCGCTTGCCGGTGCGCAGGTAGAAGGGCACCCCCTGCCAGCGCCAGTTGTCAATGAACAGTTTCATCGCCACATAGGTTTCCGTGGTGCTGGCGGGATTCACCCCGGGCTCCTCGCGATAGCCCGCCATGGGGTTGATCGGATTGCCCCCGCGGGCGTACTGACCGCGCACACAACAGTTCCAGGGTTCCGCCTCGTCCGCGAGCCGGGCCGCCTGCAGCACCTTGGCCTTCTCGTTGCGGATCGCCTCAGGGTCGAACCGTCCCGGGGCCTCCATGGTGGTGAGGGCAAGCATCTGGGTGAGGTGGTTCTGCACCATGTCCCGCAGGGCACCGGAGCTTTCGTAGTAGCCGGCCCGCTCCTCCACGCCAACCGTCTCGGCGGCGGTGATCTGCACGCTTTCGATGAAGTTGCGGTTCCAGATCGGCTCAAAGATGGCGTTGGCGAAGCGCAGCACCAGGATGTTCTGGACTGTCTCCTTGCCCAGGTAGTGGTCGATCCGGAACACCTGGTTCTCCCGGGCACAGGCCTGGACGATCCGGTTGAGCTGCTCGGCGCTGCCGTAGTCGCGGCCGAAGGGCTTCTCGATCACCACCCGGCTGCGCTGGGGATCGCTCAGCAGGCCGGCGGCGGCGAGGGCCCTGCAGCCACTGCCGTAGAAATCCGGTGACACCGACAGATAGAAGGTCCGGTTGCCGCGGGTGGCCTGCAGGCGGTCGATCGCCTCCAGTCGCTGGGCCAGGCGAACCAGGTGCTCGTTCTGCTGGAGATCGACCGGTTCGTAGAACAGCAGGCCGACGAACCGCTCCCAGGCCGTCGGGTGCTCCTTGATCTCATCGGCCAGGGCCTCGGCCATGCGCTGGCGGAACTCCTCATCGCTCCAGGGGCGGCGGGCGCAGCCCAAAATGGCGAACTCCGTGGGCAGTCGCCGCTGACGGAAGAGCTCGAACAGGGCGGGAATGAGCTTGCGGTGGGTGAGGTCGCCACTGGCCCCAAAGATGACCAGACACTGGGGCGAAATCACCCGTTCCTGGCGCAGGCCGACCCGCAGCGGATTGGTGAGGGCGGCGGTCATGGGCGTACGAAGAACACGGACGATGGCTCTTGTTTACCCACGAAAACCGCCATCCCCCCTACCTCGCGGTCGTCTCTGCAGGTTTGTGTGGAATCGACCAAAAACAAAGCCCGCCAAAGGCGGGCTGGTGGAAGGCGAAAAGGGTCGGGGGAGCGCTCAGTAGGTCTCCACGTGCCAGCGCTCGGCCTTCTTGAGCTGGGGGCGCAATTCTGACCAGGTGATCCCCTTGGCCTCGGCGGCCTTGGTCATCGCCTCATCGATGCCGGGCTCCATGCCCCGCAGACCACACATGTAGACGTGGGTCTTGGGATCTTCGATCAAGCCGAAGATCTCGTCGCCGAATTCGGCCACCCGGTCCTGGATGTACATGCGGCCGCCACTGGGATTCTGCTGCTCACGGCTGATGGCCTTGGTGTAGCGGAAGTTCTCGGGGTACTCGGCCAGGTAGCTCTGGAAGTCGTCTTCGTAGAGCAGGTTGGCGGTGGTGGGCACGCCCATGATCAGCCAGGCCTTGCCCCGGAACTGATAGCCGGGATTCTTGGCCCGCTCGCCCGGATCGAACATGCGGCGCAGGTAGGCCCGCATCGGTGCGATACCGGTGCCGGTGGCCAGCATGATCACATTGGCCTCCTCGTCGGCAGGCAGGAGCATCTCCTTGCCCACCGGACCGGTGATCTTCACCTTGGCGCCCGGCTCGATGTCCACCAGGAAGGTGGAACACACGCCGTTGATGGTTTCACCGTCCTTCTCGTACTGCAGCTGGCGCACGCAGAGGGAAACGGTGTGATCGTTGAGGTTGTCGCCGTGGCGGGTGCTGGCGATCGAATAGAGGCGCAGCTTGTGGGGCTTGTCTTTGGCATCCTCGCCATCGGGAATGATGCCGATGCTCTGGCCTTCGATGTAGTGAAGCTGGGGGTCGCCACCGGCGACATCGAAGGTGATGTGGTTCACCCGGCCGATGGCGCCCTCCGCCAGGAGGGAATAGTTGTCCACCACGGTGCCGATGAAGGGATCCTTCGGCTTGTAGAGGTTGACGGGAACGACGGGGTGATCGGCGGAGGAGGTCACGGGGGCGGTGGCGACAGGGGCTGACTCTGACTCAGGGGCTGGGGCTGGGGTGTCGACGGTTTCGAGCGGGGCGATGTGGCGGGGAGTGACGGAGACAATCCGGGCCCCCTGCTGGGTGAGGGAGCGAACGGCGGAGGGGAGACCGGACTGGGGCACGATGAGGGTGCGCACGGCCGATCGCTGGGTACCCCAGTGACCGCCGTTGACCACCAGGGTGAACATTCGGGTGTCGACTTGGCGGGCCGTTGCTGTCGTGACGCGCATGAAAGCTAGGCCCCTCAGAGAAACGGGGCGATCATAGGGAACTCAACGACGGGCATCCGCTGACCCAAGGGCTGGGGAATCGGACCCAGCTGGGCGACAGGGCCGCACAATCGAACCCAACGGGGTTAGGTTTTGTCATTCAAGACGCACGCCCCTCAGGACTCCACTTGGCGCAACTGCCGACCCTGTTTCCCTCCCAGGTCAAGCCGCTCATGGAAGCGGAAACAGCGGTCTGTCCCCTGGACACGATCCAGCAGGAAATGGAGCGCCTTGCCCAGGGCTGTCGCCGGCTGGCCGTGCTCTTGAGGCTGGATCTGGATACCGACCTGCTCTGGTCGGTGCTCACCGACTACAACAATCTCAGCCGTTTCATCCCCAACCTGGCCAGCAGTCGACAGCTGTGGCGGCGGGGTCCGGTGGTGGGGGTGGAGCAGGTGGGGTGCCAGCAGTTCTGCGGCCTCAACTTCAGCGCCCGGGTCGAACTGGAGCTCACCGAGGAACGGAGCGACGGGCGTCTCAGCTTTCGGATGAAATGCGGAGATTTCCGGCGCTTCGAGGGACTGTGGCAGATCCGCCGTGATGACGACGCAACCAGCCTCTTCTACGAGTTGACCGTGCAGGGGCGCCCGGGCATGCCGATCACCCTGATCGAAAAGCGGCTTCGGGAAGATCTGGCCACCAACCTGAGGGCCGTCCAGCAGGAAGCCCAGCGGAGGGCTCTCCCCCCCAGCACGCCCTAATCGGTTGCGCCTGGGGTCAGGCGAGAGGCAGGTGGCCCCCTCACAACAAACCCCGCGGCCGTACCCGCCGGCACTGCCGCAGGACAATCGATTCCATACCCCCAAGGGGATTCGAACCCCTGTCGCCTCCGTGAAAGGGAGGTGTCCTAGGCCTCTAGACGATGGGGGCGAGGCC
>JBAXME010000103.1:0-3934 GCA_037134455.1 Synechococcaceae cyanobacterium ELA445 | reverse complement strand
TCACTGGAGCCCCCCAAACCATGGGCCAGCAGCACCAGCCCCCGCGCTGCCGCCGCAGGGCGATCCAGCAGCAACAGCAGGCGGTCACCGCCACCCAGGGGCAGCTCATGGGGCTCGCCCCGGTCCTGGGGCGGCGGGCCCTGGCGCAGGGTGTCCCGCAGGGTCTGCAGGTCGGCGCCCCACCAGGGGGCCCGGGGCCGGAAGGGCTCCAGGCCAAGACGCCGCAGCAACAGCTCCGCCTCCGCTGCAGCCCCCCCTTCCCCCACGCTCATGGGGCCGCAGGGGCCAGCAACCAGGTCCGCAGCTCCTGCTGGGGCACCTCCGAGCCACTGGTGACCTCGATGATGCGGCCGATCGCTTCCGGCGCCGCCAGGGCATCCAGGGCCACCCGGGCCACCAACCGCCGCGGAATGCTGTCGCTCTCCTGCTGGCCGGGGCCGCTGAAACGGATGCCCTGGGCCTCCAGGTTTTCCTCGCTCTCCTTGAGCCCGCCGGGGCGCACCACGGTCCAATCCAGGCCGCTGGCGGCGAGCCAGCCCTCCCCCACCCCCTTCCAGAGCAGGATCAGGCCGAAGAGGTTGAGCGGATGCAGCCAACGGCCGCTGCAGAGGGAACTGATCAGCACCACCCGCCGCACCCCGACGGCCTTGCAGGCCGCGAGCTGTTCGCGCACCAACAGGGCATCCACCCGCATCGGGCCGCTCAGGTCGATTGAAGGGCGGGCACCGGTGGCAATCACCAGGGCCTCCACGCCCTCCAAGGCCCGGCGCAACGCAACGCCATCCCCCAACGCCAGCCGCACCACCTCGGCCCCCTCCAGTCCCTCCGGCAGCACCGAGTCGGGCCGCACGATCGCCCGCACCGGCTGGCCCCGCCGCAGGGCCTCCTGCACCACCCGCCAACCGGTCTTACCGGAGGCCCCCGTCACCGCCAGCGTGCCCATGTCCCCGAATCGCCTTGATCCACCGTTCTAGGCAAAGGGTCCCCCCCCTGCTGGACCCGGCGGACACAATGGCGCGATGGCGTCCCCCTCCTTCGATCTGGGTCCAGCCCCCACCAGGGGACCGGGAAGCCCGGCAACGGTGCGGCCGCGCCAGTGGCAAAGCCAGCTGATCCAGCTGCTGCGCCGCCGCGTCAGCCAGCCCGATCCCGCTGGCCACGATGTGCTGATCCACGCGGGGCCAGGCGCCGGCAAGACCCTCGGCGCCCTGCTGAGCTTCCAGCGGCTGCGGCAGGAGGGCCATCTCAGCCACCTACTGGTGTTCTGCCACCGCAGCTCGATCGCCAGCCAGTGGCACACCGCCGCGGCCCGGCTGGGCCTGCGGCTGCGGGACTGGGACCCGGAGCAGCCCCAGTCCCTTGGCGAAGCAGGCACGGAGGAGCCCTGGCAGGGGCTGCTGCTCACCTACCAGGCGGCCGGCCGCCACCGCACCGCGCTGCGGCAGGCCCTGGAGAACGCCCGCCTGGGGCGGGTGCTGGCCATCGCCGATGAGGTGCACCACCTGGGCGTCGATCCGGAGGAACCCGAGGCCTGCGCCTGGGGCCACGCCTTCACCAGCCTCACCGCCCACGCCGTGCTGCGGCTGGGTCTCACCGGCACCCCATTCCGTGCCGACAACCTGGCCTTCTGCGCCGCCCGGCGGGTGCGGGTGAAGGACGCCAGCGGGGTGGCCTGGCGCATCGAGCCGGACCTGAGCGTGGAGCCCCGCCAGTTGATCGTGGCTGGCGATGTGCGCCCCCTGGAGTTCCGCTTCCAGGACGGCTGGGTGGACCACGGCCGTGCCGGTGAGGCCGCCGGCGATCAGGAATCCTCGCCCCTGTCAGCGGAGGGCCGCGAGAGCTGGCGGGCCCGCAACCTGCGCCGGGCCATCCGGCTCGGTGACAGCAGCAGCATCGCCCTGCGTTTGCTGCTGGCGGCCCGGCGACGGCTGGAGCGGGTACGTCAGGAACACCCCGAGGCGGGGGGGCTGGTGATCGCCCGGGACATCGCCCACGCCCGCCGCATCAGCGGCCTGCTGGAGGAGGAGGGGGACCGGGTCCATCTGGTGCACTCCCAGGACCCCGAAGCCCCCCGCCGCCTGGCGGAATTCCAGGCAGGGGAGGGCGACTGGCTGGTGAGCATCGACATGTGCGCCGAAGGATTCGACGCGCCCCGGCTGCGGGTGGTGGCCTACCTCACCACCGTGGTGACCCGCAGCCGCTTCGTGCAGGCGATCACCCGCGCCGTGCGCATGGAGGACAGCCGCTCCGCCCTGGAGGCGATCCCGCGCCAGCCCTCCTACGTGTTCGCCCCCGCCGATCCCCTGCTGATCGGCTATGCGCGCAGCTGGTCCCTGGTGGAGCCCTACCTGGTGCGGGCCCGCCCCGATTCCGAGGAACCCGCCTCCGGCGGCGGCTCGGCCCAATCCCTGCCACTGCAGGCCCTGGCGGACCGTGCCGGAGCGGTCCTGCACCTGAAGGGACCCCAATTGCCGGGGTTCCTGCAGTCTTGATTACAAACCAATGCCGAAAAAAATGCGACGTTCTGCGAAACAACGCCCCATTCGCCCCATGGACGATCAGCGTGGTCCCAACGCAGAAGGACCCATGAACGGCTCCGCCTACCGCAGGCTCACCGTCGCGGTCAACTGGGCCATGGCCCGCGTTGGCACCCTTGATGCCAGCGAGCGCTTCGAAGACAGCTACGCCATCACCCAGGAGTTCGCCGAATGGCTGCTCTGTCTTGATGAGCAACCGGATCTCCTGGCCTCCACGGTCCAGATGGTGCCGAGGAACCCCGGCAAACCCGGTCCGACCCGGAGCCATCCCTTCCAACAGGACGGCCTGCTGGAGATCTGAGGCGCCAGGGGCCATCCCCTAGGGTTAAGTCATAGTCAGTTCACATAAGCCGATGGCGCCCGACGCGCAGGCCCAGACCAGCGGCCCTTCGCCGCTCACAGACGCAGCTGTCGAAAATCTCGTGATCGTCGGGTCCGGTCCCGCCGGCTACACCGCCGCCATCTACGCCGCCCGGGCCAACCTCTCCCCCCTGCTGATCACCGGTTTCCAGAGTGGGGGCATCCCCGGTGGTCAGCTGATGACCACCACCCACGTCGAGAACTTCCCCGGCTTCCCCAACGGCATCCTCGGCCCCGATCTGATGGACCGGATCAAGGCCCAGGCCGTGCGCTGGGGCACCCGGCTGCTGGAGGCCGACGCCGACGCCATCGACCTCTCCGAGCGCCCTTACCGGGTCACCGTGGAGGGCCAGGAGCTGCGCACCCACGCCCTGATCCTGGCCACGGGTGCCAGCGCCAACCGGCTGGATCTACCGGGGGAGAACAAGCTATGGAGCGCGGGTATCAGCGCCTGCGCCATTTGCGATGGGGCCACCGCCCAGTTCCGCGATGCCCAGCTGGCGGTGATCGGCGGGGGTGATTCCGCCTGCGAGGAGGCCGTTTACCTCACCAAGTACGGCAGCCACGTGCACCTGATCGTGCGCTCGGACCGGCTGCGGGCCAGTGCCGCCATGGCCGACCGGGTGTTGGCCAACCCGGCGATCACCGTCCACTGGAACAGCGAGGCGATCGAGGCCCTTGGCGAGGACTGGCTGAGCGGGCTCACCCTGCGGGACCGCACCGATGGCAGCACCCGGGAGCTGGCGGTGCGCGGCCTCTTCTATGCCATCGGCCACACCCCCAACACCGCCCTGGTGCGGGGGCAGCTGGAGCTGGATCCTCGGGGGTACCTGGTCACAACCCCGGGCCGGCCCAACACCAGCAGGGAGGGGGTCTACGCGGCGGGCGATGTGGCCGATGCGGACTGGCGCCAGGGGGTGACGGCAGCCGGCAGCGGCTGCCAGGCGGCCCTAGCCGCCGAACGCTGGCTCAGCCACGGGGGCCTGGCGGTCACGGTGAGCCGAGAGGCGGTGGATCCCGCCCCCGCCCACCAACCG
>JBAXME010000102.1:0-3964 GCA_037134455.1 Synechococcaceae cyanobacterium ELA445 | reverse complement strand
AAATCGGAGCGACAGGATTTGAACCTGCGACCCCCACTACCCCAAAGTGGTGCGCTACCAAGCTGCGCTACGCCCCGGCGAGATGGAAGCTATCACAACACCTATGGCCGCCAGCCGGGCCTCTTCTGCTGTTGCTTGATGCGCTTCAGCAGCCGAGCCGTGAGCCGTTCACGGTTCAATCGCCCATAGCCGGAGATCCGCAGGCTGCCCGCCAGTTGACGGAGTTCCGCCAGATTCAGGGCCGCCAGCCGCAGTTCGGGTAGCCGGCGCCAGGCCATGGAGGTGACCGGCAGGGTCGAGCCCTGGCGGTTGTCCTTGAAGGACACCAGGGCACCGCCGGCCATCCATTCGGGCACGAGCACAAACAGCACCGCCAGTAGTCCGTACAGCTCCACCAGCCCCTTGGGCAAGGGGTGGAGCTGGCGCTTGCGGCCGGAGCCGGGGGGGGGATCCTGAACGTTGATGGCGCTGGGGCGGAACCCGGAGTTCCCATCCTGCCCGTCCAGGTTCGCATTGGTTCGCCATGGCCACCGCATCAGGCGCACCCGAATTGCCCTGGCGCTCAATAGGATTTTCCGCCAAGCCCTGCGCCGTAGTCGATGCCTTCTCCCCAGCCCCTGTCGTGGCACGACTCAACCCCCCAGGACGCTTTGGATGGGTTGGCCAGCCAGGCTGACGGACTCAGCACCGCTGAGGCGGCCGAACGACAGGCGCTCCATGGTCCGAACCGGATCGAGGCCGCCGCTGGCCGCAGCCAGTGGCGGATTCTGCTCGATCAGTTCACCAACGTGATGCTGTTGATGCTGATCGCCGTGGCGATTGTCTCGGCGGTGGTGGCCCACATCGAGCAGAAGTTCCCCAAGGACGCCATCGCCATCGCCCTGATCGTGGGCCTCAACGGTTTGTTGGGATACCTGCAGGAGAGCAAGGCCCAGCAGGCCCTCGAAGCCCTGCGGGAGATGGGCGAGCCGGTGGTGCAGCTGCTGCGCGACGGCCAGTGGCAGCAACTCCCCAGCGAGGAACTGGTGCCGGGCGATGTGATCCGCTTGGAGGCGGGGGATCGGGTGCCCGCCGATGCGCGCCTGCTGGAGGCGGTGGACCTGGGCCTGCGGGAGGCGGCCCTCACCGGCGAAGCGGAGGTGGTCTACAAGCAGAGCGAGCTGCTGTTTGAGCAGGACACGCCGATCATGGAGCGGCGCAATTGCCTGTTCCAGGGCACCGAGGTGGTGCGGGGCCGCGCCCGGGCCGTGGTGGCGGCCACCGGCATGGGCACCGAGCTGGGCAAGATCGCCCGGCTGATCGAATCCGCTGGCGGTGAAACCACCCCCCTGCAGGAGCGGCTCGATCGCCTGGCCCATGTGCTCGTCACGGCCTCCCTCAGCCTGGTGGCTCTGGTGTTGGTCGGGGGGTGGCTGCTCAAGCAGCCGATGATCAATTTGATCGAGGTGTCCTTGAGCATGGCGGTCGCGATCGTGCCGGAGGGTCTGCCGGCCGTGATCACCGTCACCCTGGCGATCGGCACCCAGCGGATGGTGCGCCGGGCCGCCCTGATCCGCCGTTTGCCGGCGGTGGAGACCCTCGGTTCGGTCACGGTGATCTGTTCCGACAAGACCGGCACCCTCACCCAGAACCGCCAGGTGGTGCGTCAGCTGCGCTGCGGCACGGACGCGATCGATCTCAGTGGCGAGGGCTACCTGCCCGAGGGCAGCCTCAGCCCACGCCCCCTGCCGGTTGGCCCCGAGGGCCTAGGCATCGGCCGGGTGGTGGGGGCCGAAACCCTTCTGCTGCAGGCATCCGTGCTCGGCTCCGACGCCATGCTGCATCGCGACGCGGCGGGGGTCTGGCAAGTGGTGGGGGATCCCACCGAAGGCTCCCTGCTGGTGGCGGCGGGCAAGGCCGGCATCGATGCCTTTGCCCTGCGTGCCAGCCACCCGCGACGGGCGGAAATCCCCTTCAGTTCCGAGCGACAGTCCATGGCGGTCTGGGTCGACGATGCCTCGGGCGATCTGCAGCGTCCCCTGGGTGAGATTGCGGACGGATCCCAGGAGCTCCTGATCCTCAAGGGGGCACCGGAGGTGGTGCTCGCCAGCTGTGACCGCTGGCTCGGCCCCGCCGGAGTCGGCCCCCTGTCGTCTGTGGTGCGGGCCTGGTGGCGCTCCCAGTTCGAGGAACTGGCCGGCCAGGGCTTGCGGCTGCTGGCCCTGGCGGCCAGCCCCCACGCCAATGGCGCCAACCGGCCCCCGGATCAGCAGTTGGAGAACCTGGTGCTGCTGGGGGTGGTGGCCCAGATGGATCCGCCCCGCCGGGAGGTGCTTGAGGCCGTGGCGTTGGCCCAACGGGCGGGCATCCGGCCGGTGATGATCACCGGCGACCATCCGCTCACGGCCCTGGCCATTGGCCAGGAGGTGGGCATCTGTGGCCCCGGAGACCGGGTGGCCGAAGGAATCGAGCTGGCCCGCCTCGATGACGCGGCCCTGGGGGAACTGCTGGGGTCCTGCAGCGTCTACGCCCGGGTGGCCCCGGAGCAGAAGCTGCGGCTGGTGACGGGCCTCCAGGCCCGCGGAGAAATCGTGGCCATGACCGGCGACGGGGTGAACGATGCCCCTGCCCTCAAGCAGGCCCACATCGGCGTGGCCATGGGCATCACCGGCACGGAGGTGAGCAAGGAGGCCGCAGACATGGTGCTGCTCGATGACAACTTCTCCACGATCGTGAGCGCCGTGGAGGAGGGGCGGCTGGTCTATACCAACATCCGTCGATTCGTGAAGTACATCCTCGGCAGCAACGTGGGCGAGCTGATCACGATTGCCTCGGCCCCCCTGCTGGGCCTCACCGGCGTACCCCTCAGCCCCCTGCAGATCCTGTGGATGAACCTGGTCACCGATGGGGTGCCCGCCCTGGCCCTGGCCCTTGAACCCGGCGACCCCCTGTTGATGAAGCGGGCGCCGGCGAGGCCTGGCGAATCGATCTTCGCCCGCGGACTCGGCTCCTACATCCTGCGGGTGGGGGTGGTCTTCGCCGTCTTCACGATCATCCTGATGGCCCTGGCGGCCCAGCAGGGTTGGCCCTGGAAGACCATGGTGTTCACCACCCTCTGCCTGGCCCAGATGGGCCATGCCCTCAGCGCCCGCAGCGATCTGCCCCTGGTGCAGGTGCCGCCCTTCTCCAATCCCTGGTTGCTGCTGGCGGTGATGGCCACCAGCCTGCTCCAGTTGGCCCTGATCTACATTCCGCCCCTGGCCTCCTTCTTCGGTACCGAGTGGCTAAGTGCCAGGGATCTGGGGGTATGTGTGGGCTTCAGCCTGCTGCTGTTCGTCTATCTGGAGGCGGAGAAGGTGCTTGCCCTCTGGGGTCGTCAGAGAAGGGCCAACGGCTGAGGCCTTGCAGGACCGCGGCGTTCAGGTGGCGGGGGCCCTTGCTGCCAAAGCAGGGGATCGTCCCCCGCTGGCTGCAGCTTGACCGACCAGAACACCAGCGCGAAGACCAACCCGACCGCGACCACCAGGGCCACGATCACGACTTGGTCGCTGAGGGGATTCGGGCGGGCCATGGTGCTCAGGCCTCCTCGGTGCGCAGGCACTGCAGCCGCATGGGCAATTGCTCCAGGGTCAGTTCATCCCCCCTCAGGATCAGGCGCATGTTGTCGACGGTGTAGCGCAGGCCAGGCAGATCGGAGGTTTCGCGGAAGAGTGTGGTGCGGAAGCGGCCGGTGATCAGGGAGGCCTGGGCGTCGTTGCGCTCCACCACCAATAGGTTCCTGTCCGGGCAGATGTAGCGGGTCTTGACGGCGTAGTCCTCCCACCAGGGCGAGGTCATGCCGGCGGCGGCCTGGGGCGCCAGCATCGAAACCATCGCTACCGGCGACAGGGGAGACAACAGGGTGGTCACAAGGGGCAGCCAACCCACCACCTTCCCCCTTACGGCCTGCAGCTTGGGGCCAGGGGGCCGGGGCTTCCTGGGCAGG
>JBAXME010000101.1:0-4020 GCA_037134455.1 Synechococcaceae cyanobacterium ELA445 | reverse complement strand
CCCCCAGCCCCCCCACCACCTCCGGCCGGCGGGTGGCCTCCACACTGGAGCGGATGCGCTCCACAAAGGCCCTGCCGGCCTCCACATCCACCCCTGCTGTGCGGTAATCCATGCGGGAAGCGCCGTTGAGCTGATCCTCCGATGCCACCGAACCCCCCCAAGGGGTGGTCAATTTCAAAATTGACCCGTAATTGAATCAGTTGCGCTTATCTGATTGATTCGGGTGTCTGATCAATTGGCCGCGTTCGGATTTGGTTAACGCCTGTGTGGGGCTGAGATTTTGTCATTTATGACCAATACTGATCAATCCCGTTTGTAGGATGGCCTACTTTTTTGCCCCTCCCCAGCCATTAACTTGATGCGGTCGTCAATTCCCGTTAGGAACCCCGCCGACTGGTTCGCCTCTCCATCTCTCCCATTCGTGAGGGCGTAACCAAAGTCGACGAGCCATGTAATCCCTGTGGCAGTCGTCAATTAAGGCGGTGTTCCGATTGTTATGCGTGGTTCAATCTCTCTTGGAGCTGTCGCTCTTCTGCTTTCTGGCAGCAGTGCTCTGATTCCCGCCATGGCGGAATCCGGTCGCACCATCGCCGGCACCAAGCTGGCTTCAGCCCAGTATTTCCAGCCGCAGGAGTCGCCTTCGGCCCCTTCCGCGGGTGGTGCAGTCCTTTCCCCTCTGAATCAGGGTCTTGCCATCCGTGAGGTCCAAGAAGCCTCCCCAGCCGAGGCACCTCTGTTGCGTCCCCAAACCTCGCCTCTTCCCATCGCCCCCGCCCCCGTAGCCCCCAGGGTGGTCGCGGTCAGCCAAGGCCAGGCCAGTTGGTACGGCCCAGGCTTCTATGGCAACCGCACCGCCAGCGGCGAGGTGCTCCGCCAGGGCACCCTCACCGCAGCCCACCGCACCCTTCCCTTCGGCACCAAGGTGCGCGTCACCAACCTTTGGAACGGCCGCGCCACAGTGGTGCGCATCAATGACCGGGGCCCCTTCACAGGCGGTCGCGTCATTGATCTGGCCCACGGGGCCGCCAGCCAGCTGGGCGTAGTGGCCAGTGGCATTGCCCAGGTGAAGCTCGAAGTGCTGCGCTGAGGCTGGTCTGCCCTCAAGCAGCGCCATCCGATTGTGGGCCCACCTGTCCTGACGACGGGTGGGCCTTTTTGTTGGTTGCCCTATGCACCTTCTGCACACCCGTGACGAGCTGCGCCGCTGGTGCCTAGCCCCCGGGGCGCGCTCGGTGCCCCTCCATTTCGTGCCCACCATGGGGGCCCTGCATCAGGGGCACCTCCAGCTGGTGCGGCGGGCGCAGGAGCCTGTGGCGGGCCTTGGGCCCCGCGTTCTGGTGAGCGTGTTCGTCAATCCGCTCCAGTTCGGAGCCGGCGAGGATTTCGAGCGTTACCCCCGCTCAGCGCGGCAGGACGAACGGCTGGCCCATGCGGCAGGCGCCCATGCCCTGTTTCTGCCCACCCCGGAGGAGCTGTTTCCAGGAGGGGTGGCCCAACTCACCCGCCTCAGTCCTCCGGAGGCCCTGCAGCAGGTGCTGTGTGGCCGCACCCGGCCGGGCCACTTCGATGGGGTGGCCACCGTGGTGGCGAGGTTGCTGGGGCTGATTCGCCCCGAACGGCTTCTTCTGGGGGAAAAGGACTGGCAACAGTTGGTGATCCTGCGGCGCCTGGTGGCTGATCTGGGTCTGCCGGTGAAGGTGCAGGGCTGCGCCACCGTGCGGGAGCCCGATGGGCTCGCCTTCAGCTCCCGCAACCGCTATCTCTCCGCCGTCGAGCGGTCGAGGGCCGCTGCCCTGCCCAAGGCCCTGCAGGCGGCACGCCAGCGAGCCTTGGGTCCAGGGGGGCATTCCGTTGAAGGCTTGGCGAGGGAGGTGCGCTCGGCGCTGGAGGGGGCGGATCTGGAGGTGGAGTATCTGGAGTTGGTGGAACCCCATAGCCTGGCCCCGCTGCCCCAGCTGGAGGGTCTTGGCCTTCTGGCCGCGGCTGTGCGCTGCGGCGGCTGCCGCCTGATCGATCATGTTGTGCTGATGACCCGCCAACCGCTCGTCGCCATTGATGGACCCGCCGGTGCCGGCAAGAGCACCGTGACCCGTGCCTTTGCCGCCCGCCTCGGCCTGGTGTATCTCGACACAGGCGCCATGTACCGAGCCCTCACCTGGTGGGTACTGCAGCAGCAGGTGGATCCCGGGGATGGGGAGGCGATCACTCCGCTGCTCAACGGACTGGATCTGCAGCTGGCTACCGCCGCCAGCGGAGAGCAGCGGGTGGCCATCAATGGCCACGATGTGACCGAGGCGATCCGTAGCCCCGAAGTGACCGGAGCGGTGTCCCGCGTGGCAGCCCATGGCTCCGTGCGCCAGGCGCTCACCCGCCAGCAGCAGGCCATGGGGGAGAGGGGCGGGCTGGTGGCCGAAGGCCGCGACATCGGCACCGCCGTCTTCCCCCAGGCCGACCTCAAGGTGTTCCTGACGGCGACGGTGGCCGAGAGGGCCCGGCGGCGGGCCCATGACCTGGAGCTGCGGGGGTTCCCCGTGCCCCCCCTGGGCGAGCTGGAAGCCCAGATCGCCGAGCGGGACCATGCCGATGCCAGTCGGGAGGTGGCCCCCCTGCGCCAGGCGGAGGATGCGGTGGAGCTGGTCACCGATGGCATGGCGATCGAGACCGTGGTGGCCACCCTGGTGGAGCTCTTCCGGGAGCGGGTGCCTGAGGAGGCCTGGCCACCTCAGGCCTAGACGGCTTCCCTCGTCAGATGGGTCAGCAGCCCTTCGCAGGCGTCCTCCAGCAGATCCAGCACCTGCTCGAAGCCGTCGGCCCCGCCGTAGTAGGGGTCAGGCACATCCGGGCGCTGGTGCCGGCGGCTGTAGTTGGTGAGGGGTTCAATGCGGGCCCGGTGCGCCCTCTCCCCTGCCAGGGCCTGCACCGCCCGCAGGTTGTCCCCATCCATGGTGAGGATGTGGTCGAAGTCGTTCAGATCGGCCGGGGTGATCTGGCGGGCTCGGCTGGCGAGGGTGATGCCTCGGGCGGTGGCGGCCTGACGCATGCGCCGGTCGGCGGGTTCACCGCTGTGCCAAGCCCCGGTGCCGGCGGAATCCACCAGGAAACGATCGCTTAGACCGGCCCGCTCCAGCTGATGCAGGAAGATCCCCTCCGCCGCCGGGGAGCGGCAGATGTTGCCCATGCAAACGAACAGCACCCGATGGGGATCACTCATCGCTCCTGGAGCCTCTCAAGAGCCAGTCTCGCCCGCAGTTGCACCACCTCGGCCTCCTCCGGGGGGCCACTGAGGCTGGCGAGTACAGAGGCGGCTCTCAGGCTCCAGGGGCTTGTGGTTGGCAGGGGAAGCACCAGCCGTTCCAGCCCCACGGTCACCCCATAACGCACCACCCACTCCCCATCGGCCGCGCCGGCCTCCAGGGCGTCGAGGCAGCGCTGGCGCAGGGCGTCCGCCTCCGGATCGCCCAGACCGGTCAGATCCAGTTGCCCCAGGCCCCTGGCTGCGGCCCTGCGCACACTGGGGCCGATGTCCTGGCCCAGGGCTTCTTCGAGCAGTCCCAGCCCGCGCACGTCGCCGATGGCGGCCAGGGCCCGCACGGCCCAGGCCCTGGCGCCGTAATTGTGCTCATCCAGGTTGGCCAGCAGGGGCTCCACCGCCTCCGTCCCGATGGCGATCAGGCCATCGACGGCCGCCACCGCGGCACCGGGATTGTTGAAGCCCAGCACTTCCACCAGGCAGGGCACGGCCTCCGGGTGGGCAGCGGCCGCCAGCCGTCGGGTGGTCTGCAGCAGGGCCAGGGCACTGTCGGCCTCGCGGACGTCACGGATCAGGCTCTCGATCACGGCAGCGGGGTTCTCAGAGCAGGTCATCCATGGCCCTCAGCACCGTTTCGGTGTCGGGATCCGCTTCGTTGCGGTGGGAGGTGTGTTCCACCAGGCCCCGCAGGGCGATCAGCTTGAGGCTGTTCTCGGCCAGGGTGGCGCGGATGGGCTCGAGGGCGGGACGCCAGCCCACGGCGCCCAGGT
>JBAXME010000100.1:0-4120 GCA_037134455.1 Synechococcaceae cyanobacterium ELA445 | reverse complement strand
CTACGTGAAGAAAGCCCGTGCCCAGGAGGGTTCCACCGGAACCAACCTGCTCAAGCTGCTCGAAAACAGGCTCGACAACGTCTGTTTTCGTCTGGGTTTCGGCCCCACCATTCCCGGTTCCCGCCAGCTGGTGAACCACGGCCACATCAGCGTCAACGGGCGCGTCGTGGATATCCCCAGCTACCAGTGCAAGGCCGGCGATGTGATCGTGGTCCGGGAGCGCAAGGCCAGCAAGAAGCTCGCTGAAGCGAACCTGGAATTCCCCGGTCTGGCCAACATCCCTCCCAACCTCGAACTCGACAAGAACAAGCTGACCGCCAAGGTCACCGGCAAGATCGAGCGCGAGTGGGTGGCCCTGGAGATCAACGAACTCCTGGTGGTCGAGTTTTACTCCCGCAAGGTCTGAGTTCGCTCCTGTCTTTTCCCCGGCAAGCCGGGGCGAACCCCGGCCCAGGCCGGGGTTTTTTCATGGCCCTCAGCCGTTGATCAGGGTTTCCAAGGCCGTGGCCACGTCGTCCTGGCGCATCAGGGCTTCCCCCACCAGCACCGCATCGGCTCCGGCACTCGTCACCCGGTCGAGGTCGGCCCGATCGAACAGGCCCGATTCACTCACCAGCAGGGCGCCCCTGGCGCGAACCTGCGCTCCGCAGGTCCCCATCAGCCGCTCGGTGACGGCCAGATCGGTGAGGAACGTGGCCAGATCGCGGTTGTTGATGCCGATCAGATCGACGCCGTCCAGGGCAAGAACCCGCTCCAGTTCCGCTTCGTCATGGACTTCCACCAGCACCGCCAGGGAGAGGCTGCGGGCCACCTTGAGCAGGTAGGTCAGATCCTGGTCCGTGAGGATGGCGGCGATCAGCAGGGCCGCATCGGCCCCGGCCGCCCGGGCCTGGAACAGCTGATAGGGCGAAAGGATGAAGTCTTTGCACAGCAGGGGCAGGTCAACGGCCTGACGCACCTCTACCAGCACCTCAAAGCCCCCCTGGAAGAACTCCTTGTCGGTGAGCACCGACAGGCAGCTGGCACCCCCTTCGGCGTAGCCCTTGGCGATCGCCACCGGATCGAAGTTGTCGCGCAGCACCCCCTTGCTGGGGCTGGCCTTCTTGATTTCGGCGATCACCGCAGGCTTGCGGCAGCTGGCCTTGAGGGCGGCGAGGAAATCCCTGGTGGGCGGCAGATCGGCCACCTGTTTTTTGAGCTCCTCGAGCGACACCCGTTGCCGGGAGGCCTCCACCTCCTTGTCCTTGGCCCAGACGATCTGTTCGAGGATGTGGCGCGGTTCCGCCTCCGGGTGGGGGATGCCGTACTGCAGGTGGGCCACCTTGACCGGCGGATTGGGAGGACGGCGACGAATCTCCATCTTCAGACCCCCACCGGCTGCCGGGCCTTCTCCACAGCTACCGCCGCCTGCTTGTAGGCCACCTCCACCAGTTCCGAGAGCGTGGGGTGGGTGTGCACCTCGTTGGCCAGTTCCACCACCCCTAGGCGGCGGGCCACGGCGTTGGCGATCTCCTGGATCAGGTCAGCCGCATGGAGCCCATAGATGTGGGCCCCCAGCACCTCGCCGCTGTCCTTGCGGAACAGCAGCTTCAGGAGTCCGTCGCTCTCCAGCTCCGCCAGGGCCTTGGTGTTGGCCTTGAAGTAGCTGCGCACCACCCCCAGCTCGAAGCCTTCGGAGGCGGCCAGGGCTTTGGCCTCCGCCTCACCCAGGCCCACCGAGCTGATCTCCGGGTGGGTGAAGGTGGCCGCGGGGATCGAGCGGTAGTCGATCGGGCGGGGGTGGCCGAGGATGTTGTCGACGGCCACGGTGCCCTGGGCGGCGGCGGTGTGGGCCAGCATCAGCTTGCCGGTCACATCACCCACGGCCCAGAGGTGGGGCACCGGTTCGCCGTTCACCAGCACCCGCAGGCGGTCGTCCACGGGAATGAAGCCCCGCTGGGTTTCCACCCCCACGCTGGCCAGGTTGAGCTCCTTGCTGGTGGGCACCCGGCCGGTGGCCACCAGCACCGCATCCACCTCCAGCACCTCCACCAACTCCTTGGTGGCCATGGCGGCCAGCTCGATGCGCACGGGGCTGCCGGGGGTGACCTTGCGGGCCAGCAGGCCGGCGCGGGTCTCGATGTCGCGGCCGTCGATCAGGTGGCGGGCCGCAATCTTGGCAATGTCGGGATCGAAGGTGGGCATCACCCGGTCGAGTGCTTCGATCAACGTGACCTCACAGCCGAGGGCGGTGTAGACATCGGCGAACTCCAGACCGATGTAGCCGCTGCCGATGATGGCGATCCAGCGGGGCAACGACGCCAGCTCGATCGCCTCGTCGCTGGTGAAGACCGTGCGGCCGTCCGTTTCGATCCCCGGTGGCACGAACGGGTCGGAACCGGTGGCGATGATCACCTCCCGGGCGCTCAGGATCCGATCGACGCCGTTGCTCTGGCGCAGCCCCACCCGCTGGGAGCCCTCCAGCCGCCCCTTGCCCCGCAGGATCGTGGCGCCGGACCGCTCCAGGGTCTTGGTGAGGTTGGAGCGGATCGCGGCCACCAGCTGGGCGGCGTGGTCGGCGATCGCCTGCCGCTCGAAGCGCACGGGCGCAGCGTGGATGCCGAAGGCCTTGAGGTGCTCGGCGTCCGCCAGCTCCCGCACCCTGCCACTGGCTGCTAACAGGGCCTTGGAGGGCACGCAGCCCCGGTTGACGCAGGTGCCACCCATGTCCCGCGACTCAATGATCGCCGTGCGCAGCCCATGCTCCGCCGCATGTTTGGCCGCATCGAAGCCGCCGTAGCCGGCGCCGATCACGATCACATCGAAGTCGAATGGAGCGCTTGCGTCGGACACCGGCCGGAGGGCAACAGAGGGTGGCATTCTCCCCCGCCGTTGGTCCCCTATCCCGCCTGGGGTGAACCGAACCGTTGCCGTCCGCGCTCCAGCAGCAGGGGGGCGGCGGCCACGGCCACATTCAGCGACTCCACGGCGGCGCTGTGGGGAATGGACACCCGGTGGCTGCAGTGCTCCAGGAGCTCGGGTGCCAGCCCCGCCCCCTCGTTGCCCAGCAGCAGCACCGTGGGCTGGCTCCAGTCGAGTTGCCAGTAGGGGAGACCGCCGCGCACCACCGTGGCCACCACCTGTTGGCCCTCCGCGGCTGCTCGCTCGAGTCGGTGCGCCAGATCGGACAACCCCTCCAGCCGCCGCAGGGGAAGGGCGAGGGCGGCCCCTGCCGAGGCCCTCAGCACCTTGGGCTGCCAGGGGTCTGCCCCTGCCGCCAGCCAGAGCTCCCCCACCCCGGCGGCCAGGGCGGTGCGCATCAGGGTGCCCAGGTTGCCGGGGTCCTGCAGCCGGTCGAGGGCCAGCACCAGATCGACGGCTGTGCTGGGGGGCGTCTTCGGCAGGGGCAGGCTGAGCACCACCCCGTCAGGGTTTTCCGTGGTGGCCACCGCCGCCAGCACCTCCTCCCCCACCGGCTGCAACGGGGTGGAGGGATCCAGGGCCGCGGCCAGATCCGGGTGCCGCTCCAGCCAGGCCCCGGTGGCCAGCACCTGTTGGGGCCGCAGGCCCAGGGCCAGCGCCTCCTGGAGCAGGTGGGTGCCCTCCAACAGCAGCAGGCCCTGCTCCCGCCGACCGCGGCTGCCGTGGAGGGCCCGGAAGCGGGCCACCAGCGGATTGCGGCGGCTGGTGATCGGATCGGGCCGTTGGTTCAGCTCAGCATTCATGGCCGCCCCGGGGGTGGCTGCTGGGAGGAACTCAGGTCAGAAGGTTTGGTGGCGGCGCACATGGAGGCCCTCGTTGAGCACCAGCCGGCTGTTCTCCAGCTCAAGGCCCCGCACGGAAGCCACCTCGCCCTTGAGACCTTCCTGGGCGAGGTTCTCCATCAGCTTTTTGACGACGATGTCTTCAACCGTGGATTGGTCGAGGCCGTCGGGGGTGAGGCTTTCGAGGAATTTGCCCAGCTTCGAAGCCACAACTTCGGAAGCATTGGTGATCTTCAGCACGATCATGGCGTCGGATCAGGAGGGGTGCTGAAGCGGGGAAGGGTGAAGTGCGGATGGGGAGACTTGAACTCCCACGACATTGCTGCCACTAGTACCTGAAACTAGCGCGTCTACCAATTCCGCCACATCCGCGGGCG
>JBAXME010000099.1:0-4126 GCA_037134455.1 Synechococcaceae cyanobacterium ELA445 | reverse complement strand
TGCAACGCCAACCCATCGGCACCATGCCGCCGCGGGATCACCAGGCTGTGCCCAGTCGTCACCGGATCGGCATCGGCGATGCACAGCGCCAGTTCGTTCTCCAGCAGCACCCGGCCGCTGACCTCCAGCGCGCAGAACACACAGCCCGCCTCGCGGCTGGCGTAGCTGGCCTGCAATCCGCGGAAGTCGGTGGTATCGGTGTCGCGCTTGGCGGCGTTGCAGCGGAAGCAGAGGGCCTGCAGGTTGCTGAGGTCGTCGGAGCCGCCCTGGTTTCTGGGGATGATGTGGTCCACCTCCAGGGCGCGCTGGTGCTCGTGCGCACCGCAGCACTCGCAGCGGCCCCGGGCGCGAGTGAGCACCCTGTATTTCACCGAGCTGCTGATCGGGGTGCGGTTTCGCGAGCGGTGGGCAAACACCTCTTCGCCGCGCTGTTCGCGGAAGGCGTCGAGGCGCTGGCGGCACAGCTGCTGCAGCTCATCGCGCTCGCCATCGCTCAGTTCGTCGCCGCCGATCAGGCTGTAGGCGCCGTTGCCGTAGGCGGTGATGCCGTTGCCGGTGAGCACCTTGCCCACCATGCGCTTCACCCGTTCGGTGTAGTAGTCGATCTGGGTCACGTCCTCGCCCAGGATCCTGCGGGCCACATCCTGCGCTGGGGCGGGGCTGCGGCGGCCGAGCAGTTCCAGCAGCATCAGGGGCTGGTAGATGTGGCTCATGCGCATGCGCTTGGCGATGTACTGGCGCAGCCGCTGGTAGGTGGCGGAGGGGGGCGGAGACATGGGGTGATCCTGGCTGGGGTGAGACGGGGGGTGGCACTTGTAGATGAGAAGACCATCACCCTCCGATGGTCGATCCACACCAATCGGCAAGCCCAGCCGCGGTACCTACGATGCAACCAGTGAAGGCCGGCCAGATCGTGCGTACCTACTCCGCCGTGATCGAACGCTGCAGCGAGACAGGTCTGCTTGTAGGCCATGTGCCTGGCTTCCCCGGCGCCCACAGCCAGGGGGCAACTCTCGACGAGCTGCAGGCCAATCTCCAGGAGGTGATCGCCATGCTGCTGGAGGACGGCGAGCCGAGCCTGGAGAGCGATTTCGTCGGCCTGCAGCAGATCGTTGTTCCGGCTTGAACGTGGGCTCGACACCGGTTCTCAAGCCCTCGGAGGTGGTCGGCATCCTGCGGAAACTGGGTTTTGAGCTTGTCCGTCAACGCGGATCCCATCTGCAGTTCCGCGATTCACGTGGACGCGGCACCACCGTTCCTGCCCATCAGGGCCGCGACATCGCGCCACCGCTGCTTTGTCAGATCGCCAAGGACATCGGCATGACCATGGAGGAATTCCTTGGCTACCGCTGAACCTGGCAGCTGCCCATAGCCCTTGGGGCACAGCTCTGGAGGCTCATCGCTTGCCGCTCGCTCACGGGATAGGCGTCGGCGATGCAGAGCGCCAGCTCGTTCTCCCGCAGCACCCGGCCGCTGCCCTCCAGCGCGCAGAACACACAGCCCGCTTCGCGGTGGCCGTAACTGGCCTGCACGCCGCGGAAGCAGAGGGCCTGCAGGTTGCTGATGGCGTCTGAGCCGCCCTGGTTCCTGGGGATGATGTGGTCCACCTCCAGGTCGCGCTGGTTCTCGTGCGCACCGCAGCACTCGCAGCGGCCTTGGGCGCATCGGTGAACCCTGTATCTCACCGAGCCGCTGATCGGGGTGCGGTGGCGGCTGCGGTGGGCAAACACCTCTTCGCCGCGCTGCTGGCGGAAGGCATCGAGGCGCTGGCGGCAGAGCTCCAGCCGCTGGTCGCGCTCGGCGTCGCTCAGCTCCTCGCCGCCGATCAGGCTGTCGTGGCCATCGCCATAGGCAGTGATGCCGTTGAAGGTGAACCCGGCCCACCATGCGCTTTCAGGGGTCCGGTGGGCCACGTCCTGCGCTGGGGCGGGGCTGCGGCGGCCCAGGAGTTCCATGAGCATCAGGGGTTGGTCGATGGGGCTCATGCGCATGCGTTCGGCGAAGAACGCGCGTAGGCGAAGGAAGGCAGCGGAGGGGCTGGAGGCCATGGAGCGATGCTGGCGGCTGCGGGGGCGACCGGGCCAGGTTTGGTTTTGGGCGGCCCGGCAGGCGATCGCCCCTGCTGGGATCCCTTCTGGTGTGGCTGTGCCGCCCCAGTCTCCGACCCGTGCTCTCGTCCGTGGCGTGGAAAAGGGCCCGTCGTTGTGAGGGTGGACGGCAGGCAGACGGGAGAGAACCGGGATCCAACAGCCTGTCCCGATGACGGGGGCTTTCTGATTCGGAGATGCCCCAGAGAGCCGAAAAGGTATAGAATAAGCGCCCTATGGAGTTCGCGTTCGATCCGGTCAAGAGTGATTCCAACCTTGCCAAGCACGGTATTGACTTCCTTGCTGCCCAGCAGCTCTGGAACGATTCGGAGCTCCTGGAGGTTCCGGCCCGCACCACCGGAGAGCCAAGATTTCTAGTGATCGGCAGGATCGGCCTCAAGCACTGGTCGGCCGTGATCACCTATCGCGACCGGTGCATCCGATTGATTTCCGTTCGGCGGTCCAGACCCGAAGAGGTGGAGCTCTATGAACAGTTCTGATTTCGATCAACGTTTTGATGCTGGCGAGTCCGTGCTCGAGGCCCTCGACCTCGGCGGTGCCCGTCGCCGTCGACTGGAGCAGAAACGCGTCAATGTCGACATCCCCGTGTGGATGATCGACCAGCTCGATCGTGAGGCCAGCCGGCTCGGTGTCACCCGTCAGTCGATCATCAAGGTGTGGCTGGCGGAGCGGCTGGAGCAGCGCACGTCTACTTGAACCCCGAGCTGTGACTTCTATCCAGAAGGATGAGGCCGCACCCAAATGGGATCCAGCAGCCGCAGCGCTTTACGCGCTCCAGGCCATGGTTTGCGCCGGTCAGATGTGCCCCAACGTGATGCCCCTGTCGATAGGCACCATGATCTTGCGGATAGACGCCGTCTACCCAGAGGGGCTAGGTTGGCTTGAGGCCTGCTGTTCATCCGTGGCTGCCACCCCTCGCCTCAGCTGGAATCTGCGGGTCACGCCCGACGATCAGGCGCTGATTGATCGCGCGGTCCGTACCTCCGGCCTCACCCGAACCGACTTCGTTCTGCAGGCGGCCCGCAATGCCGCCCGTGAACTGCTGGTGCAGCAGGCCTGGCAGGCCGTTTCGCCCGAGCACTTTGACCAGTTTCTCCGCCAGCTTGATGCTCCGCCCAGCCCCACGGATCGCCTGCAGCGCACCATGACGGCACCGAGGCCCTGGCAACGCTGATGGATCTGCTGGCGCCTCAGCCGCTGGCGCAGCACCACAGCACGGACAGCTTTGACTGCGGTGACTCCAGCCTCGACCACTGGCTCCAGCAGCGTGCCCTGGCCAACCAGCAAAGCGGTGCGACCCGAAGCTTCGTGGTGTGCAACGGTGACGGCATCGTCAAGGCGTATGTGGCTCTGGCCTCCGGGGCGGTGGCCGTGGCCTCAGCCCCTGGGCGTTTCAGGCGCAACATGCCCGATCCCATTCCAGTGGTGGTGCTGGCGCGGTTGGCGGTCTGTCGCAGTGTCCAGGGACACGGCATCGCTCGCGCCCTGCTCGCCGATGCGTTCGAACGGGTGCTGCAGGCCAGCAGCCAGATCGGCGTGCGAGGCATCGTGGTTCATGCCGCCTCCGCGGAAGCCCGCAGCTTCTATCTCCACATGGGTTTTGATCCCTCACCCATCGACCCCGACACCCTGCTGATTCGTCTCTCCGATGTGGCGGCCACCTTGCCGTTCTGATCTGTGCGGCGCAGGGCGCAGCGGGGAACCCTGTACTTCACCGAGCCGCTAGTCGGGGTGCTCGCGGAAGGCACCGAGGCGCTGGCGGCAGAGCTCCAGCAGCGCGTCGCGCTCGCCATCGCTCAGGTCGTCGCCGCCCACCAGGGCGTAGGTGCCCTTCACGCAGCGGGTGATGCCGTTGAAGGTGAACCCGGCCCACCATGCGCTTTCCAGGATCCGGTGGGCGATGTCCTGCGGCGGGCGAGCAGCTCCATGAGCATCAGTGGTTGGTCGATGGGGCTCATGCGCATGCGGTTGGCGATGGTCTCGAGCAGGCGGAGGAAGGCGGCGGAGGGGGGCGGGGG
>JBAXME010000098.1:0-4184 GCA_037134455.1 Synechococcaceae cyanobacterium ELA445 | reverse complement strand
CCCTCCAGCGCCCGCCACGGCCTGCGCTGGTTCGAGTTCGACATCACCTGGCAGCACATCAAGCTGCTGCGGGCCCTGGGGCTGGCCCGGCAGGTAAGGGAAGCGCCGGTTCCGGCCGGTTCGGGTGGCGGGGTAGGGTGAACGATCGCCCCAACATCGTCCAACGGTTCCGTAGTCAGCCATGGCCAAGCGCGTGCAAGTCGTTCTCAGCGAAGACGTTCTGAGCCTCGGCAAGGATGGGGATCTGGTGGAAGTGGCTCCCGGTTACGCCCGCAACTTCCTTCTGCCCACCGGCAAGGCCCTGGCCGTGACCCCGGCGGTCCTGCGCCAGGTGGAGCACCGCCGCGCCAAGGAAGCCGAGCGGCAGGCTGCCCTCAAGCAGGCCGCCGTCGATTTCCGCACCGCCCTCGACACCATCGGCCGCTTCACGGTCAAGAAGCAGACCGGCGGTGATGACGTGCTGTTCGGCACGGTCACCAACGGCGATGTGGCGGAAGCGATCGAGGCAGCCACCAAGAAAGAGGTGGAGCGCCGCGACATCCTGGTGCCCGAAATCCACCGCACCGGCAGCTACAAGGTGCAGGTGAAGCTCCACCCCGAAGTGGTGGCCGAGATCAACCTGGAAGTGGTCAGCCACTGAGGCAGCAACGTTGCCCAGCCCAGGGGTCTCAGCCGAGACCCGCAATCAATGTGGCGCGCCCCGCCCAGGGGCGGCAGAGTGATTTCCCCTGCCTGTCACCCGTGAGCGAAGGGCCATGGTGAGCCTCCCGGTGACCAATGCTGACCAGGGCCCCGAGCCCATCCCGAGTGGGCGGGAGCCCCGATCGCTCGGGCGGCGGGGCCGTGGGGAGGGTCCCTCCTTTGAGGCCCTGCCCGATTCGGTGCCGCCCCAAAACCTGGAGGCGGAGGAAGCCGTGCTGGGGGGCATCCTGCTGGACCCGGACGCCCTCGGACGCATCGCCGATGTGCTGCAACCGGAGGCCTTCTATCTCAGTGCCCACCGGGAGATCTACCGCACCGCCCTGATGCTGCACGGCCAGGGCAAGCCCACCGACCTCACCGCCATGGCCGCCTGGCTGGCGGACACCGGCAAGTTGGAACAGGTGGGGGGCAGCGCCCGGCTGGTGGAGCTGGTCGAGCGCACCTTGAGCACCGCCTCGATCGACCAGGTGGCCCGCCTGGTCATGGACAAGTACCTGCGGCGCCAGTTGATCCGCTCCGGCAACGAGGTGATCCAGCTGGGCTTTGACCAGAACAAGCCGATGGAGCAGGTGCTCGATGAGGCGGAGCAGAAGATCTTCGCCATCAGCAACGAGAAGCCCTCCGTGGGGCTCACCCCCACGGCCGAGATCCTCACCAGCACCTTCAACGAGATCGAAAGCCGCTCCCTGGGCACGGCGGTGGCGGGCATTCCGGTGAACTTCTACGACCTGGACGCCATCACCCAGGGGCTGCAGCGCAGCGACCTGATCATCGTGGCCGGCCGGCCGGCGATGGGGAAGACCTCAATCGTGCTCAACATCGCCAAGAATGTGGCCCAGCTGCACCAGCTGCCGGTGGCGGTGTTCAGCCTGGAGATGAGCAAGGAGCAGCTCACCTACCGCCTGCTGTCCATGGAGGTGGGGATCGAGAGCGGCCGGCTGCGCACGGGCCGGCTGCACCAGGAGGAGTGGCCCCTGCTGGGGCAGGGCATCAACACCCTGGGCCAGCTGCCCCTCTTCATCGACGACAAACCCAATTCAGGGGTGCTGGAGATGCGTTCCCTCTGCCGCCGCTTGATGGCGGAGCAGGGCAAGGAGCTGGGGTTGATCGTGATCGACTACCTGCAGCTGATGGAGGGCACCACCCCCGACAACCGGGTGCAGGAGCTCTCGCGCATCACCCGGGGCCTCAAGGGGATGGCCCGGGAACTGAACGTGCCCGTGATGGCCCTCTCCCAGCTCAGCCGGGGGGTGGAGTCGCGCACCAACAAGCGGCCGATGCTGAGCGATCTGCGCGAATCGGGCTCGATCGAGCAGGACGCCGACCTGGTGCTGATGATCTACCGCGACGAGTACTACAACCCCGAAACTGCCGATCGGGGGATCACCGAAGTGATCGTGACCAAGCACCGCAACGGGCCGGTGGGCACCTGCAAGTTGCTGTTCGAACCCCAGTTCACCCGCTTCCGCAACCTGGCTGCTCCTTAGGGAGCAGCCAGAGGCAGGGGGACCCGCACCTGCCTCTCGCCTCGCCAGGTGGTGAGCGTGGTGGCGTCGCGGTAGTAGCGGGGAGTGCCGAGCAGCAGCCTCCAGGCTTCGGTACCCTCCAGCAACTGGTAGCGCTCGGGATAGCGCTCCTGCAGCAATCGCCGAACCAAGGGATAATAGCTGGAATTCAATCCAGGAAAGATGTGATGTTCAGTGTGATAGGAGAAATTCAGGTGCAACACATCTAGGATCCGTGGAACCCGAATCGACAACGTATTGGCAAGGGGATCGTTGCTTTCAGTAAGGGGACATAGCATGTGATTGGTGTAGATATAGGCCATGGCTCCGGCGTAACCAATCCAGAGGGGCAGGAAATAGCCGAGCAGCAATTTCAACGGCTCTACGCCAATCCCCACCACCACAGCCCCATGCAGGGCCACGATCACCAGCAGTTCCAGGCCGATCTGCCACCGCTCCCTGGCACTGACGCCAAAGGCTGCCGGGGTGAAGGTGGCTGCGCCGTCCTTGAACAGGAGCACCGAGCCCAGGGTGCGCACGTTATGCACGACCCAGGCGCTGCCCATACCCACCAGCAACCACAGGGGCCGCACCGTGTCAGAAGGGGTGAACAGGTGCTGAATCGATTTACCCCAGGTGGCGGGTTGGACCTCCAGATAACTGCGATCGGGGTCTGAGAGGCTGTTGGTGTGGTTGTGGTGTTCCCGGTTGTGCACCGCCTGCCAGAGGGTGGGCGGCATCCAGAGCAGGGCCAGACCCAGCAGGCCCACCACCCGTCGCCATCCTTGGCCGGGCAGGGAGCCGCCGTGGAGCAGGTCGTGGGTGGCGAACAACAGCACAATCACGCTGTTGCCCATCACCAGGGCCACCGGCAGAAAGGCCAGGGGCCAGAGCCCTGGCCAGCGATCCAGACGGGCGGCCATGGACCAGCCCAACACCAGGATCATCAGGTTGATCAGCACCAGGGCCAGCCGGCTGGGATCGGTGCGGAAGGCATCCGGCGGCAGCAGGGGCCGCAATAGGCGGGCGTAGCTCGCCACTGTTGGCGAGGCGACGGCGTTCGAAGTCGGGGCGGTGATGGGGCTGCTGCTGTTCAGCCGCACTCTGCAGCACGGCAGTGGATGACCGTGGCTGGTCCCTGCCTCCAGGCGCCTACGGCCATCAGGTTGTGCGGTGTCCGCCATCCCGTTGATCGCCGCGGTGGGGAAGCGCCAAACCGGATGCCGATGCCTTGCGGAGGGCCACGGCGAAAGCCGCGGCCTACTCGCTGACGATCGAGGCGTTGACCTTCACAGAGGCATCTCCGCACTGCACGATGCGGCCGGTGGGGTTGTCCACCAGGGTGCCGAGCACCAGCTGGGGATCGGCGGGGCGGATCTGGCCGGCCTGCAGGTTCTGGCAGATGATCGTGGTGATTCGGGGGGTCTGGTTGGGGGTCAGGAACGCAGCCCCCACATAGGCCTTGAGGCTGCCGGTCATCGGCGGCTGGGCCGGGATTACGTAGCTGTAGGCCGCCTCGGTGGTGGTACGTACGGCGTAGTTGAACGTGGCCGGCAGGGTGATGCCGAAGTCCCGCTGGATGTCGGAAACGGTGGCGCGAAAGCGGCCGTTCTTCTGGTAATAGGTGCGCTGACCCTCGGTCATCTTGGCGACGGCCTGGAGGGCGGCGTTCTGATCCCGGTTGCTTGGGCCCTGGGGCTGGGGCGGGGCAGCCACCTGGGCCCGGGCGCCACCGTCACCACAGACAGCGAGGCCCAGCAACAGACCGCAAGCCGCTCCAGCGCAGACGAGGGCAGGGGAGGGGGCGTACTTCATGAACAAAGAACCCAGGTGGAACGGCGAGGAGGCCTGGAGAGTGGCAGGAGCCTAAGCGTGGCACTGGCTGATCTGGCTTCCGGCGACGTCTGCTGGTCCAGCCCCCACCCCCGCCAGGGGAAACGTCGCCTCCAGCCGCCAGGGCCAGCCGTGGCGCCAGCC
>JBAXME010000097.1:0-4230 GCA_037134455.1 Synechococcaceae cyanobacterium ELA445 | reverse complement strand
CTGGAGGACGTGGCCGAACGGATGGGCGTGAGCCGCTTCACCGTGGCCGATGTGGAGCGCGGCAAGCCCGGCACCTCGATGGCCGCCTACCTCGGTGCGCTGTGGGTCCTGGGGCTGCTCGATCAGCTGGAGGTAGTGGCCGATCCCGACCGGGATGAGGAGGGCAAGGCCCTGGAGGCGGCCCGCCAACCGGGTCAGGCCCCCCGGCGTCATCGTTTCGACGACGACTTCTGATCCTCCTCGCCCAGCCGCGGCGCTCTCCTGTCATGCCGTCGAATCTTGAGTGCTACGTCTACGTGGTCCTGCCGGGCAGCACGGAGTTCATCACGGCAGGCCGGTTTTCGCAGAGCCGCGATCGGCAAGACCAACCGGTTGGCACGTTCGTTTACGGCCGGAGCTACCGGGAGCGCCCGGACGCGGTGGAGCTCGATCCGGTGCAGCTGAAGCTGCGCCAGGGCCCCTTCGAGACCGCCCGCCTGGGTGGCTTCTTCGGGGCACTGCGCGATGCCTTGCCGGATCACTGGGGGCGCCGGGTGATCGCCCGCCATGGAGGCCTGGGGGAGCCCAGCGATTTCGATCTGCTGCTGCTCGGGCCGGACGATCGATGCGGTGCTGTGGGCTTTGGCCGGGGCGTGGAACCGCCGGCGCCGCAGCGTCGCTTCCACCGCACCCTCGATCTGGACCGCATCAAGCAGGCGGCCGATGCGATCCTCCGCGAGGAACCCCTACGAGCAGGATCGGCCCTGGAGCAGGTGGAGGAGCTGATTGGCCAAGCCGGCACGTCGATGGGCGGCGCCCGCCCCAAGACCTCCGTGGAGGCCGATCAGACCCTTTGGCTGGCCAAGTTCCCGGCGCCTTCCGACACCTGGAACCAGCCGCGAGTGGAGCACGGTCTGCTGCTGCTGGCCCGGCGCTGCGGGCTGCAGGTGGCGGAGAGCCGCCTCACCAGGGTGGGCGATGCCGATGTGCTGCTGGTCAAGCGCTTCGATCGCGACTGGAGCGAGGCGGGATACAGGCGCCATCGGATGGTCAGCGCCGTCACCCTGCTGCAGGCTGAAGACAGCGCCACCGATCGCGGCAGGTGGTCGTATTTGCTGCTGGCCGATGAACTCCGCCGCGTCAGTGCCCAGCCGGCAGTGGATCTGCGGGAGCTGTTCGGCCGGATCTGCTTCAACGCGGCGGTTTCAAACATCGACGACCATCCCCGCAACCATGCGCTGCTGGCCCGTTCCCGCAGCTGGCAGCTCAGCCCCGCCTACGACCTCACGCCCTCACCCGTGCAAGCCGAGACCCGCCGCGACCTGGCCATGGCCTGTGGCTTGGTGGACCGCAGCCCCAGCCGCTGGGCCAACCGCCGGGCGATCCTGGCCGCGGCGGGACGGTTTCTGCTCCAGCCGGCGGAAGCCAACGCGATCGCCACGCGGATCTTCAGCACCGTGGCCAACAGCTGGGAGGCCACCCTGCGCGAAGCCTCGGTGAGCCCCGGCGACTGCCAGCGGCTCAGCCGCGCCTTCCTTTACCCAGGGCTGCAGCTGGATCCGGAGGTGGTGGGGTGATGGCCGCACCTCTGCTGGCACCCGGGCACGGCCACCCCCAGCTGGATCAATCAGTGAAGAGCCCCTTCAATCCAGCGCAAGCCGCTGGCCTGACCAAGAGGAGCACCATGCCGGCAGCAGGATTAGGCCGGTCTCCGATCGCAGCCGCCAGTGGGTGGCACCTGCCGAGAAGGTTGGGGCCGCAGAAGCCAAGATTTTGCTAAGCCAGCGGGCTCCTCATTAACTGCAGCCCCAGCGGAGCTTGAGCCTCAACCCTTGTGCTCTTCCAGCCAAGCTGCCAGATCGGCAGGCCCGCTGAAATCGAGCAACGCCTCAGCCAGGGCCTCCAGCTGCTCCAGCGGCAGCGCCTGGACAAGGGCTGTGGTGGCGTCGCTCAGGGGGCCGCAGCGGCGGTTGAGCTGACGCAAGGTCACTGTGGCTTCTCCGAGCGCACGGCCACGGGCCTCGCCTTGGGCCTCACCTTCCTGGCGGCCTCGATGCAGAAGGTCCTGGGCGGCGCGGGTGTGGAGCAGTTGGTCGGTGGGAATGCCTGCGATCACCATGATCTCCTCGGGGGTGAGTGTGGCAAACCGCTCAAACAGCAGAGTGAGAACGGCAGAGAGCAGATCCGGGCGGCGCTCGAGGATCTGCTGGGTGCTGGCCTGCAGCTCGGCCTCCGGCCGCACCGGCAGCGTCAGCAAGCTGAGCAGCGGGTCGAGATCGGCCTGCTGGCCCAGCTCCTCCAAACTGAGCCAGACCACGCCATCCACAAACGCCTTCAGCTCCTGCGGTAAAAGGGCTGGGCCAAGCTTGAGGCGCCGGTGCGGCACCACCACGACCACGGCCAGATGCTGCACCTGAGGGTGAAGCTGGAGAAAGCGTGCGGTCTGGGCAAACAGGCGGTGCTTAAACCCCGGCTTGGCGTGCATCTGCACCTCCAGCAGCACCACCGGCTGCTCGGATGTTCCGCTCTCGCTGCCGCGTGGCCAGAGAATGAAGACGCCATCAAGACGGTGATTCACCGCTTTTAGCTCAGGAGCCTCAAAGCCGTCTGGCCAACCTGCTCAGCCCACGGAAGGCCATGGCATGAAACGGGCGGTGAGGGGTGATCGGGGCCGGTTCAGTGCTCCGCGAGAGGGACAGATCCCAACAGGAATCGCCCGATCGGCCGATCGGAGTGCCTCCATGGCGCCAACCATCGCCGGTGGGATCGGTGGCAGTGCAGCAGCACTCGGTTCGGAGGCAATTTCAGCAGCCTCCTAAGCGCCACCGGCGAAGCCTGAACAACGAGGCCATCCTCAGCCTCGAGGCGGGCCTGCGCGCAGCTCCGCCCTCCGAGGACCGGTTGGAGGAGATTCGAGCCTTGCGCCAGGGCCTGCCCGTTGGGACCTTTGATCCCGCTGTGATCGAGGGCTTTAAGGGTGAGGGCCGCCCGTGATCGTGGTGGATACGAACGTGGTGGCTTACCTGCTGCTGCCAGGACCGCACACCGCTTAGGCGATCACGGCCGTGATGGGAGGGCTGATGGGACATTCTGTGGGTCTCCCTTTCAGCCGCCAGGTGCTTGGCTCCTGGCAAGTGGGTTGGAGCCACTGAAACCGTCGGCCTTCTGTGCCGATGAGCGCCCCACGAACTGGAGACTTGGTGATCGCGCCCGTTGCAGCTTCAGCGTTGATGGGCATCCAGAGGATGAGCCTGCAGGCGAAGCCCCAGTGCTTTGGCCACCTTCAGTACGGTGGCAAAACTGGGGTTGCCTTCGGCAGAAAGGGCTCGATACAAGCTCTCTCGGCTAAGACCCGCATCCTTGGCGACTTGCGACATGCCTTGGGCTCGGGCGATATCACCTAAAGCCCTTGCGATGCCTCCCACATCATCGGGCGCTTCGCTCAGCCATGAATCGAGATAAGCCGCCATTTCAGCAGGGGTTCGCAGATGCTCAGCAACGTCATAGGGAGTGAACGTTTCCGGAGGCGCTTGGGGCTTGGGTTGCGCATGCTTCATTGGAGGTCTTCCAGAAACTGACGGTTGAGCTCAAGTGCTTTGACGATGTCGTTGGATTGAGTCGACTTATTGCCTCCAGCAAGGAGGAGTAGGAGCTGATCTCCGTGGTGCGCGTAGTACACCCTGTAGCCAGGCCCTACATCAATTTTCAACTCAGAGACACCTTCGGTGAGATAACGAGAGGCTCCAGTGTTGCCGTGAATGAGACGGTCAACGCGCATGAGGATGCGGGCTCTTCCGGCGTGATCCCGGAGGCCGTCAATCCAGGCCCGATAGGCACCCGACTTAACGACCCTCATGCCCCAACTGTAGCCTGTGAGCTACTGATGCGCCGCCCTGCGTGAGGCGCGCTCTGGAAGAACCCATGGAGCCAGTGATCCGCCTCAATCTGCTCATAGTACGCCCGTACTGTCTTGAGGCCTTCATGGATTGACAGGTTTTCCGGCCAAGCGCCTGCGGTGGGTGCAGCCTTGTGCCCCCGGCCCCTCTCGGCGGGCATCGTCACCTTGCGCCGAGCACCGGCTTTGCCCCTAACCCTCCCCACAGCCCACATCCGCATCACCGCTCGGTAAGCACACCCCCCCCCCCGCCCCCCCGCGACCAATTCATGCCAAGGCGCGTCCATCACTGACCTAACCCGGCTCGCGCTCCGACCGTCAACGGCGTTCGTCGGTCGGAGCCTGTTTTGCGGCAA
>JBAXME010000096.1:0-4273 GCA_037134455.1 Synechococcaceae cyanobacterium ELA445 | reverse complement strand
CAGCGCCCCGGGGCGCCAGCCCGTCCCGTGCCCGTTGGTGGCCCCGCTGGAAAGCCCCAAGTGGTGGGACGCACCCAGTCCGGCCAGGGCGGCACCACCAGCCAGCGCCCCGCGCCACCCGCCGGCCGAGCCCCCCTCAGCCAGCGCCCCACCTCACCGCCCCAGCGCCCTGTGCCCGTGGGAAGCGGGCGGCCAACTCCCGGCCGTCCTGGCGCCCCGGGCCGTCCCCAACCCAGCCCGCTGGAACTGGTGGGCAAACCCATCCGCCGCGATGCGTCGAGCCAGGGTGGTGAAAACGGCAACAAACCGGCCCCGCCCGCCCGGCCTGGCATACCCCAGGGCATGCGCAAACCCGTGGCACCGGGCGAGCTGATGCAGCTGCAGAAGCCCGGCTCGAGACCCATCGCGCCCCCGCCCAGGCGACCGGGCAGTGGTGAAGCCGGCGCCCCAGGCGAGGGCACCGGACCGCGCCCCGTCGCTGCAGCCCCTACAGCACCCCGCCGTCCTGGCTTCCGCACCCCGCAAGCCCCTGGACGGGCCCGTCGCCCCGACTGGGATGACAGCGCCAAACTCGAGGCTCTGCGCAGCAAGACGCCCCAGAAACTGCGCCAGAAGGTGCACATCATCGGCGAAAACGATGATGCCCTCACCGCTGAAACCAGTGGCTACGCCGGTGAACAGGAAGCCTTGGTGCTCCAGGCCAGCCTGGCCCGGCCCGCCAAGCCCCGCAGCAAGGCGCCCTCGGCCGCCAAGCCCACCGTGGCGGTGCGCAAACGCAAGAAGGAAACCACCCGTCAGCGCCAACGCCGCCGTGCCATGGAGCTGCGGGCAGCGCGGGACGCCAAGCAGGTGCGGCCCGACATGCTGATCGTGCCGGAGGGCAACCTCACGGTGCAGGAGCTGGCCGACCGGCTAGGGGTCGAAAGCTCCGAAATCATCAAGTCGCTCTTCTTCAAGGGCATCATCGCCACGGTCACCCAGACCCTCGACCTGTCCACGATCGAAACGGTCTCCGACGAGTTCGGTGTGCCCGTGCTCGAAGACGACGTCCAGGAAGCCGCCAAGAAAACGGTGGAGATGATCGAGGAAAGCGACAGGGCGCACCTCATCCGCCGCCCACCGGTGGTCACCGTCATGGGCCACGTCGACCATGGCAAAACCAGCCTGCTCGATGCCATCCGCAAGACCCGGGTGGCGGCAGGGGAGGCCGGCGGCATCACCCAGCACATCGGTGCCTACCAGGTGGAAGTGCCCCATGGGGAATCCACCCGCAAGATCACCTTCCTGGACACCCCTGGTCACGAGGCCTTCACCGCCATGCGGGCCCGGGGCACCAAGGTCACGGACGTGGCGGTGCTGGTGGTGGCCGCCGACGACGGTGTTCGCCCCCAGACCCTCGAAGCGATCAGCCACGCCCGGGCCGCCGAGGTGCCGATCGTGGTGGCCATCAACAAGGTCGACAAGGAAGGGGCTTCGCCCGAACGGGTGAAGCAGGAGCTTTCCGGCCACGATCTGGTGGCGGAAGACTGGGGCGGCTCCACGGTGATGGTGCCGGTCAGCGCCATCAAGGGTCAGAACATCGACCTGCTGCTGGAGATGATCCTGCTGGTCACCGATGTGGAAGACCTGCAGGCCAACCCGGACAGGATGGCCAAAGGCACGGTGATTGAGGCCCACCTGGACAAGGCCAAGGGTCCGGTCGCCACGCTGTTGATCCAGAACGGCACCCTCAAGACCGGCGATGTGGTGGCGGCGGGTCCTGTGCTGGGCAAAGTGCGCGCCATGATGGACGACACCGGCAAGCGGGTGAAGGAGGCCGGTCCCTCCTATGCCGTCGAGGCCCTCGGCTTCAGCGAGGTGCCCACTGCCGGCGACGAATTCGAGGTCTACCCCGACGAGAAGACCGCCCGCTCCGTGGTGGGCGAACGGGCGACCGAAGCCCGGGCCACCCGTCTGGCCCAGCAAATGGCCTCGCGTCGGGTGTCGCTCACCTCCATGTCTGGCCAGGTGAACGAAGGGGAGCTCAAGGAGCTCAACTTGATCCTCAAGGCCGACGTGCAGGGCTCCGTCGAAGCGATCCTCGGGTCGCTGGAACAACTGCCCAAGGACGAGGTGCAGGTGCGGGTGCTGCTGTCGGCGCCGGGCGAGATCACCGAAACCGACGTGGATCTGGCGGCGGCCTCTGGCGCCGTGATTGTGGGCTTCAACACCTCCATGGCACCGGGTGCCAAGCGGGCCGCCGACGCCAATGGCGTCGACGTGCGCGACTACGACGTCATCTACAAGCTGCTGGAAGACATCCAGTTGGCCATGGAAGGCCTGCTGGAGCCTGAACTGGTGGAGGAATCCCTGGGCGAAGCCGAGGTGCGGGCCGTGTTCAACATCGGCAAGAGCGCCGTGGCGGGCTGCTACGTCACCAGCGGCAAGCTGCAGCGCAACGCCAAGGTGCGGGTGTTCCGCGGCAAGGAAAAGGTGTTCGAGGGCGACCTCGACTCCCTGCGCCGCAACAAGGACGACGTCAAGGAAGTGGCCACAGGCTTCGAGTGCGGCATCGGCACCGATCGCTTTGCCAACTGGCAGGACGGCGACCGGGTCGAGGCCTACAAGCTCGTCACCCAGCGCCGCACCCTCAGCACCTGACGTGAACCCCCGGAGCGAATCCCTGCTCTGGATCCAGTTGCTCGGCCTGGCGGCCCTGCCCCTGGAGGTGCTGCTGCTTTTGGTGTTATTCGCAGGCTCCGATCCCGGGCCCGTACCGGGCCTGGAGCGTCTGCTCAGTTGGGGCCTGGGGGCCCTCGGGCCCGCCGTCGTGCTGTGGCGGCGGCCGGCCGATGCCTGGTCGCTGCTGCTGGTCCAGGTGCCCCTGCGGGGCCGGCGGCCGATCCAGCAACGGCTGAGCGCCCTCCAAGGCGGACTCGCGCTGAAGCTGCTGGGGGCAGGGGGCGCCGCCCTGCTGTTGCCGCTCACCTGGTGGGCGGATGCCCATGCCGGCCTCGCCACCGGGCTCTCACCCTTTGGCTCCAGCAGCCGATTGGTGGTCCTGCTGCTGAGCGTGCCGATCCTCGCCCTGATGCTGTGGCAATGGCACCAGATCGGGCAAGCGGCGCGTTTGCTCCTCCTGGACGAGGCCACCGTGGCTGCCACGCCACCCCTGACCATGACCCAATTGGAGGAGAGCAGGCTGTGCCTCGGACTGCAGCTCCTGCTGCTGGATCCCCTGCAGCTCGAGGCGCCCCCATCAGCCCAAAACACCCCTAGCGGGCTGCCCTTGGACAGCCACGGTTCCCCTGCGCCCAAGAATGACGTCAGCCCGGAGCAGGCCGTCGTCCACGCTGACCCTCTGGGCGAAGCCACGGAGGAGTCCCTGACTCCACCAACCCCAGCAGCCCCCGAGCCGCCCCATCCAGCCAACCTCGGCATCGACGATCCAGAGATCTGATCCGCTTCCCACCGTCCTCCGCCACGGCGGCTCTTGCTATCTGGGCGGGTCGCCGCGGGCTGGGCCATTGCGATCCCACCACAGCAGTCCGGCGAAGACGGCCAGCGCCGCCAGCTGGATGCCCAGGTCAGAGGCCGCCACATCGCCGCCTGCGGCGGCCCGCATGGCCATCGTGGCCAGCCCTATTGCCGCCGAGGCCACCAGCGCCACCCAAAGGGCCCGCCGCAGCCCCCGCCAGGGGGTTCGGGCCTCCTGCAGCAGCCGCTGACGCAGCTCAGGATCCAGGGGAGTCCGGGGACCGGATGCCATCGACGGGGCCCACGGGGAGAGCGAAGATCAAATGCTAGTTTCATGACGTTGCCGGTGTAGCTCAGTGGTAGAGCAACTGATTCGTAATCAGTAGGTCGTCGGTTCAAGTCCGATCACCGGCTTGCCAGCCCCTTGATTCCGCCACCAAAGCAGGGCAGAAATGGACAGGAATCAAGACATCATTCCTGCACTTTTAGCCGCCATCTGCGATTGATTCCAGGTTCAATCCTTAGGGCCTAGGGCAGGCCATGGCGATGGCAAGGGTGGGGGCCAGCCTCCTCCACAGCTGAAAACCTCCTTCGCAGAGTGGGATACAGGGCCAAGGGCCGGCATGGGTGATTGTTCGCCTCTGGCGCACCACTGCACCCAGCCGCAAAGCCCTCAACAGAAACGCCCGCTTCCAAAGCCTTGCGCTAGGTAGATGCCCCCAATGGGGGGGTGTTCTTTTGACTGGAACGACTTGCACAGGCCCACAAAAAAGCCCCCTCGAAAGGAGGGGGCTCAGGATCAATCGCTAATGCGATC
>JBAXME010000095.1:0-4433 GCA_037134455.1 Synechococcaceae cyanobacterium ELA445 | reverse complement strand
GGACAGGGGGGGTGGGGGAGGGACGCAAGGCGGCGCCGGGCCGCAGCTGCCGCAGCAGCCGCTCCTCGCTCAGCCCCTCGGCGGCCAGCACCTCGGCCCCGAGACGGGGCTCGTCCAGCAGGGCCAGCAACAGGTGGGGCAGGTCGATCAGGCGGGAGCCCCAGAGTGCCCGGCGCCGGTCGGCCGCCTCCAGCAACTCCTCAAGGGCCTCGCCAATGAACAACTCGCCCCCGCCGCCGGAGGGTTGCTCGGCGCAGAAGGCCTCGATCCGATCCAGCACCCGATCGACATCGATCGGCAGGGGATCCACCCAGGGGGCAAAGCGGGGATCGCTGAGCAGCACCTGCAGCAGGTGCTCCACATCCAGATGACCATGGCGCCAGCGACGGGCCTGGTCCTGGCCGGCCAGCAGCAGGTCCCAGGCACTGTCGCTGAAGCGGTCGGGCTCGGCCGTGAGGCTGCCCGGGGAAGGGGAATCAGACCGCATCGGCCCGGGATGAGGTCTGGATCAATTCAACTTTGTAGCCGTCAGGGTCCGCGACGAAGGCAATCACGGTGCTGCCGTGCTTCATCGGCCCCGGGGGTCGGACGATGCGGCCGCCACGGTCGGCGATGGTGGCGCAGGTGGATTCGATGTCGTTGACGCCGATGGCGATGTGGCCGTACCCCTCGCCCAGTTCATAGGTGGCGGTGTCCCAGTTGTGGGTGAGCTCCAGCACCGTGGTGTCGGACTCATCGCCGTAGCCCACGAAGGCCAGGGTGAAGCGACCGGAGGGGTAATCCTTGCGGCGCAGCAGGCGCATGCCCAGCACCTCGGTGTAAAAAGCGAGCGAGCGGTCCAGATCCCCCACCCGCAGCATGGTGTGAAGCAGTCGCATGGGAGATGGGCCTGGCGGCGCCATTCTGGCCAGCCCATGCGGTTCCGTGGCAACCGTCACACCGTGATGGGCAGGGGCGGCCCATAGGATCCCCAGGTCGATCTGACCGCGTCTTTCGTGTACGACTCCCTCGATTTCGCCATCGACACCGTGGTGGCCCGGGAGGTCCTCGATTCCAGGGGCACCCCAACGGTGGAGGCGGAGGTGCTGCTGGAGGGCGGAGCCCGGGGTGTGGCGATCGTGCCCAGTGGCGCCAGCACCGGCGCCCATGAAGCCCACGAACTGCGTGACGGGGACCCGAACCGTTACTTCGGCAAGGGCGTCATCCAGGCGGTGACCAACATCGAGGAGAAGATCGCTCCGGCCCTCTGCGGCTTCAGTGCCCTGGAGCAGGGCACCGTGGATGCGGCCATGGCCGAACTGGACGGCAGCGACAACAAATCCGCCCTCGGAGCCAACGCAATCCTGGCGGTGAGCCTGGCGGTGGCCCGGGCCGCCGCCGAGGGCACCGGGCTGCCGCTTTACCGCTATCTGGGGGGACCGCTGGCCACCCTGCTGCCGGTGCCGCTGATGAACGTGATCAACGGTGGCGCCCATGCCGCCAACAACCTGGATTTCCAGGAGTTCATGCTGGTGCCCCACGGCGCCCCCAGCTTCCGGGAGGCCCTGCGCTGGGGTGCCGAGGTGTTCCACACCCTCAAGGGTCTGCTGCACGAGCAGGGGCTCTCCACCGCCGTGGGCGATGAGGGTGGCTTCGCTCCCGATCTCGCCAGCAACGACGCCGGCGGTGACCTGCTGGTGAAGGCTATTGAAAAGGCCGGCTACCGCCCGGGCGAGCAGATCTCCCTGGCCCTGGACGTGGCCAGCACCGAGTTCTTCAAGGACGGCCGCTACGCCTTCGGCGGCGGCAGCTACACCAGCGCCGAAATGGTGGACCAGCTGGAAACCCTGGTGAACCGCTACCCGATCGTCTCGATCGAGGACGGCCTGGCCGAGGACGACTGGGCTGGCTGGACCCTGCTCACCCAGCGCCTGGGCGGCCGCGTGCAGCTCGTGGGTGATGACCTCTTCGTGACCAACACGGCCCGCCTGCAGCGGGGCATCGAGCAGGGGGCTGCCAACTCGATCCTGATCAAGGTGAACCAGATCGGCTCCCTCACCGAAACCCTCCAGGCCATCGACCTGGCGGGGCGGGCCGGCTACACGAGCGTGATCAGCCACCGCAGCGGCGAAACCGAGGACACCACCATCGCCGACCTGGCGGTGGCCACCCGGGCGGGCCAGATCAAGACCGGCTCCCTCAGCCGCAGCGAGCGGGTGGCCAAGTACAACCGGCTGCTGCGCATCGAGGACGAGCTGGGCACCCAGGCCATCTACGCCGGCACCGAAGACCGGGGGCCCAGGGGGAAGGGCTGAGCTGAGGCCCCCCGCCCTAGCCGCCCTAGGGCCCTAGGGCTTGGAGCCAGGCAGCTGCTCGAGCCTGGCGTCCCGGCGCAATTTCGACTGCAGCCCCAACCAACCGATCCCCACCGGCAGTCCCGCCGCCAGGGGCAGGGCCGCCAGCAGGGGGCGGGAGCTGGCCGCCAGCAGGGAGGCGGCCACCACGAGAGCCCCCAAGAGCACGGACTGGCCACCGAGCTGCTGGCTCACCGCCATCCGCCTGAGCAGCCTGTCCGTTTCCCCGGCCCGGATCTGCACCTGCAGATCGCCCTGTTCGACGCGCGCCAGGCTCTCCTCCAGGCGGCGGGGGATGCCGAGGGCCCGGCTCCCCACCTCGGCCGCCTGGCGGCCCAGTTCGTTGATGAAATCGTTGGGGCCGTTCCCGCTGGCGGTCATGAGGGGCAGCAGGTAGGGGCGGGCAATCGCCACCAGGCTAAAGGCCGGATCGAGGCTGCGGCCAACACCCTCGAAAGTGGAGAGGGCCCGCATCACGAAAATCAGCTCCACCGGCAGGCGGAAAGGCTGGCCGTACACCAGGTCGTAGAGATCACCGGACAGCTTCTCGATCACATTGCTGCTGAAGGGTGGCGTCAGGGCATCGGTGAGCATCACCCGCACCAGGCGCCGCACCGGGCCCTGATCAATCCCCTGGGCAATCACTCCGGCCGCCTGCAGCTCCTCCACCAGGGCGGAGGCATCCCGAGCCGCGGCGGCCCGGACCATGCGGCCCAACCGGCTGCGCAGACGCTGGGAGATCTGGCCCATCATCCCGAAGTCGTAGTAGATGAGGGCGCCATCGCTGGCCACCGCCAGGTTTCCGGGGTGGGGATCGGCGTGGAAGAAGCCGAAGCGCACCAGCTGCTGCAGGTAGCTGGAGGCGCCCCGCTCGGCCACGGCAGCCGGATCGATTCCCGCCGCCAGCAGGGCCGGCCGGTCGGTGATCTTGATCCCGGGCATGTAATCGAGGCAAAGCACCCGACGGGTGGTGAGTTCCCACACCACCCCCGGCACCCGGATCCCCCCGTCGTCGAGGAATTGCTGGCGAAAGCGGGCAGCGTGCTCCGCCTCGAGGCGGAAATCCAGCTCCCGCACCAACACCCGGCGGCACTCCTGGGCGATGCCCACCCAGTCACGACCCACACCCCAACGGGGATGCCGCTGGAGCACGGCCGCCACCTGCTGGAGGATGTCGAGATCGAGCCGGAAGATGCGCTCGAGGCCCGGACGCTGGATCTTGAGCACCACCTGGCGGCCGCTGCGCAGGCTGGCCCGGTGCACCTGGGCCAGGCTCGCCGCCCCCAGGGGCGCCGCCTCCAAATCGATAATTTCGCCGCAGCGCTCCCCCAGCTCCTGCTCCAGCAGGTGCTGGGCCACGGAGAAGGGGAAGGCCGGCACCTGGTCCTGCAGGTGGGCCAACTCCTCCACATAGGTGGCCGGTAGCACGTCTGGCCGGGCGGACAGGAGTTGCCCCAGCTTGATGAACGCAGAACCCAGCAGCAGCAGGCGGGCAGCGAGCCAGCGGGCGCGGCGGCGCTGTCGCCTGGCCCGGCGCTCTTCGGTGACGCCCCCCGGGTAGGTCCAGGCGGCGCCATCCCACCAAAGGCCCACGGTCAGGGCCACCACGGCCCACCAGACCTGGAGGCTGCGGACCAGCTCCTGCCAGCGCTGAGACAGAAAGGCGATCAAGGCCGATCCTCGAGCCGGGCGGAAAGGCGGGCGACGCGGGCCCGCAGCGCATCGATCTGCTCCTGGGGACTGGGGGCTGGGGGGGGCGCTGTTTCGTCGCCAGGGGACGGGACCTCGCCAGGTGCGGCGGCGGAATCCGCGGCCTCCTCCCCGCCCCGCTCGAGCCGGTCCGCCTCCAGCTCCACCTCCTGGACGAACAGGCCCCATTCCTGCTGGAGGCGCTCGGGGGCCTCTTCCGCCAAGGCCACCAGGCCCGCCAGGGTGTCCGCCAGGCCGCTGCGCAGCCGCGCTGAGAGGCGATTGAGGGTGGCCTGCAGCAGGGATTGCGGGGCGCTCATCCAGGTCCGGCCGTTCTGGCCAAACTGTGGCAGATCGGACCTAGCGGGCGGGGGTCGCCTCCGGCAAGGCCGGGGTCGGCGGGAGCTGGGG
>JBAXME010000094.1:0-4484 GCA_037134455.1 Synechococcaceae cyanobacterium ELA445 | reverse complement strand
TGAGCCACTCCACGATCTTGCCCTCCGTCATGGTGGAGCTGAGGGCGGGCATGAAGATTTCGTGGGTCGCCAACGTCCAGATGCCGCAGGGGGGTTGGGCCGGATTTTACGGGGCCCAGGGACCACCCCACGGGTCAAGGTGAGCGGAACTCACACCACGCCTTCAATCTCCTGCACCACGCCGTCGCGGACCACCACCGCCACCTGCAGCTTTTCCACCAAGTTGTCGCCCACCCCGATCTGGGTGAAGCTTTCCAACTGGCCCTGCTCCACGATCTGCTCGAACTCCAGTTCCTGCACCTGCCGCTGCTGCTCCAGCAGGGTGCGTTTCTGCTCCTCCAGCTCCGCCCGCTTGGCCGCCACCTGCTGGTGCACCGAGTTGACCTGCTCCTGCACCCGCGGATCAAGGGGATTGGCGCTCTGGCGCCGGATCTCGTCGATCAGCTGCTGACCTTCCTGCTCCAGCTGGGCCAGCTGGGCATCGCTGTTGGCCACGGCACCGCTGAGCTCCCGTTCGGCGTCCTCCTTCCAGCGAGGCGTGACCACCGCCCGCACGGTGATCGAGCGCTTGATCGTGATCGAGGAACCGTCGGACATGGGCCAGGGGCAACAGCGCCCAGGCTATTCAACGGCCGTAAATCGCAGCAAGGGCGGCGGTATCGCGGGCGACGATCCGATCGCGCCGTTGCTTGAGGGTCTGGGTGAGCAGACCGTTCTCGAGGGTGAAGGGCTCCACCAGGGCCACACCGCCCAGGCGCTCGTCGGGCCTGGAGCCGGGGCGGGCCGCCAGCAGGCGGTTGAACTCCCCCTTGAGGGCCCGCAGGAGGGCGGCTCCATCCCCGGCCCCCTGCTGGGCCGCAAAAGCGGCCAGGGGCTCGGCCTTGGGCACCAGCAGGGCCCCCAGCAGGCGCTCGTCCTGGCCCACCACCATCACCTGCTCGACGAGGGGGCTGGCGGCCAGGGCCTCCTCCAGGGGACCGGGCTCGATGTTTTCACCGCTGCTGAGCACGATCGTGTCCTTGGCCCGGCCGGTGAGCACCAGGGTGCCGTCGGGGAGCAGCAGCCCCAGATCACCGGTGTCGAACCACCCCTCGGCATCGAAGGCGGCGGCGGTGGCCTCCGGTTTGCCGAAGTAACCGGCCGTGACCTGGGGCCCTTTGGCCAGCACCAGGCCCCGTTGGCCAAAACCCAGGGGGGCTCGGCCGTCGGGATCGACGATGCGGATGGCGGTGTCCGGCAGAGGGCGGCCCGAGCTGCCGCGCCGGTTTGACCAGGGGCGCCGGCAGGTGAGCACCGGGCTGGTTTCGGTGAGGCCGTAGCCCACCAGCAACTCAATGCCGATCACCTCGAAGAAACCGTCCACGTGGGGCGCCAGGGCGCCACCGCCGCTGATGGCGGTGCGCAGGGCGCCGCCCGCCAGCTGCTGGCGCACCTGGGGCCAGAGCACCGCCCCGGCCAGCCGCTGCAGGGGCCAGGTGGCCGCCGCCAGCAGCGCCCCCCGCAGGCGGCCCAGGGGACCCTCCGGCTCGAGGGTGAGGTCCAGGGCCTGGCGGCGGCTGAGGGCGTGGAGGCGACCCACCGCCAGGGCGCCGCCGATCAACCGTTGGCGCGCCGGGGGCATGGCCGCCAGGGCATCCTCAAAGCCCGAGAGCAGGGCCTCCCACAGCCGAGGCACGCTGATCAGGTAGCTGGGCCGCACCCGCTGCAGGTCGGGGCGGAGCTGTTTAAGGGAGGTGTAGGTCTGCCGGCAGCCGCAGGCCAGCAGGAAGTATTCGGCCGTGCGCTCGTAGGCGTGCCAGATCGGCAGCACGCTCAACACCCGGTCGCCGGGTTGGGGGTTCACCGCCACCCCCAGGGTGCGGATCTGGTGCAACAGGTTGGCGTGGCTGAGGGGCACGCCCTTGGGGGCACCCGTGGTGCCGGAGGTGTAGAGCAGCGTCGCCAGGCGGCCGGGGTCGGCCGGTGGGGCCGGCGGCAGGGGTGAGTCGGCCCCCCTGGCTAGGAACGCTTCCCAGTCGAGGGCTGGCCAGGGGGCGGCGCTGGGGGCGTCCCCCTCCAGCACCACCACGAACCTCAGCGGCGCCAGGGCCGGATGGGCGGGATCCAACTTGGCCAGCAGGGCCGTCGATTCCACCACCAGGGCAACGACGCCGGCATCGGCAAGGATGTAAAGCAGCTCCTCGATCGGAGCGGAGCTGCCGCGCACCGCATCGGCCCCACCGGCGCGCATGATTCCCTGGTCCGCCAGCAGCCAGCGGGGACCGTTCTCGGCGAACAGGGCCACCCGATCGCCGCTCTCCAGACCGAGATCCGCGAAGGCGGCGGCAGCCCGCTCGATCCGTTGGTGCAGATCGCGGAAGCTCAGCTCTTCGGGGTGGCGACCGTGGGGGGCCTCCAGGGCCGGGGCCTCGCCATAGAGGCCATCGAGGGCGGGCCAGAGCTGCTCCAACCCCGTGAGGGCACTCCAGTCGGTGCGTCCCGCCTGGGCCCGGAGATCGGCGGCATCGGCCCGCCAGACCACCTCGGCGCGGCGGGACTCCGCGGGAGAGGAACCCCATGCCCCGTTGCCGCCCACAGCCATCGCCCCTTTCACGCCCCTCCTTTTACTGCCCCTGCAGCCGTTCGGTGGGGGTGGGTGGCCGCAATGTCAGGCGAAAGCGTCGCGCCGCAGCCTGCCGCAGCAACGGTTGCACCTCCGCCACCGTGAGGCCGGGAAGCTTGTCGCTCAATCGCCCCACGGAACGGCCCGCCAAACCGCACGGCACGATCCTCCCGAATCCCTCCAGGGGGCAATCGACGTTGAGGGCCAGGCCGTGCTGGCTGATCCAGCGCCGGGCCCCCACCCCGATCGCCGCCAGCTTGCGGCCCTCCAGCCACACCCCCGTCAGCCCTTCGACGCGCTCGCCCACCAGGCCCAGGGCCGCCAGCACGTCCATCACCACCCCTTCCAGTTCCCGCAGATAAAGGTGCAGGTCACCGCCGTGGCGCTGCAGGTTGAGCACCGGATAGAGCACCAGCTGGCCGGGCAGGTGGTGGGTCACCTCGCCGCCCCGGTCGATGCGGTGCAGGGGCGCCGGGGGGTTACGGGGATCAAAGCCAACGAAGGCCTCCGAGGCGCCGCGGCCCAGGGTGTAGCAGGGGGGGTGCTGCAGCAGCACCAGGGCCTCCGCCCCCCCCGGATCGGCCAGCAGGCGCCCCTGCAGTTGCCGCTGCCACCCCCAAGCGATCGGAAACGGCACCAGGCCGCTGGGTTCAAAACAGATTGCATCGACTGGGGGGTGCATCGAAAGGGCTGCCTAGCGTTGGGGGGAGCCCAACGTCATTGGAGTCGTGGCATGAAGCTGTTGATCCACGGTCGCAATCTTGAGGTCACCCCCGCCATTCGCGACTACACCGAAGACAAGCTGGGGCGGGCCATCGGCCATTTCAATGGACTGGTGAAGGAGGCGGACGTGCACCTCTCGGTGGCCCGCAACCCCCGGGTGCCCCAGCAGACCGCTGAAGTCACCGTGTTCGCCAATGGGCTGGTGATCCGCGCCCAGGAGCGCAGCGAAAACCTCTACGCCAGCATCGACATGGTGGCGGGCAAGCTCAGCCGCCAACTGCGCCGCTACAAGGACCGGCTCCACAACCACCACAACGCCCCCAGCACCGGGGCGGTGGTGGAGCCCGAGCCGATCGAAGGCGATCTCACCGAGGGGCGCGAACCGGCACTTCCGGCGCCCGCCGTGCGGCGCAAGTACTTCGCCATGCCGTCGATGTCGATCGACGACGCCCTGCACCAGCTCGAGCTGATCGACCACGATTTCTACGTGTTCCGTGACGCCGCCAGCGGCACCATTCAGGTGGTCTATCGGCGCAACCACGGAGGATTTGGGGTGATCCAGCCGCGAGAATCCTGACTCCCCAGCGCCCGGTCCGGGCGCACCCGTGCCGTGGCCCGCGACCTTCCCGACCTCGCCCCCCTGATCGACCACGCCCAACTGGATCCCCACGCGGGCAGCGAGGCCATCCGCCGCTGCTGCGACGAGGCCCGCCATTTCGGTTTTGCCGGGGTGTGCGTGGCCTCCCGCTGGCTGCCCCTGGCCCGGGAACGGCTGGGAAATGCCACGCCCGTGCGCCTGGTGTCCGTGGTGGGCTTCCCCTTCGGGGCCATCCCGGCCCCGATCAAGCGGGCCGAGGCGGAGTGGGCCGCCTCCCAGGGGGCCGATGAGCTGGATGTGGTGCCCGATTTCGGTGCCCTGGCCGACGGCAACGGCTCGGCGGTGGCCGAGGAGTTGGCGGCGATCGTGGAGCTGGGTCTGCCCGTGAAGGTGATCCTGGAGGCGGGCCGCCACGACGGACCGAGCCTAGAGCTGCTGGTGGAGGCGGCCATCGACGCCGGCGCCAGTTATCTCAAGACCGGCAGCGGCTTTGGCCCTGCGGCCACCGTGGAGCAGGTGCACCAACTGCGGCAGCTGGCCCGGGGGCGGGCGGGGGTGAAG
>JBAXME010000093.1:0-4529 GCA_037134455.1 Synechococcaceae cyanobacterium ELA445 | reverse complement strand
ACACGATCGGTCGTGTCAATTGTCAACCATTTTGCCAGTGGTAGACCAGCTTGTTCGCACAGGCGATCAGTCAGCTCTTGACCTGTGTATTGGGTATCATTCACCAGATTGTAAGTGTCGTTGAGGTTGTGCTCAAAAGCAAATGACACCGCACGAACAATGTCATCAAGATGGATCCAGCAAGGCACGTTTTGGCCATTGCGTTGAACAACGCCGCCTGCAGCCGAGAGAAGCATGGCGGGGATATCACGGCCAGGCCCGTAGATGCCACCCAGTCGAAAAATGCAAACGTTGACCGATTCTGAGCGGAGTGACTGGATCATGTCCTCAGCCATCGCCAGAACTTCATTAACCGGGTGAAGCGAATCCAGTTGGACGGTCTCGTCGGTTAAGGCACCAGATCGATTGCCATAGACACCGCAGCTGCTCAAGTGAACCAGTTGCAGCGGGGTTTCCCGTGGGCGTTGCTGGAGCGCATCCTTCAGCATCTGCAAGCCTCCAAGGAAGGTCTCCCGATAGTGATTGATATCAACCTGAGAAGTCTTGGAGGGTGCAAACGACACCAAGATGCCATCAAGGCCTTCAGTAAAGGAGAGGCTGGTGCGGGAATCTGTGGAATCAAAAACTACTGGAGATTCAACAAGCTCAGCCAACTCGGCTAGGCGTTCATGGCGGGTGGTCGTTCCCCAAAGATGATGTCCTTCCTGCCTCCAGGCCTTGGCAACCGCTTGGCCCACGTAGCCACAGCCAAGAATGGCGCGCTGCTCACCGGAGGGCAGGATGGGGCGCCGCTCCTTGGCAAGCATTTGGTAGAACGAATCCAGGTTTGGAGAGAACGTCATGGGACCGTTATATTTCTTAAACCTTAGCCGGAGCGTCAGCGGGGTGTGAGGCAAGGGATGGGTCGGTCTTCGCTGCACTGAGAGCTGGTCCCGCTCCGCTTCGCGTCAGAGTGTGGCTTCAGGCGCTCCATCCCAATGCCCACTTACCAGATCACAGCGGAGGGGCTGGCGGACCTGCAGGTGAGCTGTCCAGGTTGCAGCGGCGATGCCCTCGTACTGGCCATGGGGCACCAGGAAATGCAGAGCTTTCAGACGCTTCGGCGCAGCGATGACGGCCGTCAATGGTGGTTTCAGGTGACCTTGAAGCCCGGAGGGGCTGAAGACAGTGCCGTCATCAGGGTGGTCAGCGTCTGTCGAATCGACGGCTGATGTTGCGATTGATAACACGGGCCCAGGTTCTATCCGACGCCTGGCTTGATGCGTTTCAGCAGAGTGGTGGCATGAGCGGCCTGCGCTTAGAGGTCGAAAAGGACCCCGTGGATGTAAGCCTCGGTCCACTCCTTGCCATGGAATCGGCCCAGCATGCCCCGGGCCGGATCCTTCTCGGCGCGGTAGGCCACATAGCTGCGCTGTCCGGCCAGCAGTTCCTGGCGGCGCTCGTCACTCACGGGTTGGGTCTCGGCCACCAGCTGCAGGTAAAGGTCGAGATAGGCCACGAAGGCCGGGAAGACGGCGTTCTCGATCAGCGCGTCGCCGTCGGTGCCCAGGGGAAGCCTGGTCCAGAGGAAGCCGGGAGAGAAGTACGGCTCGGCCTCGGCCGGAATCGGGCCACCGGAGGGGAGAACTTTCTGCCACTGCTCCCAGATCGGCAGCAGTCGCTCCCATACGGGGGCGGTGTGCCGTTGGTCGGTCTTTAGGGCTGGTTGAAGGTCAAGGGCGATCAGGTGACCCGCTGGCAAGGTGACCAGATCAGCCCCGAAAAAGGGAAGATCGAAGCCGCTGCAGGGGTTAGCCACGAAATTCAGCACTGAGGCGGCGCTGCCCGCTTCCACGCAAGCGGCACGCACCTGCCGCAGTTTCTTCGTGCTGCAGCCCCAGGTGGCTGTGGAGACGGCAACGGGCTGGGCCTTGGACCCGGCGACGCCTTCACGCCGCAGAAATTGCGCGTCGATTGGATAGGCAACCGGCTCAAAAGGCTGAAGTGCCTGCACCGCATGCTCCAGGAAAGGAGCCCAGCGCCAGCCAGCCAGGTTGACCGGATCGAGGCTGCAGGGCTGGGGCTGCGCAGAAGACGTCATGGGGAAATCTCGGGGGGAAGAACCGGCACCTGGCCACTGCCGGGGAACAGAAAATCCTGCAGGAATCGATCCGACCAGGCCTTGCCGAAGTGGCTGGTGAACAATCCATGGGCGGGATCCCGTTCGGCGCTATACACGTCGTAGGCGTCCTGAAGGCGGTGTACCTCGTCGGGATGCAGGCCAGCGGACGTTTGGGGGCGATCGTGGAGAGCCCAGTAACTGGCGAGGAACGCCGTGAATGCGGCAGGCAATGATCCCTGGGCTTGTTCGGCGTTCCCCCTGCAGAACAGCAGCCATGGCGAGAAGTACTGATGCGGGTCGAAGGAGCGCATGGTTTCCTCGCCGTTGAGATCGGGGAAGCGCTCATGCAGCTGCCGAAGATCTTCCAGGTGGTGGGCCAGATACTCCGGCTTCTGGAGTAGAGGTTGGAAATCGAGAACGGCCACCAGTTTTTGGCGGGTACCGAACCACAGCAGGTCGATCCCTAGCAGTGGTTGATCGCGGTTGTATTCGGGATAGGCCACGGAATTGAGCACCTGGAGGCTCTCGCCGGCATCGAGCCGGGTCACCCGCCAGCGGCGGATGCCAGGCAACTGCCAGAGCCAACTGCGGATCACACTGTTGCCCTTGGCAGAGCGGCACTCGGCCAGGTCGTTCGGAATCGCCAGGGGTTCGCCCCCCCTGGCCCTGATCTGTGCGTGGAGCTCGTCGAGGAAGGGGTCGAACATGGTGGGAGGTTAGATATCCGCAGCAAGCGGCTGCGTGGCGAGTGGGAAACGCTGTCGTGCCGTTGCGCTGATGGCTTCCAGTTGAGCGTCACTGGGACAGCGCAGCTCGGTGCAGTAGGTCGTCATGCTGATGCCATCAAGGAACTGCACACTGCTGACACGGATGCGTACGCCTTCGGTCACGAACCAGCAGCGCTCAACCCCTACATTCGTGTCATAGCGAGTGGTGATGGTGAGCAGCCCGTCCTCGGCAAAGCAGTAGGTGCTGATCACCGGCTGTTTCTCGATGTAGCCCTTGTCCCGCAGTAGCAAGCCACAGCGTGGGTTCGCAAGGTCCGCAACATCGAGCAGAACGGCGGCATGGTCGTCACTGCGGCTGTTCTCTTTAAGGTTGCTCTCCCACCAGAAGCGCGCACCGCCACTCACCTGGCCGGAGGCAACGCCAAGGCTTTCGCAGATACTCTGCACAGCCGCATCGGAGCGATCAAAAGGTTCGATGGTGAGATTGGAGTCGCCGGCTTCGTCGTCCTGGTGATCAAGATGGTGCACGGCGCGGCGCGTCAGCCAAGTGCCGGCACTGGCGGCTAGGAAATCCGCCATGGTCATCGGTGGAAGCTGTGCCATCACGTTCAGGCGACTACGGCCTCGGTGCTGCCGCCCCGGATCCGCCGGGTGAGGAAGCCGAACAGAACCTTGCCGATGGCGGCGATCAGATTGCCCTCCAGTTCCTGGAACATCTTCATGTTGTAGTGGAAGGCCTGGTTCGCCTCCTCCACGATGCGGTCCGCCAAGGCCTGCTCGATCGGCAGGCTGTCGAGGATGTTTCTATAGCCAGCTTTGAAGGCTTTTTCATCGTCGATGGCATCGAACTCGTAGAAACGCAAGCCATCGTGCTCTCCCAGGCTCATGGCTTTCTGGGCGATGTTCTTGAGGATCTGACCGCCGGAAAGGTCACCAATGTAGCGAGTGTAGTGGTGACCCACCAGCAGCTCGGGGGCCGTCTGGGCCACCTGATGAATGCGGGCCACGTACTCCTGGGCGCCTCGAGTGGCTTTGACCTGGCTGCGCCAGTCCGAACCGAAGTAGAAGGCCAGATCCTGCTCCAGCGCCGATCGCCGATTGAGCTGGGGGAAACCGATTGGCCCCACCACGGGGTGATCGGCGAGCTTGCCGATCTCTTCCTCCATGGCGCTATACACAAACCAGAGATCCCCCACCAGGGTGCGGTAGCTGGCCTTGTCGACCACCCCTTTGAGGAAGCAGCTCACAAAGCCTGTGTTCTCGGCCATGGTGTGGGCCTTCTTCGTACCCTCCCGCAGCTGGAGGGCAAGGTTGACAGCCATGGCAGCAAGGCAGGAATGGTTCTGGCTCGAACCTAAGGGAGGATCGTCAGGGATCAGGTCCGTCGGTTGCAGGCCTCAATGAAAGGCCATGCCAGCCAAACGGCAGGCCTGAAGCGGATCAGGACGGAGTGGTGGTCTCCAGCTGGCTGGCCAGCTGGATCAGCACCGCCTCGATGCGCTGCAGTTCGGCGTGGGAGGCGAGGGTGGCCTCAATCTGCTTCTGGGGGAGCTTGAGACGCTGGCCCATGGCCTTCACATCGCTGACCAGACGATCGCGGTAGGCGGTGAGCACTTCGATTGACTCGAGACAGTCCTGATGGCTGGGATCGGTCATGGATCGGACGAGGTGGCTCCGATCAGGGTAGGTAGTCGGTCGAG
>JBAXME010000092.1:0-4654 GCA_037134455.1 Synechococcaceae cyanobacterium ELA445 | reverse complement strand
GCACCGGCTCCCCCCGTGCCCACGGCCCCGGTGGCGGTAGCGGCCCCTTCTCCGGTGGCCGTAGCCGTTGCCGCCCCGCCAGGGGACGGGCGCCTTGTGGCTTCCCCCCGGGCCCGCAAGCTGGCCGGCCAGCTCGGTGTGGCGCTTGAGGGTCTCAGGGGCACGGGCCCCCGGGGCCGCATCCAGGCCGAGGACGTGGAACGGGCGGCTGGCCATGCGGTCAGCGTTCCCCGGATCGCCGAGGGCACGGCGGCCGTTACGGCCCCCAGCAATGGCAACGGGGCCGCCGCCGCCGCCACGCCGTCTGCCCCCGCAGGCCAGTCCTTCGGCTCCCCGGGGGAGACGGTGGCCTTCAACACCCTGCAGCAGGCGGTCAACCGCAACATGGTGGCCAGCCTGCAGGTGCCTGTCTTCCGGGTCGGCTACACGATCACCACCGACAAGCTTGACGCCTTCTACAAGCAGGTGAAGGCCAAGGGCGTCACCATGACCGCCCTGCTGGCGAAGGCCGTGGCGGTCACCCTGGCCCGCCATCCCCAGGTGAACGCTGCCTTCAGCGAAGCCGGTATCGCCTATCCCGCCCAGATCAACGTGGCCGTTGCCGTGGCCATGGAGGACGGCGGTCTGATCACGCCGGTGCTGGCCCAGGCTGACCGCACCGACCTTTACTCCCTCTCGCGCACCTGGGCCGATCTGGTGGCCCGCTCCCGCTCCAAGCAGCTCAAGCCGGAGGAGTACAGCACCGGCACCTTCACCCTCTCCAACCTGGGGATGTTCGGTGTTGATCGCTTCGATGCGATCCTGCCGCCGGGCAGCGGCGCCATCCTGGCGGTGGCCGCATCGCGGCCCACCGTGGTGGCGGGGAAGGATGGCTCCATCGCCGTGAAACGGCAGATGCAGGTGAACCTCACCGCCGACCACCGGGTGATCTATGGCACCCATGGGGCCGCCTTCCTCAAGGACCTGGCCCAGCTGATCGAGACCAACCCGGAAAGCCTGGCCCTCTGATCCATGGCCGCGGCCGAGTCGCGGCTGCCGGAGGATCCCCTCCCCCAGCCAGTCCCCCCCACTCCGGCGGAATCCAGCCCGTCGGACCAAGGCCTGTCAGATCCTGATCTGCAGTTGTCCAGCTACGACTTCGCGCTGCCCGAGGCTTCCATCGCCCAGCGGCCGGTGGAACCCCGCCACGCTGCCCGCCTGCTGGTGGCGGAGCCCACCGACGTGGAGGCTCGCCACCTCACGGTCTGGGACCTGCAGCACGAACTGGAGCCGGGAGACCTGCTGGTGGTCAACGACACCCGTGTGCTCCAGGCCCGGCTCACGGCACGGCGCGCCACGGGCGGTGCCGTGGAGTTGCTGGTGCTGCAACCCCATCGACGAACGGCCACCGGTGAGGGGGAGGACAGCTGCTGGCTTTGCCTGGCCCGGCCGGCCAAGCGTTTGCAGCCCGGTGAGGTGCTCCGGCTGGAGGCCCCCGGCCAGAGCCCCCTGGAGCTGCCGGTGGTGGACCTCGACGGGGCCAGCGGCGGCCGGGTGATCCGCTTCCCGCCCGAGTGCACCAGCGCCGAGCGGATCGAAGGGTTGTTGGCCCGGTACGGCACGGTGCCGTTGCCCCCCTACATCCACGAGCACGACGACAGCGACCGCTCCCGCTACCAGACCCGCTACGCCCAACGCCCTGGGGCGGTGGCCGCCCCCACGGCGGGGCTGCACCTCAGCGACGATCTTCTTTCAGCCCTGGCCGACCGGGGGGTAACCCTGGCCCGCATCACCCTGCATGTGGGGCTGGGCACCTTCCGTCCCGTGGAACAGGAGGACCTCACCGGGCTGGAGCTCCACGACGAGTGGGTGGAGGTGGGCCCAGAGGTGGTGGAGGCCGTGAACCGAACCCGCCGGGGCGGCCATCGGGTGATCGCCATCGGCACCACCAGCGTGCGGGCCCTTGAAGGGGTGGCGGCCCTCCATGGCGGCCAGTTGGCGCCCCATATCGGTCCGGTGAACCTGGTGATCCAGCCCGGTTTCCGCTTCCAGGTGGTGCAGGGGTTGCTCACCAACTTCCACCTGCCGAAGAGCTCCCTGCTGCTGCTGGTGAGTGCCCTGATCAGCCGCCAGCGGCTGCTGGCCCTCTACGCCGAGGCGATCGAGCAGGGCTACCGCTTCTTTTCCTATGGCGATGCCATGTGGATCCCGCCCCGGGCGGTGCTGGCCGGCGCCAGACCCCAGCCCTGACCTCCAGAGCAGAGGCTGGGTCAGTGGGTGAAGCTGTAGGCGATTCCAGCCAGCACAAGGGCCACAAACACCATTTCAACGAAGTCGGGTCCGTCCTTGTTCATCGCTGGTCTGGGTGCAGGGCCGATCAGGATTTCGGTGAGGGGGGCAGCTTTTCAGAGCGCTCTGCCCGGGGAAGCCACAGTGCCAGCAGCAGCAGCAGGATTGAAAGGGGCTGGCCGCGATTGCTGGTGATCACAGCGAGCATCGCGATCACCGCCAGAAAGCGCAGGCAGATGGCCCAGACTTCATCGCGTTCGCTGCTGGCGCGCTGCAACAGCATCAGGGCCGCCAGCAGCAGCAGCAGATCAATCTGCAGATCCATGGAAGCCCGGTTCGACCGCCCTGGTTAGCCCCCCACCCTAGGGGCGGCCCAAAGAATTTGACAAAAAAGAGCCCCCGGGTGACGGGGGCTCATGGCACTGCAGCTGGCGCCAGGGGTTCCGCTCCGGCTCAGGCAGCGGCCAGGTTCGCGGCCGCGAAATCCCAATTCACCAGCTTGTCGAGGAAGGTGCTGATGTAATCGGGGCGGCGGTTCTGGTAATCGAGGTAGTAGGCGTGCTCCCACACGTCGATGGTGAGAAGGGCCTTCTGGCCGTGGGCCAGGGGCAGATCGGCGTTGCCGGTTTTGGTGACCTTGAGGGTGCCGTTCTCCAGCACCAGCCAGGCCCAGCCGCTGCCGAACTGGGTGGCGCCAGCGGCCTTGAGTTCCTCGACCAGCTTCTCGTAACTGCCCAAATCGGCGGTGATTTTGTCGGCCAACGCGCCGGTGGGGGCGCCGCCGCCGCCGGGCTTGATGCCCTGCCAGTAGAAGGTGTGGTTCCACACCTGGGCGGCGTTGTTGAAGACGCCGGCCTTGGAGGCGTCACCGGCCACAGCCAGGATCACCTCGTCGAGGCTCTTGCTCTCGAGATCGGTGCCTTCGATCAGCTTGTTGAGGTTGGCCACGTAGGCAGCGTGGTGCTTGCCGTGGTGGAACTCCAGAGTTTGGCGCGAGATATGGGGCTCGAGCGCATCGAGGCCGTAGGGCAGCGCGGGCAGCGTGTGAGCCATGAAATCGGAACCGTTCCGGGTTGAGAAACCACTGTACCGAGGTGGTTTAGGCCCGGGTGGTGGCGGGGGAGACTCCGGCGGGTGCGATCAGCCGCCCACGCCCAGCAGCTCCACCTCGAAGATCAAGGTGGCATCAGGGGGGATCACGCCGCCAGCCCCGCGGGAGCCGTAGCCCAGTTCGGGCGGGATCACCAGCTTGCGTTTGCCGCCCACCTTCATGCCGGCGACGCCCTCGTCCCAGCCTTGGATCACCCGGCCGGCTCCCAGGGGGAAGGAGAAGGGGCCGCGTCCATCGGTGCTGTCGAACACCTTGCCGTTGGTGAGGCTGCCGGTGTAATTCACCTTGACCGTCTGACCGGCCACGGCCTCAGCGCCGGTGCCCAGCACCAGATCGGTGATGCGCAGGCCGCTGGGGGTGGTGCGTTCCTTGACGGCGTTGAGGTCGCCGCCGAGGGCGCTGGCTCCTGAGCTGGCAATCGGGTCCTGGGCCATCACAAACAGGGTGGGGTTGGGGTCATTGGGGTCGAGCTCAAAGCCGCCGGCAAGGGCGGTTTCGGCTCTGGGGGCCGGGGCGCTGGGGGCCATGGCCGTCGCCTGCGGCCGGCTCAGGGCCACCTCAGCACCGGGGTCCGGCGCAGCGGCCAGGGGGGTTGGGGCCACCAGCTGGCTGATGAGGGCGAGCAGCAGGCAGGCCACGCAGACGCCGGAGCTGATCAGGATCTCGCGCATGGCGTTGGGCCTGTGCAGGTGGGCCGATTCTGCCAGTCACCCCAGCGGGGGGCGGTCAATCGGGGATCTGAGCCCTTTCCAGGTAGCTGCGCAGGGTTTGCTCCAGCCGGTCGATGCGGCCCCGCAGCTCGTCCACCTCCTTCTGGCGGGCCAGGCCCACATCTTGGAGGAAGTGATCCAGGTTGCGCTCCAGGTCCCGCTCCGCCTGCTTCTGCAGCTCGGGATCGTCGCCTCGCAGCCCTGTGAGCACGGCATCCACCAAGGTGCTGGCCTGGGAGGGATCCAGCCGGCCGCTGCTGACCCATTCCTGGGTCACCTGGCGCAGCCGTTCGGCCACCAGGGAGGTGGTGCCCAGGCCGCGCAGCAGCAGTTGCTGGAGAAGGTTGTCGCGATCCATGGCCGAAGGAGGGGCGAAGGAAAATCTCCCTGACCCTGGCGCTTTCTAGGCTCCTTGGCGATGGGGAAAGACCGGCGCTGGTGGTGGATTCCCGTTCTGGGGGGCGGGCTGCTGGCGGGCGTGGCCCTGCCGCCCCTTGGCTGGCCCCCCCTGCTCTGGCTGGCGTTGGTGCCCCTCTGGAGGGCGCCGCTGGCGGCGGCAAAGCCG
>JBAXME010000091.1:0-4688 GCA_037134455.1 Synechococcaceae cyanobacterium ELA445 | reverse complement strand
ACCAGGGGCAGGGGGGGTGGGCTGAACGGGGCCAGGGGAGCTCCCCCCAGAGCGGAGTGGAGATCCTGCAGCCGCCTTCCCAGGCGCCGTTCCAGGCGGGCGGGGGGCCGCAATCCCAGGCAGAAGGTGAGGCAGCCGGGCTCCGGCAGCTCGGCGATCACGCCACGCTCCATCAGCCAGCCATCGGCCTCCAGACCATTGATTCCCATCGCTGCGGTGTGGAGCACCAAGCGCAGGGGGTCGGCCGTCTCCACCAGGGGCAGCCCCCGGGCCCCCAGGCTTAGACGGAGCTCCAGCCCCACCCCAAGGGCCCGCCCCAGCTGGCGCAGGCCCCTCGGGCTGTGCAGATCCGCGATCGCCGCCGCCGCCGAGGCCAACAGCAGGGCACTGGGGCTGGAGGTCTGCAGCCAGAGCAGGGCCCGCTCCAAGGCGGCCAGGTCCACCCTGCGGCAGTCGGTGTCCCTTGAACGGCCCTGGAGCAGAACGGCGCTCTGGGCCAGTCCGCCGGCGGCCTTCTGCAGCGACTGCACCACCAGATCCGCGCCGGCGCTGAGGGCAGCGGCGGGGAGACTTGGGCTGAGCCCGAAGTGGGCCCCGTGGGCCTCATCCACCAGCACCGGCAACCCCCGGCGGTGCGCCGCTGCCACCAGCGGTGCCAGCGGGGCGGCCAGGCCCTGGTAGGTGGGGTTCACCAACACCACCGCCGCCAAGGGGCCGGCACTCTCCAGCACCCGCTCCAGATGGGCCCCATCCGGTGGCAACCACAGGCCCGTGGCTGGATCGAAGGGCAGATCGAACAACACCGGCCGTAGTTGGCCCAGCACACAGCCGTGCAGGAGCGAGCGGTGCAGGTTGCGGGGCAGGAGCACCCGCGAGCCCGGCGCTGCCAGCCCCAGCAGGGCCGCCTGCAGCAGGCCGCTGGCTCCGTTCACCCCGAACCAGCAGCGCTCGGCCCCCAGCAGGACGGCCGCCTGCTCCTGGCTTCTGGCCACGGCTCCCTCCGCCTCCAGGGGGCCACCGATGGCCGGCAGTTCGGGCAGGTCCCAGGAGCCGGGAGAGTGGCGCAGCAGCCGACGCAACCCAGGGGCCAGGCCCCTGCCCCTGCCGTGGGCAGGCAGGTGCAGGGGGAGATCGACCCGCGTGCGTGATGGGCGCAGGGCGTGCAGCAGGTCCATGGACGCCCGGGGGGTGTTCCTAGAGTTTGATCTCCTGTCCTGCATCGCCGGAGCTCCGCCCATCGCCGCCCCCGCCCAGCCCCTCCGCTACGACCCCAAGGCCGACCTGGTCTGGCTGCTGCTGCGCCCGTGGGTGCTGGTGGGCCGACTGGTTGAGGTGATCGGCCAGTTGACGGCCTTGGCCCTGGCCCTTCTGCTCCAGTCGGGGAGCAGTGATCCTGCGGTGCAGCGTCGGCTGGGCCAACGCATCCTGACCACCCTCACCCAGCTGGGTCCCTGTTTCATCAAGGTGGGCCAGGCCCTCTCCACCCGCCCCGATTTGGTGCGGCGCGACTGGCTCGATCAGCTCACCCAGCTGCAGGACAACCTGCCCCCGTTCCCCCATGCCATTGCCCTGGCGGTGATCCAGGAGGAACTGGGGGCCCCGGCCCAGGAGCTGTTCGAGCATTTCCCAAGTGCTCCCGTGGCCGCCGCCAGCCTCGGGCAGGTCTATAGGGCCCGGCTGACGGGAGGAGATTGGGTGGCGGTGAAGGTGCAGCGGCCCCACTTACCGGAGATCCTGCGCCGTGATCTGGCGATCATCCGGCTGCTGGGGGTGCTTACGGCACCGTTGCTGCCCCTGAACCTCGGTTTCGGTCTGGGGGAGATCATCGATGAATTCGGTCGCACCCTGTTCGAGGAGATCGACTACCGCAGCGAGGCGGACAATGCCGAGCGCTTCGCCACCCTGTTCGCGCGCAATCCCACCGTGTTTGTGCCCAAGGTGGAGCGTCTGGTCTCCTCCCGCCGGGTGCTGACCACCACCTGGATCAATGGCACCAAGTTGCAGGAGCGCCAGACCCTGGAAGCCCAGCACCTCGACCCCACGGCCCTGATCCGAACCGGCGTGATGGCGGGATTGCAGCAACTGCTCGAATTCGGCTATTTCCACGCCGATCCCCACCCCGGCAATCTCTTTGCCCTGCCCGGCAAAACAGGAAATCTGGGTCATTTGGCCTACGTGGATTTCGGCATGATGGATTCCATCAGCGACGCCGACCGCCTCACCCTCACCGGCGCCGTCGTCCACCTGATCAACCGTGATTTCCAAGCCCTGGCAAAGGATTTCGTTGCCCTTGGCTTCCTCAATCCCGCCACTGACCTGGGGCCGATCGTGCCCGCCCTCGAGGCGGTGCTGGGGGGACAGCTGGGGGAGAACGTGGGCTCCTTCAACTTCAAGGCGATCACCGATCGCTTTTCCGAGTTGATGTTCGATTACCCCTTTCGGGTGCCGGCCCGCTTCGCCCTGATCATCCGGGCGGTGGTGAGTCAGGAGGGCCTTGCCCTGCGGCTCGACCCCAACTTCCGCATCATCGGCGTTGCCTATCCCTACGTGGCCCGGAGGCTGCTGGCCGGTGACACTGCCGAACTGCGCGAGAAGTTGATGGAGGTGATCTTCGATCGCCACGGCCGCCTCCAGATCCAGCGTCTGGAGAGCCTGCTGCGGGTGGTGGAGATCAACGATGGCGAGGGCCAGGGCGATCTGCTGCCGGTGGCGGGCGCGGGGCTGAGGCTGCTGCTGGGCCCCCAGGGCAGCAGCCTGCGCCAACGCCTGTTGCTCAATCTGGTGCGGGACGACAGGCTCCAAACGGACGATCTGCGCAACCTTGTGGCCCTGCTGCGGCGGACGTTCTCGGCCCGCAAGCTGGCCGGAGACATGCTGGCCCGCCTCAACCCCCTCCAGGGCGTGCTGGAGGCGGCCGCCTAAGGTCACAGGCCTCGCCACCGCTTCCCAGGCCGTGTATCCAGATCCGATCAACCTGAGCGAAGCGGCCCTTGATGTCGCCAGCGGTGACTTTGGCGACCTGGATGCCCAAGAGATCCTGCTGGCCTATGCGCCTTCCTTCTCGCAACCGCCCTACGCGGTGGCGGCCATCGGCTTGGCGATCGGAGCCCTCTGCGGGCTCACCTTCGCCAAGGTGATCCAGAACCGTCTGGAGGGCTGGAAGCACGATCGCCTTACCCTGCTGCCCCTCGCCCGTTTCGAAACGGTGGCGCCGGCCATCGGCATCGTGCTCGGCATCACCCTCTTCATTGGCGGCTCCCTGCAGGTGTTCGGCTTCGGCGGCGGCACCGCCCTGCTGGTGGCCCTGTTGTTGTCCCTGCTCACGGCCGGGGCGCTCTGGGTGCAGCTGGTGAGGCTGATGGCCCAGGTGGATGCCGGCACCTTCAAGGCGGTGGACTTCGACAACTTCGACGAGTTTTTCTAGGGAGGGTGGGCTTGCGGCCCCAGTGGATTGAGGCGGAAGGTCTGGCCCTGCGGCACTGGCGGTTTTGGCTGGAGCCTGGAGCGGCGGATCAACTGCTGGTGCTTCTGCGGCAACAGATCCCCTGGAGACAGGAAGCGATCACCCTCTTCGGCCGCACCCACCCCCTGCCCCGTCTCACCTGCTGGGTGGGGGATCCAGGCTGCGCCTATGCCTACAGCGGTCTGCTGAATCAACCCGAACCCTGGACTCCTCCCCTGGAGGAGTTGCGAACCCAGTTGGGGGAGCAGCTGGGTTTCCGCTTCAACTCCCTGCTGCTCAACCGCTACCGCCAGGGCGACGACCGCATGGGCTGGCATGCCGATGATGAAATCACACTCGAGCCGCAGGCGCCGATTGCCTCCCTCAGCCTGGGGGCGTGCCGTAGCTTCCGGCTGCGGCGCAAGAAGCCCCAGATCGATGGCCAGGGCCCCATCACCATCGAACTGGACCATGGTGATCTGCTGGTGATGGATCCCCCCACCCAGCGCCACTGGCTCCATGCCCTGCCGGCCAGGCGAAGGGTGCGCGAGGAGCGCATCAATCTCACGTTTCGGGTGATCCGCGGTTGATGGGTGCGCACGCCAGCGCTTGACCCCCTCAGCCTGAGGAGGCCTGCCGATTCAATTCTTCCGCTTCTTCCAGCATGGCCGCGGTCACCTCGATGGTTTCGAGTGCATCGGCGTTGTCGAGGTAAGCGTCGAAGGATCGGTAGCGCCGGATGGTGGGGGCGTAGGTGTCGTTGCCGCAGACCTCCGACCAGTCCATGTCCTCTGGCTTCACCTCCAGAAAACCCGCCAGGGCCTCCTCCAGGTCTGCCGCATCGCTGAAGCTGTCGCCCATCCAGAGCATCTCGAAGAAGGTCATGGTTCCTTTGATTCCATGTTCCGTACGAGCTACGGCCACGAACCATGACAGCCAACTGAGGCGGCCGATGCAACGCTCTAGGAGAAGGACAGCTTTTCCAGCCCATGGCGTTGGTGGTCGTTCTGCTTCTGCTCTTCGTCACCGTTGGGGCGTTGATGCTGCATGGACAGTCGTTGATCCGCGGCCGCGCCCAGACCCTCGAGAGGCTGGTCGAGCGCCTGGAGGCTGGGTTGGCCGCTCTGGCCCAACAGGCTGAAGCACTTGAGCGGCGCCTGACCGCCTTGGAGCCCAGCAGCGGCACCCAGGGGGGCGATCCCCTCGACGCAGAGCCCGTCCCCGAGGCCGAAGCACCCCTGGACCC
>JBAXME010000090.1:0-4796 GCA_037134455.1 Synechococcaceae cyanobacterium ELA445 | reverse complement strand
GACCCTGGTGCTGCCGCTGCTGGCGGTCACGGTCATGAACGGGAGCGAGCCGGGCCAAGGCACGTTACGGCTGGCCCTCCGGCCGATCGGGGGGCGTTGAACAAATGTTTGCAGCCTCGGGGGATCAGGGTTAGCGGCGTGCGCCCGGCCATGAAAAGCTCCCCTGGTCCGCGCCCGTTCCTCTCCACGATCCGCCCATGTCCGAGGGACCTACCGACGCCGCCACTCCCGTGGTCAGCAGCTTCTACGACCGTTTCCCCTACCCCGGCGATCCGCTCCAGGACGGTCCGCCGCCCGGATACAACTGGCGTTGGTGCGTGCCCTGCGCCTTCGCGGCCTGCACCGGTGCCGTGCCTGACCTGCCCGATCCCCTGCGGATCCTGGATGCGGGATGCGGCACGGGGGTCAGCACCGATTACCTGGCCCTGCTCAACCCAGGAGCCGAGATTCTGGCGATCGACATCAGTCCCGGCACGCTCGACGTGGCGAGGGAGCGTCTGCGTCGTTCTGGGGCTGGCGAGCGGGCCCGGGTGCGGGTGGAGCAGCGCAGCCTGCTGGATCTGGGCGGGGAGGGACCGTTTGATTACATCAACTCCGTTGGGGTGCTCCATCACCTGAGCGATCCCCAGGCCGGTCTCCAGTCCCTCTCTGGGGTGCTCAGGCCCGGTGGACTCCTCCATCTCTTTCTCTATGCCGATGGCGGCCGCTGGGAAATCCACAGGACCCAGGCGGCCCTGGCCCTGATCGGTGCCGGGCCCGATGCCGAGGGTCTGCGCCTGGGCAGAACTCTGCTGGCGACCCTGCCGGAAGCCAACCGGTTGCGCCGGCACCACGAGCAGCGCTGGGCCCTGGATACCGCCGCAGACGCCAACTTCGCCGACATGTACCTGCACCCCCAGGAGAGCAGCTACACCCTGGAGCGGCTGTTCCGGTTCATTGAGGCGGCAGATCTGCGCTTTGCTGGCTTCTCCAACCCGGAGGTCTGGGATCCGGCCCGGCTGCTGGAGGGGGAACTGCTGGAGAGGGCCCGCTCCTTGCCAGCACCCGAGCAGTGGCGGCTGGTGGAGGCGCTGGATCCCGACATCAGCCACTTTGAGTTCTTTTTGAGCAAGGGTGCGCTGACGCCGATCGACTGGGGCAGCGACGAGGCCCTGCTGGCCGCCAGCGGTCATCGAAACCCCTGTCTTTGGGGGTGGCCCTCTACGAGCCTGCTCGACCCAGACCTGCGCCCCCTTGCCATTTCATTGGAGGAACTGGCCTACATGGAACTGCTCGAGGCCGCCCCCCCCGGAACTCCCCTCGGGGCGCTGGCCCCCCAGCAGCCACCCGCTGAGAGGGCCGCTCTGGTGCGGCGTTTGCTGAAGAGGCGTGTGCTCCTGCTGCAAAAGGACTGAAACGACCGAGTGATAAAGTCCGCTCGCCCAGGCGGAGTCTTGTCGGTTGCAGGCTTCTTTGACCCCTTCTATGGACGGCGTTTCCCCCAAGGAGATGGCCACCTCGGAGGGTTCAGTCCCGCAAGCGCCCCACTCCACGACCACCGATGGCTCCGACGCTCCGTCGACGGCCGCCAATGGGATGGATGGTTACCAGCGGCTCCAGCGCCGCATGCTGCTGGCCACGGCCTTTGCCACCGCCTTGGCGGTGCCCATTACGGCCCTCTGGTTCGATCTCCCCACTGCAGTCAGCTTGCTAGTGGGGGCTCTGGCAGGAATCCTCTACTTGAGGCTTCTTGCCCGAAGCGTGTCCCGCCTCGGCGTCGACACAAAGTCGGTGGGCAAGTTTCAGCAACTGGTGCCTGTGGTGCTGGTGCTCGCGGCTATCCGGCTCCCGTTCCTGGAGATCTTGCCTGCACTGGCTGGATTCTTCCTCTACAAACCCGCGCTGATCGTTCAGGCCGTTCTCGACACCTGACTTTCCGTTCTTCCAGCCGCACCGCGGCAATGACGTTTCGCCAAGCCCTTCCCTGATGGCTCCGTTGCCCCACGTCCTTCCCTTTGCCGCCCTTGAAGTTGGCCAGCACCTTTACTGGCAGCTTGGCAACTACAAGATCCATGGTCAGGTTTTCCTGAGTTCCTGGGTCGTGATCGGCATCCTGCTTGCCGTGGTGGTGAGTGGCACCCGCAAGCTGGGGAGAGACCCCCAAGGGCTTCAGAACCTGCTGGAGTTCCTATGGGATTACATCCGCAACATCGCTCGCGAGTACATCGGTGAAAAGGCCTATCGCGATTGGCTGCCCTTCATCGGCACCCTTTTCCTGTTCATCTTTGTCAGCAACTGGGGTGGTGCCCTCATCCCCTGGAAGTTGATCCACCTGCCCAACGGTGAACTGGGGGCGCCTACCGCCGATATCAACACCACCATCTCCCTTGCTTTGTTGGTGTCCCTGGCCTACTTCTACGCAGGTTTGAGCCGCAAGGGTTTCCGGTACTTCGAGTACTACGTGGAACCCACGCCCATCATGTTGCCGTTCAAGATTGTCGAGGATTTCACCAAGCCCCTATCCCTCTCTTTCCGTTTGTTTGGCAACATCCTTGCCGATGAATTGGTTGTTGCAGTGTTGGCTTTCTTGGTTCCCTTGGTGATTCCCCTGCCTGTGATGTTGCTGGGCCTTTTTACAAGCGCCATCCAGGCGCTCATCTTCGCTACCTTGGCCGCTTACTACATCGGTGAGGCGGTCCACGAACCCCATCACTGATCGGCGTAAGTCGGCTCTCCCCTCTGTCTGACAAACTCTTTGCGCGCAGGTCCGGTTAGATCCGGGCCCACCTCCCCGGTGTCCCAAGCGCAGGGTTCACATCTAGCTCTCCTCCGCGCTTCCCCAGCGCCCCTCCTTACTTCTCCCCCATGGCTATGGATTCCCTTACTTCCGCTGCGTCCGTCGTGGCTGCTGGTCTTGCCGTCGGTCTCGGCTCCATCGGTCCTGGCATCGGCCAGGGCACCGCTTCCGGCGGGGCTGTGGAAGGCATCGCTCGTCAGCCCGAAGCCGAAGGCAAGATCCGCGGCACCCTGCTGCTCTCCCTGGCCTTCATGGAATCGCTCACCATCTACGGCCTGGTGGTCGCCCTGGTGCTGCTGTTCGCGAACCCCTTCGCCGGCTGATCCCGTTTCTGAGGGAGGGGTGGTCCGGAGCGTTCGTGCGCTCCGGGCCTGCCATCTCCGTCTCCATCCGTCCTGAATATTCCAGCGCTCCTGCCCCATGACCAGCTGGCTTCTGCTCGCCGCAGCCGGTGCACCGGAGGGAGGTCTCTTTGACCTCGATGCCACCCTGCCCCTGATGGCTGTGCAGGTGGTTCTCCTCACCTTCATTCTCAATTCCCTCTTCTTTCGCCCCGTTGGACGGGTTGTGGAGGAGCGGGAGGGCTACATCGCCACCAGCCGCGCTGAAGCCAAACAGAAGCTTGCCCAGGTCGAACGGCTGGAGGCGGATCTGCGCAACCAGCTGAAGGAGGCCCGTCGTGAAGCTCAGAAGCTGATCGTGGCGGCTGAAGAGGAGTGCGACCGCCTCTATCGCGAGGCTCTAGCTGTGGCCTTGGCGGACTCCAACGCCAGTCGAGAGAGTGCTCGTCGCGAAATCGATCAGCAGCGGGACAAGGCCCTGGGGCAGATTCGCTCCGATGCTGACCAACTTGGCGATCTCATCGTTGAACGACTGCTGGCCCCCCAATGACCTTTCCTGCTTTCCTAACCACGGTCACCACGTTCCCGTTGGCGAGCCACGGTGGTTTTGGTCTCAACTTCGATCTGTTTGAGACCAACATCATCAACTTGGCGATTGTCATCGCCATTTTGGTTGCCTTCCTCCCCAAGTTCCTAGGAGGCATCCTGGAGCGCCGTCGCAGCGCCATCCTGGCCAACCTCAACGAGGCTGACGAGCGGCTTCAGCAGGCGGTTGTTGCCCTCGATGGAGCCCAGAAGGATCTGGCAGCGGCCCAGCAGAAAGCCGAGAAGATCCGCACTGACGGGCTCGCCAGGGCCCAGGCGATTCGCCTCGAGAGTGAGCTGCGCACGGTGGAGGAGATGGCACGGGTGAAGCAGGGGGCCGCAGCCGACCTGGATTCCGAGGCGGCCAGGGTCACCACCCAGCTGCGCCGGGAGGCGGCTCGCCTGGCCATCGAGAAGGCCCTTTCGGTGCTGCCCGGCCAGCTTGATGACGCTGCCCACGCGCGGCTGATCGACCAGTCCATCGCCAACCTGGGGGCCCCCTGATGCCACTGCTTAACTCCATCACCACCCCCTACGCAGAAGCGTTTCTGCAGGTGGCCGACCAGCAAGGTGAAACCGACCTGGTGATCGATCAGGCCAAGGCCCTGCTCACCCTCTGGCAAGAAACTCCCTCACTTCGCGAAGCCCTGGCCTCGCCGGTCATCGAGGTGGACGTCAAGAAGGCCGTGCTGGTCAAACTGTTCTCCGAACAGTTGGCCCCCTCCTTCCTCAATCTGCTGAAGCTGCTTACGGACCGCCAACGCATCGGTGTGCTCGATGCGGTGCTTGAGCGGTTGCTGGAGCTCTACCGCGAGCAGCGCCAGATCGCCCTGGCCACAGTCACCTCCGCAACTCCGCTATCGGACGAGCAGAAGGCCCAGCTCAGCGAGAAGGTGCAGGCTGTGGCCGGCACCCACAACGTGGAGATCCAGCTCCATGTGGATCCGTCCCTGATCGGCGGCTTCATCGTCAGCCTGGGTTCCCAGGTCATCGATGCCAGCCTCTCCGGCCAGGTGCGTCGGCTTGGACTGGAACTGGCCCGGTTGGGCTAGATCGGCGCCCGCCTCCCCCTTCTCTCTCCTCCTCCCTCCTCC
>JBAXME010000089.1:0-4858 GCA_037134455.1 Synechococcaceae cyanobacterium ELA445 | reverse complement strand
GGATCGGTCATGGATCGGACGAGGTGGCTCCGATCAGGGTAGGTAGTCGGTCGAGACCGGGATCTGTCACTGCGGCCGCGGGCTCGCTGGGAGGCCATGCCCAACAGGCGAGTTCGATGGCACGTCAAACCATCTGGGCCGGCAGGCCAGGGTCCGGGCATCGGCCGAACGGGCTTAGATCCTAAAAACTTGCGTCCCTTAGATCACAAAACCTTGCGTCACCCATCCGCTTGGGGTCTGGGCCAGACCCTCGGGGTAGTTTCATGGTGCTTCAGTCCTTAGGACAAGCTCGATAGCTGCTTTTCAATTGCTTTTATAGCAATTTCAGAAAGGCCAGAGCCTTTAAGAAGCTCCCCAAGTCCCTAAGCCAGGGTTCTCCCAAATGCTCGACGCCTTTTCCCGCGCTGTTGTAAGCGCTGATTCGAAAAATGCTGCTATTGGCGGCAATGAACTGGCAGGTCTTCGTGCCTATGTTGCTGCGGGCAACAAGCGCCTCGATGCCGTCAATGCCATCTCCTCCAATGCATCCTGCATTGTGTCTGATGCCGTGACCGGCATGATCTGCGAGAACACCGGACTGATCCAGGCTGGTGGCAACTGCTATCCCAATCGCCGCATGGCCGCCTGCCTGCGCGATGGTGAGATCGTGCTGCGTTACATCAGCTATGCCCTGCTGGCCGGTGATGCCTCCGTTCTTGATGACCGCTGCCTCAACGGCCTGAAGGAAACCTACATCGCCCTGGGTGTGCCCCTGCAGTCAGCCGCCCGCGCCGTTGGGATCATGAAGGCCTCTTCCACTGCCCACATCAACGAGACAAACACCAGCGGCACCAATCCGGACGAAACCCGTTTCCGCAAGATGGAAACCATCCAGGGCGATTGCTCCGCGCTGGTTGCCGAAGCTGCCTCCTACTTCGACCGCGTGGCCAGCGCTCTGGCTTGATCGGCTTTAAGCAATAGCTTTTTCATCCTTTTCACTTCCATCACAGGAACCATTCAATGAAATCTGTTGTCACCACTGTCGTGACCGCCGCTGACGCCGCCGGTCGCTTCCCCAGCCAGAACGACCTTGAGGCCGTTCAGGGCAATATTCAACGCGCCACTGCCCGCCTGGAAGCCGCTGAAAAGCTGGCTGTTGGTATGGACAAGGTTGTGCGTGAGGCCGGCGATGCCTGCTTCAAGAAGTACCCCTATCTCAAGCAAGCGGGCGAAGCTGGCAGCAACCAGATCAAGGTTGACAAGTGCTACCGCGATCTCGGCCACTACATGCGCCTGATCAACTACTGCCTGGTGGTGGGCGGCACCGGCCCCCTCGATGAGTGGGGTATTGCCGGCGCCCGCGAGGTTTATCGCACCCTTAATCTCCCCACCGCCGCCTATGTGGAAGCGCTCACCTACACCCGTGACCGCGCCTGCTCCCCTCGCGACATGAGCCCCCAGGCTCTGAACGAGCTCAAGAGCTACCTCGATTACGCCATCAACTCCCTCTCCTGAGGCCCGTTTGATTCCGCAGGGGGAGGCTTAGGCCTCCCCTTTTTTGTTGACGGCCCCTCCTGAGGCCCTTCCCCTCGCAGCGACGACCTCCCGATGGCTCCTGCCACCAGCACCGGCTCCCTTGATCAGCTGTTCGACGATCTTGGGCATCCCAATCCCTACGTGCAGACCGAGGCGTTTCTGGAGATGGTTCGGCACCATGCCGATGCATCATTGCCTCGGTTGCTTCTGATGCTCGATCATCAGGATGTGGTGAGGCGACGGGCAGCCGTGCGCGCTCTGGGTGTTTTCGCCGATCGGGCGATGCTGCCCCTTGCCGCTAAGTTCCACGCCAGCTCCGATGCCACCGTTCGCGCCAGTTGCGTGAAGGCCTATGCCCAGATTGCTTCCAATCGGCCCGGCATCGACGTGCCTCCTGAAGCCATGGCAGCCCTTGAGGCCGCGTTGCATGACCCCTCCCCCGTGGTGGCGATAACCGCTGTGATGGCCCTCGGCCAGGTCGGCAGGCAGGCCCTGCCGCTGTTGCTCCAGGTGTGCCGAGGCAGCAACGAGGCACAGGCAGTGGCAGCGGTGACTGCCCTGGCTGGCATCGATCATCCGGATGTGGCCGCCTGCTTCCTTGAGTTGTCCAGCGCTGAAAATACCGATCCCTATGTGCTCGAAACGGTGATTTCGTCGATGGCCAGGGTGGAGGATTTACGGATGCGACAGGCGTAGGTCTAACAAGGGGCCAGCCTAAAAAGGGGCCATCAGTCTGCCGCTCAGGCAGGCGTCAGAGGTCGTCAACGGCTTGTTGATGTTTGCGCAGCTGCTGCAGTGAGACCTGCAGCACAGGCTTGACTTGGTCGCTGGCTTCTGCCGCCAGGGCAACCTCCAGCTCGGAGATGGCATCGAGGGCTCGTAGCTTCATCAACGAAAGGGCCGCATTCTTGCGCACTTGATCCGAACGGTCTCGCAGCAAGGGCTGCAAGAGCGGTGATGCCCAGATCGGATCATGGAGCTTCCCCAAAAGAGTGGCGGCCTCTGCGCGCACCTGTTCAGCCGGATCGGCGAGGGCCTCGATCACCAGCACCCGGGCCTGCTCGTCATCCAGGCTCTGGATCTGCTCACCAAGAGCCGCAATTGCCGCCGTACGCACTTCAGTGTCGGCAGAACGGGCTGCTCGGCGCAGTGCTTCTGGCGCCCTCGCACCGATGAAGGCCAGCCCCCAGCTGGCGAGACCCAGGTGCATGGTGGTGCTTTCGGCATTGGAGAGAACAGCGATCAGAGCCTCCACGGCGCACTCACCCGTGGCGGCCATGGCACCCACGGCAGACCCTTGCACCACCGGATCCGGATCATTCAGAAGAGCAGCCAGGAGATCGGGTAGAGCAACGGGGTCCCCGATCAGGGTGAGGGTTTTGGCGGCGGCACGGCGGACGGTCACATTGGCGTGGGTTCTAAGGGCCTGGCACAAAGCCGGAACGGCTGCGGGACCAACGGCACCGAGACTCTCAGCGAAGGTGAGCCGCATCAGGCCGCGTGGATCGCCGAGCCCCGCCACCATCTTCTCGATCAACTCCTGATCCCCGGGGGGGCGATCTCCGGAGCGCAACTGCTGCTTCAGCTCCGCAGCCAAAAGGGCAGCTTCCTCTTCACTGAGGGAAATGGGCGCAGATACCGGCGTCAGTGGCGGAGTCTGGTGGATCAAGGCGGTGTGGCAGTCCAGGGCCCATTCTTGACGCAGAGCCAGTCGGCCCACGGCTGGCTTGGCTGCTCGTAACATACGCTCTACCGAAGCAAAGCAATGACCACCTTCTTGATCTCCCACAACCTACAGGTGGCGAGTGAATGTTGCCCCCCCTGGGATGGGTTGCAATTGGAGGCAGGGTTGAAACGGTTCTGTCCTACGGTCACCTCTGCCGAGGCTCTCTCCCACCCGCACTGGCGACTCCGGCTGGAGAGCCCGCTGGATGCCGCACTATTTGCTGCGGAACTGGTGGCAGGATGGGCCTCATTGCGTAGCGAATTCGGCCATGGGCTCAATCATTCGATTCTGGCGCTAGGAGGGCGCAAAGACACACCGGCAGCCAGCTCTTCGCCACTCATTTTCGGCGCCTGGGGGGTCGACGTCATCGAAACTCCTGATCCAGATGCTTTTCTGGAAGGTATTCAATGGGAACAGTTGAAGGCTGGCCGTCCAGTCGATGGTGTCTTCGAGGTGCTTTACAAACCGCTTTAGTGGAAACGCTTTAGTGGATCAGCTTTAGGCCCGCTTACTCCTGTTGGAGGCAGGCCTGGTCGGGCGCTGGCTGCCGCGCTTGATCTCTTTGGGCTGTTCAAGTTCCGAGCGATCAGCGTCTATGGAGGGTAGTGCTTCGATGCTCTCCTCAACCAAAATTGGCTGGGGGGTAGCACCGAGGTCAGCTCGTGCGTGAAGCAGGCCAGTCACATCGGCAACCCTCATTCCCTGGTGATGAAGCCCATGCATCACCACACTCATGGTTTGCAGTGGAACTCGAATGGTTCTGCAAGCGACGTGCCCACCTTTCAAGGATCCGACCACGCTCACGTAAAATATCTTATTCACCTTGATACCCATGTTTACACATGAATCTTACTTGGATTGCTGCTCAAGACTATTGGTCTTACTGATCGCTACACATTCTGACACTTCCCATGCGTCGCCGTGATCGGTAGCGCATGGGATAATAACCGATGTAATCAAGGATGAACGAGCCAGTGAGTTCAAGCCGCTTCAATAACATACATCCTGGCCTTGATCAGGAAGAGTCCTTGCGCATCCTGGCTTTACCAGTGGCAGAATTGGAGGCAAGCAGTGATCGCTACATGGCAGCGGCCCAATTGCTCAACTTTCCCGGCAGGCAATCTGAACAGGCTTTGCTTCAGCTTCTCGTAGAGGTAGATGAAACACAAGCAACCCAACTCGCCAAACGTAAAGCCGTGGAGGTGCTGGCACGGCTTGGTTGCAGAGATGCGATTAAGAGCATTGGCAAGTGCCTGGTCAGTGACGATCATTACTTGGTGGAGAATGCAGCTTGGGCTTTGCACCAGTTGGGCTGCCAGGATCAAGGGATCATCAATCAGATGGTGGCCTTATTGGCAGACCATCGCCAGAATCGTCGTGTGCTAATCCAGAGTTTGTCTGGCCTAAAGGTCGTGCAAGCACTACCTGAGATCACAGCTCTCCAGGATGACGATAAGCCTGGAGTCCGTGGTGCAGCAATCGCCGCTGTTGCCACTCTGGCCGGATCGAGAGATCGGATTCTGAGCCTTGGCGAACATCTATTTCTGCCGAATCAGATGGATCGGCAGTCGGCTATTCAGGATGTGATTGATGCTGGCGCAATAGAGCTGCTTGAGG
>JBAXME010000088.1:0-5032 GCA_037134455.1 Synechococcaceae cyanobacterium ELA445 | reverse complement strand
GTGGTGGCGGTGGGGGAGGCCGCACGGGCTTCGCCAACGCCGGGGGCGGCGGATTCAACCGCGGCGATGCTCGCCCCAGTGGCGGCTGGAGCAACCAGGTGAGGGCCCCCGGTGGCGGCCTGAATCCTTCGATCAACCGGCCCAGTGGCGGCAATGGAGGCTTCTCCCGCCCGGTCGGGGGGGTGGGGGACCGGACGCTGGGGAACCGAAACCTCAACGGCAACCTGAACCGCTCCACGAACTTCAACGGCAGCCTCAACCGCACGGCGAACATCAACCGCAGCGCCACGGTCAACCGCAACTGGAACCGCAACGTCAACATCAACAACGTCAACGTGCGGCCGGGCTGGGCCCGGCCCGGCTGGGGAGTGGCACGGCCCTGGAACACCGGCTGGTACGGGGGCTGGGCCACCCCCACCTGGGGCTGGTGGGGTGCCCGGGCGGCGGCCTGGGGCATCGGCACCCTGGCGACGGCGGCAGTGATCAACAGCGCCGTGAATTCGGCCATCAACAGCAACCAGACCACCATCGTGGTGCCGAACACCGACTACCAGTTGCTCTTCGGCTCGGTTCAGCCTTCCGGCACCTCTGCCGTCTCCTTCGCGGTCAGCGCCGACGGCAGCACCTACCAGCTCAGTGCCGACTGCAACGCCGGCCTGATCGATGGCCAGGAGCCCCAGAACGCCGCTCAGGCGGAGTTGCTCAATGCCGCTTGCCAGGTGGCCTTTGGCAGTGTTTGAGGGGTGAATCCAACCCGTCTGCGCCAACTGATCACTGAATTCGAGGCGGACGCCCGCCTCGATGAAGTGTTCATCGTGCTCACCGTTGGGGCGACCGTGATCGCCACTCTCGGTCTGTTGGCCAACAGTGCGGCGGTGGTGATCGGCGCCATGGTGGTGGCCCCGTGGATCACCCCACTGCGGGCCACCGCCTTCGGCATCCTGCGGGGGCGGGCCAGCCTGGTGGGACGCGGGCTGATCACCCTGCTGGCGGGGGCCCTGATCACGATCACGTTGTCGGTGCTGGAGGGCCGCCTGGCCAGCCTGCCCTCCTTCGGCAGCGAGGTCCTGGCCCGCACCTCCCCCAACCTGCTGGACCTGGGTATCGCCCTGGTGGCCGGTGGCATCGCCACCTACGCCAAAATCCGTAGCGAGGCCGTCTCCTCTCTGGCGGGCACGGCCATTGCCGTAGCCCTGGTGCCGCCGGTTTGCGCCATGGGCCTGCTGCTCTCCGCCGGTCAGTGGAGCGAGGCGGCGGGTGCCGGCGTGCTCTATCTGACCAACTTGCTCGGCATCCTCAGTGGTGGCCTGGTGGTGCTGGCAGCGGCGGGGCCTGCCCTACGCCGCAGGTTGCGGCGTAGCCGGTTGGGGGCAATCAGCCTGGTCCTGACCTCTCTGCTGGTCATTCCCCTGGGATACAGCTTTGTCGATCTGGTGCGCCAGGGCCGCCGAAAACTGGCCCAGCAACAGGTGGAGCAGACCATCAAGGAACGGATCCAGAGGGAAACCCTCACCTTTGGCAGGGAGTTGCATCTGGCCCAGCTCACGATCGACTGGGAACGCAACCCGCCCCAAATCCGGGCGGTGGTCAGAACAAGCCAACCCGATGCACCCACGCCACGCCAGGTGGCTCTGGTGCAGAAACTGATCAACGAGCGCCAGTCGTTGCGCTTTCAGTTGGTGGTGGAACGGGCAGCCGTCGACGTGATCGGCCCCGAAACCGCGCCTAACCCAGGAGAATCAGCCCTGCCTCTCGACCACCGCGGTCGGTCCCTCGTCGACCAGTCCCCGCCGTAGGCCCTCCACCCGGCGCAGGTTCACCCCCAAGTCCGAATCCCCGAGGCGGGAAGCGGAGCGCACCTGCAGCAGACCCTCATCCGGATCGGCCAGCAGCTCCAGATCGTCCACAAAGCCGAAGAAGCGGCTGGTGGCGGTGGCATGGAGATAGGGCGCCCGGGCGCCTGAGTCGTAGCGCTCGATCCGCAGGCCCGGGGTGGCCGCCAGCTGGGGAGCCAGCCGGGCGAGGGCCTCGGCCGGCTCCGCCACCGGCCAGTCCTGGCGGACGCAATGGGCCGGGGCGTCGCAAGGGGCCAGCCCACCGGCCAGCGGGCCCAGGGTGTCGGGCACCGGGCCCGCCAGGTGGAACAGCAGCAGCAGGGTGGGCCACAGGGTGCTGAAGAAGGGCGCCAGCAGGGCGAGGGGGGAATAGAGCGGGGCCATGGGTGAACTCAAGGGGCGGTGGCCAGGTCGCCGGCGGCGGCGATCCAGCCCTGCAGCTGCCAGTCGACGCTGCCTGAGCTGATCAAGGGATCTTGCTGCACCAGCGCCAGGGCGGCGGCGTGGTCAGCGGCCTCGAGCAGCAGCAGACCGCCACCCCCGGGTCGGCCCTGGGCGTCGACCAGGTAGCCGCTGCTCATCCGATAGCCCTGGCGCTGCAGTTCCTTGACCCAGGCCAGGTGAGCCCGTCGGTGGGGTTCCACCTCGTGGCGGGGCCGGCGGAAGGTTTCGGTCTTGATGAACCAGGCCATGGAGCCATGCTGCTCAGGCCGGCGACCAGCTGCCATGCAGGCCGTAGGGAATCGCCAGAGGCAGGGGCACCACGGCCACTTCTGTCAGATCTGCCGCATCGAGGATCACGAGGTCGGAGGCGCAGCGGGCCCCGTTCCAGACCAGCACCAGCACCCAGCCGCGATCCTCCTCGGCCTCGGTGGCCTCCGGGTGGGGCACCATCACCGGCTCGCTGACAAAGCCCCGAGGGGCCGCGCTCCAAATCCGGCGCTCGCCGCTGGAGAGATCCAACTTCTCGATCGCCTGCAGGGGGTCATTGCCCCGCTCCCGCTCGGTGACCGCCATCCAGCCGTAGCGGGCCTCCACCCCCTGGCGCTGGGGATTCACCATGGCGAACTCGCAGCAGCGCGGCTCCAGCAGTTCCGTGCACACGGAACCCGTGGCCGGATCAATGCGGCAGCGCTGCAGCTGGCCCTCTGGCAGCGCCTGGAAATCCACGGAGCGGAAATCCACGTCGGGGCCGATGGAGGGGAAATCGGCATAGACAATCGAATCCACCACCACCTCACCGCTGGCCCCGTCCTCGTAGGCGTTCAGGTGGTGGAACACAAAGCCCTCAGGGGCCTCCACCACCACGGGGTCACCGTCACCGCTGCGGGGGATCAGCCAGAACTGGCCCTTTTGGCCAGGTTTGGAGCTGAGGCACTGGGCAGCACCCTTCTGACCGAGCACGAAGGGCAGGGGGTTGAAGGCGACGGCGTTCTGCAGGAAGACGGCCCAACGGGGGGTGATCGCAAAGTCGTGCAGGAAGGCGAAGCCCTTGAAGCTGCGGCGCTGGTCCGCCACCAGGGCGCCGGCGGCATCAAACTCCATCAGACGCACGCTGCTGGTGGGCCCCGCCTTCACCCCGAAGGTGACCATGCGGGGGGCGCCGTGGTGGCCCGGATCAAAGCGGGGATGGGCGCTGAAGGCCTCGCCGGGGGCCAGCACCCCATCCAGCAGGGTCAGCCCCCGGGTTTCGAGGCTGTCGGGATCGAGGGCGTGGGGGGAGCTGGCCTCCCACAGGGCCAGCAACTGGTCGCCCAGGCGCACCACGTGGGTATTGGCGATGTTCTTAAGGCGCAGATCGAAGGCATTGGCCAGCAGGCCGCCGGGTTTCTGGGTGCCGAACACGCCGCGATAGAGCAGCTTTCCAGCCTGTTCCTCCGCCTCAAAGCCCTCCGTGCGCACGAAGCGGTTGCGCAGCCGCAAGGCGCCGTCCTCGAAGCGCAGGGCGGTGATCATGCCGTCGCCGTCAAAGGGGTGATGCATCCAGACCCCACCCCGCTCCAGCCGCCCAGGGCCGTTGCGGTAAAGGGTGCCGGCCAACTCCTGAGGCACCATGCCGCTGCTGGGCTCCAGGGCCACATCCAGCTCCTGGAGCACATTGCGGAAGGCACTCGCCCAGTCGGCGCGGTCGAAGGAGGGAGACTCGGCCTGGGCGATGCCTGCAGCGGTCATGGAAGGACGGAGCATGGCTTCCCATCATCCCGTAACGGAGTGTTAAGCGCGGCCAGACAACCAGGTGCCCGCAACCTCAAAGCCGGTCAGCCGTGAGCTCACGCAGCCACGACTCGAAGGCGACGAACTCCCGATCCACCGTTGGCCAGAGATCGAGCGCATGCGACAACAAGCGCTCCACCTGTTCCGGCTCCAGCTCGTAGGCGTACAGATGGCGCACCACATGGCGGAAGCGCAGGAATTCCCCCAACCTGCGCACCGTTGCCGCCGCCAGCACAACCGGGCGCACCTCTGAGGCCACTCCCATCCGCTCCAGTAGGCGGCGATGCCAGTCAGCACCTTCGGGAGGGCCGCCGTTGAGCACCCGCACGATCTGTACAAAACAGCGCTCAATGCCGGTATAGAAGCTCTGCAAACGCAGGGCCGTCGCATCACAGCGATCCTGAGCCCCGATCGGTTCTGGCCATGCCTGCTGAAGTTGCCCCAGGGAGGCCACCAACCCCTGCAACTTGCTGCGCTCCACCTCGAGATCAGCCAAAAGATCCTCTACCTGGCGAACGGAAGGCAGCACGGCACTCACAGCAGGGGGAGCCCCCTTTCCCGAAGGCGCTGCCGCCAATGGGGGGGCAGGGATTCAAATCGCACCAGATCGACGGGCAACCGCCGGTCGTCGGCCTGGGCCGGTAACTCCATCCCATCGACCAGTTCCATGGCCGCAAGAAGATCGGAGGAAGGCAGTCCCTGGACGCAGAGATCGAGGTCGGACTGGAGACCGAATCCTGGCTCCAGCACAGACCCGAACAGCCAGATGGCACGGATCTGGGGCCAATGGCCTGAAAGGGTCAGGGCGGCCACCTTGGCCTGGAGTTTGGCGATGCTCCGGCGCTCAGCCAACGCAGCAGCCTCATCCTGCAGCCGCTGCTGCCAATGGCATCGGTGGACTGCTGAAACAACCATGGCCTGAGGTTAGGCAGCCCCTGTGAAGGGAGCCTTGTGGCCGCCCTGACCCTTTCAGGCCATTGGCC
>JBAXME010000087.1:0-5910 GCA_037134455.1 Synechococcaceae cyanobacterium ELA445 | reverse complement strand
CGCGGAAGGCGGCCAGGGTGGCGTCGATGTCGGCGTCGCTGTGGGCCAGGGAGGTGAAGCCCGCCTCGAAGGCGCTGGGGGCCAGGTAGACGCCCCGCTCGAGCATGGCGCGGTGCAACTTGCCGAAACGCACCGTGTCGGCAGCCTTGGCCTCCTCGAAGTTGCGCACGGGGCCCTCGGTGAGGAAGAAGCCGAACATGGCGCTGATCGAACCGCCGCAGATGGGCAGACTGGCCTCGCGGGCCGCCGCCAGGATGCCGTCCGCCAGACGGCTGGTGATGGCCTCGAGGCGCTCGTAGGTGCCCGGCTGCTGGAGCAGCCGCAGGGTGTGGATGCCGGCGGTCATGGCCAGCGGGTTGCCGCTGAGGGTGCCGGCCTGATACATCGGGCCTGCCGGGGCCACCAGGGCCATGATGTCGGCGCGGCCGCCGTAGGCGCCCACCGGCAGGCCACCGCCGATCACCTTGCCCAGGGTGGTGAGGTCGGGGGTGATGCCGAATTTGGCCTGGGCGCCGCCGTAGCTGATGCGGAAGCCGGTCATCACCTCGTCGAACACCAGCAGGGCGCCGTTGTCCTTGCTGAGTTCGCGGATGCCCTCCAGGAAGCCGGGCTCGGGGGTGATGAAGCCCGCATTGCCCACCACGGGCTCGAGGATCACACCGGCGATCTCACCGGGGTTCTCGGCGAACAGCTTCTTGACGGCCTCGAGGTCGTTGTAGGGGGCGGTGAGGGTGCTGGCGGCGGTGCTGCGCGGCACGCCAGGGGAATCGGGCAGGCCCAGGGTGGCCACGCCGGAGCCCGCCTTCACCAGGAACATGTCCGCATGGCCGTGGTAGCAGCCCTCGAACTTGATGATCTTCTCGCGGCCCGTGAAGGCGCGCATCAGGCGCAGCACCGACATGCAGGCCTCGGTGCCGCTGTTCACGAAGCGCACCATCTCCACTGACGGCACCGCCTCGATCACCAGCTCGGCCAGCTGGTTCTCCAGCTCACAGGGGGCCCCGAAGCTGGTGCCCTTGTCGAGGGCGGCGTGCAGGGCCGCAATCACATCGGGGTGGGCATGGCCGCAGATGGCGGGGCCCCAGCTGCCGATGTAATCGATGTAGCGGTTGCCGTCCACGTCCCAGGCGTAGGCGCCCTTGACCCGGTCGAACACGATCGGCTGGCCCCCCACCGAGCGAAAGGCCCGCACCGGAGAGCTCACCCCTCCGGGCATCAGCTTCTGGGCGGCACTGAAGAGTTCCTGTGAACGGGTGGTGTTCAGGGCAGGAGCAGACACAGGGGCCGAGGTCAAGGCTTGATCCGCAGACGATGGGGAGGGGTCGGGCCCAGCCGCAGGGGACAGGCCAATTGCCATCTTGACCTAAAACGGTACGCATTCGGCCCAACCGACGTTCGATGCCGCTCCTGTGATGCCCGATTGGTCCCTCATCGAACGTCGGCTGCGGCAGGTGCTCCCCAGCCGGGCTGTGGTGGCCCGGCCCCAGGAGTTGCTCACCTACGACAGCGATGGGCTGACCCTGCACCGCCATGCGCCCCCCCTGGTGGTGTTGCCGGAGACCACGGAGCAGGTGGCCGCAGTGTTGCGGGCTTGTCACGAACTGGCGGTGCCGTTCGTGGCCCGGGGCAGCGGCACCGGCCTCTCGGGGGGGGCCGTGGCCGAAGAAGCGGCGGTGGTGGTGGTCACCAGCCGCATGCGCCGGGTGCTGGCCATTGATCTGGAGAACCAGCGCATCACGGTTGAGCCAGGCGTGATCAACAGCTGGGTCACCCGGGCGGTGGCCGGCGAGGGCTATTACTACGCCCCCGACCCCTCCAGCCAGGTGGTGTGCTCCATCGGCGGCAACGTGGCCGAGAACTCCGGTGGCGTGCACTGTCTTAAGTACGGCGTCACCAGCAACCACGTGCTGGAGATGGAGGTGGTGCTGCCCGACGGCACCATCACCCGCCTCGGCGGGGGGCTGCCGGAGATGCCGGGGCTCGATCTGCGGGGGGTGTTCATCGGCAGCGAGGGCACCCTCGGCATTGCCACGGCCATCACTTTGCGGCTGCTGCGGGCCCCTCAGGCGGTGGAGGTGCTGCTGGCCGACTTCGACTCGATGGAGGCGGCCGGCGAGGCGGTGCGGGCGGTGACCGCCGCCGGGGTGCTGCCGGCTGGCATGGAGATCATGGACAACTTCACCGTCAACGCCGTCGATGACCTGTTCGGGGTCGATGAGTACCCCCGCGATGCGGCGGCGGTGCTGCTGATCGAACTGGATGGGCAGGAGCGGGAGGTGGCGGCGGCCGCCGACCTGGCACGGCAGCTCTGCCTGCAGGCCGGGGCCCGCTCGATTCGCCAGGCGGTGGACGCGGCCGACCGGGCCCTGCTCTGGAAGGGGCGCAAGAGCGCCTTCGCCGCTGTGGGCCGCATCACCCCCACGTATTACGTGCAGGATGGCGTCGTGCCCCGCAGCGCCCTGCCTGCGGTGCTGGCCGCGATCGACCAGCTCAGCGTCGCCCATGGCCTGCGGGTGGCCAACGTCTTCCATGCCGGTGACGGCAACCTGCACCCTCTGATCCTTTACGACCGCCATGACCCCGGGGTGGAGGAGCGGGTGCAGGCGCTGGGGGGGGAGATCCTGCGGCTGTGCGTTGCGGCGGGCGGCAGCATCACCGGCGAGCACGGGGTGGGGGCCGACAAGCGCTGCTACCTCGACTGGATGTTCGCCCCCGATGACCTGGCCACCATGCAGCTGGTGCGTCGGGCCTTCGATCCGACCGGGCTGGCCAACCCCGGCAAGATCTTCCCCACTCCCCGCAGTTGCGGCGAATCCGCCCGCCGCGCCGAAACCCTCACGGTGACCCTTCCTGCCGCCGATCGCCCGGTGCTGGAGGTGTTCTGAGGGGCTTCCCCCGATGGGGTTCTGAAGCTGGCGCTCAGAAGAAGAACTTCACCCCCACCTCAAGGCCGTTCTCGTTCACCACGTAGGCGTTCTGCGGTGTGGCGCCGTTGCTGGCTCCCAGGTGCAGCAGGCGCCAGGAGAGGTTGAGCTGGGTGGAGTTGCCAATGGCGTAGCCCAGGCCCGCCTGGGCGTTCCAGGACACGTTGTTCGGATTGTCGATGCCGAAGCCGCCGATGTCGCCGCGGGCGAACAGGCGCAGCCGGGGCGAGAGGAACACCATCGCCTGGGTGCCCAGCAGCGGCTGAACGAGCGTGGTGCCGAAATCGCCGTAGCGGGTGAAGCTGCGGGCGGGACCATCCAGCCCGATGCTTCTGCCGCGCGGGCCCGTGAGAGTGAGGTTGGAGCCAGCTCCCTGGAGTTCGAGGCCCAGGTTGCTCTGCAGGTTCACCAGCCGCACCCCGGCGTAGGGAATCACGCTGAAGCGGCCGGGGCGGGCCACGGCCGTCTCCCGATCGCCGAAGCGGTAGCGCAGGGCCAGGTCGTAGACGCCCTGGATGGAGCCGATGCTGGCGGTCAGGGTGCGGGGGGGGATGGTGAGGTTGGCGGTGCTGCCTCCCAGGGGCCCGAGGCTCCGGCTCAGCTGGAAGCCGTTGCTGGTGCGCCCCTCGGCGCCCTGGATCGACAGATAGCTGAGGTCCGTGAGCAGCCCGATGCGCCCGTGCTCGACGCTGCCACGCACGGTGGCGATGCCGGTGAGGGGGCGGAGCACCTGGCCCAGACCGAGATCAAAGTCGGCGCTCAGTCCGTTGATCGTGGCGGTGCCGCTGGTGCGCAGGGGAGCGAAGCCGTAGAGCTCGACCGTGCCCGCCCAGGGGGAGGGCCCAGGGCTGGCCTCAGGGGCAACCGTTGGGGCAGGGGGCGTGGCTGCGGGCACCGCCTGGGGTTCCGCCTTCGCGGCGGTGGCCAGGCCCGCCAGCACGGTCAGCGCCGTCACGGTCGCCGTGGCTGCGGTGCGGGAATGGGGCATGGCGGACGTTCTCGGGCCCGAAACTTAGTCGCCTTCGTGCTCCTCCTCCTCCGGCACCTGCAGGTGCACCACCACCGGGGCATGGTCGCTGGGCTTGTCGTTGGCGCGCAGGCTCTTGTGGATCACGCAACCCGTGGCCCACACCAGCAGCTCCTCCGACAAATAGATGTGATCGATCCGCCAGCCCCGGTCCCGCTCCCAGGCGGCGGTGCGGTAGTCCCACCAGCTCCAGTGGCCGCTGGCGGGCTCGAACACCCGGAACACGTCCACCAGCCGGGAGCCCAGGGCGGCGGAAAGGGCGTTCCTCTCGGCCTCGCTGGCCATGATTCCGCCCCGCAGCCGCTCGGGGTCGTGGATGTCCCGGTCCTCCAGGGCGATGTTGAAGTCCCCCACCATGCAGAGGGGATCCCCCTCCAGCTCCTGGGCTTCCAGGTAGCGCCGCAGGCAGCCCAGCCAGCGCAGCTTGTAGGCGTACTTGTCGGAGCTCAGCGATGAGCCGTTGGGCACGTAGAGGTTGAGCACCCGCACCCCCTCGATGCGGGCACTGATCACCCGCTTCTGCTCCCCCAGCTCCTCCGCCTCCGCATCGCCCGCCAGCTGGGCGGCGAAGCCGATGCGCACGTCCTCGAGCGGATGGAGGCTCAGGATCGCCACGCCGTTGTAGGCCTTCTGGCCACTGATCAGCACCTCATAGCCAAGGGAGGTGAAGGCCCCGGTGGGGAACTGGCCGTCCTCCACCTTGGTCTCCTGCAGGCAGACCACATCGGGCCGCTCCCGCTCCAACCAGGCCACCACCTGGTCGAGCCGGCTGCGCACCGAGTTCACGTTCCAGGTGGCGATGCGCATGGGCTGGCTCGGCGGCACGATCGAAGCCCGTTTAGCATCGGACCATCTCGGTAGCATCGCGGATGGGACGCCATCAATCCGGTTGCCATCTCTGGCTAGGCTCCGCACTGGTTGCCGCCCAGGCCACCACTGTTTGGTTGGTTCTGCTCGGCCCCACGGCCGCCTGGGCCGACAACCCCTATTCGGTCACCCCTCTCCAGCAGCAGCAGATCCTTGATTACGGGTCCGGCAATTCCAAGCCCAAGAGCCTCCTCGACGCCAAGAATCCCGGCGATCTGATCAACTCCCTGCGCAAGGGGTCGGCCATGGACGATGCCACCCCTCCAGGGGACGCGGTCGACCGTGCCCTCAGGGCGTTTGATGTGCAGAGTGCGCCGGCTTCGAAGCCTCCGCTGAAGGGACCTTGAGGGCCCGCAGGGGGGCAAGCCCCCAGTCGGTGGCCACCTGATCCAACCGAGGGTCGTTCCTGTCCGGCGTGCGGTCCCGGGCCTGGGCCAGGGCGCCCTGGGCCGCCTTGGTATCCCCCGACTCCTGTTTGAGCAGGGCCAGGGCCAGCAGGGGGCGGGGATCCCGGGGGTGATCGGCGGCCAGCTTGAGGTAGAGGGCCTCTGCGGCAGCGGTCTGCTTCTGCCGCTGCAGCAGGTCGGCCAGCAGCAGGCCGATGGGCAGAGCCGTGGCGGAGTCGGGGGTGGCGTTGGCCTTGAGGAGGGCGGCCTGGAGCTGGGCCTGGGCCTCGCCACCGCGGCCCTGCTCGAACTGCAGCAGGGTGCGCAGCTGCAGGGCCTCCATCCGTTCGGGGGAGAGGTTGAGGATCTGGCGCACCTCCCGTTCGGCCCCCGGGCGATCGTTCTGGTCCCGTCGCAGCTCCGCCAGCAGCAACCGCAGCTGCCATTGCTCCGGATTTTGGTCTGCCATCCGTTCCAGCAGCCTGGTGGCCTGGGTCTTCTGTTCCAGGGAGAGCAGGAGCTGGATCAGCCGTTCCTTCTCGGCGCCGCTGGCCTTGCCCTGGTCAACCCTGTGCTGCAAGTCCCTGGCCTGTCGTTCCAGGGCGACCTGTTGGGGCAGGCCTCCCCCCGCCCCCGTGGAGCGCGTGCCCAACCACCAGCCGCCCGCCAGGCACACACCGCCCAGGACCACCACCAGCACCCCCCG
>JBAXME010000086.1:0-6318 GCA_037134455.1 Synechococcaceae cyanobacterium ELA445 | reverse complement strand
GGGGTAGGGGGGGCACTGGGGCTGGCAACCGGAGGGTCGAAACTGCCGGCCAGCCGGCGTCCGAAGCTGGTGCCGCTGCATCCCCCCAGGGCCAGCAGGGCCGCCAGCACCAGAGGACCACCGCCGCGGCGCAGGGGGGTCAACTGCTGGCCGCCTTGATGATCCGCACCGCCCCCGCCCGGGGTCGGCCGCTCCTGGCGGAGGTCTTGGCGGCAGGGGTCTTGGCGGCAGGAGCCTTGGTGGTTTTGGCCTTGGCGACCGTGCTCTTCGCAGCTTTGGCCTTGGATCCGGCCGCGGCCTTGCGGCTCCCCTTCGTGGTCGCCGCCTTGGCGGCCAAGAGCTCCAAGGCTTCCACCAGGGTGATCTCCTCGGCCCCCTTGCCCTCGGGCAGGGAGGCATTGACCTTGCCCTGTTTGACGTAGAGCCCGTAGGGCCCGTTGAACACCTGCACCAGCTCCTCGGAGCCCTCCGGTGTGCCCAGGTCCCGCAGGGCGGTGCGGCCGCCCCTGCCGCGCTTGGGTTGGGCCAGCAGCTCCAGGGCCCGCTCCAGACCCACGATCAGCACATCGTCCTCGGCCTTGAGCGAGCGGAACTCCTTCTCCGCTTTGCCCTTGTCGTGAACCACGTAGGGACCGAAGCGACCCAGGCCCGCCTGCACCTTGCCGCCTTCGGGGTGTTCGCCAAGGAGGCGGGGCAAGCGCAGCAGGCCCAGGGCGTCCTCGAGGGTGAGGTCTTCGGGCTTGGAACCCTTGGGCAGGGAGGCCCGTTTCGGCTTGGGGTTGTCGTCGCTGACCTGGCCCTTCTGCACGTAGGGGCCGTACTGGCCAAACAGCAGGTAGACCGCCTCGCCGGTTTCCGGGTCGTCCCCCAGGCTCTCGGGGCCCTCGGTCTTCTGGCGCAGGATCAGCTCGGCGTGGTCCGCATCCAGATCCGCCGGGGTGATCTCCTGGGGCAGGGTCGCCTTGACCAGCTCCTCGATGCCGTCCTCGCCGACGCGCTTGGCCTCCAGGTAGGCGCCGAAGCGGCCGATGCGCACCACACAGGGAAGGCCCTCCAGCTGGATCGTGCGCGAGGAGGTGGGGTCGATGTCCCCCTCCCGCTGCTGGACTTGGGTTTCCAGCCCCGTCTCCCCCTTGAAGAACTTGGTCAGGTAGGGCAACCAGCGCTCCTTGCCGGTGGAGATCTCGTCGAGGGTGGTCTCCATCCGTGCCGTGAAGCTGGTGTCCACCAGATCGGGGAAGTGCTCCTCCAGCAGGGCCGTCACGGCGAAGGCGGTGAAGCTGGGGGTGAGGGAGTTGTTGGCCAGGGTGGCGTAGCCCCGATCAACGATGGTGCCGATGATGCTGGCGTAGGTGGAGGGGCGGCCGATGCCCTCCTTTTCCAGCATCTTCACCAGGGCGGCTTCGCTGTAGCGGGCGGGGGGCTGGGTTTGGTGGCCCAGGGCCTCCACCCGGCGGCAGGCGGGGGCATCGCCCACGGCAAGGGCCGGCAGCAGCACCTCCTGGCCTTCGAGGGCGGCGTCGGGGTCGTCGCTGCCTTCCACATAGGCCCGGAAGAAGCCGGGGAAATCGATGCGCTTGCCGGAGGCCCGGAAGCTGGCGTCCCCCACCTCCAGACCCACGCCCACCATGGTGAGGCGGGCGTCGGCCATCTGGCTGGCCACGGTGCGCTTCCAGATCAATTCATAGAGGGCCAGATCCTTGCCGTCGAGCCCCGTGTCCTTCGGCGTGCGGAAGCTGTCGCCGGAGGGGCGGATCGCCTCGTGGGCCTCCTGGGCGTTACGGGCCTTGGTGGAGAACTGCCGAGGGCTGGGGGAGAGGAAGTCTTTGCCGTATTTCTCCGCCACGCAGCTGCGGGCGGCGTTGATCGCCTGGTCGGAGAGGTGCACCGAGTCGGTGCGCATGTAGGTGATGAAGCCCCGCTCGTAGAGCCCCTGGGCTGTGCGCATCGTTTCCCGGGCCGAGAGCCGCAGCTTGCGGTTGGACTCCTGCTGCAGGGTGCTGGTGGTGAAGGGCGGCACGGGCTTGCGCACCGTGGGCTTTTCCTCCACCGCCGCCACCCGCCAGGGGGCGCTCCCCAGGGTGGCCTGGAGGGCACGGGCCTCCGCTTCGCTCAGCAGTTTCACCCGGCTGCCGGCCTTGAGGCCGCCCGTGTTCTCGTCAAAGTCGGAGCCGCCTGCGATGCGCTCCCCCTTCAGGTGGGTGAGCTTGGCCTCGAAGGCGCCACCCCCTTGCTCCAGCTGGGCCTTGAGGTCCCAGTAGGAGCCGCTGCGGAAGGCCCGCCGGGCCCGCTCGCGCTGGACCAGTAGCCGCACGGCCACCGACTGCACCCGGCCGGCGGAGAGGCCCCAGGCCACCTTCTTCCAGAGCAGGGGCGAAAGGGTGTACCCCACCAGCCTGTCGAGGATGCGGCGGGTCTCCTGGGCATGGACCAGCTCCATGTCCAGCTCCCGGGTCTGCAGCAGCGCCTTGCTGATGGCCTCCTGGGTGATCTCGTGGAAGACCATGCGCTTGACGGGCACCTTGGGGGCCAGCAGCTGCAGCAGGTGCCAGCTGATGCTCTCCCCCTCCCGGTCTTCGTCCGTGGCCAGCAGCAGCTGGTCGGCCCCCTTGAGGGCGTCCTTGAGCTCCTTGACGATTTTCTTTTTGTCCTTCGGCACCACGTAGAGGGGCTCGAAGTCCTGGGCGGTATTGACCCCCAGGTTGGCCCACTTCTCGCCCTTGTAGGCGGCGGGGATCTCAGCGGCGTTGTTGGGCAGGTCCCGCACATGGCCCATGGAGGCCTCCACCTTGAAGTCCTTGGGCAGGAATCCACGGATGGTGCGGGCCTTTGTGGGGCTCTCGACGATGACCAGGGTGTGCGCCACAGGTAGGCGTAAAACCGCTTCCCTCTTTATCGCACCGCCGACCCGCCCTGACGACAGCCTCTCTCCATCGCGACTACAGTCCGCACCACAACTCCCCCCACTTCCGCTGCCATGACGTTGATGGGCGCCCTCACCGAGGTGGCACCGACGATCACGAGCCTGCAGCTGAACGCGGGCGCAATCGCCCCGGAAGCGGCGGTGCTGATCGCACTTCTGGCCTGTTTGCTGGTGGATCTCGCTGGCGAGAAGGCGGCGAGCCGTTGGGTGCCGCCGTTCTGCTACGCCGGCCTGCTCACGGCCCTGGTGTTGTTGGCCCTGCAATGGGACGCCCCCTTGGAGCCCTCCTTCCTGGGCGCCTTCCTGGCCGACAATCTGGCGGTGGCTTTCCGGGCCGTGGTGGCCGGCTCCACCCTGCTGTCGCTGCTGATCAGCTGGCGTTATGTGGAACAGAGCGGCACGCCCGTGGGCGAGTACGCCGCGATCCTGCTGGCCGCCACCCTTGGCGCCATGTTCCTCTGCGGTGCCACCGATCTGGTGAGCATCTTCATCTCCCTGGAAACCCTCTCGGTCGCCAGCTACCTGCTCTCGGGCTACATGAAGCGGGATGCCCGCTCGGCTGAAGCGGCCCTTAAGTACCTGCTGGTGGGCTCGGCGGCCGCGGCTGTTTTCCTCTATGGCGCCTCCCTGCTCTACGGGCTCTCCGGAGGCGGCACCAGCCTGGAGGCCGTGGCCCTGGCGCTCAAGACCAGCGAGACCCCGGTGACGGCCCTGGCCCTGGTGTTCGTGCTGGCCACGGTGGCGTTCAAGATCGCGGCCGTCCCCTTCCACCAGTGGACCCCCGACGTCTATGAGGGGTCGCCCACCCCGGTGGTGGCCTTCCTCTCGGTGGGCTCGAAAGCGGCCGGTTTTGCCCTGGCCCTCAGGCTGCTGGTGGGCTGCTTCGACAGCTTTGAGACCCAGTGGAAGCTGCTGTTCACGGTGCTGGCGATCCTCAGCATGACCCTGGGCAACGTGGTGGCCCTGGCCCAGACCTCCATGAAGCGGATGCTGGCCTACAGCTCCATCGGCCAGGCGGGCTTCGTCATGATTGGTCTGGTGTGCGGCACCGAAGAAGGCTTCTCGGCCATGGTGCTCTACGTGGCCGCCTACCTGTTCATGAACATGGGGGCCTTTGCCTGCATCATTCTCTTCTCGCTCCGCACCGGCAGTGACCGCATCTCTGACTACGCCGGTCTCTATCAGAAGGACCCGCTGATCACGCTCGGTTTAAGTCTCTGTCTGCTCTCCCTCGGTGGCATTCCGCCGATGCTCGGCTTCTTCGGCAAGATCTATCTCTTCTTCGCCGGCTGGGCCGATCACCAGTACCTGCTGGTGGTGGTCGGTTTGATCACCTCGGTCGTGTCGATCTACTACTACATCTCCGTCATCAAGATGATGGTGGTCAAAGAGCCCCAGGAGGCTTCCGATGCCGTCAAGGCCTATCCCGAGATCAGTTGGTCGTTGGCGGGCATGCCCTCCCTGCGCACGGCCCTGGTGGCCTGTGTGCTGATCACTGCCGTGGGGGGGGTGCTCTCCAACCCCCTCTTCAACTGGGCCAGCGGGGCCGTCGCTGGAACGCCCATGCTGCAGCGGGCCATCGCCTCTGCCCTGCCCGTGGTCCTGGGTTGAGGCACCCGTGAGCGACACCGTCGCCGAGCTGATCCACGTCAGCAAGGTCTATGGGCTGGGGGATACCTCCGTGCGCGCCCTTGATGATCTGAGTCTCAGCGTTGGTCGTGGTGATTACCTTGCGGTGATGGGCACCTCGGGCTCAGGAAAGTCCACCGCCATGAACATCCTGGGCTGCCTCGATCGGCCCAGCACCGGCACTTACCGCCTCAATGGCATGGCGGTCAACGATCTCAATGACGATGAGCTTGCGGCCCTGCGCAACAGGGAACTGGGATTCGTGTTCCAGCAGTTCCATCTGCTGCCGCACATGAGTGCCCTTGAGAACGTGATGCTGCCTATGATCTATGCGGGGGTTGGTGCGGACCAGCGCAATCTCCGGGCCCGGGAAGCGCTCGATCGGGTGGGGCTTGGTGAACGGTTGAACAATCGGCCCAACCAGCTCTCGGGCGGCCAGCAGCAACGGGTGGCCATAGCCCGGGCGATCATCAACCAGCCCGCGCTCCTACTGGCGGATGAGCCCACCGGAGCCCTCGATTCCCGCACCACCGCCGAGGTGCTGGGCATCCTCGACGAGCTCCACGGGCAGGGGATCACCGTGGTGATCGTCACCCATGAGGACGACGTGGCGGCCCGGGCTCAGCGGATTGTCCATTTTCGCGACGGGCGGATCGAGGCCTAGGCCCCAGGTCACCCAATCGGATCTGGCCTTGCCCTTAGCTCGCCTTCGGGGAGGGTGATGCCTTGGGGCGCTCCAGGGTCTGGAGCAGCTGGCCCATCAACAGGGCGATGGCGTCGCTGCCGGCGGCACCGCGACCCGGGTCCAGCTCGCCGGGTTCTACCGCCACCCAGCCGCCGTTCTGGGGCAGGCGCAGCTCGAAATGGAGATGGGGCCCTGTGCTCAGTCCGGTGCTGCCCACCCGGCCGATCACATCCCCCTGGTGCACCCAGTCCCCCTCTTTCACATAAATCTCTGAGAGGTGGCCATAGAGGGAGCGGCGCAGGGGATGGGGATGCTCCAGCTCCACGGCGATGCCGTAGCCCCCGGCCAGGCCGCTGCTCACCACCCGTCCGGCGAGGGCCGCCACCACCGGCGTTCCCTCCGGGGCTGCAAGATCCCGTCCCGTGTGCATCAACCAGCTGCCCATCAAGGGGTGTAGGCGCCAGCCGAAGTTGCTCGTGGTCTCCGCCGTGCCGATCACAGGGAACAGCAGCCTGCGGTTGCCGTTGCCGATCAGGGGAGCGGGCCGGGGCGTGATCCCAAACACCCGGGCCAGGTTGAAGCTGCCCCCCGCACCCGCGAGAAGGGCCGACACGGGCACGGTGATCGGCGGCAGGGGCATGCCGTCAGGGCCCGTCTCCTGGGGCCCGGTCGCACCCGTTTGGGTACGTTCACCACGGCGGCTGCGCCAGAGCACCGCCAGGCCCGAGCGGCATTCCTGTTCGGAGAGGGCGCCACTGCTGCAGGCCTGCTGCTGGGCGGGCACATCGATCGGCACCTGGATCGAGCCCTGGCGCATCTGGGAGCGCTCAGCGGGGGTGACCACCCCCTGGCGTACGAGGGCATCAAGGGACTGGTCAAAGCGCGGTGGAGCCGCCGGAGTTCCTTGCCATTGCTGCGGATTCGGCCTCAGGGGCGCCTGCACGTCCCGGGGCACCGTGGCCCGTTGGGCGGGTGGCGGTGGCGGCACGTGGGGGGCGGCAGCAGGGGGCCGGCCGTCCCCGCCGTCGGAGGCGAGCCCGGGGGAGGAGCCATGGTTTCCTGCTGGGCCCCGGCCAGGGAC
>JBAXME010000085.1:0-6906 GCA_037134455.1 Synechococcaceae cyanobacterium ELA445 | reverse complement strand
GCCACCCCACCCCCAACCCGTGAGCCCCGTGGCCATGCCTCTCCCCTTGGTGGCCTGCGCGCCGGTGTCCCTGAGCGACCTCGGTCATCTGGTGCAGGTGCTCTGGACGTTTCTTTCGCTCTCCCTCTTTTCCCTTGGGGGCGGCAACACCCTGCTCTCGGAGTACCGCCACATCGCTGTTGACCAGTACTGCTGGCTCACCTCCACCCAATTCGCCGATATCTACGCCCTTGCCGAGGCGTTCCCGGGGCCCAGCTCCATGATCGTTGGCCTGCTCGGGCTGGGCGCCGGCTGGAGGGAAGGGGTGGGGTGGTCTTTGCTGAGCGGCTACGGGGCCGAAATTGCGATTCTGCTGCCCTCCACCCTGCTGATGGTGGTGGCCTGCCTCAGCTGGAACCGCCTCAAGGACTCCCCCTGGCGGCTGGCTTTCGAGCGCGGACTCGGTCCGATCACCCTCGGGATCCTCTTCGCCGTCGGCCTCAAAATCCTCACCACCTCCAACCACGGCGTACCGGGCTACCTGGTGTCAATCGTGGTCTGCGTGCTGATGCTGCGCACCCGCATCTCGCCGCTCTATTTCATGGCCGTGGCCGGGGTGCTCGGCGGACTCGGTATCATTAATCGTTAAGGGGCCAGCTCGCTTCGGCCGGCCCGATTTCGATGCCTGAATCCACCAGGGCAGCCGTTTCGGTGAAGCCGGCGGGCGGGCTGTCCTGGGGCCCCCGTGCCACGGCGCCGGCGATCCGCAACTGGAGGGGCCTCAGCTGCAGGGCCGTGATCGTGGCGGCCGGGTCGCCATGGCATCCCGCATGGGCCACCCCCCGGAGGCGCCCCCACACCAGCACGCTGCCGCCGGCGCTGACGCGCGCCCCCGGGTTCACATCCCCCAGCAACAGCACCGACCCCTTCACCTGGAGGTGATCACCGGAGCGCAGGGTGCCCCGGTGGATGGTCAGGTTTGGATCCGGTGCCGGTTCTTCGGGGGTGGCTGGTTTCCCGATCCGCTCCACATCGAGCCCAAGGGCCGCTGCGGCCACAAGGGTGGAGCCGTTGCGGCCCTGCACTTTCTCCAGTCGCAGATCGGCCTCCGCCAGCATCCGCTTCAGGAGCCTGAGCAGGGGTAACGGCAGCAGCCAGTCCGCCGCCTGCAAGATCACCGCGCCGCGAATGGGCACCACCCCCAGGGCGTAGCGCACCTGCTCGAGACAATCCCCCGACCCCTCCGACTCCGGCAGCCGCAGCACGTGGGGCAGGTGGACGGCGGCGGCGGGAATCAGAACGGCGGCCATGCCTGCCTTCGGGTGGGGCCAGATTAGGCAGGTCCTGCCCGGGAGCCGATGCGTTCGCTGATGGCAAGACGGAGGGTTGGGCTCACCTCAGCCGGATGGATCAACCAGGCCAGTTCCACGGTCTGGGTGAGGCTGGCCACCTGGGGGGAGAGGGCCTCCAGGGCCTGCAGCCGGATGCCGTCCCAGAGCCGAAGGCCGCCTTTGTAGGGGTCGTATCCCCGGGTTTGCCGTTGCTGCAGGCCGCAGCAGAGTTCGCTCTCCAGGCCCTCAGCGGTGCTCAAGCGCCCTGCCAGCGCCAGCATTTCCAGCCGTTCGGCGGTGCCCAGCCGGCTCACATCCGTGGCCTTGAGCAGCTCCCGATCCAGCAGGCGTGCGCACACCTGAGCCAGGTCCGCGGGGCCCTCTTCCCGCCAACGCATCAGGTGGTAACCGGTGCGGAGGTCGTCGTTGGCCAGAAAGCTCTCCAGATCGAGCTCCTCCGGTTCCCACAGCCAGCGGGCCATGACCGTGTCGGCGCTCACTCGCTTCGGCCCATGGCGGCGGGCTAGGGAGATGGCGAGGCTGAGCAGCCAGTTGCAGACCACGTTGAGCCGGTGGTTGTAGACGCTGCGGTACATCAGGTTGCGCACCAGGAGGTAGTGCTCCACGGCCATCAAGCCCTTGGGGTGCACGGCCAGTCCCCCATCGGGGGCCAGGGTGAGGGCCGCCAGGATGCGCTCCAGATCCAGGCGTCCGTAGCTGGTGCCGGTGCTGTAGCTGTCGCGCAGCAGATAATCGAGCCGATCGCAATCCAGCTGGCTGCTCACCAAAGCCTGGATCGCGGGATGGGCTCCCTGGCCATGCTCCAGCAGATCGGCCACGGCATCGGCGCTGCCGGCGGCGAAGGCTTCGAGCGGATCGCGCAGGCGGGGATGGTGGCGGACCAGTCGCCCCGACCAGCCCTCGTGGTGCATGCCAAACATCTCCTCGCCGGAGTGGCTGAGGGGCCCATGACCCACGTCGTGGAGCAGGGCTGCCGCCAGCAGTACCCCCGCCTGCTCCTCCAGATCGCCCTGCTGACGGCGCAGAACATCGAGGGCAGCCCGGGCCAGATGGAGCACACCCAGCGAGTGGGTGAAGCGGCTGGATTCGGCGCCGTGGAAGGTGAGGAAGGCTGGCCCAAGTTGGCGTATGCGCCTTAGCCGCTGAAAAGGGGGTGTGTCGATCAGCTGCATGACCAGGGCCTCGGCGGGCCGATCGGCATCCAGGCTGATGGCCCCGTGCAGCGGGTCGTGGTAGGTCCGTCTGGTCATGGCCTGCTATCCATCCCATCGGGGTTCTGGCCCAGCTGCCGGTCCAGTTGCTGGGCGGCCTCCCGCAGCCACCCATCGCCGGGGCCTCCCGGATTGAGGGGTTCCGGTGTGGGCAGCGGTTGGTCGGGAACGATGCCCAGATTCTGGATGTCCCGCCCAGACGGAGTCTGGTAACGGGCCACGGTCACCGCCAGGCCGCTGCCATCCCCCAATTCGATCAGGGTTTGGATCAAACCTTTGCCGAAGGTGCGGCTGCCCAGCAACGCGGAGCGGCCGTCGTCCTGGAGGGCGCCCGCCAGGATCTCACTGGCGCTGGCGGTGCCTCCGTTCACCAGGGTCAGCAGCGGACCGGCATAGATCTGGCCCGGCCCCGCCTGCTGGGGGAGGGCGAGGCCGTCTCGATCCAGGGTCTCCACGATCATCTGGTTATCGATCAGGGCGTTGGCCACCGCCAGCCCAGCGGACACCAGCCCGCCGGAGTTGTTGCGCAGATCAAGGATCAAGCCCTCCAGGCGCTCCGCTTTCAAGGACTCCAGCGCGGCCTGAAAGTCCTTTGGTACCTGTTCGCTGAACTGGCTGAGGCGCAGGTACCCCAGCCGGTGATCGAAACCCTCCAACAGGCGATAACGAACGGGTTGGAGGTCCACCCGGCGGCGGGTCAGGTTGATGTCCTGCTCGCGTCCGTCGGGGTCGGCCAGCCGCAGGTGTACGTCCTGGCCTTCATCGCCCCGTAGGGCGGCGGCGGTGGCGTCGAGCCCCAGTTCACTTGCACTTCGTCCCTCCACGCTGAGCACCCTGCTGCCGCTGCGGATGCCAGCCTCCGCGGCGGGCGAGCCCTCCAGGGGTGCCACCACCACGATGCTGCCCTCCGGCCCGTTGAGGGCAAGTTGCAGTCCCACACCGGTGACGCTCCCCTCCGTGTTCGATCGCAAGGTGGCGTAGTCCGCCGGCCGCAGCAGCCTGGTGTAGGGATCCCCCAGCGGCTCCAGCATCGCCTCGATCGCCCCGTAGGCGTCTTGGCTGGTCACAATCGAACGCTCAAGTGCCTTCTGACGCAGGCGGCGCCAATGCACCCGCTCGAAGCGTGACGGGTCCACAAAGCTCTGGTTCACCAGGCTCCAGCTGGTTACCACCAGGGCCTGGGCATCATTGAGGGCCCACGCGGCGCAGGGGCGCAGCAGCAGGAGCGCCGACAGGGCCAGCGCCATCAGGAACGGGGCGGCCCGGCCTGGTGTTGCAAACGGTTGAGGTTGCCGGCGCAGTTGCCGCTGGCTCATCACAGGCGCACCAAGGCAATCGGTAGACTCTCGCAACACCAGCCCCCCGCTGCATGGCGAATTCCTCTCCTGCCGCAAACTCGTCCCCCATCTACGACTGGTTCCAGGAGCGCCTGGAGATCCAGGAGATCGCGGACGACATCTCCTCCAAGTACGTGCCACCACACGTCAACATTTTTTATTGCCTGGGTGGCATCACTCTGGTCTGTTTCCTGATCCAGTTCGCCACTGGGTTTGCGATGACCTTCTATTACAAGCCCACCGTGGTGGAGGCCTACGCCTCCGTCCAGCACCTCATGACTGACGTCAGCTTTGGCTGGCTGATTCGTTCGGTCCACCGCTGGAGCGCAAGCATGATGGTGCTGATGCTCATCCTGCACGTCTTCCGTGTGTACCTCACCGGTGGATTCAAGCGTCCCCGGGAGCTCACCTGGGTCACCGGCGTCACCATGGCGGTCATCACCGTCTCCTTTGGCGTCACCGGCTACTCCCTTCCTTGGGATCAGGTGGGCTACTGGGCTGTGAAGATCGTTTCTGGGGTTCCCGCCGCCGTGCCCGTGGTCGGAGATTTCATGGTCGAACTCCTCCGTGGTGGCGAGAGCGTCGGCCAGTCCACCCTGACCCGCTTCTACAGCCTCCACACCTTTGTGATGCCCTGGCTGCTGGCGGTCTTCATGCTCCTCCATTTCCTGATGATCAGGAAACAGGGCATTTCGGGTCCCCTTTGATCGCTTTCGATCTGCTTCACCGGTCCTAGGCTCCCTCCAACCGATCAGTTCCCTTCCCGCCATGCACATCCTCAAGAAGCCGGACCTCTCCGACCCCAAGCTGCGGGCCAAGCTGGCCAAGGGCATGGGTCACAACTACTACGGGGAGCCCGCCTGGCCCAACGACCTGCTCTACATCTTCCCGGTGGTGATCCTGGGAACCATCGCCTGCATTGTGGGTTTGTCCGTCCTTGATCCCGCCATGCTCGGCGACAAGGCCGATCCCTTCGCCACTCCCTTGGAGATCCTCCCCGAGTGGTATCTCTACCCCGTCTTCCAGATCCTGCGGGTGGTGCCCAACAAGCTTCTCGGCATTGTCCTTCAGACCATGGTGCCCCTTGGCCTGATGCTGATCCCCTTCATCGAGAGCTTCAACAAGTTCCAGAATCCGTTCCGGCGTCCGGTGGCGATGGCGGCCTTCCTCTTCGGCACCGCGTTCACCATCTATCTCGGTATCGGTGCAGCCCTGCCCATCGACAAATCCCTCACCCTGGGACTTTTCTGAGCCTCTTTCACCCGGCCTCTCTCTCGTTAGAACAATCTCCTGTGATACTGAACCGCGGCCTTAGAGCCGCGGTTTTTTTTGACCGATGGCCATTCGTCCAGGGCTCGCCTTGGCTCAGGAGCTCTGCAGATCCAGCAGCGCCACGTCCTCGGGACGAACCCTCAGCAGGTGATGCAACAGCAGGAAACCAACGATCGTCCAGGTCTGATAGGTGCGTGACTGCTGCCCCACCCAGGTGCCGGTGGGGCCATCAAAGTACTCCGCCCATTGCTGCCGCGGCAGCTGGTTCAACTGGGACCAATAGCACTCCTCAAGCAGGGCCTTCATCTGCCCCATCAGCAACACGTCCGCATCAGGGTGTTGCCTGTCATGCAAAAGGATGGCGCTGCCCAGATACCAAAGCAGGCTGGGCCAGTGGCCGCCGTTGTGGTAGTTCCATGGCCAGTTTTTCGGGTCGGAACCGGTCTTGTTTGCCCATTCGTTCGCTTCCATAGGCGGATGGCAGATTCGCATGGGCATCTGGGCCATCAGGTGGTGGCGGTTATGCAGCACCAGCCGGAAGAGGGCCCGTTGCTGAGGGGCGGCCAGCAGACCGAACAGACATCCCAGGCTGTTGCCCAGGCTGTAGAAGCGGAAGTCGGGTCGGCCCGTGCGCATGTTGCCAATTAGGTAGCCGCCTCGGTTCTCCAGCCAGTCCTGCAGCCAGTCGGGGATCACCTGCGGTTGCACGTTGAACTCGTTCTCGTGCTGCTGGTCCCCGTATTGCTCCGTAGGCCGCCGTCTGAGCACCTGCATGGTCTTGCTGGTCACCCAGTAGTGCTTGAGCAGGTAGGAACGCAGATCCTGCTGCCAGTGCCGGGTGAGTTGGAGCCGTTGCTCCAGGAGGCGGCTGCTACTGCTGCCCTGCTGACAGAGCTGCATCAGCTGGCAGCAGCTTTTAAGGCATCCGAACAGCAACACCTCCACTTCCAGCGGAGCGCCCCACACGTCCATCGGGCGATCAATCATGAAGGCGCAGTCCGGTACGAACAACACCGGGGTGCCCTCAAAGCTGGGGTGAAGAACCAGGTCCAGCAGCAACTGCACGCCCCGCTGTACCCGCTGGCTGACTCCGTATTCCCAGTCCTTGCTGCGCTGCACGTAGAGCCAGCACAGGATCGGCCACCACAGGCTTGCGTCCACTGAGGTGATGCGACCGATCGATCGCTGGCCGTAGTCGGCGATCAGCTCGCCGTTCTGTTCGATGAAGCTGGTGGGGAAGACGCCGCGGGTCTGGTACGCGCTGCTCTGGAGCTCCAGACAGAGGTCCAGGAAGTTGCGCACGATTTCGAAGCGCCCCTGCAGCAACAGGTAGACCATCACAGGGACGTTGTCCCGCAAGAAGATCTCGCCGTAGTTCAGTTCCTGGTGGTTGCGGGGATGGGCCAGCGCGGCGACGGAGCCGGCTAGCTCCCCCCTTACCCGGATGAGGGTGCGCTCGAAATGCTCCCTGGCCCGCTGGACAACGGCCTCTTCCTTGGAACTGGGACGCACCCGCAGCTCTTCCTGGCTGAAATTTCTGGCCATCACCTACCCCCAGGGCGAATGCCCTCCATCCGAAACCTAGGCACCCCAAGGGAAGTGGGGGCCAAGCCGCTGGGTTTGCTCAAGGCTTACGGGGGGGCTTCGTTCAGATGCGGAGGTTGTGTGATAGTCTTTTGGACTGCGCGCAACCGAAAGGGAGAGCGCAGAGCCGACAACGAAGGAAGCGAGAGCCGCCGATGTTGTAGGTTTGCC
>JBAXME010000084.1:0-7518 GCA_037134455.1 Synechococcaceae cyanobacterium ELA445 | reverse complement strand
GCCCAGGAGCCCCCCCTGACCTCCCCACCGCCCGCTTCCGTTTCCCGCCCGCCCCAGGCCCGCTCCGCCGACGACTGGATCGACAGTGGCGACGGTCGCTCCACGGCCCCGGCCGTCCCCAATGGGGCGATTCCCAATGGGGCGGCCGCCGAGGGTCTCACCCTGGAACGGGAGCCCTTGCCCCTCGAGCAGTTCGGCCGCGACCTCACCGCCGCCGCCCGCTCTGGCCAGTTGGATCCGGTGATCGGCCGGGACGCGGAGATTCGCCGCCTGATCCAGGTGCTCTCCCGCCGGGGCAAGAACAATCCCGTGCTGCTGGGGGAACCCGGCGTCGGCAAGACCGCTGTGGTGGAACTGCTGGCCCAGCGGATCGTGGCCGGCGAAGTTCCCGATTCGCTCAAGGGCCTGCGGCTGGTGGCCCTCGATCTCGGCGCCCTGATCGCCGGTGCCAAGTTCCGCGGCCAGTTTGAGGAACGGTTGCGCAGCGTGCTGGCCCAGGTGAGCGACCCCGATGCCGGCGTGGTGCTGTTCATCGATGAACTGCACACCGTGGTGAGCAGCGACCGCTCCAGCGCCGACGCCGGCAGCATCCTCAAACCGGCCCTGGCCCGCGGCGATCTGCGCTGCATCGGGGCCACCACCCCCGCCGACTACCGCCGCACGGTGGAGAAGGATCCCGCCCTTGACCGCCGCTTCCAGCAGGTGGTGGTCAACGAGCCCAACCTGGCCGTGAGCATGGACATCCTGCGGGGGCTCAAGGAGCGCTACGAGCTCCACCACGGCGTCACCATCAGTGATGGGGCTGTGGTGGCCGCCACCCGCTTGGCCGACCGCTACATCAGCGACCGTTGCCTGCCGGACAAGGCCATCGACCTGATCGATGAGGCCGCCGCCCAGCTCAAGATGGAGGTCACCTCCAAGCCCCAGCCGGTGGAGGCGGCGGAGCTGGAGCTGCGGCGGGTGGAGCTGGCCCTGCTGGCGGCGGAGTCCGCCCCGATGGCGGAGCGGGTGCAGCTCCAGGACCAGCGCCGTGAGGCCCATGACCGCCTGGCGGAGCTGCAGCAGCGCTGGCAGGGGGAGCGGGACCAGCTGGCGGAACTGCGGGAGCTGCAGCAGGAGGATGAGGACCTGCGCCATGCCATCGCCGAGGCGGAGCGACAGGGGGATCTGGAGGAGGCGGCCCGCCTGCAATACGACCAGCTCCACGGGGTGCAGCAGCGCCGTGTCGCCCTGGAGGACGACCTGCTGGAGGACCAGCGCTCCGGCCGCTCCCTTTTGCGGGAACAGGTGGAGGAGGGGGACATCGCCGATGTGGTGGCCCGCTGGACCGGCATCCCCGTGCAGCGGCTGTTGGCGGGCGAGCGCCAGAAGCTGCTGGAGCTGGAGTGCCGCCTGGGGGAACGGGTGATCGGCCAGACCGAGGCCGTGGCCGCCGTGGCCGCCTCCATCCGCCGGGCCCGGGCCGGCATGCAGGATCCGCGTCGGCCGGTGGGTTCGTTCCTCTTCCTTGGTCCCACCGGCGTCGGCAAGACCGAGCTGGCCAAGGCCCTGGCAGCCGGTTTGTTCGATGAGACCGATGCCCTGGTGCGGCTCGACATGAGCGAATACATGGAGCGCAACGCCGTGGCTCGCCTGCTGGGGGCACCGCCGGGCTATGTGGGCTACGAGGAGGGGGGGCAGCTCACCGAGGCGGTGCGGCGCCGGCCGTATGCGGTGCTGCTGCTCGATGAGGTGGAGAAGGCCCACCCGGAAGTGTTCAACGTGCTCCTTCAGGTGCTCGATGACGGCCGGCTCACCGATTCCCAGGGGCGCACGGTTGATTTCCGCAACACCGTGGTGGTGATGACCAGCAACCTGGCCAGCCGCGCCATCCTTGAGTTCGGTCGCAGCGGCGATGGGGCTGCCCTGGACGCAGCCGTGGAGAGGGCCCTGGCGGATCAATTCCGGCCGGAGTTCCTGAACCGCATCGACGAGGTGATCCGCTTTCGGCCCCTGGGGCCGGAGGATCTGCAGCGGATCGTGCGCCTCCAGTTGGCCGAGCTGGCCCAGTTGCTGCGGGATCAGGGCCTGGAATTGCAGGTGGACGAGGCGGTGGTGGCCCGTCTGGCGGAGATGGGCTATGAGCCGGAGTACGGGGCCCGCCCGCTGCGGCGGGTGCTGCGGCGACAGATCGAGAATCCCCTGGCCACCGAGTTGCTGGCGGAGCACTTCCTCGGGGCTCAGGGGGTGAGGGTGAGGCTGGGTGAGGATCCGGCCGCGCCTTTGGTCTTCACCCCCATCCAGGAGAACGGGGAAGGCGTCCGGTAGGGTGATCGTTTGCCGGTACGCCCGATCGCGCCGGTGTGCCAGCGCCTGTGACCCTCCAAACGCCCGAAGACACGGTCGAAGCCCCCAGCGCCCCTGCTCCGCAGAAGGGCGGTGTCGGTGGATTCGCCACCGCCACGGTCGAAGAGTTGCGCAAGGTGGTCTGGCCCAGCCGAGCGCAGCTGTTCAGTGAGTCCGTGGCTGTGATTTTGATGGTCAGCCTTTCGGCGGCCACCATCGCCGCCGTTGATCGGCTCCTGAGCTGGGCCTCCCAGCAGATCTTCCGCTGACCTCCCCCCCAAAAAGACTCTCCACCGCCGAGCCTCCCCGTTCTGAACACCGTGTCCGAAGCCGACCTCGCCACCTCCGATCTCCCCATTGGTGATGAGCCCACAGGCGACTCACTCGCCCCAGCCCAGGTGTTCGACCTCACGGAGGCCCCCGTGGCCGAAGGGGGCGAGGAGAAGAAGTCCATCGCCCGCTGGTATGCGGTGCAGGTGGCCTCCAGTTGTGAGAAGAAGGTCAAGGCCACCCTGGAACAGCGGGCCGTCACCCTGGGGGTCGACAGCCGCATCCTCGAGATCGAGATTCCCCAGACCCCGGCGGTCAAGCTCAAGAAGGACGGCAGCCGCCAGTCCACCGAAGAGAAGGTCTTCCCCGGTTACGTGCTGGTACGCATGATCCTTGATGAGGACACGATGATGGCGGTGCGCAGCACCCCCAACGTGATCAACTTTGTGGGGGCGGAGGAGCGCCGCGCCACCGGTCGCGTGCGCGGCCACATCAAGCCCCGCCCCCTCAGCCGTCAGGAGGTGGAACGCATCTTCAAGCGGGCGGCCGAGAAGAAGCCCGTCGTCAAGGTGGATCTCACCGAAGGCGACCAGATCCTCGTCACCGCCGGTCCCTTCAAGGACTTCCAGGGTGAGGTGATCGAAGTCTCCGGCGAGCGCAGCAAGCTCAAGGCCCTGCTCTCCATCTTCGGCCGGGAAACCCCGGTCGAGCTGGAGTTCGCCCAGATCAGCAAACAGAGCTGATCGCCAGCGGCCGCCTCCCTGCGGAGGGTGGCCGTAACCGTCCGGCGCTCCTTAGGAACGCCGATCCGCAGACCGTCCCGACATCCCCTTGAGGGAGTCCCTGTCCCCCAGCCCAGCCGATGGCCAAGAAAGTCGTAGCCGTGATCAAGCTGGCCCTCAACGCCGGCAAAGCCAACCCCGCTCCGCCCGTGGGCCCCGCCCTCGGTCAGCACGGCGTCAACATCATGGCGTTCTGCAAGGAGTACAACGCCCGCACCCAGGAGAAGGCTGGTTATGTGATTCCGGTGGAGATCTCGGTCTTTGAAGACCGCAGCTTCACCTTCATCACCAAGACCCCGCCCGCTTCGGTGCTGATCTCCAAGGCGGCCGGCATCGAAAAGGGTGCCGCCACCTCCGCCAAAGGGTCCGTGGGTGCCATCAGCCGAGCCCAGCTCGAGGAGATCGCCCGCACCAAGCTGCCCGACCTCAACACCTCCAGTCTGGAGTCGGCCCAGCGCATCATCGAAGGCACTGCCCGCAACATGGGCGTCGCCGTCACCGACTGAGCTTCCCGGCCTCGGCCGTGGTTCCTGTTCATTTCCATTTCACCCACTTACCGGGGGAGACCGTGATCCGGTCGCCCGAACCCCATCCCCAGCCATGCCGAAGATTTCCAAGCGTTTTTCCGCCCTTCTCGACCAGGTCGAGGACCGCGCCTATGCCCCCAGCGATGCGATCCAGCTGGTGAAGGACACGGCCACTGCCAAGTTTGACGAAACGATCGAAGCCCACGTGCGCCTGGGCATCGATCCCAAATACACCGACCAGCAGCTGCGCACCACCGTCGCCCTGCCGAACGGCACCGGCCAGACCGTTCGCATTGCCGTGATCGCCAGGGGTGAAAAGGTTGCCGAGGCCAAGGCCGCCGGCGCCGACCTGGCTGGTGACGATGAGCTGGTGGACGCCATCGCCGGTGGCCAGCTCGACTTCGACCTGCTGATTGCCACCCCGGACATGATGCCCAAGGTGGCGAAACTGGGCCGGGTGCTGGGTCCCCGGGGTCTGATGCCGAACCCGAAGGCCGGCACCGTGGCCACCGATCTGGCGGCGGCGATCAATGAATTCAAGGCGGGCAAGCTGGAGTTCCGGGCCGACCGCACCGGCATCGTGCATGTGCGCTTCGGCAAGGCCAGCTTCAGTGTCGAAAAACTGCTGGAAAACCTCAAGGCCCTGCAGGAAGTGATCGATCGCCAGAAGCCCAGTGGTGCCAAGGGTCGCTATTGGAAGAGTCTCTATCTCTCCTCCACCATGGGCCCTTCGGTTCAGGTGGACGTCACGGCCCTCCAGGACATCAAGCAGGAGTCCTGAACCCTCCTGTCCGTTCCTGCAGAGGTGTAGTGTTATTGGCTGGCTGAATTCCAGCCATGGGCACGCGCCCCACCCAAGACAGCAGGTATCCCTAAATCCTGCCGAGGTGCACGCGAAGGTTTTTCCCCGTCTGGGGCGGATCATCACGCGGCCTCGCTTCCCCACCGGGGAAGTTTCCGGGGCCGCGTTCCCCGCTTGTTCCCCCGATCCGTTCCACACCTATGGGCCGCACGCTGGAGAGCAAGCAACAGATCGTCGAAGAGCTCAAAGGGCTCCTCGGTGAGGCCGAAATGGCACTGGTCCTTGATTACAAGGGCCTGACCATCAAGGAAATGTCTGATCTGCGGACTCGTCTGCAGGCCAGCAACGGCATCTGCAAGGTGACCAAGAACACCTTGCTACGCCGTGCCATTGATGGTGACAGTGCCTGGTCGGAACTCGAATCCCTGCTCACAGGCACCAACGCCTTCGTCCTGATCAAGGGCGACGTCGGCGGTGCCGTCAAGGCCGTTCAGTCCTTCCAGAAGGACACGAAGAAATCGGAAGTCAAAGGGGGCCTCTTCGAGGGCAAACTCCTTTCCCAAGCCGAGATCAAGGCCATTGGTGAGCTGCCTTCCAAGGAGGCGCTGCTGGCCCAGATCGCTGGTGCGATCAACGCCGTGGCAACCAAGGTGGCTGTGGGCATCAACGAGGTTCCGAGTGGTCTTGCCCGGGCGCTCAAGGCGCACGCCGAATCCGGCGACAGCTGAGCTTCCCCGATCCCCCTGTTCCCCAACAGATCTGTTGCTGATCCCCCCCTAACCATGACCACGAAAACCGACACCATTCTCGAGTCACTGAAGACTCTCTCCCTGCTGGAAGCTTCCGAGCTCGTCAAGCAGATCGAAGAGGCCTTCGGTGTCTCCGCCGCCCCCACCGCCGGCGCCGTTGTGGTGGCTGGCGCCGCTGCTCCCGCTGAGGCTGCCGAAGAACAAACCGAGTTCGACGTCATCCTCGACGGCTTCGATGCCGCCGCCAAGATCAAGGTGCTCAAGGCCGTCCGTGAAGTCACGGGCCTCGGCCTCGGCGAAGCCAAGACCCTGGTGGAGTCCGCCCCCACCCCGATCAAGGAAGGCATCGCCAAGGGCGACGCCGAAACGATCAAGAAGTCCGTGGAAGAGGCCGGCGGCAAGGTCACCATCAAGTGACCCGCTGATGGGGGCGTTTGCGCCCCCATGTCACCTCCTTCCTTCCTTGCCGGCCCCCTGGGGCCGGTTTTTTATGGCCCCACCACGGGGACGCGGGGAGCGAGCCATCGGCGGCGGTCGATCCATCCATCCAGAGAAGGGCGGCTCGGGCACGGCCCTTCGTTCTTCCCTCCGCCATGGTGCTGGCCCCTCCGCTCCCAACGACGGACAAAAAAAAGCCCCACCAAAGGCAGGGCTTTGAGATTGGAACGTTTCGGGGAGTCTTTCCTCGTTTCGACCCCAGAAGGGCGTTCCGCACTCCTCACACGCCCAGACCATATCTCGCTGGTTTGGGGGTGTCGATCCATGGGGAGACGCTGCGGCAACTGTCCTCAAGGCTGGAACGGGATCACCTTGAGCGCGATCGGCCCGCTCCCATAGCCCTGGTTGCCGTAGAGCTGGCTGCCAGAGGGGCTGCGGGGCGGCGGCGTTGGCTGGCTGGGGCCATTCAGCTGGGCCAGGTTGGTGTCGGTGGCGAAATAGATGTGGCTGAGGCTCTGGCCGCCGTAGACCCGGCGCCTCAGTTGCCAGTCGGGCTCCAGGTTGATGGCCACGAATCCGTCCCGATCCCGCCTGGGCACGGGGCCCCGTCCCAGGAGCAGGTCCCCGGGGGTATCGGGGGAGGAACCGAGCAACTGCAGTTCCCGGCCCACCTGGCGCAGCTGGAGCCGGTAGCGATTGGCCAGATCAACGTTGCCGATCCGAAGCGAGTAGCCGTTGCTGTCGATGTAACGGCTGCAGATGCCCGTGAAGTCGAACCGGGTCAGGGAGGCTTCGATCAGCCCATCGGGTCGTTGCTGCCAGCAGGCGGGGGCGGGTTGCAGCTGCTCCAGCACCAGCAGGCTCCAATCGCTGCGGGCCACCGGCTTGGCAAGGATCACGAAGCGGGAGGCCTCTACTCCTCGGCTCTCGAACAGCACTCCGGCCTGGGCCGCCGGCAAGGGGAGCAGGGGCAGGGGCGCGAACGGCAGGGAGATCAGTGGTGCTGCGGCCACCGCCAGACCGGTCGCCATCACGCCCCCAGGCCCTAGGGCTGCGAGGTAGGTTCGCTGCATGCGAGGGAGTCTCCAGGTCGACATCGGAACCGCGTTCTACCGAACTTTGCAGGCTGGGCCCAGTGTCGTCTGAAGCGGGACCGGTGGTGGCGGCCGCCTGCGACGGTGCCTGCAGCGGCAATCCTGGCCCCGGGGGTTGGGGTGCCTTGCTGCGCTTCGAGGACGGCTCGGTGCGGGAGTTTGGCGGCCGAGACGCCGCCACCACCAACAACCGCATGGAGCTGACGGCGGCCCTGGCGCTGCTGGAAACCCTGGCCGAGTTGCCGCGCCATCCCCGTCTGACGATCCGCACCGACAGTCGCTACCTGATCGACGGCTACAGCCGCTGGATGGCGGGTTGGAAGCGCAAGGGCTGGCGCACCGCCTCGGGGGGCGCCGTGCTCAATCGTGATCTGTGGGAGGCCCTGGACCGGGCCCGTCTGCCGGATCTCCCCTTTGAGCATGTCAAGGGCCACAGCGGCGATCCGGACAACGACCGCTGTGATGCGATCGCGGTGGCCTTCTCCCGGGGCGGGCGCCTGGACCTTGGCGGCGCCAGCCCAGCCCCCACGG
>JBAXME010000083.1:0-7581 GCA_037134455.1 Synechococcaceae cyanobacterium ELA445 | reverse complement strand
GCAAGGCCTACAAGGACAGCAAGCTCTGCAACATGATCACCACCCAGGAGCTGCACCGCCGCCTGCACGACTCCACCGGCATCGTGTTCACCTCCCTCTACCCCGGCTGTGTCGCCGACACGCCCCTGTTTCGCAATACGCCACCGCTGTTCCAGAAGATCTTCCCCTGGTTCCAGAAAAACATCACTGGGGGCTACGTAACCCAGGCCCTGGCTGGTGATCGGGTCGCCCAGGTGGTGGCGGATCCAGACTTCGCCGTCTCAGGCGCCCACTGGAGCTGGGGCAACCGCCAGAAACAGGGAGGCAAGCAGTTCAAACAGGAGCTCTCGAACAAGGCGAGCGATCCGGAAACGGCAAGGCGCACCTGGGATCTCTCCCGCAAGCTGGTGGGCCTGGGCTGAGGCCCAGGCACTCCGGAACTACGGCCGCAAGCGCCGCTTAATCGAAGCCCAGGAGGTCGAAGATCTCCCGATCCTTGAGCGACTCGGCTTCGAGAGGTTCCACGTCGTTGAGCATCTTGCTGGCCAGGTTGAGGTATTCCTGCTGCACGGCATCCACCTCTGGGCTGCTCTCCATCTCAAAGATGGTGCACTTCTTGAGGCGCGATTTACGAATCGCGTCCACGGTCTTGAAGTGGGCCATGGTGCGAAGGCCAGTACGGGCATTGAACTTGTCAATCTCGTCGGTCTCCTCGGAGCGATTGGCAATCACGCCGCCCAAGCGCACCTTGTAATTCTTGGCCTTGGCATTGATAGCCTGCATGATCCGATTCATGGCAAAGATCGAATCGAAGTCGTTGGCCGTGACAATCAGACAGTAATCGGCGTGCTGCAGGGGAGCGGCAAAGCCACCGCAAACCACATCGCCCAGCACATCGAAAATCACCACGTCGGTGTCTTCGAGCAGGTGATGTTCCTTGAGCAATTTCACCGTCTGCCCGGTCACGTAGCCACCGCAGCCGGTGCCGGCCGGAGGGCCGCCTGACTCCACGCACATGACTCCATTAAAGCCCTCAAAGACGAAATCTTCAGGGCGCAGCTCCTCGGTGTGGAAATTCACAGTTTCGAGGATATCGATCACCGTGGGCACCATCTTTTTGGTGAGGGTGAACGTGGAATCGTGCTTGGGATCGCAGCCGATCTGCAGCACCCGTTTGCCGAGCTTCGAGAAGGCGGCGGAAAGATTCGACGAAGTGGTGGATTTACCAATGCCACCCTTGCCATAAACCGCGATCACCAGGGCACCTTCCCCGATGGCCATGCCGGCCTCCTGATGGACCTGCAGGCTGCCTTCCCCGTCTTCACGGGGGTTGAGGGGGCCCGTGCTGGCAGGGGGAGTGAGTGTGGAAGTCATGGGGTGACGAATGGGGAAATAAGGCCGGAAGACGGCAGATCACTCGTTAGGGAACAGCCTGATCAAGCCAGATCCAGGCTGTAAGCGGAACACGCAAACCGAAACATCGGCGGTACCTCACGGATCAGCGACTGAAGTGAGCTTTGGCGTCGTAAAGGGTTTCGGCATCGATCAACGCGACCCCACGCTCCCTTGCGAAGGCTTCGGTGTTGTTGCGCACCTTACCTCGCACGAAGAATGGAATCTTTGACAACTCCGCCTCCCCGTCCGGGGTCCAACTGGGCTCGCCAGGCACCGGCGCTGGCACTGGAACAGGGTGGGCCGTGGCGATGGCCTGATCGACCAACACCGTCTTGGAGGGGGCACCGTCGCCCAGGTGGCTGCGGTGGCCGTCGACGAACTCGAAGTCGTGCCGGAACATCCCGATCAGATGCTCCTCCAGCCCCATCATCAACGGGTGCACCCAGGCATCGAAGATCACATTGGCACCCTCCCAGCCCATTTGGGGGGAGTAGCGGGCCGGCACATCCTGAACGTGCAGCGGAGAGCTGATCACCGCGCAAGGCAGTCCCAGCCGCTTGGCGCTGTGGCGTTCCATCTGGGTGCCGAGCACCAACTCGGCCGCCGCCTCACCCATGGCCTTCTCCACCACCAGGTAGTCATCGGTAATCAGGGCCTCCAGGCCGAGTTCGGCAGCGGCGGCCCGCACCTCACGGGCCTGCTCGCGGCTGTAGCTGCCCAGACCCACCACCTGGAAACCGAGTTCCTGGGACGCAATCCGGGCAGCGGCGATGGCATGGGTGGCATCGGCAAAGATGAACACCCGCTTTCCGGTGAGGTAGGTGGAATCGACCGAGCGGGAGTACCAGGGCAGGCGGGAGCGCCGTTCGGCCTCACTGGGCTGGCCCTCGGCAGCCCGCAAGTCCAGCGGCAGTTCCAGGTCGAGAACGGTATGCAGTTCCCGCAGGAAGTCGGCGGTGGCCCCAATGCCGATCGGCACCGTGCGCACCACCGGCAACCCGAAACTGCGCTCCAGCCAGCTGCAGACGGGCCCCGCCACCTCCGGATAGAGGCAAACGTTGGCATCGGCGGTGGGAAGGCGAAGCAGATCGGCGGGCCTGGCCCCTAGCGGCGCCACCACGGACACGTCGATGCCGTGCTCCCCCAACAGGCGCGTGATCTCCAGCACATCGTCGCGGCAGCGGAAGCCCAGCAGGCTGGGCCCCAGCAGGTTGACCCGGGGCCGGCGACCCTCCCCACGCCAGCGGGAGGGGGAGGGTTTGGGGGTTCCCGGCGGTGGCAGCTGGTTCTTCAGCAGGGTGCGCACCAACTGGTAGAAGGTCTCGGCCGCCCCCCAGTTCTCCTTCTTGGAGTACGCCGGCAATTCCAGATTCACCATCGGCACGCCCAGGTCCATGCCGGCGGCCAGGGCGCCGGGCTGGTCCTGGATCAACTCAGCGGTACAGCTCTCCCCCACCAAGAGGGCCTCCGGGCGGAAACGAACCACCGCGTCCCTGATCGAGCGTTGCACCAGCTCGGCGGTGTCGCCACCCAGGTCGCGGGCCTGGAAGGTGGTGTAGGTGACGGGGGGCCGCCTTCCCCGCCGCTCGATCATCGTGAACAGCAGATCCGCATAGGTGTCGCCCTGGGGCGCGTGGAGCACGTAATGCACCCCCTCCATGGAGGTGGCGATGCGCATGGCGCCCACGTGGGGGGGGCCTTCATAGGTCCAGAGGGTGAGTTCCATGGGTGCGTCAGGAGAGCTGCAGAAGGGCGCGGCGCCGCAGGGGGCGGGCGAAGAGTTCGGCCAGGTCACCGGCCTGGTCGCAGCCGTGGATCGGGCTGAACACCAGTTCAATCGACCACTTGGTGGCGATGCCTTCGGCCTCAAGGGGGTTGGCCAGCCCCAGGCCGCAAAGGACCAGATCGGGACGCTCGGCCCGTACCCGCTCCAATTGCCGATCCACGTCCTGCCCCTCGCTGAGTTGGGTGCCGGCGGGAAGCAGGGCTAGATCGGCGGCCATCAGCAGGCGGTCGAGGTAGGGGGTACCCACCTCCACCAGCTCCATGCCGCATTCGCGACTGAGGAAGCGGGCCAGGGGAATCTCCATCTGGGAGTCAGGCAGCAGGAACAATCGCTTGCCTGCCAGCACCTGCCGATGGGGCTCGAGGGCCACGCGGCCCCGCTCCACCAAGGGATCAAGCACCTCGGCAACCCGTGCTGAAGGCACCCCGAAGGCCTTGGCGGCCTCCGCCATCCAGTCCCGGCTGCCCTCGACGCCGAAGGGATAGGGCGCCTGCACCAGGGTGGCTCCCCGGCGCTGCAGGGCCCTGGCCGTGGCGCTCAAGAAGGGCTGGGCCAGCAGCACCCGGGTTCCCTTGCCCACGGATGGCAGATCGGTGGAACGCCTCGGCGGCAGGCTGCGGACCGAGGGAATGCCCATCCGCTCGAAGAGGAGGCGGAAGCGATCTTCCACCGCATCGGCCAGGGTGCCGACGATGAGCAGCTGCTCCTCATCGCTGCTGCCCATCAGGGGCAACATCGCCAGCAGGGCGTTGTCTTCCCCCTGGGTGAAGGTGGTCTCGATGCCGCTGCCGGAGTAGTTCAACACCCGCACCCGGCCCAGCAACTGGGCGGAGAGTCGTTCGGCGGCCTTGGCCAGATCCAGCTTGATCACCTCACTGGGGCAGGAGCCCACCAGGAAGAGAGTGCGAATCTCGGGCCGGCGTTCCAGGAGATCCTTCACCAGACGGTCGAGTTCCTCGTTGGCATCCGCCAGGCCCGCCAGGTCGCGCTCACCCAGGATCGCCGTGCCAAAACGGGGCTCGGCGAAGATCATCACGCCGGCGGCGGACTGGACCAGGTGGGCACAGGTGCGGGAGCCCACCACCAGGAAGAAGGCGTCGGGCATGCGGCGGTGCAGCCAGACAATGGAGGTGAGGCCGCAGAACACTTCCCGCTGGCCGCTCTCCTGGAGCATCTCGGGTTGCGTCAACTGAGCCGTCGAGACACCCATCGGCGTGACCATCCCTGGTGGAAACTTCCACCACCCCTAAAGCGAAGTCGGCAGCTCAGGGGAGAAGGGACCAGGTTCTCTTCGGGATCATGTGACAGAAGATGTGGACAGGGACCGCTGACGCCGCCAACGCAGCACCCCCCAAGCCAGGAACACCAGCACCGCTGGAAGAACCCCCACCAGCACCAGGAGCCGGTACTCATCCACCAGGGTGGGCATGGAGGCCAGCAGGATCTGCTCCGCCAGGTAGAAGCCATAGAGGGCCACCAACAGGAACCCCTCGGCGCGGCTGATCACGCCGCCGGTCCAGAAGATCGGCAAGCAGGCCAGGGTCGTGACCACCATGATCGGCAGATCACGGCTGACCATCACCGGATCCACCGCCAGCCCTCGGCTGCCGGACACCGTGGCGCATAGCCCCAGGATCACCAGCTGGTTGAGCAGGTTGCTGCCCACCACATTGCCGATGGCCAGGTCCGCTTTGCCCCGGTAGGCCGACACCAGGGAGGTGACCAGTTCGGGCATGGAGGTGCCCGCCGCCACAATCGTCAGGCCGATCACGGTCTGGCTCACCCCCAGGGTGAGGGCCACGGCGGTGGCCCCCTTCACCAGCAATTGGGAACCCACCACCAACAACACCAATCCGAGGGCGAGCTTCGCCACGGCCACCGGTGTGGTGGAGCGGCCCTGGTCCTCCCCTTCCTCTTCGGGAAGCACCGCATCGGATTCCTCGCTGGCGGTGCGGACCTCCCAGATCAAATTGATCACGGTTCCCAGCAGCAGGGGCACATCGCGGCGCACCAGGCGACTACGTACCCGCAGGGGCACCACCAAAGCACTGGCGCCGAGCACCACCAACACGTTGAAGATGTTGCTGCCCACCACGTTGCTCACCGCCAGGTCATCCCCGCCCTGGAGGGTGGAGAGCAGGCTCACGAACAGCTCGGGAGTGCTGGTGCCCAGGGCCACAACCGTGAGGCCGATCACCAGTTGGGGGATACCGAAGAGGAGCGAAGGGCTACGGAACCCGCCACAAACACCTCCGCCCCGGCGAACAACAGGGCGATGCTGATCACAATCTCCAGCAGGCTCCAGACGTAGGTCATCGAGACGCAAACGTGGTGGGAAAAGAAGTGGGGAAAACCCCTGTTGCAGGCAACTTCAGAGCGGCGGGTCGAAAGGCCGAGACCGCTCCTGATGCAACAACCACTGCCAGAACAGGGAACCGCAGACCAGGGCACAGATCACCCCGACCACCGTCGAGCCAAGGGCTAACCGGATGGTGAATGACCAGCCCAGGGAGACCGGATCGGGATGGGAAAGCAGGTCGGCACCGGGCCAGCCGGGACCGGGCCCGAGCAACACCGAGCCCACGTGGTAGTTGAGGTAATAAAGGGGTAAGGAGGTGAAGGGGTTGCTGATCCAGGTGCCTGCCGCCGCCAGCAGGTGGTTGCCCCGCACCAGGCTGGCCAAGGCGATACCGAGGACGGTCTGGAGGCCGAAAAAGGGGAAACAACCAATGAACACCCCAGCCGCCAGCCCCCTCGTGCGCTGACCGGGGCTGCCCTCCTGCCGCCATAGCCAGAGCAGCAGCCGTTTCGTGCGCCAGAGGAGCAGGCGCAGGGGATCCTTCGGCAACCGTCGTTGTCCGATTCGCCGCCTTCTTCGACGCCGGTCCGGTTGCCGAACAACTCGGGCACTCATCCCGGCAGGATCACCCGATCGATCACGTGCACGATGCCGTTGTCGCAAACGATGTCGGCGGACACGACGGTGGCGTTTTTCACCTCGAACGGGTCGGCGCGCCGAATGGGCACGGGAGCGCCCTCCAGGCTCTCCCATTCCGGCTGGTCGATCAGCTGCTCGCGGGTGTAGGCACCGGAGAGCACGTGGAACTTGAGGATGCGGGCCAGCTGGGGCACGTTGTCCACCAGGGTCTGCACCGTTCCGGGAGGCAGGGCGGCGAAGGCATCGTCGACGGGAGCGAAGACGGTGAACGGACCGGGGCTCTCCAGGGCTGCGGTGAGACCCGCCACCTCCACGGCGGTGAGGAGGGTGGCAAAGCAGCCGGCACCCTTGGCGGTTTCGATGATGTTGGCCATGGGGTATTCCTAGCGGTAGTCCTGGGTCTGGATCGCGCCCAGGCGGGCCTCAGGGCGCAGGAAGCGATCCATCTGGGCCTCAAAGAAGCGGCGGTTGGCCAGCAGGTGTTCGGGATCGGTGTCGTCGAGCGGATAGAGGAGCGCGCAACGGAGGGCCTGGATCACCGCCGAGGTGACGTTGTACATGGAGCGCTGGAAGGTGATGCCCAGCTGGATCAGCTCATCCTCGGCGCCGCGCTTGTGCTGGCGGTAGAGATCCACCAGATACGGGGGCAGAAAATGCAGCATGTCCTGCATCAGCAGGGTGGGTGGAATCCCCGCGGAGCCAACCGGATAGACATCGGCATAGAGAATGCCGTAGTGGAAGTCGGCCTGGGCGGCGGGCACCTGGCCTGCCTGGGCGTTGTAGCTCTTGGTGCCACGGAAGGGAGCTGTGCGGTAGAACACCGCCTCCACATAGGGCAACGCCGCCTCGTAGAGCCAGGTGAAACCTTCGGATTTGGGAATCACCTCAATGCACTCATCGCCCACATAGACGTGGTGGTAGATCGGCCGGCCAGCGACGGCGAAAATGCCATTCACCAGGAAGTCCATCGCATCGGGCACGCCCTTGAAACCGCCTTCGTCGTAAATGTCGCTCATCTCGAAGAACACCGGCGCCATCACCTCCCAGAACAGGCCGAGGTTGGCGTAATAGCTCATCTGCTTCACCTGCTCCATGAACATCTCAGGAAACAGTTTGTACAGACCCAGCATCAACGGGTTGCCGCGGAAATAGGCCTTGATCGCCCGATCCGCGTTGGCCCGGTAGGCGTCGCTTTCCAGGTAGTCATAGAAGCGGCCGCCCATGCCTTGGTGCCAGAGCATGGCCTGCATGCAGGCCTCGGCAAACTCCATGTTGATGCGGTCATGCCAGAGGTGATGCAACAGCTTCGGCATCGCGCCGGCTTCCCCCTTGGCCATGAACTCCAACAACTCCGGGTGGGCCTTCTCGCCGCCGCGCCAGATGCGCAGCTTTGATTGGTCGCCGGCGTAGCTGTTGGGCAGATCGAGATACTCCTGGCTGGGGAAATACTTGAAGGCCGGCAGCGGATTGAGGAACACCCGCT
>JBAXME010000082.1:0-7719 GCA_037134455.1 Synechococcaceae cyanobacterium ELA445 | reverse complement strand
GAGATCTACGTCCAGGATCTGGAGCGGGCCAAGGCCTTCTACGAGGCGGTGTTTGGCTTCCAGCTCGAGAAGTTGGAGAGCCAGGTCCCCATGTGGGCCTTCCCCTCCGACCCCAGCCAGTGGGGCGCCGGCGGCGCGCTGGTGCACATGCCAGGTGTGCCCTCAGGTGGCAATGGCACCCTGGCCTACTTCAGCAGCGCGGACTGCATCAGCGAGGAAGGACGGGCCGTGGCCGCTGGCGGCAGTGTGAAGCAGCCCAAGATGTCGATCGGCCCCTTTGGCTTCATCTCGATCCTGGTGGACACGGAAGGCAATGCGATCGGGCTCCACTCCATGGCCTGAGGCGCCCTTCAGGCGTGCTCGCGCAGAAACCCGATGGTCCCCTGGAGCTCCTCGGCAAAACGGTCGATTTCCTCGGGGGTGGTGGTGAACCCCAGGCTGGCCCGGGCCGAACCGCTGATCCCGTAGTGGCGGTGCAGGGGCTGGGTGCAGTGGTGGCCGCTGCGGATACAGATGCCGGCTGAATCCAGCAAAGCGGCGATGTCGTTGGCATGGAGACCCTCCACCGTGAAGGCCGCCAGGGCGCCACGATCGCTCTGCTGGTCGGGGGTGGGACCGAGAATGCGCACTCCTTCGATAGCCCCAAGCCGGGCGAACAGCTGGCGGGTGAGCTGCTGTTCCCAGGCGTGGATTCGCCCCAGGCCCAGTCCGCTGAGGTAGTCGAGGGCGGCCCCCATGCCGATCGCCTCGCCGATGGCGGGGGTGCCCGCTTCGAACTTGTGGGGCAGGCCGGCCCAGGTGCTGGAACCCAGGTGCACCTCCTCAATCATCTCGCCGCCCCCCAGAAAGGGCGGCATCGCCTCCAGCAGGGCTTCACGCCCCCAGAGGAAGCCCATGCCCGTGGGGCCGCAGAGCTTGTGGGAGGAGCCCACCAAAAAATCGGCATCGAGCACAGCCACGTTCAACGGCAGGTGGGGCAGGCTCTGGCAGGCATCCACCAGCAGCAGCGCACCAACGGCATGGGCCAGGCGGGCGATCTCGGCGATCGGGTTGAGGCAGCCCAGGGTGTTGCTCACCTGCACCAGGCTCACCAACTTGGTGCGTTCGTTGAGCTGGACCTTGAGGTCGTCGAGATCCAGCTCACCGGTAGGGGTGAGGCCCACATGGCGCAGCACGGCGCCGGTGCGGGCCGCCAGCAACTGCCAGGGCACCAGGTTGCTGTGGTGCTCCATCACCGACAGCAGGATTTCATCGCCGGGGCCCACATTGGCGTCACCCCAGCTGCGGGCCACCAGGTTGATGGCCTCGCTGGCGTTGCGGGTGAAGACGATCTCGTTGGCGCTGGCGGCCCCGATGAAGGCGGCGGTTTTGGCGCGGGCCGCTTCGAAAGCTTCGGTAGCGCGAGCGCTCAGCTGGTGGGCGCCCCGGTGCACGTTGGCGTTGTCATGGCCGTAGTAATGGGCCAGCACATCCAGCACCTGGCGTGGCTTCTGGCTAGTGGCGGCGTAGTCGAGGTAGATCAGGGGCTGGCCCAGGCAGGCCACCTGGGCCAGCAGGGGGAAATCGGGCCGGGTGAGCAGGGCCAGGTTCTCAGCCGGCTCCACCACCGCGCTCTGGCATGGGGGGGAAAGGGTGGTCATGGCCGTTGCTCCGGGGCGAGCAGGGGGGAGCCCTCCTGCAGCAGGCGATCCAGCGGACGCCAAACGGAAGCCGCCGCCGGCAGGGCCTGCAGCACCTCGGCGCAGAAGCCCCGCTTGAGCAGCCGGGCCGCCAGGTCGGCGCCGATGCCCCGACTCTGGAGATAAAACAGCTCGTCAAGCTGCAGGCGGCTCACGGTGGCCCCGTGGGCACAGCGCACGTCGTCGGCGACGATCTCCAGCTCCGGCTTGGTGTCAATGCGCGCCAGGTTGGAGAGCAGCAGGTTGCGGCTCAGCTGGGCGGCGTTGGTGCGCTGGGCAGCCCGGGGCACCCGCACGGCACCATTGAACACACTGCGGCCATGACCATCGGCGATGGCCTTGTGCAGCTGGTCGAGCGTGCCATCGGGGCCATCGAACCGCATCCACGTGTGGGTGTCGGCCACCTGGTGCTCCTGGGCCAGCTGCAGGCCCTCGAGCTGGGTGTGGGCGGCACCACTCACCTGGCTGATGCGCGGCTCCAGCCTGGAGAGGGCCCAGCCCCGGGAGGCGGAGGTGAGCTGATAGCGGCTTTCGGGCTCCTGCTCCACGGCGAGATGGGCCAGCAGGCAGGCCGGGGCCTCCCCGAGGGCCACCAGACCGTGGTGAAGCCGTGCCTTGCGCCCCAGGTGGGCCTCCAGCACCACGCTGGTGAGGCTGGCGCCGGAGCCCAGCAGCACCTGGGTCAACTCCAGTTCCGCCTTCTCCTCCACCAGCAGCAGCAGGCGCAGGGGCAACACCGCCTCCCTACCCGAGGCGGCGCTCACCAGCTCCAGGCGGATCGTCTCGCGCCCGGAGACCCGCAAGGCAAGGCAACGGCCAGCGGTGGCATGGTTGAACTCCACCGGCCAGTGGTGTTCGCAGCCCACGGCCGCCAGGGTGTGGCCCAGGGCCTGGCCCAGTTCGGCAGAGCTCAGGGGCGCCAGGCCCGGCGGCAACGCCACCCCCGCCAGGGGATCGCCGCGGCCATCAAGCCAGAGGCGCAGGGTGCCTGCGGCCACAGCAGGCAGGTCGGCAGGCACTTCGCCAGAGGTTTCGCTCCAGCTGGGGGTCAGGGCCGTGAGGGCGGAGAGATCGGTGAAACGCCAGTCCTCCTGGTGCCGCCGGGGCAAGGGCAGCAGCTCAAGGGCAGAGCGCCCCCGCCGTTGCACCGCGGCCAGATCACCCGACGGTTCCGGCAGCTGGCCCAGCAACCGCTCACTCCAGGCCGCCACGGGGGAGACCACCGGGGCATTGGTTTCAGAAGCCAGGGCCATGGTCAGGCCACCTCCATGGGGGTGCGTGGGGCCTCGGCCCCCTCGATGGCAGCGAGCTCCGCATCGACCCAGTCGTAGCCGCGCTCCTCCAGTTCAAGGGCCAACTCCTTGCCGCCGGTGCGCAGGATGCGCCCCGCCGCCATCACGTGCACGAAGTCGGGCGTGATCACATCCAGCAGGCGCTGGTAGTGGGTGATCAGCAGGGTGGCGTTATCGGCGGAAGCCAGGTGGTTGACGCCACCAGCCACGATGCGCAGGGCGTCGATGTCGAGGCCGGAGTCGGTTTCATCGAGGATCGCCACCACCGGCTCCAGCAGGGCCATCTGCAGAATCTCGTTGCGCTTTTTCTCCCCACCGGAAAAGCCCTCATTCACGGAGCGCTCCAGGAAGGCCGGATCCATCTGCACCACCTTGAGGCGCTCAGTCACCAGGTCCTCGAAGGCGAAGGTATCCAGCTCCTCCTCGCCCCGCTCGAGCCGGCGGGCGTTGGTGGCCACCCGCAGGAACTCCAGATTGCTCACCCCGGGGATCTCCACGGGGTACTGGAAGCCAAGGAAAACACCGATGCGGGCGCGCTGCTCGGGGTCGAGATCCAGCAGATTCTCACCGCGAAAGTGCACCGTGCCGCCGGTGACCCGGTAGGAGGGATGGCCGGCCAGCACCTTGGAGAGGGTGCTCTTGCCGCTGCCGTTGCGCCCCATCACCGCATGGATTTCGCCGGAGCGAATCTCCAGGTTCACGCCCTTGAGGATCGGCTGGTCCTCCACCCGGGCATGGAGGTCGACGATCTGGAGCAGGAGTTCGGCGTCTGGACGGATCACGGGGACAGGGAAAGGGACGAGGCGAGAAGAAGGCGGGAGACGGGACAGGCCGGTTGAAAAAGGGAGAGCAAAAAGCGGAGAGGGGAACGGCGCAGGTTCAGGCCGTCACCCGGCTCAGCCGACGGAGCCCTCCAGCTTGAGGGCCAGCAATTTGTCCGCCTCGGCGGCGAACTCCATCGGCAACTGGTTAAAGACGTCGCGGCAGAAGCCACTCACCATCATCGAAACCGCCTGCTCAAAGCCGATGCCACGGCTTTGCAGATAGAAGAGCTGGTCTTGGGAGATGCGACAGGTGCTGGCCTCATGCTCAATGGCAGCGTCTGGTTGCTGGGAGCGGATGTAGGGGTAAGTGTTGGCGGCGGCTTGGTCGCCGATCAGCATCGAATCGCACTGGCTGAAGTTGCGCCCCCCCACGGCCTTCGGCCCCATCTGCACCAGGCCCCTGTAACTATTGGAGGAGTGGCCGGCACTGATCCCCTTGCTCACGATCGTGGAGCGGGTGCGGGGCCCCACATGAATCATCTTGGTGCCCGTATCCGCCTGTTGCCGGTGGTTGGTGAGGGCCACCGAATAGAACTCACCCACCGAATCGGCCCCCTGCAACACACAGCTCGGATACTTCCAAGTGATGGCTGAGCCAGTCTCCACCTGGGTCCAGCTGATGTGGCTGCGGTCGCCCCGGCACTGACCCCGCTTGGTCACGAAGTTATAGATGCCCCCCTTGCCGTTCTCATCACCGGCATACCAGTTCTGGACGGTGGAGTACTTGATCGAAGCATCGTCGAGGGCCACCAACTCCACCACCGCCGCGTGCAGTTGGTTCGTGTCAAACATGGGGGCCGTGCAGCCCTCCAGATAGCTCACCGAAGCGCCCTCTTCAGCCACGATCAAGGTGCGCTCAAACTGGCCGGTGTCGCCGGAGTTGATGCGGAAATAGGTGGAGAGCTCCATCGGGCACACCACCCCCTTCGGAATGAACACGAAGGAGCCATCGCTGAACACAGCGGAGTTGAGAGCTGCGAAGTAGTTGTCATTGCCGGGCACCACCGTGCCCAGATACTTCTCAATCAGTTCGGGATGCTCCTTCACCGCCTCACTGATGGATCCGAAAATCACCCCGTGCTCCGCCAGCTTTTCCTTGTAGGTGGTGGCAATCGAGACGCTGTCGAAGACCGCATCAACGGCCACGTTGGAGAGGCGCTTCTGCTCGCTCAGGGGGATGCCCAGTTTGTCGAAGGTCTCCAGCAGCTTTGGATCCACCTCGTCGAGGCTGGCTTTCTTGTTCTGCTGTTTGGGGGCCGCATAGTAAATGAGGTCCTGGTAGTCGATACCGGGATAGCCAATGCTGGCCCAATCGGGTTCCTCCATGCGCAGCCACTGGCGGTAGGCACGCAGGCGGAAATCAAGCAGAAAGGCAGGCTCCTCCTTCTTGGCAGAGATCCAGCGCACCACGTCCTCGCTGAGCCCCTTAGCGATCTTGTCGGTCTCGATGTCGGTGACAAAGCCGTACTTGTACGGCTGACTCACCAGATCCCCGACGGAAGCGGCCTGGGAGGCGGTTTGGGAGGCGGCTGGGGTCATGGCGTTCGGGGGCTCCTCAGCCTTGCGGGGGGGCAACCGTGGTGTGGGTAAGGATTTCTTCGGTGCTGATGGTCTGACTCTCGCCCCGGAAGGGGTTGTCCTCGGTGAGGAACAGCATGCAGTGGCACTCCTTGCGCTCCCGCATCGGCACGCAGGGGCAGTTCCAGAAGGCCTGGGACACCTCAGCCTCCTTGTCCTCGTAGTGGCGGCAGGGGCAGAGGGCGCCGCCGAGCTGGTCCTTGTGGCGGGCCAGCCCCTCGAGCACCACCGCCGTCACGCCCAGATCGCTGCAGAAATAGGTGCCGGAGCGCTGGGCGTAGGTCTCAGCAAACTTACGGATCACCTCAAGACTCTCGGAGGTGGGCACCGATGGGGGAGAGGGAGCGTCGGACATGGTTTCTGCGAATCTGAAACGACACCACGGACAGAAGGCGGCGGGGCAACGGCGTTACCCTCCATTGGACCTGCGACCTGGGAAGGGACCGGAGGCCAATTACGAAACCCAGAGGTTTCGTTAGCGCCGAGCCTAGGGCACTGAACCGGCCAACCGCAGCGGTGGCGCCATTGTGGCCCTTGCCCCTTTGAGAGGCCTGGGAACCCACAAATCCTTGCGACCCGTGGCAAGGTTGGTGGGTGGACCGCTCGCCGGCGGGACCGCGCCAGATCCCATGAGCTCCACAACCCAGGCCCCCACCCGCGAGGTGGTCCTCTCCCTGCTCCTCCGCCAGGAGGAAGCCACGGCTGCCCAACTGGCCGAGCAACTGGAGGTCTCGGTTCAGGTCATGCGCCGTCACCTGCGCAGCCTCGAAGAAGATGGCCTGGTGGAGGCCAGTCCCTCGACGGAGGGCCCCGGCCGGCCCAGCAACCACTGGCGTCTCACCGAGCGTGGCCACGATCGTTTCCCCGATGGCAGCGAGCAATTCGCCCTCGGCCTGCTCGACTCCATCGCCTCCAGCCTGCCGGAGGGAACGGTGCATGAATTGCTGGATCAGCAGGCAGAGGAAAAGGCCCATCACTACCTCGGCCAGATCGGCACGGGCAATCTCGGCGAGCGAGTGGAGCGCCTGGTGGAACTGAGGCGGCGGGAGGGATATGTGGCGGAATGTCGCCCGGATCCCAATGGGCCCGGCTGGTTGATGAGCGAATTCCACTGCTCGATTTCCCGGATCGCCGAGCAGTTCCCCGTCGTCTGCGAACAGGAACTGGCCCTCATTCGCCACACCTTTCCCGATTGCCAGGTGGAACGGGTGCACTGGCGTCTCGAGGGTGGCCACTCCTGCGGCTTCCGGCTGGAGCCCCACCCCAACGGAGCTCCGGCGGCGTGAACCCTGGCGAGGCCCCCCCCGGACCCTTGGGTCCGGGCGACCTGCAGCTGATCGAGAGCCCCCCTTTGCCGGCCCTTGAGCGCCACCACCTGCGTCTGCTCGCCCATTGCCTGCGCTGCCTGCAGCAAATCGCCGGGGGGCGCTCAGGCCCCGTTCCACCCATTACGGCCATCGAAGCCTGGATGGCCGATCAGCCCCAGATCCAGGGCGATCCGGGCTTTGGCCCCGTCCTCCTGGTTCAGCTCCAGAACGGGGCGGCCCAGCTGGAGTCCCTGGCGGCGGAGCTGGGCTGTGACCCCCTGGCCCTGGATCTACCTCAGTTGATCACCCGGGCCCAGGCCCAGGCTGAGCCCGACCCCGGCTAAGGCCATCAGGGCGGCTGTGAGCCCCCAGCCGCCGGGCCGATCCCCCTCCAGACGGGCCAAGGGCAGAGCCATCACCGGCGCCGTGGCCATCAGGGCCACCGCCACCCCCCCCGGCAGCCGCTGCAAGGCGGCCTGCTGCAACACGATGCCGACGCTGGTGCCCAACACGGTGGCCACCAGCACCCGGGGCCAGCGCAGCTTCGCGGGCTGGGGAAGCGGCGGCGGCCAGTTCAGCCCCCGCAGGAGGGGCAGCATCACCACGGCTGCGCAGGCCAGCCGAATGGTGGCGGCCTGCAGCGGCGACAACCCCTCCTCCCTGAGGGCCGAACGGGCCAGCAGGGCACCGCTGCTGCCGCAGGCCAGGGCCCCGAGGGCATACAGCACCCCCAACCCCTGGTCGACGGCGGCGTGCCCAGCCTCCACCACTGGCTGGCGGCGCACCACCACCAGCACGGCCCCGCTGATCAGGGCGATACCGAGCCACTGGCTGCCGGCGAGCCCTTCCCCCAGGAAGGCAGCGCCAGCCAGGGCAGTCACCGCCGGCCCACCGGCGTCGATGGTCAGGGTGCGGCGGGTGCCCAGACGCCGTAGGGCAGCAAAAAACAGACTGTCTCCCAGGGCGATGCCCATGACGCCGCTGAGCGCCAGCAGCCCCCAGGCCCCCGATGGCGACCCCAGGCCCCCCAGCACCAGCA
>JBAXME010000081.1:0-8197 GCA_037134455.1 Synechococcaceae cyanobacterium ELA445 | reverse complement strand
CCCGTGGGTGGCCCCCCCGGCCAGCCCCCCTACCTCAATGCCGCCTTGCTGGTGGCCGATCCTTGGCTGCCGCTGCCGTCCCCCCGGGAGCTGCTGGGGCGTCTGCTGGAACTGGAGCGCCGCTTCGGCCGGGTCCGGCGCGAGCGCTGGGGGCCGCGAAGCCTTGATCTCGATCTGCTCTGGTGCGGCCAGGAGGTTCTCAGCACGGCGGAGCTGGAGTTGCCCCACCCGCGGCTGCTGGAGCGCAGTTTCGTGCTTGCCCCCCTGGCGGCCATCGCCCCAGGGCTGGTCCCTCCGGGGGCAGAGCTGGGTTGCCTCCCCCTGCTCGAGAGGCTGCTGGCGCACCCCGGCGCGGAGGTGCCCCAGAGGCTGCCGCCCCAGCCCGGCTGGCCCGAGTGAGGGGGAGACCTTTCGCGGGGGTCCGTGGCGGGCAGTCACACTGGGGACTGCCGTTCCCCATCCATGGCGCCCCTGCCCGCCCCAGAGCCCGCGCGCCATCTGGAGACCACGGCCACGCTCGACGCCCGCAAGCTGCGCTTTGAGATCAACCGGGTGCGGCTGCCCTTGGGGGTGGAGGGCACCTTCGGCATCATTCGCCACCCGGGCGCTTCCCTGGCGGTGCCGATTCTGGACGATGGCCGCGTCGTGGTGCTGCGCCAGTACCGCTTCGCCGTGGCCGCCCGCCTGTTGGAGTTTCCCGCCGGCACCCTTGATCCCGGAGAGGATCCCCTCAGCACCATGAGGCGAGAGTTGCAGGAGGAGGCGGGGTACAGCGCCGAGCGCTGGGATCCCCTCGGCGTCATGCTTCCCTGCCCCGGTTACTCCGACGAGGTGATCCACCTCTTCTTGGCCCGGGAGCTCACCACCCTGGCGGAACCACCCTCCGGTGACGACGACGAGGATCTGGAGGTGCTGCTGCTGGAGCCGGCCGAGCTGGACGCGGCCCTGGCCAGCGGCGACGAGTACCTCGATGGCAAGAGCGTGACGGCCTGGCTGCGGGCCAAACAGTTGCTCGGCATCTGAGCCGGCCCAACTCCCTTTCAAGAGATCCCCATGGCCCCTCCCCGCTGGCTGTTCTGGCATCGACGTGACCTGCGCCTAGGTGACAACCTTGGCCTTGCTGCTGCTGCAACGGCCACGCCGGCGCTGACGGGGGTGTTCGTGCTCGACCCGGCCCTGCTGGAGGCCAATCCGGCACCGGCGCGCCTCTGGTTTCTGGCCGAGAGCCTGAAGGAACTGGCGGACCGTTGGCGGGCCGCCGGAAGCCGGCTGCTGTTGCTGCAGGGCGAACCGGAGCGGGAGTTGCCGCGGCTGGCGGAGGCCCTCGGCGCCGAGGTGGTGGCCTGGAACCGCGACGTGGAGCCCCGGGCCCGCGAGCGCGACCGGCGGGTGGCGGCCGCCCTGCAGGCGGCCGGCCGGCGGGTGCTCGTGGATTGGGACCAGTTGCTGGTGGCCCCTGAGGCCCTGGCCACTGGATCTGGGGATCCCTACCGGGTCTATGGGCCTTTCCTCCGCAACTGGCTCGGTCAGGTGGAGAACAAGCAGGGGCTGGCCCTCTCCGCCGCCCTGGGCGGGCTGGAGCCGGTGGCGGCCCCCGCCAACCTGCTGGACTTGGATCCCCATGCCCTTCCGGCGGACAGGCGGACCCTCTGGGACCGGTTGCCGCTGCTGGAGGCCGTGCCTGAGGCGAACGAGCTGGGGCCGGCCTTCGCCGGCGCCCCCCTCTGCCCCTGCCGCCCAGGCGAGGCGGCGGCAACGGACCAGTTGGAGGCCTTCGCCGACCGGGGTTTGGCCGGGGGCGGGGCGGGTCAGGGCGCACCCCTGCTGACCTACGAGATTGGCCGCAACCTGCCGGCGGAGAGCGGCACCTCAGGGCTCAGCGCCGCCCTGGCCTTCGGCACCCTCAGCCCACGTCAGGCCTGGGCCGCGGCCCAGGAGGCCCGCGCCATCGCCGAGGCCATGGGGCGGGGCGTGGAGGCCCTGCAGTCGATCACGGTGTGGGAGCAGGAACTGGCCTGGCGCGAGTTCTATCAGCAGGCCCTGTTCCATTTTCCGGAGCTGGCGCAGGGCCCCTTCCGGGCCCGCTGGCGCTCGTTCCCTTGGGAGAACCATCAGGGCCGCTACGAGGCCTGGTGCGAGGGGCTCACGGGGGTGCCGATCGTGGATGCCGCCATGCGCCAGCTCAACGGCAGCGGCTGGATGCACAACCGCTGCCGCATGATCGTGGCCTCTTTCCTGGTCAAGGATCTGGTCTGCGACTGGCGCTGGGGCGAGGCCGCCTTCATGGCCCGCCTGGTGGATGGGGATCTTTCGGCCAACAACGGCGGTTGGCAGTGGAGCGCCAGCAGTGGCATGGACCCCCGCCCCCTGCGCATCTTTAACCCCGCCTCCCAGGCGGCCAAGTTCGACCCTGAGGCCACCTACATCCGCACCTGGCTGCCGGAGCTGCGCCATGTGGCCACTTCTGATCTGATCAGCGGCTCGATCGCGCCAATGGAGCGGCGGGGCTACCCGGCAGCGATCGTGGACCACCGGCAGCAGCAGGCTCTTTTCAAAGCCCTCTACGCCAGCTTGCCGAAGGAGTGATCCCCTCCCGGGTGGATGGGCTTCAGCCCACCAGAACCCTGGCCTGCTCAGTCGAGCCGACCAACTGTGTGAGCACGGTGATCACCTGAGCCTGTTGAGCATCACTGAGCTCCGGGAAGATCGGCAGGCTGAGCACTTCGGCGCAGAGCCGTTCCGTGATCGGCATGGAGCCGGGCCGATAGCCCAGGTCGGCATAGGCCGGCTGAAGGTGGATGGGAATCGGGTAATAGATGATCGTGGTGACGCCGGCCTCCTGGAGCCGTTGCTTGAGGGCGTCGCGGCAGGCGGCCTCGGGCAGGCCAAACGTGGCGCTGTCGGCGGAGGGCTGGCAGTTGATCTGACAGCCAGAGGCCCCACCGGGGCAGGCAGGTACCCGAACGACGAATTGATTCCAGCTGTGGCCTTCGGGGGCCGCCTCCGGCAACCGCAGGCCGGTGATGGACCCCAGAGCCCCGTGGTACCGGGAGGCGAGGTCGCGACGCTGCCGCACCCAGCGCTCCAGGTGGGGCAGCTTGACGCTGAGTACCGCCGCCTGGAGCGCATCGAGGCGGCTGTTATAGCCCAGGGAGGTGTGCAGGTAGCGGCGGGGCATGCCGTGCACCGCCAGTTGCCGCACCTTCTTGGCGAGGTTGTCGTTGTGACAGACCACCGCTCCGCCGTCTCCGGCGCCGCCGAGGTTCTTGGTGGGAAAGAAGCTGAAGCAGCCCGCATCGCCCCAGCTGCCCACGGGCCGCCCTGCCCAGCTGGCCCCTGCGGCCTGGGCGCAGTCCTCGATCACCAACAGGCCTTGGGCGGCGGCGAGGTCCATCAGCCGCCCCATGTCCACGGGGCGACCAAACAGGTGCACCGGTATGACGGCTCGGGTGGCCGGAGTGATCGCCGCTTCGACCTGATTCAGGTTGATCAGATAGGAGTGTTCCTCCACATCGACGAACACCGGCGTGGCTCCCACGGCGCTGATCGCTTCGGCGGTGGCGAAGAAGCTGAAGGAGCAGGTGATCACCTCGTCTCCCGGGCCGATGCCCAGGCCCCGCAGGGCGAGCATCAGGGCGTCGGTGCCGCTGTTGCAGCCGATGGCGTGGGCGGTGCCGGTGGCCGCGGCAAAGGATTGTTCGAACTGGCTGGTGGTGGCCCCTCCGATGTACTGGCCGCTGCGCAGGACGCGCAGCACGGCGGCATCGAGGGCGTCGCCGAGTTGCTCGAGCTGCTCGGTGAGGTCGAAGGGGGGCACCTGCATGCGGGCAACCTTAAACCCAGTCAGGCGCTTGGCCCGGGAGCCATTTCATCGAGTGACCGATCGAGGCAGGTTGTTCCTGCGCCACCATCCCACCGCCTCGAGGCGGCCCCGTTCCAGCTCCATGTGCTTCACCAACGGGCAGCATGGCCGAGGCGGTGAGGGCCTTGCCGTGCCGAGGTGTCGGTGGGAATGACGACGGGAAAAGGCTGGGGAGTGAGTCAGGATCGGCCCTCCCATTGGCCGTTGTCCTTGCGCCCCCGTGCCCAACCCTTTCTGGCCGCGGCACGCCTGCTGGTGGCGGCGGGTCTTTTGGGGCTCGCCCTCAGCGCTTGCGTGCCTGCCCATCGCCGGGCCAGCTGGCGCCTCTATCCCCTCCAACGGAACCAGCCCCATGACGGCCTGGCGGTGGTCAGCCAGCCTGATGGCTACGGTCTGCACATCTGGCTAGAGACGGACACCCGCGAGGCCGGGATCTGTCGTCCCCGCTGGGTGGTGGATGGGGCCCGCCTGTTCAACGGCAATGGCTCGGCCCCCTTCAGTTCGGGGCTCGCCACCCGCGCCGAGTGGTTCGAGGCGGTCGCCCGCAAGGATGTGCGCTCAGCCCTGCGGCGCGAACTGGAGGCCCTTTGCCGGGACCGGGCGCCCCGCAGCACCTGGCAGTGGACCGAGCCGCCCCGATCTGCCGCTGAGGTGAAGCCGGAGCCCTTCCCGCTGTTCGAGGAGAAGCATCTGTTGGCCGACCCCGAACAGGTGCGCCGGCAGGAGGAGGCCATCGAGAAGGCCGCGCCAGCGCCGCAGGCCCAACCTCCGGCGACGGAACCACCGCGGCCCTGAGCGGGCCGATGCCTCGGCGGCGATGCCCAAGGGTGCCTCCGATGGCCTTCCTTTTGAGCTCTGCCAGTCCCTGGGGGAGAATCGTTCCACGTCCGATCCTTCCCTCGATGCTCCTCGATCTGCGCGGCAAGAAGGCCCTGGTCACCGGCATCGCCAACAACAAGTCGATCGCCTGGGGCATCGCCCAGCAGCTCCATGCCGCCGGCTGTGAGCTGGGGGTCACCTACCTGCCGGATGAGAAGGGCCGCTTCGAGGGCAAGGTGCGCGACCTCACCGCGCCGCTGGCCCCCAGCCTGTTCGAGCCGCTCAACGTGCAGGATCCGGCCCAGATCGAGGCGGTGTTCGCCCGGGTGGCCGAGCAGTGGGGCTCGATCGATGTGCTGGTGCACTGCCTGGCCTTCGCCGGCAAGGAGGAGCTGATCGGCGATTACTCCGCCATCAGCCCCGAGGGCTTCGGCCGGGCCCTGGAGGTGAGCGCCTACTCCCTGGCACCCCTCTGCCGCTTCGCCAAGCCCCTCTTTACCGACGGGGCGAGCGTGATCACCCTCAGCTATCTCGGCGCTGAGCGGGCCATCCCCAACTACAACGTGATGGGCGTGGCCAAGGCGGCCCTGGAGGCCTCGGTGCGCTACCTGGCCGCCGAGCTGGGCCCCGAGAAGAATGTGCGCGTCAACGCGATCAGCGCCGGCCCGATCCGCACCCTGGCCAGCTCCGCCATCGGCGGCATCCTCGACATGATCCACAACGTGGAAGAAAAGGCCCCTCTGCGCCGCACCGTCACCCAGGAGGAGGTGGGCAGCACCGCCGCCTTCCTGGCCAGCCCGCTGGCCTCGGGCATCACCGGCCAGGTGATCTACGTGGATGCGGGGTATTGCATCACGGGGATGTGAACGGGAGTGGCGATCAGGCCAGCGGATTGAGAAAGCGCAGGCCGGGGAAGCGGCGGAAGTCGTTGTCGGCCGAGCAGAGCAGGCTGTCGCTGCTGATCGCCAGAGCCGCCAGGTGGGCATCAGGGGTGAGGTTGCCGGCACTGCCAACGGCATGAAGCAACTGGCGTAGCAGGCTCCAGTGGTCCGGCCCCGGCACCACCAGCTGCACCAGGGGCTGCTGGAGCCAGCCTTCCACCAGATCCAGCGCCTCGGCAGGAGTCAGAGGCTGTCGCATCAGCCGGGCCTGCGTACTGATTCGCACCACACCCAGCAGCACACTCCAGGGCAGAGCGATCGGTTCATCACCGTTAATGGTGGACTCCAGCCACTGCCGCGCCCTTTCGTGCTGAGGCAACTCGCGAAGCGTGGCGTAAAGCCAGAGATTGGTGTCGATCAGGATCACCGGCCCTGGCGCAGCTTGTCGAACAGGGCGTCGTCTTCGAGCTGGGCTGCAAGCAGGGTTGCCTTGCTGAGATCGACGCCAGGCGCGAGGGCGCCGATCGAAAAGGTGGGGCAGCGGTAAGGCTCCCGAGGTGGATGCAGGGGCTGATCGAGACCGGCCCGCAGGGTCTCATTCACCACTTGCTTGAAGGGCTTGCCGCAGTCGAGCGCCTTCTGGCGCAGCTGGCGCAGCAAACCGTCGTCGATCGTGAGCGTGGTGCGCATGGCGTCAAGATGCCGTCATTTAAGCATCATGACATCACGGGGATGTGAGCTCAACGCCTGAGGGCCAGGGCCAGCGCCGGCAACAGCAAGACCGACAGCAGGCTGCCGCCCACCAGTGCGGCTTCCACCTGGGGTGACATCAGGCCGGCCTGCACCTCCAGAAAGCCAACCACAATCGGCAGATTCAGGGACTGGGACACCAACAGGCAGAAGCGCAGCCGTTCGCGGCGATCGGGCAAGGCGCGGCGATAGAGCAGGAACTGCGGCAACCCCCGAATCAGGACAATCCCCATCAGGCAGAGCAGCGGTCCCCAGGGATGGGCCGCAACGGACGCCAGATCCAGCCGCGACCCAGCCACCACGAAAAACAGGGGGAGGAACAGGCCATAGGCGGAGACCTCCAGATGCTTCAGAGCCTGGGAGGTCTGGGGGTCGACGATGAAGCGGCGCATCACCAGGCCGGCCAACATCGCCCCCATCAGGATGTCGACCCCCAACGCCCTTGAGAGGGCGATCAGCCCGACGATCAACAAATAGAAAAGTTGCAGCGGCGTCGCCGGGGCAGAGCCCACCACGACCCTCAACCAGGCCCAGGCTCTGTGGCCTGAGATCTGCCCAGGCATGGTGGCCAGCAGCCAGGCCCCCAGAGCCACCAGGCCCACGCTCAACACGGTGGTGCGGGGATCGGCGGAGCCCAGCAGCAGGGCCACCGCCAGCACGGGTCCCAGTTGTCCCCAGGTGCCCGCACTGAGCAGCAGGCGCCCCAATGGGGAGTCCCACTCCCCCGATTCCCGCAGGATCACCACCAGGGTGGACAGGGCCGTGGAGCTGAGGGCCACCACGAAGGCCACGGGGCGCAGGCCATCCCCGAGGGGCAACAGGGCCGCCAGGAGGATCCCGGTTCCAAGCGTGGCCAGCCAACCCAGGAATCCCAGCCGACCGGCCGTGTTCCCCAGGGTCTTCTGGTCGATGGTGAGGCCGATCAGGGCGAAGATCAGCCCCAGGCCGATCTTGGAGAACAGATCGATGGCGGCATTCGGCTGCAGCCAGCCCAGGCCCGCCGGCCCCACGGCGATGCCCCCGAGCATCAGGAGCGCCACGGTCGGCACCCGCCCGTGGAAGGGTCGGGCCAGAAACGGTGCCAGAGCAACCACGCTCACCACCGCCAACAGACCCTGCAAGCCAGTCGACACGGGATTTCCAGCGCGATCTGCGAAACGCTAGGCCTCACTGCCCTGGGGAGCTGCCATGGAGCCCAGCCCCGGGGGCCCGTGGAAGGCGGAAGTTACGGGCGCCATCTGTCAGCATGGGAGATGTAAGGAGGGGCGTCCCGCAGTCATGCGCACCGGCACGATCCACCGGGTCACGGGCGAAACCGACGTGCGGGTGACCCTGGGCCTCGATGGCAGCGGCACCTGCCAGGTGGCCACCGGGGTGCCCTTCCTCGACCACATGCTCCACCAGATCAGCAGCCATGGCCTGATCGACCTGGAGATCAGTGCGGTGGGGGATACCCACATCGACGACCACCACACCAACGAGGACGTGGGCATCGCCGTGGGCCAGGCCCTCGCCCAGGCCCTTGGGGAGCGGAGGGGCATCCACCGCTTCGGGCACTTCGTGGCGCCTCTGGATGAGGCCCTGGTGCAGGTGGCCCTGGACTGCTCCGGCCGCCCCCACCTCAGCTACGGCCTCACCATCCCTGCCCAGCGCATTGGCACCTACGACACCGAGCTGGTGAAGGAGTTCTTCGTGGCCGTGGTGAACAACAGCGGTCTCACCCTCCATATCCGCCAGCTGGACGGGGTCAACTCGCACCACATCGTGGAGGCCTGTTTCAAGGCCTTCGCCCGGGCCCTGCGTCTGGCGGTGGAGATCGACCCCCGCCGGGCCGGGGCGGTGCCCAGTAGCAAGGGGGTGCTGGAGCAGGCGGGGGGCTGGGGCT
>JBAXME010000080.1:0-8478 GCA_037134455.1 Synechococcaceae cyanobacterium ELA445 | reverse complement strand
GGGCGTGGGCATGGGACCTTTCCTAGCCCTGATCAGGACCGCAGCCGCGGGCCAGCAGGTTCGCCCGCAGTTCCTGCAGACCCCTGGCGTCGGGGGCCCGGGGATTGAACAGCAGGGCCCAGGCCAGGGGGAACCGCCGTTGATCCAGGGCCCGCTCCACCGCCACCTGCCAGGCCCGGGGATTCTGCCCAAGGCTGGCCACCAAATGGTCGCTGGAGCGCAGGGTGGCCGACGGAGCTGCCCGAAGCCGCACGGTGGCAAAGGCGGTCGCAGGGGCCCCCCGCGGACGAATCCTCACCACCACCGCCTCCCCCGGCGCCAGCGGTGGCAAGGGCCAACGGATGGGGAGTCCTGGCGCCAGCCCAGGGGGCACCTGGCCTTGCCAGGCCAGACGGCCACCCCTCTCGATGCGCACCTCCTGGAGCGCTTCGGCCACCACCAGGCTGGGGGTCGCCGTCGGCACCAGGCCGGACACCCGACCCCGGGCATCCAGCTCCAACCGCGGGGAGATCACACAGATCTCGGGTTCCGGTTCGGCGGCCAGGGCGCCAGTGGCGAAGCCCGATGCGAGCAGTGTGAGGGCAATGGCGGCCGGCCCAAGGCGGCGCGGGAGTAGATCCATGCCCCCATGGTGGCGGGCCTGGGTGCGCCCTACGATCGATGTGCCGGAGCGGCTGCGCCCGCCATGCTCGCCGCCTGTGCCGCCCTGCTCCAGCTCCGGGGCCAGCCCTTGGCGGGCGGTCTCCCCAGCGGTGGGGCCGCCGTACCCCTGGAGAGGGCCTCCGGTGGTGACACCCCGGTGCTCACCCTGCGCAGCGCTCGGGGCAGCCTGCGGCTGTTGTTCGATACCGGTGCCTCCTCCAGCATGGTGATCCCAGGGGCCGCCCAGCGCCTTGGTCTGGTCAGCCGCGCTTTGTCGCCGTCGGCCCTGGGCCTGGCGGGTGGAGGCAGTGGCTGCAAAGGCCTGCGGCCCGGGCGCACCGTTTTGCCAACGCTGCGCATGGAGAGCCCAGGCGGCCGGTTGGAGATCCGTGGGGCCGAGGCGCTCGTGCTGCCGGTGGCGGCCCTGCCGCCAGGCATCGACGGGGTGCTGGGGGCTCCGCTCTGGTCGCGCCTGCCGGTCCGCATCGACCCCCGCCGCCAACTCCTCCGCCTCGGGCAGGCGGCCACGACCCCCGAGCCTGGGGAACCCCCGACCCTTACCCTGCCCCTGCGCTGGTTTCGGGGGGTGCCCCTGCTGCGGTTGACCACCGCCGCCGGGCCGGTGGCGGCCCTGGCGGACACCGGCGCTGAAGGATTGTTTCTGGCCCCAGGCCTGGCGGTGCGGCTGCGGCCCCTGTCACCGGCCGAGCCCCTGCGGCTGGTGGGTTTTTGCGGCGAACAGGCCGTGGTGCGGCGGCACTTCGGTGGTTTTTCCCTGGGGGAACCAGCCAGCAGCGGCGGCGAGGAGTTAGGGGCCATCGTGGCGCCCAATTCGATCTATCGGGCCCTTGGGGTGGAGGCGATCGCCGGCCAGGCGCTGCTGCGGGAGCGGGGGCAGCTCTGGCGCCTGGATCTCCAGCCCCCCCGCCTCAGCCTGTGGTGATACTCCCTGCCCTGCTTCGCGTTGCCGCCCTGCTGCTGGCCATGGCCCTTGGCTTCGGCAGCGTGGCGTTTGCCGCCATCCCGACCCCCACCCAGCCGTCGCCCCTTTCCAGCGATGCCTTAGCGGAGCGGGCCCCCTTCAACCGACCCGATGACTACCCCCTCGATCGCCGTCCCGATCCGCTGCTCTACCGGCCCCATGCCGAATGGCTCGGGCGGCTGATCCTGCCCACCAACGCCGAGCAGGCGAGCGCATCAGGTGTGCGGCCCGGTGAGGACTGGGTCTGGATCGAGCTGGAGCAGGCCCCCGCGGACCAAAAGGCTCTGGTGGGCCGGCGCCTGCGGCTGGGCTGGCGGACCGACCCCTCCCTGGAGGCCCTGGTGCGCACCGTCACCACCGACGTACGTCTGGATGCGGCTGCCCGCTTGGCGATCACCGACGGCAACGTGGTGCCCACGCGCCTCGATGGTCGCCGCCGGGTGGGCCCGCTCCAATCCCTGGCCGGTGCCCGCCCCCGCGACGACGTGACCGTGGAGCTGCGGGAAGTGGAGCTGCGGGAGGTGGAGCTGGGGGATCCGGCGGGGCGGGGCGGCCCCGACGACATCCCGATCCTGCGGGTGGGCCGCCCCCCCGTGCAGATCACAGGCCGCTGGCAGGCCCTGGTGCGCATCCTGGGGCCCGCATCCCCCGGCACGGATCGCTTCAAGGTGCGCCACTACGACCCCAGTCGCCAGGCCTTCAGTGGTCCGCTCGAAACGGTCCGCATTCCCCAGCAACCCCCCAACCGGTATGGCCGCTGGATGTCCACCCCCCAGGGCATTGAAACCAGCGCCATCGGTGTCGCCGGTTGGTACCTCTACGGCGCCCCAGATGCCTCCGGCACCTTCACCGTTCAGGCTCTCGAACCCCGGGCGCTCCATCAGCTCACGGCTGACCGCCGCATCGTGGGTCGCTCCGCCGGCCTGCGCCATCTGCTGCATGGCAACTGGGGACCACCGCCCCTGAAGCGCGGCACCTTCTCCCGGGTGGAGCTGGAGCCAGACGCACCGGTTCCCTGGCGGCTGGGGGACCGTGGGCTGGTGATCCACAACTTCGGTGGCATCGGCGGACAGCAGGCGGAGCCGGCGCCGGCGTTCACGGTGACGGGCTACTTCGCCTTTGGGGAGGTGGAGGTGGTGCGGGATCCGTTCAGCGGCGAGCCCCGCTTTGCCGTGCGCTACCACCAGATCTACGCCAACAATCCCGACGGGATCGTGGCGGGTACCCAGGACTGGAGCGCCTTCGCCGGCGATCTACGCCGGGGTTGGCTGGCCAGTCGCCCCTTCTCCGATGTGTTGGTGCAGCTGGAGCGCTTCGAGGATCCGCAACGGCGCGATCCCCACCTTTCCCTGCTGCGGGAACTGCAGTTGCAGGCGGAAGTGCTGATGGCCCGCTACCGCACGGGTGATGGCACCGGCTTCAACCCGGTGAACGCTTCGGTCTCCTGCGTCCAGGACTCAAGCCAGGCCCTCACGATCGCCCTCGGTCGTCTTCGCCGCCAGCTGGGAACACCTGCAGGGGCCCAGGGCGAGCGGGTGCGGCGACTGGAGAGCTTGACCGCCTCACTCCACCAGGTGCTCAACCCCTTCGGTCTGGAGCGCTCCGATTGGCGGCGCAATGCCCAACAGCTGGAACGCCCTGGAGAAGCGGCTGCGGAACCCGCCTTTGAGCGGGGCGATGGGGTCACCGATGTGTTGCTGAGCTGGCGCTCGATGCTGCCCCGTCGCGCCCACGACGATCTGGCGCAGGTGTTCTTCAGCCAGGGGGCCCCGCTCCATCTGCTGCGCACCAACCAGACCCCCGGTGGCGATGGGCGCATCGAACCCCTGGCCCCGACCACCCTGCTGGGGCAGCTGCCCCTGGTGCCCACCCTGCTGCGACGCCTCTCCGATGCCCTGTTCGCCCCCCTGGGGGGAGCGTCCCTGGCGCTGATCCTGGCCCTTGTTTTCGTCTACGCCACCCTGGCCCTGGTGCTGGGCCGGCGCAGCGGCTTCCTGCCCCTGGGGCTGCGCTGGCGACGGCCCGTCCCCCTCCTGCGGGCAGCTGGTTTTCTGCTCCTGATGCCCTCGCTGACGGAGGAAGTGCTGTTTCGGGTGATGCTGCTGCCCCATCCCCTTGAGGGGAGCAACCCCTCCAGCACCGTGGCCTGGGGGCTGCTCAGCGTGGGGCTGTTCGTGGCCTACCACCCTCTGGCGGGTCGCACCTGGTACCGGCCTGGCCGTGAGGTGTTTGAGGATCCCCGCTTCCTGGTGCAGTGCACCGTGCTCGGGGTTGCCTGCGTTGTCGCCTACGTGTTCACCGGCTCCCTCTGGGCTCCGGTGCTGATCCATTGGTTGGCGGTCACAACCTGGCTTGAACCGCTCCAGGGGCGGTTGCGCCTACGGGCACCACGCTGATGCCAATGGGGGCCAGGGCAATGGCCGCCAGCTTGAGGTGCTGCCAGCCGAAGGGGATGCCGATGATCGTGACGAAACAGGCCAGGGCCGAGGCCAGGTGCCCCAGGGCCAGCCACCACCCCGCCACCAGAAACCAGACCACATTGCCGATGAAGCCCAAGGGGCCGGTGCCGATATCTCTGCGGCCGGTGAGTTCGATCCGGCTCACCGCCTCCTTGCCGAAGGGAAAGAAGGAAAAGTTGCCGATCACGAAGCAGGCCTTGGCCCAGGGGATACCCACGATCGTGACCACTGCCACCACCCCCACCAGCCACCAGCTCAGCCCCATTAGCACCCCACCGAGTACGAACCAGAGCAGGTTGAGCAGGAAGCGGATCATGGCCTGGCATCTCCATCAGAGGGAAGTCTGCCCGCTTCTGGCCACAAGGTCTGGGCCGGCGGCGCTCGCTCAGGAAGGCTCCTCCCCTAACCAGCATGGGTGCGCAGAACTGGCATTCGGCTCACCCGAACGTGGAAACTGGTCAGGTCTGCGGTGACGTGCCCGTGTCGTGCCCCCAATGCGGCAGCTGGTCGGTTCGCCGGGACCGCAGCCTGGCCGGTCGCATGGTCTGTGGTCGTTGCGGTACCCCCCTGGGGGGAGGGGCAGCCACGCCCCTGCAGCGGGGAGCGCGGACGCGCCGCCGTTGGAGTCCTTGGACGGTGCTGGTGCCCCTGGTGGCCCTGTCGGCCCTGCTGGCCAGCCTCCCTGAGCGTCCCCTGTTGCCCTCAGACCCTGGACCCCTGCCATCCGGCCAGCTGGGACGCTGAGCTGGACCGGGCCAGGGCCCGGGCCACCGGTAGGGCGGCATCGAGTCGCTCAGAACTGAAGGGGGGCAGCCGGCGGCTGCGGAGCCAGGCCCCCCAGCGGAATTCATGGAACGGGATCAGGGGGGCCGGGGCAATCACCCCCTCCCGCTTCAGCTTCCACACCAGGCTGCGATAGGGGTCGTCCTGGAGGTCTTCGAGGCGACGGGGCAGCACGGTCGGCTCCAGGGGCCCGCGGCCCCGGCCGTCGAAGAGGTAGAGCCAACCGCGCTCCTGCAGGGCGGCCAGCACGTCATCGCGATGGCTCTGATCCAGCTTCAGCACCACGTAGCCGAAGGTGGTGGCGGTTGCATCCAGCTCGATCAGAGCCCGCAGGCGGTGGTGGCGGTCCACCATCCAGAGGGACCCATCCCCGCTGCGCACCAGGGGCACCGGTTTCTCCTTGAGGTAGCCCCGCCGTTCGGCGCTGTTCTCCCGGCGGAAGTCGTCCCGCCGGCTGTGTACCTCCGCCAGTCCCACACACAGCTGGGTGGGCTGGAGTTCCGCCAAGGCCACCTCCACCAGGGCATCGGCCCGGGGCGGAGGGGGCGGCAGGGGGTCGTAGGGAGGTAGGCGCAGGGCCATCAAGGCGGCTCGTCAGCGGATGTGCTGAATCAGCTCACTTGCTGAATAGCGCACTTTGGCCAGTTTGGCGTACTTGTCTTCCTCGCTGCGGTAGCCGGCCACGGCCACCACAGCACTGTGGTAAGGAGTTTCCTCCAGCCCCAGCACCCGGTCGTATTCCGCCGGTGTGAACCCCTCGATCGGCGTGGTGTCGATGCCCAGCAGGGCCGCGGAGGTGAGGAAGTTGCCCAGGGCGATGTACACCTGGTTGGTGGACCAGTGGCCGATCGTTTCGCTGCGGGGTCCGTTGATCAGATCCTTGAAGATCAGGTCGCGGTAGAACCCGAGTGATTCGGGGGGTACTCCCCGGGTGGAGCTGGTGGCGTTGATCAGCCGGTCCACGTCAGCGGCTTCAATGCGGCGCTGGGCCAGGAACACCACCAGGTGGGAGGCGTCCGTGATCTGGGACTGGTTCCAGGAGTGCTGGCGCAGTTCCGCGCGCAGCTCGGGGTTGGTGATCACCAGGAACTTCCAGGGCTGCAGGCCATAGGAGGAGGGGGTGAGCACGAGGGCCTTCTCCAGGGCATCCCAGGTGGTGTCGTCAATTCGGCGGTTGGGATCAAAGGCCTTGGTGGCGTAGCGCTGCTGCAGCGCGTCCAGCAGGACGGAGGTCGTCAGGGCCATGGCCGGTGGTTGAGAGATCGCCAGGAAGGAACCTACGGGCAGGGTCCGTCCAGGCGCTGCATCCTCGGATCGTCTCTTCGGTATCCATGATGGTCGAGGCTGCCGTTGAGGAAAGCGATGACCGGCCCGGCCCAGCTCCTGACGGAGAACGCAAGTGGGAAAGCCAGCCACGGTCCGGTGCTGGTGTTTGACGGCGGCTGTCCCTTCTGCCGAAGTTTTGCCCTGCGCAGCGAATTGCATGGGGGTCTGCCGGGGTTGGGCCTGCGGGACGGCCGCGTCGACAACAAACTGCGGCGTGAGCTTCGTCGCAGCGGGTTCGATCTCAACCGGGGAGCGGTGTTGATCACCGGTGATCAGGTGCTCCACGGCGCGGAGGCGATCCAGTGGCTGTGTGAGCACATGCGCCCCAGTGATGCCCTGCTGCGGTTGTTGACCTCCGTGCTGGCGGCACCCCGCCGCGCCCGGGCCCTCTATCCGCTGCTGTTACTGGCCCGCCGCCTCGCCCTGACGGCACGGGGCTTGCCCCTGGATCCTGACCGCTGAGGCCAGCCCCCCACCGGGGGCCGAGGGGTTGCGAGGATCGGTCCTGGCCCCGGCACCATCTCCAGCGGGCACTCCCCTTGGCCTTGCGCTCCCTCCTGAATCGAATCAACCGACCTGCGCCGTTCCAGCTGGGGGAACGACGCAGCCTTGCCGCCACCTACCTCCTCTGGGCCCTTGGCCTGGTGGGGATCTGCGGGCTGCAGCGGTTCTACGCCCGTCGCCCCCGCAGCGGTCTGCTCCTGCTGCTCACCTTTGGCTTCTGTGGCGTTGGTCAGATCGTCGATCTGTTCCTGGTACCAAAGCTGGTGGCGGCCGCCAACCGCCAGGGCCCGCCGCCCTTGGACCGCCAGTTGCTGGAACTGGCCCGCCGTCGGGGTGACGCCGGCTTCACCCTCAACGACGCCCTTCTGGACCTGCAACACAACCCCACCACTCCAGTGCAGCAGGTGCGCGAGGAGATCGAGCGCCTTCTGCTGGAGCACCTGCTGGATGTGGGCAATGACGAGCGGGGCCGCATCGTCTATCGCGAACCTTGAGATCTGCCCTGCCCGCTGGGGGGATCAGGAGTGGATGAAGGAGCGCAGCTTGCGTGCATCGGCTCCAGCCCGCGCCTGCAACTCCTGGGCGCTGAGGGAGGATTCCTGCCGCTGCTGGGCAGCCAGCACATCCGCCTCCTCGACCACAAAGCCTGCGCCAGCGGCGAGGTCCAGCAACTCCGGCAGTTCCAGGGGCTGTTTGAGCCGTTCCTGCAGTGCCGGGGTGCGGCGGGCGTGGGCCAGGAAGGCGTCGAGGTTGGCGAGGCTCACGGCAGCCGAAGCAAGGGGAAACCTTCCTAGCGGAGCCTCTCTTCCTAGGTCTTTTCGGCGAGGGACCTCCGGCCCGGCTTCCTTCGGGAATTCGCGTTGAGCGCGTCCATCTGATGACGACCCACGATCACGATCGGTCCCCAGATCAGGTAGGGCAACAGCAGCAGGGCGGCGGTCGTCGAGACGGACAGCAGGGATAGGACCATTCCCAGGTTCCAGAGCCAAGCCAGGATGCCCAGGACCACCCCTGCTTTGAGCGAGCGGCTGGTGCAGGTCAGCCAGCTGGTGCCCTGGGCCATGGCCACCAGCAGCAGGAAGCTGGCGGCGTAACCCCACTTCCACTGGGGTTCCAGCACCAGCCGGGCGGAGTTGAAGAAGAAGACGTAGAGACCCAGCCAGATGAAGGGAATGTGCTGCTCAAAGTCGAACCAACGGGGCCGCCGCAGCTGCAGGTACCACCCGTAGCCCTCGTGGCTGGGATGGAGGGTGAAATAGATCAGTAACAGGGCCAACAGGATCGCGATCCAGGCAGACATGGCGGACTCAGGATCAGGGTGGGCTGGGTGAGAGGGGTGGCGGCGGCCGCCTCGGCCGACATCCCCATTCTCATGCAGTTGACAGCCGTAGGAGCATCGTTGGGCGTCCGTTTGCCATCTGCAGACGATCGACCATGGTCCCCACCCCCCCTGCCACCGCTCCCGTTTCCCGCACCGGCTTCTGGATTCAGATGGTCGGGGCGGGGCTCACCGCCTGCCTGGCCGTGCTGTTCGTGGTGGTGCTGCAACGGGTGCAGGAGCAGACCCGCAGCCTCGATCAGCTCGAACGGAGGCTCCTGAGCCTCGAGAACGCCAGGGCGCTGGAGCGCACAAACACGCTCGAGCAGCAGCTGCGGGCCACCGTTGCCCGGCTGCATGTGCTGGAGGCGCAGCAGGGCTCCATTGCTGATCTGACTCGCCAGCAGCAGCTCCAGGCAGATCAGCTGCAGCGGCTCGCAAGTCGCCCCCCGTCCCCCTTGGAT
>JBAXME010000079.1:0-8611 GCA_037134455.1 Synechococcaceae cyanobacterium ELA445 | reverse complement strand
TCCCGAAGATCTGGCTCCAGAAGCGGTTGGCGGTGACCATCGAATAGGTCTCCTCCTCCTGGGTGGGCTCGAACGCCTTGAAGGTGTTCGCCTGCTCGGAATCCTCAAACAGGGTGTTCTCCACCGTGGCGCCGTGGATGGCGCACAGCAGGGCGCCGCCCAGGATGCCCGCCACTCCCATCATGTGGAAGGGGTTGAGCGTCCAGTTGTGGAAGCCCTGCAGGAAGAGCAGGAAGCGGAAGATTGCCGCCACACCAAACGATGGGGCGAAGAACCAGCTGCTCTGGCCCAGGGGGTAGATGAGGAAGACGCTGACGAACACCGCGATCGGCCCGGAGAAGGCGATGGCGTTGTAAGGGCGGATCCCCACCAGCCGAGCGATCTCGAACTGGCGCAGCATGAAGCCGATCAGGGCGAAGGCACCGTGCAGGGCCACGAAGGGCCAGAGGCCACCGAGTTGCACCCAGCGCACGAAATCACCCTGGGCCTCGGGGCCCCAGAGCAGGATCAGGCTGTGGCCGAGGGCGTCGGCCGGGGAGCTCACCGCGGCGGTGAGGAAGTTGCAGCCCTCCAGGTAGCTGCTGGCAATGCCGTGGGTGTACCAGGAGGTGGCGAAGGTGGTGCCGGTGAGCCAGCCGCCCAGGGCCAGATAGGCCGTGGGGAACAGCAGCAAACCAGACCACCCCACGAAAACGAAACGGTCGCGCTTGAGCCAGTCATCGAGGACGTCGAACCATCCCCGGGCCGAAGGCGCGCGCCCTACAGCAATCGTCATGGTGTTGGGAAAGGAGTTGGGGGGGTGGAAACCCCGCAAGCCATGGGTTACCGGGCGATGGTAACAACGCTTCAGCTGAGTGCGAGACAGGTTGAAATGGGCTGACACCGCCTGTGGTCACAGGGCTGAATAGGTATTTATTCCTGGTCGTTGTCGCCCAGGGCCCAGCGGGGGGCCCCTCCGGCGCCAAGATGGCCATCCCAGCCGCGCTCACGCCCCCGTCCCATGGCTTCGGTTTCCTCCTCCGCCGCCCCCGAGGCGCCGGCCCCATCCCCCCAGGTGCTGGAGCAGCAGGTGGTGGGCTCGCGGCGGCTCTCCAACGTGTTGGTGGCCGCTGTGGTCAGCACCGGCGGCATCGGCTTCCTGCTCACCAGTCTCTCCAGCTATTTCGGTCTTGACCTGCTGCCGGTGGGCCACCCCGCCGAGCTGCTCTGGGTCCCCCAGGGTCTGGTGATGGGGGCCTACAGCGTGGCGGCGGTGCTGCTGGCCACCTATCTCTGGACCGTGATCGGCCTGGACGTGGGCTCCGGCATCAACCGCTTCGACCGGGAGGAGGGCCAGTGCACGATCACCCGGCGCGGCTTCCGCCAGTGGATCCGCCTTGAGCTCCCCCTGCGCGACATCCAGGCGGTGAAGGTGGAGGTACGTGACGGCATCAGCCCGCGCCGCAGGCTGGCCCTGCGCATGCGGGGCCGCCGCGACCTTCCCCTCACCCGCGTCGGCGAACCCATCCCGTTGAGCGATCTGGAGCAGGGGGGCGCCGAACTGGCCCGCTTCCTCAACGTGCCCTTGGAGGGGGTTTGACCATGGCACTGATGCGGTGGGCCCTGGCCCTGACCCTGGCTCTTTCCCCCCTCACCCTCGCGGCCTGTGGGGCCGAGCAGGGCCACAGCAACCTGGGCTGCGGTTCCGGCAAGGTGCCCTGTCTCAGCGGCACCGCGGTGGTCTCCCTGCAGACCGTCAAGGGGGAGGTGCAGGTGCAACTGGATGGCAAGGATGCCCCCCTGACGGCTGGGAACTTTGTGGACCTGGTGCGCCGGGGCGTCTACGACAACACGGTTTTCCACCGGGTGGTGCGCGATCCGGTGCCCTTCGTGGTCCAGGGGGGTGATCCCCAGAGCGCCGATCCCAAGGTGCCCGCCAGCCAATACGGCGGCGGCAGCTTCATCGACCCAGCCCTGGGGCAGCCGCGGCTGATCCCCCTGGAAGTGGCCCTTAAGGGGGAGGGGGAACCCCGCTACGGCCAGGTGCAGGCTGGCCCCGGCGAGCTGGCCAAGCTCAAGCTGGTGCATGAGCGGGGCGCCCTGGCGATGGCCCGCTCCGAGGACCCCAATTCCGCCAGTGCCCAGTTCTACGTGGCCCTGCGGGCCCTGCCCGAGCTTGACGGCCGTTATGCCGTGTTCGGGCGGGTGATCAAGGGCATGGACGTGGTGGACCGCCTGCAGCAGGGTGATCGGCTCACCAAGGCGCGGCTGTTGGAGGAAGGTGCCGAAGAGCCGGATGGAAGAACTTCATCAGTACCTGAAAATACAAAGAAGAGTGACCCCTTGCCGAGCCTTAGACGAGAATCTGATGCTCAGTATGAAGTTTCTAGATCTCAAGCCGAAAGCAGGTGCCGCAGAGCAGTGAAGGAACGTCTCAAGGATCCAGGCTCGTTTAGTGTGGCCTGGGGATCAGTGAAAAGCGGAACATTTGCTGATAACAGAAAAGAATGGTTGGTAATATTTCCATTCAGAGCGCGAAACTCATTCAATGCAGTTACTCCGGGAACTGCTCAGTGCAGGGTAGACAAGTTGAGCGGTGAAGTGATATGGATTAGAGTGGATAACGATTCGTAAATTTTTCGCGTCTGATCAAGAGCTGGCCCTGATCCGCCTGGGTGAAGGACAAGCCCTGATCAGGCCGGCACGCGCTTTTCGGAGGCGGTGACCTTGAGCAGTTCGGTGTTGACCCCCGAGGCCCGCTCCAGGGCCACCTTGCCGGTGCGCGCGATCTCGAGGATGCCGTAGCTCTCCAGCAGGCGCTCCAGGGCCACCAGCTTGCCGGGGTCCCCCACCACCTCCAGAGTCAGGGCATCGTCGGCCACATCCACCACCTTGGCCCGGAACACCTGCACCAGATCGAAGATGGCGCTGCGGGTCTGGGCGGTGGCGGACACCTTGAGCAGCATCAGTTCCCGTTCCACCGCCGGAATGGTGGAGAGATCCAGCACCTGCAGCACGTTGACCAGCTTGTTGAGCTGCTTGGTCATCTGCTCGAGGGTGCGATCGTCGCCCTCGACCACCATTGTCAGCCGGGAGACCCCTGCCTTTTCAGCAGGGCCGACCGCCAGGCTCTCGATGTTGAAGCCACGGCGGGCGAACAGGCCGGAGATGCGGCTCAGTGCTCCGGATTCGTCTTCCACCAGCACCGAAAGGGTGTGCTTCATTCCTTGAGCGGATCGGGCCCAGAGCGATCGAGCCCCAAGCTACGTGTCGGGTTGATCGCCCAGGCGGTCGAGCCAGCCCAGCAGGTGGCGATTGAAGTGTTCCGGCGCCTCGTCGTGGGGGCAGTGGCCGAGGCCATCGAGCAGCACCAGCTCCAGGTGGGGATGGTGGCGGGCCAGCAGGCCGCTGACGGCCACGGGCACCAGCCGGTCACGGCTGCCCCAGAGCACCAGCAGGGGCTGGCTGATGCGCTCCAGCAGGGCGGCGGCTGTGGCCCCCCTGGGGCGCAGGGCCATGCCGATGCTCATGCCCCGCAGGGCCCAGGCGGCGGTGGGGCGCAGGGCCGGGCCGGCGATCAGGCGGCGCAGTTCGCCATCGAGCCGGCGGCGGTCGGGGTAGGCCGCGGCGAGGGCCAGATCCAGCAGGGGTGTGCGGGCGATCAGGGGCAGCAGCAGTTCCAAAGGCAGCACGGTGCAGAGCAGAACTGCAAGGGCCCGGCGCAGGCGCCGTCGCCACCGGGGCCGTCGCCGCGGGATCGGCATCAACAGGGTGGGGTCGGGCAGGGGGGCAAGCACCAGGGCCCGCACCCGCTCCGGCACCAGCACGGCGGTGGTGAGGGCCACCAGGCTGCCGAGGGAATTGCCCACCAGTACGGCGGGGCGCCCCACCACCTGCTCGAGGAAGGCGCCGCACTGCAGCGCCCAGAGACGGTTGTCGAGCCGTAGGCCCGGCTGGTCGGAGGCGCCGAAGCCCAGCAGATCGATGGCATATACGCACCAACCCGCCGCCACCAGGGGGGCCGCCGTCTGGCGCCAGTGGCCACTGGAGGCCCCAAAGCCATGCACCAGGAGCACGGCGGGATGGTGTTCTTCCCCCAGCACCCGCCAGTGGCAGCGGTGGCTCCGCCAGCGCCAGGTGCCTGGGCAGCCCCAGTCGGCACCCGCCGTTGCGACAGGCTGGGCCAGGCTTATTGGCAAGAGGTCGGCCCATCGCGATCGAACCCCCTCACTATTGCGAAGCCGCCGTACGGGTGCGTACCGGTGACGGCTTCTTCCGGTCCGCCTCGCGGCCCTCGCGGGATCTGGGGGTGTTGCTGGCCCGGCACCTGCGGTCGCTCCATGGCCGGTTGCGGGTGCTGGATCTGATGAGTGGCTGCGGCATTCGTGCCGTTCGCTATGGCATCGAGGCCGCCGCCGATGCGGTCTGGGCCAATGACGCGGACCCCGACAGGCTGCCTCTCCTGAAGGCCAACCTGGCCGCCCTGGAGGGGTTGGAGCAGCACCCAGAGCAGCTTCAGGACCGATCCGCTTGCACCGCCCTTACGGCCCAGCAGCTGCTGGCGGGTTGCCTGCTGGAGCGGCGGCGCTTTGAGCTGGTGGACCTCGATGGCTTCGGTTGCCCCTCGGCCCTGCTGCCCCTGGCCCTGGAGGCGGTGGCCTTTGGGGGTTGTCTCTACCTGGCGAGCACCGATGGCCGCTCCCCCACCGGCCACGACCGAACTGCGGCGATCCGTTCCCTCGGGGCCGCCGCCCGGGCCCATCCCGCTAGTTGGGAGCTGGCCCTGCGGCTCCAGCTGGGGGTGATCGCCCGCGCGGCCTGGGCCCTGGGGAGGGGGATGCGGCCCCTGTTCGCCTTCAGCGAGGGCCGCACCTTCCGCACCGCCGTGCAGGTGCTGCGCAGGCCCGAACCGGGGGAAGAGGGCCTGCTGGGGCTGCTGGCCCACTGCCATGGCTGCGGCGACCAGCAGGTGCAGACCCTGCTCAGGCTGCGGGGCTGGGAGCCCTGCGGTTGCCAGTCCCCCCCACCCCTGGCCATCAGCGGACCGCTCTGGATCGGTCCCCTCCAGCACGGGCCCACCCTGACGGAGATGGCCGAGGGCGCCGGCACCAGCCTCGGACCGGACGGTGCTCGGCTGCTGCAGGGGTTGTTGGCGGATCCGGGGGTGCCCGCCCGCTGCTGGCCCCTGGCGGAGATCGCCCGGCGGCTGGGCGGTGGCCCCCGCCGCCGCCGGGAGCTGGTGGAGCTGCTGCGCAGCGAAGGCTGGTCGGCGACGGCCAGCGCCATCGCCCCTGGCCAGCTGCGCAGTGACGCCCCCTGGCCACGGTTGCTGGAGCTGGCCAGGCTGATGCAACGGACCTGATCGTGGGAATTGGCCCAGCCCCTGGTGACAAAGCCCCCCGTCGGAGCCGGCGGGACGCTAAACAGGTAGCCAGTGCAGCTCAAGGGCCATGGCCTCGGAAATTTTCGGCATTGCAGCGGTCTTCTGGGTGCTGATCCCCGTGGGGCTGGCGGGCGGCGCCCTGCTTCTCAAGCTCCAGAAGGACTGAGCCCCGGCTCCTTCCGGCGGCCGCTTCGCACCCTGGAAGCCTGAGGCCTAGGCTCGGGCCCCGCTACTCGCTTTGCCTTCATGCAGGTTCTGGTTGTCGGTGGAACGGGCACCCTCGGCCGCCAGGTCGCCCGCCGCGCCATCGACCAGGGCCACAAGGTTCGCTGCATGGTGCGCTCCCCCCGCAAGGCCCATTTTTTGCAGGAATGGGGTTGCGAGCTCACCCGGGGTGATCTGCTCGAGCCAGACAGCCTCGCCTATGCCCTCGAAGGCCAGGAGGCGGTGATCGATGCGGCTACGGCCCGGCCCAGCGATCCGGTGTACACCACCGACTGGGATGGCACCCTGAACCTGCTGCGGGCCTGCGACCAAGCCGATGTTCGGCGCTTTGTGTTCGTGTCACTGCTGGGAGCCCACCAGCACCGGGCCGTGCCCCTGATGGACATCAAGGCCTGCCTTGAGGATCTGCTGGCCGATTCCAACTTTGACTACACAATCCTGCGCAGCGTTGCCTTCATGCAGGGGGTGATCGGGCAGTTCGCGATCCCCGTGCTGGAAAACCAGACGGTCTGGGTCAGTGGCACCCCTACGCCAATCGCCTACATGAACACCCAGGATGTGGCCCGCTTCGCCGTGGCGGCCCTGGAGCGCCCCCAGACCATTCGGCAGGCCTTCCCGGTCGTGGGGCCGAGGGCCTGGAGCACCGGTGAGATCGTGCAGCTGTGCGAGCGCGACAGTGGCCGTTCGGCACGGGTGTTCCGGGTACGGCCGTTCCTGATCCGCTGGATGCAGGCCCTGGCCTCCTTCTTTGAGCCCGGCGTCAATGTGGCCGAGCGGCTGTCCTTCGCCGAGGTCACCGGTGGCGGGGCGGCCCTCGACGCCCCGATGGACCCCAGCTACGCCGCCTTTGGTCTGGATCCCGCCGAGACCACGACCCTGGAGGACTACCTCAAGGAGTACTACGACCGGATCCTCAAGCGGCTGCGGGAACTGGAAGTGGACCTGGACAAGGACGCCAAGAAAAAACTGCCGTTCTGATGGGCCTGGCCCGAGCGGGCCTGGCGCCATCTACCAGTACATCTGTACGATGGAGCCCGTTCCCCCTCGTTCCGGATGCGCCGATGTCGATCGCCCAGGTGAAGAATCTGCAGCGCCGTCTCGGCAACCTGGAGCAGGAGGCGGTGGAGGAGCTCAACCGTGCCTGCGGCCATGGGCTCTGGGCCAGCCTTGGTTTCGATGCCCTTGACACCCTGGAGGACAGCGATCTCCGCGCCCGGGCGAACTACTACTACGGCCAATTGCAGACCGTGCGCGAGCTGCAGCAGGTGCTGGCCTAGGGCCCGCCGTTCTGCCCGCAGCTAACCCTGCCTGTCTCCCCGCCGCAGGAGCCGCCCCAGCCGCTCCGATTCCCCGGTGGTCACCGGTCTCCACCGGCCCGGTGGCAGTGCCTCCAGCGCGAGGGCGGGGCCGCCATCCATCAGGTCGATGGCCACCCGGATCAGGCGCAGGGTGGGCAGGCCCACGGCGGCGGTCATGCGCCGCACCTGGCGGTTGCGCCCCTCCCGCAGCTCGATCTGCAGCCAGGCGGTGGGCACGTTCAGCCGGTGACGGATCGGAGGCGTGCGGGGCGCCCAGGCGGGATCGTCCAGCAGTTCGGCCCGGGCCGGCAGGCTCAGGCGCCCTTGGACGGGTACCCCCTGCCGCAGCCGCTCCAGGGCAGCTTGATCGGGCACCCCTTCCACCTGGACCCAATAGCGGCGCCAGTGGCCCCAGCGGGGATCGGTGAGCTGCTGCTGCAGGCGGCCGTCGGCGGTGAGCAGCAGCAGCCCTTCGCTGTCGGCATCGAGGCGCCCGGCGGCGTAGACCCCAGGCAGGTCGATGTGGTCGGCCAGGCAGCCCCAGGCGCTGCCTGGTTCCGGCGTGAATTGGCTCAGCACCCCGTAGGGCTTGTGGAACAGGATCGTGGTGGGGATGTCAGTCGGCGGAGGAGACGCCGAAGGAGTGGAGCAGGGCATCGCCCCAGGTGTCGATGTGCTCGAGATGCTCGTCTTCCGCCTCCGTGAGGGTGCTGGCCTGGTGGCGCAGCAGGGAGGCCTGGCTGAAAACCTGGCCGTGTTGCGCGGCCAGGTCCACCACGTCGGAGGGCTTGCGGGCCTGGCTGACCTTCTCCCGCAACTCCTGGTCGGCAGCGAGCAGGGCGGAGAAGGCGTGCAGGGAGGCGCGGGACATGGGGAGGCCGGTGGAGGGGCTCAGCCCCGTTGACCACTATTAGCGCGGGCCCTCCAGAGGTTCACGGCCCCGATGGAAATCAGCAGCAGTCCCAGATCCATGCTCAGGGGCGGAACGATCACGGAGAAAGCCGTACAGATGGCCGGACCTTAACGCGAAGGGGTGAGTTCTAAGCTGAAAGGACCTACGGACCAGCAGCAGCAGCACCGCATGATCGAGACCTCCGGCGTGATCGAGAAGGAACAGGGCAACGGGTTTTATCTCGTCACGTTGGAGCAGCCGGCAGGACACCAGTGCCTCTGCCGTGCCGCCGGCAAGCTCACCAAGTTCCGCATCAAGCTGTTGGCGGGCGACAAGGTGCTGGTGGAGATCAGTCCTTACGACCTGACCCGCGGCCGCATCACCTACCGGGAACGCAACGTGGGCGCCGGCGGCCCCCGTCCAGGCGGCAATCGTCCCGGGGGCCCGAGGCGTCGCTGATCGCCTCAGTTCAGGCAGGCCTCGATGGCGGTGCGGAACTCACTGCGCTGCTTGACCCCTTTCCATTGCTGTTTGAGCTCCTTGGCGGCGAACAGCTGCACGGTGGGGGTGCCGCTGACCCCCGCCTGCTGGGCGATGGCAGGTTCGGCCTCGATGTCGATCTCCACCCCCTGGGCGGCACCGTTCAATTCGCTGAGCACGCGCTTGAGCTGGGGCTTGAGCACATGGCAGGGGCCGCAGTTGGGGGAGGTGTACACCACCAGCAGGGGCCTGGCGCTGTCGTGGTACAGCTTGCGGAGGGCATAGCTGCCCTTCTGCCACTGGGCCGTCGGATCAAAGGTTTCCTCGTTGCTGGTGGCGGTGGGGGCCGGTTGG
>JBAXME010000078.1:0-8988 GCA_037134455.1 Synechococcaceae cyanobacterium ELA445 | reverse complement strand
ATCCCCGCCCCCGGCCCCGATCACCCCTGAGCTCCTGGCGGCGTTCGATGAGGAGGCCATCGCCGAGCTGGCCCGCCGCCTAGATGACGACGACTATCCCTCGCCGTTCGAGGGTCTCCAGGACTGGCATCTGATGCGTTCCCTGGCCATCCATCGCCCCGAGCTGGCCCGTCCCTACGTGCATCTGGTGGACCAGGAACCCTTCGATGAGGAGTGAGGCCGTCCATCTGCCGCCAGCGGAGGGTCCCCAGGCTGCGATTCCCGACCCGCTCGCCGGCCGCCGCATCCTGGTGGCCATCAGCGGCAGCATTGCCGCCGTCAAGCTGCCTCTGGTGGTCAGCGCCCTGGCCAAGCGCGGAGCCCTGGTGCGTTGCGTGCTCACCCCAAGCGCCGAGAGGCTGGTGAGCCCGGTGGCCCTGGCGAGCCTCAGCCGCCAGCCCGTGCTCCTGGATGCCGACCAATGGAGCCACCGGGCCCCGCGGCCCCTGCATGTGGAGCTGGCCGAGTGGGCCGAGTTGATCCTGCTGGCCCCCCTGAGCGCCACCACCCTGGGCCGCTGGATCCATGGCCTCGGCGACACGCTGCTGGCCAGCGTGCTGCTGGCCAGCGAGGCGCCGGTGCTGGCCGCCGCCGCCATGAACACCGCCATGTGGGGCGCCCCCTCGGTGCGGGCCAACTGGGCTGCCCTGCGGCGCTACGAACGGGTGCTGCCCCTTGGACCCCAGGCCGGCCTGCTGGCCTGCGACCGCGAGGGAGAGGGGCGCATGGCGGAGCCGGCAGCCCTGTTGCTGGCCTTGGAGTCCCTTGCCCTCTGGGGCTGGGACCGTGATTGGGAGGGCCGCCGCCTGCTGGTGACGGCGGGCCCCACCCGGGAGCACCTGGATCCCGCCCGCTGCCTCACCAACCCCAGCACTGGCCGCATGGGGGTGCTGCTGGCCCAGGCCGCCCGTCTTCGGGGAGCCCGGGTGGACCTGGTCCATGGCCCCCTGGCGGTGGAGCCGGCCTGGCTGGATGGATTGGTCTGCCATCCGGCGCCGACGGCCGCCGCCATGCAGGAAGCCCTGCGTCAGCTGCAACCGCAGGCCTCCGCGATTGCCATGGCCGCGGCCGTGGCGGACCACCGCCCCCTTCGCCCCGTCAAGGAGAAGCACGAAAAGGCAGCCCTGGCGTCGGCGATGGCCGAGGGCTGGCAGGAGGTGCCCGACCTGCTGGCGGAGCTGGTGGCCCGCCGGCCACCGGGTCAGCGGTTGCTGGGGTTTGCCGCCCAGAGCGGCGATGTGCTGCCCCAGGCCAGGGCCAAGTTTCGGCGCAAGGGCTGTGATCTGCTGTTCGCCAACCCGATTGATCAGGCCGGATTGGGGTTCGCCTCCTCGGGCAACGGCGGTTGGTTGTTGGGGCCGGGCGAGGCAGAGGAACGGATTGGGTGCACCAGCAAGCTGGCCCTGGCCCATCGCCTGCTCTCGGCCCTAGGTGGCCTGATCGAGACCTAAGGGCGGGGCCTCTGGGGCTTGGCTCTCCGGAGGTGCTTCGTCCGCCGGCACCTTCTGCAGCAGATCCATGAAGGTGCGCAGCTGCAGGCGAGGGATGTAGGGCCAGCCGCCGCTGCGCTCCATGTTCTGGAGCAGTTCGAACAGGCGGTGGCGATCGGTCGGCAGGCTGGCGCGGAAAGGGCCGTCCTGGATCGAGCGGTGCAGCCCCTCGAGCCGGCGCAGGAGAATCAAAAGGGATTCGGCGTCTTCGGCGCGTTCGCTGGCGAGTCCCTCGATGGCGGCGAGCAGGGGGGAGAGCTGGGTGTCGAGCTGTTCTTGGAGCGGACCCTTGGGTTCGCGTTCGGGTGGCAGCTCCTGGGGGGGCGACGTGGTCGCCGGGGGGCCTGAAAAGGTCATGAAACGGGGTTGGCGAGCACGCCCATGGCAGGTTGTTGAGAGCCGCGACATGCTACGTGGAATCACGTTTTTGGGCCTGTAGGATCCCGATCGGTCGCACCCCGATTAGAGGTTTTCCCCTGCCTGTGCGGCTTCTCCCCACCATGCGTTTCCGTCCCCTGCTGGCCCTTGCGCTGGCGCTCTGTCTCACCCTCGTCACCGCCTGTGGAGGCGGGGCCAAGGCCGTTGAACGGGCCAACGTCACCTACGACGACATCGTGAACACCGGCAAGGCGAACGATTGCCCGACCCTGCCCGATTCCGCCCGCGGGTCGATCCCCCTCGATCCTTCCAGCCGGTACCAGCTGCGGGAAATTTGCCTGCACCCCACCGAGGTGTACGTCAAGGGTGAACCGGCCAACAAGCGCCAGGAAGCCCAGTTCGTCCCAGGCAAGATCCTCACCCGTTACACCTCCAGCCTCGACCAGGTTTATGGCGACCTGAAGGTCAACGCCGACACGCTCACCTTCAAGGAGCTCGGTGGGATCGACTTCCAGCCGATCACCGTGCTGCTTCCCGGCGGCGAAGAAGTGACCTTCACCTTCTCCAGCAAGGAGCTCTTGGCTGAGGCCCAGGGATCTGCCCTGAGCACCAGCACTGACTTCGGCGGGCCCTACCGCACCCCCAGCTACCGCACCAGCAACTTCCTCGATCCCAAGGGTCGGGGTCTGACCACGGGTGTCGGTTACGCCCAGGGTCTGGTGGCCCTCGGAGGCCAGGACGAGGAGCTCGCCAAGGAGAACGTCAAGGTGTACGTCGATGGCAGCGGCACCATGAACCTCTCCGTCACCAAAGTGGACTCCTCCACGGGTGAGTTCGCCGGGGTGTTCACGGCCGTTCAGCCCTCCGACACCGACATGGGCGGCAAGCAGGCGGTCGATGTGAAGATCACTGGTCAGCTCTACGGCCGCCTCGAGAAGGCCTGAGCCTCCCCAAGGCCTTCACGGCCCATTCGGGGCCCCGATGGGGCCCCTTTTTCATGGCTCCTGACCCCGCCAGTGGGGAGCCTGGAGCCAAATTCCCGGAGAGCTCCACTCTGGGAGAATGGATGGAATGGACCCGCTCAACCCCTCCGCTGTCATGACCGTCACCGTTCCCACCAGCCGGGCCAGTTCCCTGATCCCTCCCCATGGCGGGGTCCTGGTGGATCTGCGGGTGCCCTGCGAGCAGCACGAGGCCCTCAAGGCGGCTGTCGATCACGTCATCGAGTGCTCCGACCGCAATGCCTGCGATGTGGAGCTGCTGATGGTGGGTGGTTTCTCCCCCCTCCGGGGCTTCATGCACGAGGAGGACTACCGCTCGGTGGTGGAGACCCACCGCACCACTTCTGGGCTGCTGTTCGGCCTGCCGATCGTGATGGACACCGACGATGGCAGCATCGCCGTCGGCCATCGGCTGTTGCTCACCTACCGCGGCCAGGACCTAGCGGTGATGACCGTTGAGAGCCGCTGGGAGCCCGACAAGCCGGCCGAAGCTCTGGGCTGCTACGGCACATCCTCGATCGAGCACCCCGCCGTGCGCATGATCACGGCCGAACGGGGCCGCTGGTATCTGGGCGGCTCCCTGCAGGGGTTGGAACTCCCCCAGCGCGTCTTCCCCTGCCGTACCCCGGCGGAGGTGCGTGCCACCCTCCCCCCCGGCGAGGACGTGGTCGCCTTCCAGTGCCGCAACCCCATTCACCGGGCCCACTACGAACTGTTCACCCGGGCGCTGCACGCCAGCAACGTGAGTGCCAATGCGGTAGTGCTGGTGCATCCCACCTGTGGCCCAACCCAGGGGGATGACATCTCCGGCGAGGTCCGTTTCGCCACCTATGAGCGGCTGGCGGCAGAGGTGAACAACCCCCGCATCCATTGGGCTTACCTGCCGTACTCGATGCACATGGCCGGCCCCCGGGAGGCCCTGCAGCACATGATCATCCGTAAGAACTACGGCTGCAGTCACTTCATCATTGGCCGCGACATGGCCGGCTGCAAATCCTCGATCAACGGCACGGATTTCTATGGCCCCTACCAGGCCCAGGATTTCGCCCGCGACCATGCCAGTGAACTGGGGATGGAAACCGTCCCCTCCCTCAACCTTGTCTTCACCGAGGAGGAGGGCTACGTGACGGCCGAGCATGCCGAGGCCCGGGGGCTCCATGTGAAGAATCTGAGCGGAACCCAGTTCCGCCGCATGCTGCGAAGCGGCGAGGCCATTCCGGAGTGGTTCGCCTTCCGTAGCGTGGTCGAGGTGCTGCGGGCCGCCTGAGCCCCTGGGCGCCGGTTAACATTCCTTTACCTCAGACGAGCGGAGTTCGCAACGTGAAGAAGCGGTGGCGCAATGCCGGTCTGTATGTGCTCCTGGCGGTGGTGATGATCGCCGTCGGCACGGCCTTCCTCGACCGGCCCGATCCGGCCAACGCCCCCCGGGTGCTGCGCTACAGCGACTTTGTCGAGGCCGTGACCGACAACCAGGTCGCCCGGGTGTTGATTGCGCCTGACCGCGGCACGGCCCAGGTGGTGGAGAACGACGGCCAGCGGGCCGTGGTCAACCTGGCCCCCGACAAGGACCTGCTCAAGCTGCTCACCGACCACAACGTCGACATCGCCGTGCAGCCCAACCGGGAACCGGCCGCCTGGCAGCAGGCAGTCGGCAGCCTGCTCTTCCCGCTGTTGCTGCTGGGTGGCCTGTTCTTCCTGTTGCGTCGTGCCCAGGGGGGCGGCGGCAACCCGGCCATGAGCTTCGGCAAGAGCAAGGCCCGCGTCCAGATGGAACCCCAGACCCAGGTCACCTTTGGTGATGTGGCCGGTATCGAGGGAGCCAAGCTTGAACTCACCGAGGTGGTCGACTTCCTCAAGAACCCCGATCGATTCACCGCCGTCGGCGCGAAGATTCCCAAGGGGGTTCTGCTGGTGGGCCCTCCGGGCACCGGCAAAACGCTCCTTGCCAAGGCGGTGGCCGGTGAGGCAGGGGTTCCGTTCTTCTCGATCTCCGGCTCGGAGTTTGTGGAGATGTTTGTGGGGGTGGGCGCTTCCCGCGTTCGCGACCTGTTTGAGCAGGCGAAGAAAAACGCCCCCTGCATCGTCTTCATCGATGAGATTGACGCCGTGGGCCGCCAGCGGGGCGCCGGTCTCGGTGGTGGCAACGACGAACGGGAGCAGACCCTGAACCAACTGCTCACCGAGATGGATGGTTTCGAGGGCAACACCGGCATCATCATCGTGGCGGCCACCAACCGCCCCGATGTGCTTGATTCGGCGCTGTTGCGGCCTGGGCGCTTCGACCGGCAGGTGGTGGTCGATCGCCCCGACTACGCCGGACGTCTCCAGATCCTCGGCGTCCACGCCCGCGGCAAGACCCTTGCCAAGGATGTGGACCTCGACAAGGTGGCCCGCCGTACGCCGGGATTCACCGGTGCTGACCTTTCCAATTTGCTCAACGAGGCGGCCATCCTGGCGGCCCGGCGTCAGCTCTCCGAGATCTCCATGGACGAGGTCAACGACGCCATCGAGCGGGTGATGGCCGGGCCGGAGAAGAAGGATCGGGTGATGAGCGAGAAGCGGAAGCGACTCGTGGCTTATCACGAGTCCGGCCATGCCCTGGTGGGAGCCCTCATGCCCGACTACGACCCGGTGCAGAAGATCAGCATCATTCCCCGTGGCCAGGCCGGCGGCCTCACCTTCTTCACCCCCAGTGAGGAGCGCATGGAGTCCGGCCTGTATTCCCGCGCCTACCTCCAGAACCAGATGGCCGTGGCCCTCGGCGGCCGCGTCGCTGAGGAGCTGATCTACGGCGAAGACGAAGTCACCACCGGTGCCTCCAACGACCTGCAGCAGGTGGCACGGGTGGCCCGCCAGATGGTTACCCGCTTCGGCATGAGTGATCGCCTCGGACCCGTAGCCCTTGGTCGCTCCCAAGGGGGCATGTTCCTCGGCCGCGACATCGCCGCCGAGCGCGACTTCTCCGAGGACACCGCCGCCGCCATTGACGAGGAGGTGTCGGTCCTGGTGGCGCAGGCCTACAAGCGGGCCCACCAGGTGCTCGCCAGCAATCTTCCGGTGCTTGACGAACTCGCCGAGCTTCTGGTGGAGAAGGAGACCGTTGATGCCGAAGAGCTGCAGGAGCTGCTCATCCTTCGTGATGTCAAGGTGGCCGAGTACGTCTGAGTCGCTCCCGCTGCTGAGTTCGCTGCGCAGGCAGCCCCTGCTCATCGTGCTTCGCGCCGAGCAACCTCTCCAGCTCCTCGAACGGGTGGCCCAGCTCAACGAGCTGGGCCTTCGTCATGTGGAGATCGCGGCCAGCGCCCATCCCGACTGGTCAGAACAGTGCCGGGAGTTGCGTTTGCGTTTTCCCGCCGTTCGCTTTGGTGCCGCATCGGTGCTCTCCTCCGAGGCCTTGGCCTGTGCCGCAGAGGCCGGCCTTGGCTATGCCTTCTCGCCGGTGCTTGACCCATCCCTGGTGGAGCAGGCCCGTGACCTGGGCATCTTGCTGGTGCCGGGTGTGATGACCCCCACGGAGGTGCACCGTGCCATCGAGATCGGCTGCGGCATGGTGAAGCTGTACCCCGCCATGACCCTGGGGCCCACCTACTGGCGCTCGTTGTCCGGCCCCCTGGGACCGATGCCCTTCTGCATTGCTGCCGGGGGGCTGCGGCTGGATGATGTGCCGCAATGGTTACGCCATGGCGTGGATGCGGTGGCCCTGGGTCAGGGTGTCGCCGATGAAGTGTTCAAGGCGCCGACACCGGATCTACGGCTGCATGACCTGCTGGATCGTCTGAACCGAGCATTCAACCCACGTCAGGGAGAGACGATTGGGAGCGGATCGGATCGCTGATCGCAACGTGTGAGTTGCCGTTGGGGGCTTCGTTGCAATGGCCTCGAGGTTGTCGTTTGCCTTGCTGCTCCAGATCGCTGATCAGTCGATCAGTTGTCAACTACCAAAGCTTGGTGTTATTTATACGACAGCCTCTTGACGTACATGTCTCAGATCACGATCACTCTCAGCGATAAGGCCGATGCCCTGATCGCTCAGCTTCAGAAGGAGATTTTCAACCGTCGTCGCAAGAAGGTATCTGCTGCTGGTGTCATCGAGACCCTGGTGGAGAGTGGGGCCAAATCCCAGTCAGACAAGCGCTTTGCCACCTCCTGGACCAACCTGGTTGCCGACATTGAGAAGGCAGCGAAGGTCGCCGATGCCCATGGAAGCAAGCCCACCTCACTCACCGATGCGGAGTGGGCGATCGTTCTGAGTCACCGCACCCGCTCTGGTGCAGAGCCGTCTCCTGGCCGACGCCGCGCGAGCACGAAGGCACCCACGGCCGTCAAGAAGCCCACCACCCGTAAGCCTGCAGCTGCCGCCAAGTCGGTGCCCGCCAAGTCGACGACGGCAAAAGCAACGACAACCAAATCGGCGCCGGTGAAAGCGGCGGCTGTGAAGGGCGGGAAGGCCAAGGCCAGCACCACCAAGCGTGCGACGGCCCCATCGACTGCGGCCCCTGCCAAAACCGCGAAGGCTGCGGTGAAGAAGCCCGCCACCCGCAAGAGCGCGGCCAGCAAGGCCTCCTCCCCGGTGGCATCGGCACCCCTCTCCGCCAAGACCGCGAAGGCATCGACGACCAAAGCCGCCATTGCCAAGCCCTCGGCGAAGACCGCTCCAAAGATAACGGCGAAAGCTGCCGGTAAGGCAGCGCCGAAAAAGGGCAGCCCTTCATCGGTGGCCCAGCGCATGGCCAAGGCGGTCACCCGTCTGGGTTCCGCTGGTGGTGTGGCTCCCAGCCCCAATGGCACCACTGCCGCCAAGGGCACACCGGCTACGTCTCAACCCGAGTGACCTTCTGGTGATCGGGCCTGGGGCCCGATCACCAGAGGCTGCACTGACCCTGCTGACGCAGCAGGTGATCGGCTAGCACCAGCGCGACCATCGCCTCCACCATCGGCACGGCACGGGGCAGCACGCAGGGATCGTGGCGTCCTTTGGCCGCCAGAGTTGTGGCTTCGCCGGCTGCGTTGATCGTCTGCTGCTCCTTGCGGATCGTCGCCGTGGGCTTGAAGGCGACCCGTAGGCGAATTTCCTCGCCGTTGCTGATGCCCCCCTGAATCCCGCCGGAGTTGTTGGTGGCCGTGCGTAGGCGGCCTGCCTCGCTCGGCAGGAAGGCATCGTTGTGCTCGCTTCCCTTCAGCAGGGTGCCAGCAAAGCCCGAGCCGATCTCGAACCCCTTGGTGGCCGGCAGGGACATCAGGGCCTTGGCCAGATCGGCCTCCAGCTTGTCGAACACCGGCATGCCCAAACCGGCGGGGGGCCTGCGCACCAGGCACTCGATCACGCCACCACAGGAGTCGCCCTCCCGGCCGATCGCTTCGATCCGCTCGATCATGCGATCGGCAACAGCGGCGTCGGGACAGCGCACGATCGTGCCTTCCACCGCCTCCCGGGACACCGTTGCTGGATCGATGGTCGCTTCGATCGTGTGGATGCGCTGCACCCAGGCGATCACCTCCGTGCCCTGCGCCTTCGCCAGCAGTTGCTTGGCAATCGCCCCGGCCGCCACCCGGCCAATGGTTTCCCGCGCCGACGCCCGGCCACCGCCGCTGCGGGCCTGGATGCCGTACTTCAGCTGGTAGGTGGCATCGGCGTGGGAGGGGCGGTAGGCCACCTCCATCTCCCTGTAGTCGCCCGGACGCTGGTCCTTGTTGCGCACCACCAGGGCGATCGGCGTGCCGATGGTGACCCCATCGAGGAGCCCGCTCAGGATCTCCACGCGGTCGTCCTCCTTGCGGGGGGTGGTGATCTTGCTCTGGCCAGGTTTGCGCCGGTCGAGCTCCATCTGGATCGCATCCAGATCGAGCGCGAGCCTGGGTGGGCAGCCGTCGACGATCACCCCCACGCCGCCGCCGTGGGATTCACCGAAGGTAGTGACACGGAAGAGATGGCCGAAGCTGCTGCCCATGGCTGGTTGGCGTTGGCTGGAGCCTACCGAGACAGAGGCGGTCGGCCGAGCATCCCCATCTCACCACTCGGAGCCCTCCACAAAAAAGCCCCCTCGAAAGGAGGGGGCTCAGGATCAATCGCTAATGCGATC
>JBAXME010000077.1:0-9241 GCA_037134455.1 Synechococcaceae cyanobacterium ELA445 | reverse complement strand
CAAGCTGCGGGAGGAGATTCCGGAGGTGAGCGAGGTGATTCAGGTGCTTTGAGGCGCCGGAAGCCCTGGCCCGTAGGCTGCCCCCAACCCGCCCCCGGCCCCCGTGCTCGACCAGCGCCTGCTGCGTGAGAACCCCGAGCTGATCAGCGGCCAACTCGCGCGCCGCGGCATCACGATCGACCTCACCGGTCCCCAGCTGATCGCCCAGCAGGAGCGCGACCTGCAGGAGCGGCGCAGTGGTCTGCAGGCCGAAGGCAACCGCATCGGCAAGGAGGTGGGGCTGCGCATCCGTGGCGGCACTCCCGCTGATGCCCCTGAGTTGCGGGAGCTGAGGGAGCAGGGTAACCGCCTCAAGCAGCAGGTGGCCGTGCTGGAGGAAGAGGAGAAAGCCCTCGAAGCCAAGCTGCGGGAGCAGCTGCTCACCCTGCCTAACCTGCCCTCGGAGCTCAGCCCCGAAGGCCGCAGCGAGGCCGAGAACGTGGAGGTGAAGCGCTGGGGCTTGCCCCGGCTCGCCGCCGAGGGCGAAACCCTCCAGGAGCACTGGCAGATCGCCGAGCGCCTGGCTCTGCTGGATACCGAGCGCTCCGTGCGCATTGCCCAAAGCCGCTTCGTGACCCTGCTGGGGCAGGGGGCCCGGCTGGAGCGGGCCCTGATCAACTTCATGATCGATCTCCACGCATCCAAGGGCTACCGGGAGGTGCTGCCGCCGATCCTGGTGAACACCGCCAGCCTCACGGGTTCGGGCCAGCTGCCCAAGTTCGCCGAGGAGAGTTTTCGCTGCGAGGGCGACGACCTCTGGCTCACCCCCACCGCCGAGGTGCCCGTCACCTCCCTGCACCGCGACGAGCTGATCCCGGCCGAGCAGTTGCCGCTCAAGTACGTGGCCTTCACCCCCTGCTTCCGCCGTGAGGCCGGCTCCTATGGGCGCGACACCCGCGGCCTGATTCGCCTGCACCAGTTCCACAAGGTGGAGCTCTACTGGTTCAGCCATCCCGACCACTCCGAAGCGGCCCACGAGCAGCTCACCCTCGATGCGGAGGCGGTGCTCGAAGCCCTGGAGCTGCCCTACCGCCGTATCGAACTCTGCACGGGAGATCTGGGCTTCTCCGCCGCCCGCACCTTCGACCTGGAGGTGTGGCTGGCGGGGGCAGGCGCCTACCGGGAGATCTCCAGCTGTAGCACCTGCGCCGATTTCCAGGCCCGGCGGTCCTCCATTCGCTTCAAGGAGGGCAAGGGCACCAGGCTGGTGCACACCCTCAACGGCAGCGGCCTGGCCATCGGCCGCACCATGGCCGCCCTGCTGGAGAACGGTCAGCAGGCGGATGGCAGCATCAGGCTCCCTTCCGTGCTGGCGCCTTATTTCGGCTCCGATCGGATCGGGGCTGATTGAGGCGAGTGCCTGGTGCCCCGCCCATGCGTTGCAGCAGGGGCTCTTTGCCGCTCTTCAAGGTTGCGGCAATGGCTTGGATTCGATCGACCTGGGCTTGCGGCTCCGTGATCACCTGGTTGTCCGGCTCAAGAAGTTGAACCTCCAACTCCTTGAGCCATAGCAGCACACAACTGCTCAACATGGGTTCTTCCAACTGGTCGCGGTGTGCTTTGTAGATCAGGGCTTCAAGAACGGAAAAGGGCACAGCCGTACCAACTACGGGCAAGGCCAATTGGGTATAGGTCCGTCCCTCCTGCATGCGATCGAGGAGCAATTGGTTGAGGCGTTGAACCGCTGGAGCAGATTGGCTCCCTGCGGGGCCCCGGTCAAAACCGATGCATCCCGCCTCCAGGAGCAGTGAGAGCATCACCACCAACTCACCCAAGGGCTGCTGGTTGGTGCCCAGGAGCGATTGAATGGAGGTGGGCGATGCTGTGATGGCAGAGATCAAGGGGCCGTAGGCCTGGGGATCTCCCTGGAGTTCCCCAAAGCTGGCGCGGAATTGGAGAGTTGTTGTGGGTGTGGGAATCCAATCATCATGGGGCTGCAACAAATGAAAGGAGATGGGGGCAAGGCGCTCACTCCATTCTTGTTGGGTGAGCTGAACAAGCCCCTTGGTGAGAAGATCACGGCGGAACGATTTATTGGTGGCCAGATCCGTTAACAATTCGCGCGCTTCGCTTCTTGCTTCGTTCATCACCACTTCCCTGAGGGTGGGAGGGAGTAGCTCAGGAAACGATTCGGAAAAGGTGGCGGTTCCAAGAAAAGAAAGCTTGTGCACTTGGCATCGAGCATTCATGTCGGTGAAGTAAAGCGGTGCCCAGCCTGCGTTCGCATACTCACCACAGAGATAGTCAACAGGGGCAAACTCGATTGATTGCACATCCCTTCGCAAACCGGGGAACGTGGCACCCAAGGGCGAAGGTTGGGATTCCTCACCCAGCAGTTGATGCAACAAGCGTGCGGATTGGTGGAAGCGATGGCCGAGTTCTCCCTTCTTTGCGGTGGGGATCTCAAGTGCCAGAAGTTTCTGAAAAGCGCTGCGGCCCAGCCAGCCTGGATAGGTGTTGTAGGAGCAGTAAAACAAACCGCCCGGTCGCAGGGAAGCGGCCGCCACAGCCAGCAGGGCGCTCTGAACCGGCTCGGTGACCCAGGTGGCGATGCCGTGAGCCACCACATAATCGCAACCGCCGATCGGCCAGGGCGGCTGCGCCTCAGGGGCAGCCAACGCCAGAAAATCAGCTTCAATGATGTCGATGTTGTTAATCCCAGCCCGTTTGGCCAGATCAAGGCCATGGGCCACATGGTCGGGATGGAAATCCACGCCAAAGAAACGGCCTTCCGGATAGAGCGCGGCCAAGAGCACCAGACCAAAGCCGGTGCCACAACCCAGGTCAAGGAAAACAAAGGGGTCACCTTCCGATTCGCGCGGTGGTCGGTGGCCCTTGAGCAGGGCACCAAAATCCAACCAGCTCGGTGTTACCTCCCGGTAGAAACCATTGGTGTAGGTGGAGCCAGAGTGGTAGCCATGGTCCCAGGAGGGTTCGATCACATCAGTTGATGCCCTGGGAAGCTCCTGAGTAGAGAGTGAATGTACGCGTCACCACATTGGTGGTTTTCGGTACGGTCAGGCCCACGGCCAGGCTCACCCATGTGCAATTCGCTGACACCGTGGGAGTAAACGTGGAGACATTCGTGAGGATTCTGCTGCCCGTGGCCGCGGTGGTGGTGAGCTGACCAGCCGTGTTCACCTGCGTACCATCGCGGAGTAGTTCTGTTCCGCTGAGATAATAGCGGACTACGTTATAAGAAATCGTGTTGTTGGCATTTTGTACAGGCAGCAGAAGGCGTAGGTCTGTGGTTGCCGCACCTGTGCAATTGGATGTTGCCAATGGCTTGCAGGGTGTATCGGGCAACGTGGCTGTTGTTCGTGGATCAGCATCACCGCGGAGGATACAGGCTTCACCAACTTCAATTTTGAGCAGATCGGACAATCCCTTAAATTTGCGATCAATGGTTGTGGATGCATAGACACGATCTGCGATGCGAATCTGATGGACCGCCAGAGCTGCAATGGACCCCAGTACAATTGCTGAAACAACGCCTCCAATCAGTAGCTCCACCAAAGTAAAGCCCTGGTTGATTCGATGATGTGGCACGGCAAATCTCATCACGTAGACTCCCACGTGGCGCAGGTTTGAGTAACGTCACCGCTGGCGTTGTTGACTCCTAGGCTGATTGTGCCAAACGAAATTCTTACGCAACGCAAGGGCAATTGACCGTTAACTGAAATCTTGACGACCGCTTCCACGCCGCTGGCAACAACGCCAGCTCGATTGGTGAAGACTAACGATGAGGCCGTATTCGGTGTGTAAGCAACCGCCACATTGTAGGTTCGGTTCCCATCCGTGGAGGGAAGAACCAAGTTCGGTACCGGCGTGCATCGGGCATCGCTCGCTGGGGTGCTAGCTGTTTGCAAGCTGGCAAAGGTGGCACCGGGAGCTAGGCCGTTGGCTGTCGTGAATTGCACGGTGCAGGGCCCAAAGGCACCCGATCGGCCTGAAATCCCATCCAGCCAACCGACCAAATCCGCTGCCGCCGCGTTGGCCTGATCACGGCGAAGGAAAACCCCCGATGATGTAAACACGAAGGAGGCAACGATGCCAAGAACGGCAACGGTTACCATCAACTCAACCATCGTGAAGGCTTTGCGTAGCCTTTGGCGTTGCTGAACTGTTACTGAGGGCTTGATCCTCATACGCAGAAGAAGGCCATGCGAGGAATGATGTTTTCGACTCGCACGACTCTGCCACTATTGTTGTTGTCCGTAAAGGTAACCCTTAAAACATGAGGGTTGGCGTTGTCGATTAAGGTTGCTCGGGTCGCGTTGGTGGGCTGTGCAATGGCATCCACGCCAGTCTTAAGGGGTGTCATGAACGCAGTATTGTTGGTGGCATCGGTTTGGCAGAGTGTGTCGACAGCCAGTTGTTCGTTCGACGTGGTTGTTGATGCCAGATCTACCTGGGGATAGTAGTAGCGATCATCCATGGGATTATTCGTGGCGCAGGGCTGGGTCACAGTGGCGACCACGCCATAGGCTGTTGGAATTGATGTTGTGCAGGTGCCTGAGCAGCAGGTGAATTGGCGAGCCAGAGTCTTGATCTGGCGAACGTTGTCGTCGATGGCGGCCTGCATCACCACCTGCTGCCGGGTGGACAACGTTCTGCGGTTGATGCTGTTGAAGATGTTTGCCGTGGCACCGATCACGATCATCAGCAACAAGGTGAGCACCAGGGGCTCAACGAGGCCAATGCCCCGATTGGAATCGGGGTGATGGCGTAGGCGTCGGTTGCGGAGAACGATTGGCAGCATGGATCTAATTCAATGAAAAGCCTTTGCGCGTACCCGTTGGTGATCTTGCGACCCAATCAATGCCTTTCCAGCCGATGAGGCTGGTGGTGTTTGCGTCGTATCCACCAATGAGCTGGTCCAGGCTGTTGGCTGAGGAGGGCGGGACTCGGAAGTGGTTCTGACCGCAGGCCAGGAGGGTGCGCGTCCAGATGCGGCCAGCGAAATTCCAACTGTTCGTTGCGTAATAGACGGAGTCGGCCAGGGAGGGGATGGGGCTGCAGCCGTTGGAACTGAAGGTGATATTTCCCCAGGGTAGGTAGAACCAGGCACCGGCAATGACGGAGCGGTTGGCTGCTGTTGAGCTTGCATCCGTGCCAATCACGACAATCTGGTTGCAGGGTTGGTTCGATAAGCCCATTTCCGTGCAATTGGTGCCGGGGGGCGTGTCTCGACCGAAGATGTTGAAGTAATCGTATTGACCCACGGTGGAGTAGACATTTTGAGCAACATTGGTGGTGCAATTATCGGTAGGTGCCGTGCTGGTGCTGCTGGCGCGCGGGCATTGCACATTGGACAGCGAGCCCCCCTGGGCGAGGTTGATCACAGGGTTGGCATTTGTGTTGCCCCGCGTGTCTGTGTTGCTGTTGTAATAGAGGCTGATGGAGCCATCGGTGGTGTCCATCCATAGGTTGTTGCCGGAGGAGAGAACATTGATCGTGGGTCCAACGCAGTGGAAGCCATTGGTGAATTGGTCGGTGATCGGAAAAGTGGGGCTGTACTCGCACCAGTTTTTGTATTGGGGGGCGTAGTTGGCGCTGGCTGTGTTTGTGTCTCCCTTGATGGAGACGCTTGTTAGGGCTACAGAACTAAGGGCATTGTTAACCGTTGCACTGAAATTGCTGTTGGCACGGAGCCGGAATTTGACGTAATGACTGAATCGATTCAGTGGTTCGACGGCCGCTGGTGGGAAGGCAATGCGGCAGGTGGTTGTAAAGGTTGGAGTAGTGCCTGAGGTTGTGCAGGATCCAGTGGCGTTGAAGTTGGTTCCGCCTGAGTTGGAGAACGCAGTCCAAGTTCCATTGGCTGAAGTTGAACCAAGTTGAACCCATCCTGTATCGGTGTTCACTGCTGAATCAGTGGTGATAGAGGTTCCATCAAAGCTGTAATCCAGCCTTAGGGCAGAAGTGCTGGCTGGGCTACCAACTCCTGACCCCTTGGTGGTGAAGGTGAACTCCAGCACAGGCCCATAGGGGGTACCTCCTGAGGTGAAGCCTTGCAGGCCATAGAGATTGACGGCTCTTGCGATGGCTGGCGCATTGATAAAGTTCGTGCCCCAGCTTGCCGTTCCGCCGGCGGTGTTTTTGAAGGTTACGGACCCGGCAGTGTCGGTAAAATTAAGATCGGTTGAGCTGGCGGTACCATTGGTTCTGAGGCCGGAAGACGTGTTGGTTTGCCAGACCGTGGGCCACCGGGGTGTGCTGGTGGAGTCGTAACTGGTAAAATTGTTATTGGTAAAGCTATCTTGTATTCCCCCGATTACGGCACCTGCCTTTGAAACGATCGCCCAGGTGTGAACATCGCCGGTGGTGCTGGTGGCACACTTGTTGCTGGCCAGATACTTCGTATTGCAGTATTCAACAAATGGCGTGTAAGGAGCGGAACCGGTAGACGCCTTTTGATCCAACGCGGTGGCGCGGTTGGCACGCAACCAGATTTGCGTTGGATTGTCTGCCGCCAGGGCGGTGATGATGGGATAGATATTTGATGCTGTGGTGGCTGTCGATTTGCTGATTGTTTCAGGGTTGCCCCCGCTCGTCCAAACGTAGGTGTATTTGCTGGCGATACTGGGTAGGCCTGAGCTCAGATAGAGAGGAACAATGGGGATGCAGGAGGTGGCCTTCCCGTCAATTGAATTTTGATCACCCAGGGCAGTGTAGAGAGTGCCGGTGTTGATCACTGTGTTGAGTGTGGGCACGTCAGGGCAAAGACCCGGTGTCGGCGCCGGAGTACTCGTCCAGGGTGAGTAAAATCCGGCGATGGAATAGCCGGTAACTGGAACTACATCATTGTTGTCATTGCAGGGGCTGGGGATCGTGCGGCAACCGATATACCCTGTGTAGGAGAAGCCTCCACCCGCTGGTGGAACGGTGATGGTGGCTTTTGTCATTGTTTTCCTATCCCAGGTATCGCCCTTGTTGGCAATGATTCCCAGGATCGAGCCAATCGCCACGACGTTGCCGGCGTCGTTGACCCGGGTGTAGCGGCGAAAGGCCGCTTGGGAAAAGAAACGGCCATTATTCAGGCCGGTGATCATGCCCCATTCCAGTCCGCAGTAGCGGCTGTCGGCGCCGAGGGCACCTGTGGATCCGGTTATGCCGAAGGGGAGGCCGGTGGATGATCCGCCGCTTCCTTGGCTGCCGAAGGAGCCTCCGCAGCATTTGGGCATCACCTCGTATTCCTTGGTGATGGTGCTGGAGGAATAGGTGCCGTCGGCGCGATAGAGGCGCCCCTCCACTTCAACGGCGATGAACCCACTATTGGTGCCCGCTGGTGCCGGGTTGGTACCGGAGCTGGAATTGAGGTTGACCAGGGAATTGAAGGTGGTTCCCGATGGAATGGTGCCGCCTGTGGTCAGAGCCGTGCCATCGGCCTTGTAGCCCACATAGATGCTTCGCCGATCCGTGGTGCCATCGGTGCCTGCCGAATAGCGAACCGCTTTGAGCACAAATCGGCGGGTGCCGGCATCGGTTTTGGTGATGTCCTCAAGGTTGCGGAACTTACCGTCGGCGAAGCTGACGGCCTGGGATGTGGGGAAGCCATTGTTGGCTCCTGGTCGTTTGTTGCCACTGGAAAGACACGGGCTTTGGAGGGCCGCATTGCTGGTGCTCCACGTATTGGGCGCCGTGCTGCCAGCCACCAGCAGCTGGCGATTCTCCGGTTGGTTGAAGGTGGCGATGATCTGATCCGCCCCCGCCTCCGCCACCTGCTGGGAATCGCGGGCTTCACCACTACCAAAGGTGCCGAGGTTGGCACCGTTGACGATCGCCACTACCCCCAGCGTGCCCACCACCAGGGCCAGGATCACCAGGATGCCCGCCAACATCGTGAAGCCTGCTTCCCGGCCGGTGCGGGGACGGGCCGTGAGCAGATGGAGGAGAAGCTTGGACCTCATCGATGGGTGCTCTAACGGATTGGGTGCGGAACGCTTTTGGTGGTGCGCCGGTGGATACTTACCTGCCTGAAGGGGGCAATGCTCCAATCTAGATGCGCAGAACCCCTCCTGACAGGTTCTCCCCGGGGGGCTCAGGCCCCGCCACAATGAGAGTTCACTGAGCGTTTGGCCTGAATGGGTGTCCTCACCGCACTGGCGATCCTGGCGGGCTTGATCGTGGTGCATGAGGCGGGTCACTTCTTTGCCGCCACCGGGCAGGGGATCCGGGTCAGCAGCTTCTCGATCGGCTTCGGCCCGGTGCTCCTCGAGCGCCAGCGCCGCGGCGTGCAGTTCGCCCTGCGGGCCCTGCCCCTGGGTGGTTTCGTGGCCTTCCCCGACGACGATGGGGACAGCGGCATCCCCGCCGACGACCCTGATTTGCTGCGCAATCGGCCCCTGGCCCAGCGGGCCCTGGTGATCTCCTCCGGCGTGCTCGCCAACCTGCTGCTCGCCTGGACCGTGCTGTTCGCCCAGGGCCTGGTGCTGGGCATTCCCTCCGGTTTCAGCGCCACCCCGGGGGTGCTGGTGGTGGCGGTGCAGCCTGGCCAGGCTGCCGCCGCTGCCGGCTTGGTGTCGGGGGATCGGATCGTGGCCCTGGGTGGTCAGGCCATCGCCGGCGGCCAGGAGGCCGTGGGTGCCCTGGTGGAGCAGATCAAGGCGGCCCCCGACCTGCCCCTCTCACTCGAGGTGGAGCGCGGCGATCGCCGCTTGCCCCTGCGGCTCACCCCCGCGGATCGCTCCGGTGTCGGCCGCATCGGCGCCCAGCTGCAGCCCAACGGCAGTGAGTCCTTTCGGGCCCCCACCGGGCCCCTGGAGTTGATCCGGCACGCCAACGGCGACTTCTCTCGCCTGTTCGGCCGCACCGTGGAGGGCTTTCTCACCCTGGCCACCCACTTCGGCGAAACCGCCGGCCAGGTGTCGGGGCCGGTGAAGATCGTGGAGATGGGGGCGTCTTTGGCCAAGCAGGGGGGCAGCAGTCTGTTTGTGTTCACCGCTCTGATTTCCATCAACCTGGCGGTGCTCAACGCCCTGCCCCTGCCCCTGCTCGATGGCGGTCAGCTGGCGTTGCTGCTGATGGAGGGGGTGCGGGGCAAGCCGGTGCCTGAGCGGCTGCAGATGGCCTTCATGCAGTCGGGTTTCGTGCTGTTGGTGAGCCTCAGCCTGGTGTTGATCGTGAAAGACACGAGCCAGCTGCCGCTGGTGCAGCAGCTGCTGAACCGCTAGCTAGAGCCTCCCCTTCGGCCCCCCGC
>JBAXME010000076.1:0-9935 GCA_037134455.1 Synechococcaceae cyanobacterium ELA445 | reverse complement strand
CATCGACCCCCTGGGCCCCATCGAGCAGCACCGCCAGCCCCCCGCCCCCGGCCGCACCAGCGCCAGGCGATCCACCCCAATGGGGCTGCCCAGCTGCGGTGGGAGCTCCTGGGCCAGGTGGGACCGATCGATCGCCGCCCCGGGGGCTCCTGGCGTCGGATCGGCATAGAGCAGGCTCAGGTGGGGCCCCACCGGCGGCCCCTGACATCCCGGCAGCGCCTCCAACGCTTCGCCGATCCAATCCACCCCTGGAGGTGGGCGCAGCCGCAGAAAAAAGAAGGTGAAGAAGTCCGCCCCCCAGGCGAGACCCTCCACCGGGAGCTGGAGCGGACTCCAGCGACGGGCCAGGGCCCCTGCCACCTGCCGCCGCTCGGCGCCATCAGCCGATCCCACGCCGGAGCAGAGGGTGACGTGAGGGTGGAAGACCGGAGCGCCATGGCGCCGGGCCAGCTCTGCGATGCACTGCTGGAGCGGTTGCGCGCTGGCGGGGGCGGGGAGCCACCACAGGGCGAAGGGCACGCAGGGCTCAGGCCCCCCAACGGCTGCATGGCTCGGCTCGCCCATGGCCCAACGACAGAACCAGCCTGCGCCCAACCTAGGCAAATCCCTCTACCGCGGCACCAACCCATGGGTGAATCATTGGCCGTAAGGCCTGCGGGCCCCTACAACGTGCCCAACTCCCTTGGTTGTCGTGTCGAGCTCCAGCGAGGTGATCCGAGGGGCCCTCGCCCTTGATCCCACCAGTTTCCGCGCCCTCAGCGACCACCCCGGCCTGGCCCTGCAGGTGGTGCTGGCGGCAGGGTTCTCCAGGGAAATCGCCCAGGGCTTCATCCTCTTCATCAACCGGGTCTCGCCCCTGCGCTTCCTGCTCACCCTGCTGGTGCAGACCCTGCTGTTCTCCATCGGCTTTCTGGTGTGGGCAGGGGTCACCTGGCTGGTGACCCACGGCCTCTTCCGCAATCCGGTGACCCTGGCCACCCTGGCGCGCGCCCTTGGGCTGGCCTACGCCCCCCAGCTGTTCAGCTTCCTGGGGGTACTGCCCTACCTGGGGGTACCCCTGCTCACCCTGCTTTCGCTTTGGAGCGCCGTGGCCTTCGTGGTGGGCATCCATGCCGTCACCGGCCTGGGGATCTGGAGCTGCTTCACCGCCCTGGTGGGGGGCTGGCTGGTGACCCAGTTGCTGGAGCGCACCGCCGGTCAGCCCGTGATGGCCCTGGGACAACAGCTGCTGGACCGGGCCGCCGGCGTCGCGGTGGTCACCGACTGGCCCCAGCTGCAGGAGCTGCTGCGGACAGGGCGGCGATGAGGGCCCCCCGCCTCCGCCGGCGCTGGTGGCTGCTGCTGCCGGGCCTGCTGCTGGTGCCGGGCACGGGCCTGTTGCTCAGACCCTTGGTCGGGGTGCTGCACCGCTCCTTCGGCGTGGCGACCGAACTCGCCACCGTCGCCCTGGTGCTGTTCCTCGTCGCCGCATTCCTGGCGCCCCTGGAGTCCCTGGGCTGGTGGGCGGGGTGGTACGGCGGCGGCCTGGAGGGGCGCGAAAGCCTGGGGGTGCTGACGGCGCCGGTGAGTGGCGAACGGCCCCTGGCGCGGGTGGTGGTCTACCTCGATGGCATCGGCCAGGCCTCCGCCGAGGCCCTGCCGGAAGGGGAAGACTTTCTGCGCCGTCTGGCGGCACGCCTACCGGACGACATCGCCCTGGTGCGCGGCATCATGCCCTACTCGGTCACCAACGTGCCCCTGACGGAAAAGGGGTGGCTGGCGGTGTTCTGGCGCTGGGTAGACCGCCTACGCCTGCGCAACCCCCGCAACCTGCTGGGGCTGATCATCAACCTGCGCAACGTCACCGTGGTGGCCTTGTCGGCCGATGAACGCTATGGGCCGATCCACAACCAGGGCATCGCCCAGGTGATCCTCGACAGCCTGCTCGCCAATGGCTACCAACTCGGCTCCGGCACCCCCCTGACCCTGCTGGGCTTCAGCGGCGGTGGCCAGATCTCCCTGGGGGCCCTGCCCTACCTGCGGCGGGCCCTCGGGGCGCCCGTGGAGGTGATCTCCCTGGGTGGAGTGTTCGCCGGTGGCAACCCCTTCCTGCAGGCCGAGCACGTCTACCACCTGGTGGGCGACCGGGACCGGGTGGAGCGCTTCGGGCGGATCGTGTTTCCGCGCCGTTGGCCGGCCCTGTTCCTCTCCTACTGGAACCGGGGCCTGAAGCGGGGCAAGGTGAGCCGCATATCCCTGGGGCCGGTGGGTCATGAGCTGCCGGGTGGCCTGCTTGACGCCTCCGCCCAGCTGCCGGATGGCCGCAGCCACCTGCAGCAGACGGTGGACCTGGTGGCGGACCTGCTGATGGAGCGACGGGCCCTGCCGTCCCTGCAGCTGCCCCTCGACACCACCTACGAGAGGGCCCGCTCCAACCCCTGGCACCGGCTCGATCAACGCCGTGACAGCGGCCCCCTGGAGCCCTGGCCGGGACCGTTTCGGCCCCTGGCCCCGTGGCTGGGGCGCCTGATCCTGCCGGCAGCCGACGATCGGGACGGCGGCGTCCTGTTCGAAGTGTTCCGCGCACCGCCCGCGGCCAGCGCGCTGGTGGGCCGCACCGTGCGGCTCCACTGGCACGATCCGCACCTGAAGGCCGTGGCCCGGGACGTGCACTTCAGCGAGGAGGCCCGCTACAGCCTCAGCCAAGGCACCGTCCATCCCCTGCGCCTGGAGGGCTGGCGCCTGGTGACTCCGCTGGAATCCCTGGCGGGCGCCCGCCCCTACGACGACCAGTTCGTCGCCCTCACCGATCCGGTGCGGATCGATGGGAGCCCAGGAAGCCCGCGGCTGGTGGTCGATACCGAGCCCCTGCAGACCACCGGCATGGCCCTGGCCCTGGTGCGCTTTCTCGAGCCCCTGGGCGCTGACCTCTGGCGAGCCGTCGCCTTCGACCCCGCCCGACGCTCCTTCAGTGGCGCCGAGCTGCAGCTGCGGCTGCCACCGCCCGTGGCCAACGCGGAAGGAATCCTGCCTTCCACCAGCAGGGAGCTGCACCACCTGCCCCCCAACCACGACGGCTGGTACGTGGCGGGGGTGCCGGACGATGAGGGATCCATGGCCGTGCAATCGATGGCGCCAAGGGCCCTGTTGCGCCTGCCACCCGACCGGGTGATCACGGGCCGCAGGGAAGCGTGGCGCTACCTGAAGCGTCAGGCCTGGGCCGACACCACCCCCGGCAGCCTCAGCTCCGTGCTGGTGTCCAGCCAGGCCCGCAGGGGCCAGGAGCTGCTGGCGCAATGGCAGGTGGGGGACCGCCTCCTGGTGGTGCATGTCTACGGCGGCATCGGCGGCCAGGAGCGGGAGGCAGCAGCGGCCAGCGGCATCGTGTTCGGGCACTTCGCCTACGGCACCGCCGAAGTGGTGCTCGAACCCCTGTCCGGGGAGCCGACCCTGGCGATCGACTACCGCCAGGTCTATGCCCACAACGGAGACGGCTTGATCTCTGGCGCCCACAGCTGGTGGCGCTACATGGGGGACCGGCAGGCGGGCTGGCTGGGCAGCCGGCCCGTGGCCGATGTCCTGGTCCGCTTTCCACCCTTCACCGCCCCCTACCGGCTAGGCGACAGGGAACGGTCTCCCCTGGACCTGTTCATCCGCCAGCTGGCGGCCATGGGCGCCCGCTACCGGATCGGCGACGGCACGGGCGCCACCTTCGTGGGGCCAGCCAACAACTGCGCCCAGGACTCCAACCAGGCCCTGTTCGTCGCCATCCGACTCCTGGGCCAGGAAATCCGAGGCATCCATGCGGCCGTTCTGCGGGAATGGGAGCGCAGCGATCCGGCCCAGGCCGCCCGGTTCCAGCAACTGCTGCGGCTGGAGCATGCCCTTCGGCGCCAACTGCAGCCCTGGGGCCTTCCGCGATCCGATTGGGCGCACAACGCCTATCTGCTGGGCATCGGCCTGGAGGACAGGCCCCTGCAGAACCTGGGACGGGGCCTGAGCAGCTGGCGCACGATGCTGCCCCGCCTGGCAGCCGACACGGTGCTCAAGGTGTTCCTGGACCAGGGAGCTTCAGCCCTGGTGCTGCGCACCAACCAGGTGGGTGGCCGGCACCCGGAGATCGAACCCCTGGCGCCCCTGACCCTATGAAATCCGAGGCACCTTGGCCGTGCGGTAACGATCCAGCCGATCGAGCCAGGAGGCCTTCATGTAGTCGTCAAGGAAGGTGCCGGGCTCCAGCAAGCCATCACTGAACACCATGCCCACCAGGCTGAAGGCGGGCGACGGCGACGAGGACCAGCAGACCTGGGCCTCGTGGGTGATCTCTTCGAGGCTGTTGGGCTGTCGCACGTACACCTGGCCGATGGTGTTCTCGGGGATCGAAACGGTTTTGGAAAAATGCAGACAGACACCGGCTGAGCTGATGTCCCAGAGGCGGCCGGTGTGAATGGTTCCATGGGGCTCATGGAACTCCGCCACCACCGGCGCCAGGGTGGTGGGAAGGATGTACCGCTTGTGCTCGCGCTCCGGAAAACTTTCCAGCGGGGAGGAATCCATCCGAACCGTCCTTGTGAATGCGTGGTCCATCTGAACCGTGAGCCAGAGCCTATGGCGGTGGGGCCATCGCTATCGCAGTGATGGCGACCAATGAAAGCCGGCTGTCGTGGCTCCAGCACGCCAACGGCCCCTGCGCCGCCATACATTTCAACGATGGCCTTCAGCGTCGCCCCCACGGAAACCTTTGAGCTGATCGTGGTCGGCGGCGGCCATGCCGGCTGCGAGGCGGCGCTCACGGCGGCGCGGCTGGGGATCCACACGGCCCTGTTCTCCCTCAACCTCGATCGGATCGCCTGGCAGCCCTGCAACCCGGCCGTGGGCGGTCCTGCCAAGAGCCAGCTGGTGCATGAGGTGGACGCCCTCGGCGGCGTGATCGGCCGCCTCGCCGATGCCACCGCCCTGCAGAAGCGGGTGCTCAACGCCAGCCGCGGACCGGCGGTGTGGGCCCTGCGCGCCCAGACGGACAAGCGCCAGTACGCCCGCCAGATGCTGCAGCTGCTGCAGCACACCCCCAACCTCGCCCTACGGGAAGCGATGGTGACGGGCCTTGAGGTGGAAGGCGATCCAGCTGCCGCCCCAGGCGAGGCTCGGGTGATCGGTGTGCGCACCTACTTCGGCAGCGTCTATGGCGCCGAAGCGGTGGTGCTCACCACCGGCACCTTCCTGGGGGGCCAGATCTGGGTGGGCAACCAGTCGATGCCGGCGGGCCGGGCCGGCGAGCAACCGGCCGAAGGCCTCACCGAGGCCTTGCGGGAGCTCGGCTTCCAGACCGACCGGCTCAAGACCGGCACCCCCGCCCGCGTCGATCGCCGCAGCGTGGCACTGGATCAGCTCGAAGAGCAGCCCAGCGACGCCCATGACCGCTTCTTCTCCTTCGATCCGGCCGCCTGGGTGAGCAGCGAGCCGATGAGCTGCCACCTCACTCGCACCACCGCGGCCACCCACCAACTCATCCGCGACAACCTCCACCTCACTCCGATCTACGGCGGCTTCATCGACAGCAAAGGTCCCCGCTACTGCCCCTCGATCGAAGACAAGATCGTGCGCTTCGCAGGCAAAGAAAGTCACCAGATCTTCCTGGAGCCCGAGGGCCGCGACACCCCCGAGCTCTATGTCCAGGGGTTCTCCACCGGACTGCCCGAGCGCCTGCAGCTGGAGCTGCTGCGCACCCTGCCGGGGTTGGAGCAGTGCGTGATGCTTCGGGCCGCCTACGCCGTCGAGTACGACTACTTGCCCGCCACCCAACTGACGCCCTCGCTGGAAACCAAGCGGATTGGTGGGCTGTTCTCCGCCGGCCAACTCAACGGCACCACTGGCTACGAAGAGGCCGCCGCCCAGGGGCTGGTGGCGGGCCTCAACGCCGCCCGCCGGATCCGGGGCCAGGAGCCGGTGCACTTTCCCCGGGAAAACAGCTACATCGGCACCCTGATCGATGATCTGGTCACCAAAGACCTCAAGGAGCCCTACCGGGTACTCACCAGCCGCAGCGAATACCGGCTGGTGCTGCGCGGCGATAACGCCGACCGGCGCCTCACCCCCCTCGGCCGGCAGCTGGGCCTGATCGATGGGCGCCGCTGGCGGATCTTCGAGGCCAAGCAGGCAGCGGTCATTGCCGAAGCCCAACGGCTGGAAACGGTGCGGCTGAAGGTGTCCGACCCGGCGGCGCCCGCCATCGCCACCGAAACCGGGGCGCCGATCCGGGGCTCGATCACCCTGGCGGAGCTGCTGCGGCGCTCGGGTTTCCATAGCGCCGACCTGGTGCGCCACGGTCTGGCCGACGGCACCCTGCCGCTGGCGGTGCGCGAGGCGGTGGAGATCGACATCAAATACAGCGGCTACCTCAACCGACAGCAGCAGCAGATCGAGCAGGTGAAGCGCCAGGAACACCGGCCCCTTCCCTCGGGCGTCGACTACGGCGCCATCGCCACCCTCTCCAGTGAGGCCCGTGAGCGCCTGGAGCGGGTGCGCCCCCAGAGCCTCGGCCAGGCCTCTCGCGTGCCCGGAGTGAGCCCCGCCGACATCACCGCCCTGATGCTCTGGCTGGAGCTGCGGGACCGGCGCCGGGAGCGCACCCCCTCGTCACCACGGGAAGGGACCGGTACCGTGCATCCACCAACGAGCTGAGGGCGGGCCGATGGCTGGGCGAAGCAGCACCTCGAAGGCCTACTGGGAACTCCGGGCTGAACAGGTCATGGACCGCGTCTTCGGAGGCTCCGCTCCGGCTGCGCCGGCGGGCTTCGAGCGGCCCCCGGTGGCCGCGACTCCCACCCGCGCCAAGCGACCGGCGGCCCGGGCCAGCGGCGAACCCGCCATTGAGGTGGAGGTGCGGGATGAGCGCCCCTTCGGCTCCCGCTTCTTCGGCGGCGCACGCCTGTTCCCCTCCGACTGGCCCACGCCCGACTGGGTCACGGGGGTGCGCAGCTGGAAGCCGAACCTGCCAAAACCCAGTGTTGATGCCCAGCTGCTGGCGGTGGTGCTGGGGCTGGTGGCCCTGTTCACGGCGGGGTCCTCGGTGCTGCTGTGGCGGGGCTTGAGCCAGGCCCGCCTCGACCTGCGCCAGGAACGCAACCTGCAGCTGCTGGAGCGGCTGCGCACGATCGGCTTCGGCCAGACCGTGGCCACGGCGCCCGCCGCCCCCCGGCTTGATGCCAAAGACACGGGCAAGAACGTCACCCTGAGCGCCACCGGCGTCTCCACCCTGCCGCCGCCCCCACCGGATGAGGCCTGGATGCAGCAGTTGGAGCCGCTCCAAAGTCCAAGCGGTGGCGGGTCTGTCAGCGGCTCCAACGTGCTGCGGGTGCCCTTCAGCCGCAACCTCACCAACCCCGGCCCACCGCCGGCGGTCTCTTCCGCCTCGTCGGGGACCGGCAGCAGCCGCAACGCCGACAACCGCGATGGCTCCTCAGGTGGCGGCGGTGGCAGCCCCGAACTGGTGGGGGTGGTGCAGGCGGCCGGCCGCTCCGGCTCGGCCATCTTCAAGGTGGGCTCCAGCTCCAGCAATGTGGGGGTGGGCGAGATGATCGGCGCCAGTGGCTGGCGCCTGAGCTCCACCAGCGGCGACACGGCCGTGATTGAGCGGGGCTCCGTCCAGCGGATGGTGAGCATCAGCGGCGGCTTTTGAGCCAGGTTTCCGGTCTGCTGCCCTCGCCGGATGTGCTCTGGCAGGCCCCCAGCGGGGCCGTCGCCGCCGCCGAAGCAGGTGACGACCTGAGTGGACCCTGGCGCCTGTTGTTGCTGGGGGATGGCAGCCCCACCCGCCACCTGCAGCTGCTCACCGGTGCGCCGGTGGAGGTGGAGCTGATCGCCATGGCCGCCGATGGGCAGGCGGCTGGGCAGGCCCCCGCAGAAGTGGGGGAACTGGAGCTTCCCCTGATCCGTCGCCAGGTGTGGCTGTCCTGCCGGGGGGAATCCCTGGCCTGGGCGGAGAGCTGGTGGAACCAGGCCGCGGCCCAGCGCCACCTGCAGGACCGCAGCCTGCCGATCTGGCGCAGCCTCACCGCCGACCGGGCCGAGCTGTTTCGGGAGGTGGACGGCCTGGCACGGGTCAGTGCCCCGTGGCTGGAGGAGCGCTTCGGCCGCAGCGGCCCGTTCTGGAGCCGGCACTACCGCTTCTTCCGGGGCGGCAGGGAGCTGACGGTGATTCGGGAGGTGTTCAGCCCGGCCCTGGAACGGTGGCTGGGCCCCAGCAGCGCCCCAGCAGCGGCAAGTTCATGACAATTCATGAACTATGTAACACCTAACCGGGATATCTCGTTGACAGCTTGCAGCTCCATGTGCTGCGAACAAAATGGCGATTGAAGTCCACTTGGGTCCCATGGCCACCGCCCCCACCAACCCCTGGCGCTCCCTTACCGACCTGGGCCGCCTCCACGGCATCTCTGCGGTGCAGTTCGGCCGTCTGCTCAACCGGGCGGGCCTGCGGGACGCCAGCGGGCAGCCCAGCAGCCAGGCCATCACCGAGAAGCTGGCCTACGGACACCACGGCGACCAGCCCGGGCGCCAGACGTTTTGGCACCAGGAGCGATGCCTGCGCCTGCTGGAACAGCAGGGTCTGCTGCCCAGGCGCCCCTCCTCCCTGGTGGAGCAATGGGCGGAACTGCTCTCGGCCCTGTTCGCAGGCTCCCCCTCCATCAGCACCTCACGGAACAGATGGCCGAAGACCTGCCCCGGGAGCTGGTGGGAGCGGTGAACTCCCAGCTGAAGGCCCGGGGCTGCGCCTTCCAGGTGAAGGCCCGGCGCGGGATCAGGCCAGGCGGAGGGCTTCCGCTTGCTTGCTCGCCTGCTCCAGCAGTTCCCTCAGACGATCTTCATCGGTGTGGCTGAGGTTGGTGCGCAGCAGCTTGGCGTGGGGTGCATGGCTGCGCAGCCGCTCCACCACCCTGTCGGGGGTGGATTCACGCACCAGCAGGCACAGGGCTGCGCTGCCCCGGGGCAGGCTCTCCCCCACCTCCTTCAGAAAACCATCGTTGATGCCCAGGTCGGTGAGGGCTCCTGAGGCGGCTCCCACGCCGGCGCCCACCGCAGCACCCAGCAGGGGATTGAGAAAGAGCAGCCCCACCAGGGAGCCCCAGAAACCACCGCTGACGGCGCCGGCCGAGGTGAGGTTGATCGCCTGACGCAGGTGCACGCCGCCCTCGCCGTCGTGCTCCACCACCACCGCATCCTCCAGGGAGATCAGATGCTCCTTCTGGATGCCCACCAATTCGGTGCGCACCGCTTCCGCCTCTTCCACCTTGGGGAAGCCAACCACCACCAGACTGCTCATGGGTTTCCCCCAGGGACGTTCAAACCCTAGGCAAGGCAACGCCGAGGCCAGGCAGCCCGGAACACCTCAGCCGCGGCGCCGGGTGGAGCGGGGCAGGGGCCTCGATCCGGTTGTAGGAGCCGTGCTCTGCGGCGACCTGCCCAGCTCTGGTTCCCGGCGCTGGGCCGGCCGCTGCCAGCGGGGCACGCTGAAGTCTTCGGGGTCAGGCCAGTCGTCGGGGCTGGTCTGGTCGCCATCGGTGCGCTCCGGGGCAGGGGTGCTGGCCCGGGGGGGCAGAAGGGGGGGTACCCGAAGGGAAATGGCCTCCAGGGGTTGTCGCCGGCTGCCCCTGGGCTCCGCTGCCGGCTGGCGAGGCCCGTTCTGGCTTTCCTGCCAGGAGCCAGGGCCGCCGGCCTCCCTGGAAATGGCCCGATAGGAATCCGCAGGTGGGGAAGGCTGCCGCTCAGGCGCTGGTGGGCGGGCCGGCTGTTGCCAGGGTTCGCGCCAGTCGTCTTCCTCCTCCAGGAGCCAATCGAGCCGGTTTTCGACCCAGCGGCCCAGGCCCTCGAGGCCCGGGCGCCCGCCGGTGCGGCCCACGGTGGAGCGCCCCCCCGGACGCGAGCCCGGGCGAGCCCCGGCCACCCCGCCCACCAGC
>JBAXME010000075.1:0-9974 GCA_037134455.1 Synechococcaceae cyanobacterium ELA445 | reverse complement strand
GATAATATTCCCGGAACATCATGAATCGCATGCCGCCAGCGCGTTCTTTCCGTCACCGTTTGAAGAAGCTGCGGTGCTCACGATGGATGGGGTGGGGGAGTGGGGGGTTCAGGGCACCAGCTGGCCCTCGGGGCGTCCCTCCATCACCGCCGCCGCCCGCTCGTAGTGGTGGGCCAGCTGCAGCAGCCGCTCTTCCTGGAGCACACCGGTGATCAGCTGCAGGCCGATCGGCAACCCAGCGGCATCGAAGCCACAGGGCAGGCTGAGGGCAGGCAAGCCGGCCAGGTTGGCGGGAATGGTGAGCAGGTCGGCCAGGTACATGGCCAGGGGGTCATCGGCGTGGCTGCCGCCGCGGAAGGCCGTGGAGGGAGATGTGGGGGTGAGGAGCACATCGACGCTCTCGAAAGCGGCATCGAAATCCCGGCGAATCAAGGTGCGCACCTGCTGGGCCTTGCGGTAGAAGGCATCCACATAACCGGCCGAAAGGGCATAGGTGCCGATCAAGATGCGCCGCTGCACCTCGTCGCCGAAGCCTTCCGTACGGCTGCGGGCCGTCATCGTGGCCAAGCCGCTGGCCCCCTCGGCCCGCAGGCCGTACTTGACCCCGTCGTAACGGGCCAGGTTGGCGGAGGCCTCTGAGGGGGCGATCACGTAGTAGGTGGCGATGCCGTCGTTGAAGCGGGGGCAGCTCACGTCCACCAGTTCACAACCCAGCGCCTGGAGCTGGTCCGCAGCCGCCAGCACCGAAGCGGCCACCTGGGGATCGAGGCCGTCCTGGTCAAAGCATTCGCGGATCAGGCCCACCCGCAGCCCGGCCACAGGCTGCTCGAGGGCGGCGCGGTAGTTGGGCACGGGCACCTTCAGGCAGGTGGCATCGCGGCGATCCTCCCCGGCGATCACCTGCAGGACTTCGGCCGCATCAGCAACGCTGGTGGTGAAGGGACCCACCTGGTCAAGGGAGCTGGCAAAGGCCACCAGACCCCAGCGGCTCACCCGCCCATAGGTGGGCTTGAGCCCCACCACCCCGCAGAAGGAGGCGGGCTGGCGGATGGAGCCACCGGTGTCAGAACCAAGGGAAGCAACGCACTCGCCAGCGGCGACGGCGGCGGCGCTGCCGCCGGAACTGCCCCCGGGGACATACTCGATGTTCCAGGGGTTGCGGGTGGCCCCGAAGGCACTGGTCTCGGTGGAGCTGCCCATGGCGAACTCATCGAGGTTGGTCTTGCCGAGCAGGACCCCACCCGCCTGCCACAACCGTTCCGTAACGGTGGATTCGTAGGGCGGGACAAAGTGCTCCAGCATCCGGCTGGAGCAGGTGGTGGCGATGCCCTCGGTGCAGAGGTTGTCCTTGATCGCAAAGGGGATGCCGGCCAGGGGCGGCAGGTTCTCACCTGCGGCTCGGGCCGCATCGATGCGATCGGCGTCGGCGCGGGCCCGATCGGCAGTGACCGCCAGAAAGGCATGCAGGGTGGGATCCACCGCCGCAATCCGGCTCAGGTGATGGTCGGTGAGTTCACGGGCGGAGACCTCTCCCCGCTCGAGACGACCACGCCACTCGGCGATCCCCATCAACCTTCCAGAACTGTTGAGGATTGACGCTAGTTCAGGGCTGTCCGTCGACCGTGAGCGGCTCGCTCCGGCGGGTCTGCAGCAGCTCGTGGTCAATCGACTGGGGCCCTTCGCTCTCGATGTCGGCCAGGAAGGCGGGCAATGCCTGCTCCAGCTCGCGCCGGCGCAGGAAAGGACCGAACCAATAGGTGACATCGGGGGTGTGGGTCTGGATGCGAGCCCACCAGGTCACCCCGAGACCATTGGCAAGGCTCCGCAGGGGCCACAGCAAGGAGCTCATCGGGGCGATCACAACTTTCCCCATTCTGAACGGGCCCCTGCCCCTTTTGACCCCGCCTTCAGAGTTGGATGTCCTCATCAAACGGGCCCGTGGGGAGCGCTTCGGGATCAGGGAGCTCTGACGGGGCGGTAGCCGTCCAGGGGGTTTGCTCCTCGCCCACCCCGATCGGCTCGTGGATCAGGGCAAGGGTGCTGGTTTCGATTTCAGCATCGGCCTGAACGACCAAACCGGTTTCGCTGGCCGGCAACGCCATTGGCGCTGCCGTTGGCTCGCCTGAAGGTGGCACCTCCCATGCATCGGGTTCGGGCGCCGATGGACTCGAGTTCGCTCCGGCCTCCGGTTCGAAACTGACTGGTTCGGTAGGGGTGACGTCAGTAAGGACGCTGTCGGCAGAGGCGGCCTCGCCAAGCGCCTTGTCGCTGGCGGACGAGAGAGCCTTGGCGGCTGTGCGCAACTGGGGACGCACCAGACGCGGTGCCGGCGAGGAGCCACTGATGTGACGCATCCAGCCCCGACGGGCCACTTCGTACAGGAGCAGGGCCGTAGCCACCGAAGCGTTGAGGCTTGGGGTGGCCCCGCGCAGGGGGATGCGCACCAGCTGGTCGCAGTGTTTGCGGGTGAGCATGGAGAGCCCTTCCCCTTCCGATCCCGTCACGATCACCAGGGGACCGTCCAGATCGGCTTCCATCAGGCTGACGGTGCCCTCCTCCGCCAGGCCAACGACCCGGTAGCCCTCCTGCTTGAGGCTGTCGAGGGAGCGGTTGAGGTTCACCACCCTCGCCACCGGCAGGTGCTCCAGGGCGCCGGCGGCCACCTTGGCCACCGATCCGGTGAGGCCGGCGGAGCGCCGCTGGGGCAGCACCAATCCGTGGGCCCCGAGGGCCTCGGCGCTGCGCACGATCGCCCCCAGGTTGTGGGGATCGGTGAGGCCGTCGACCGCCATCAGCAGGGGGGCTTCGTCGAGCCCTCGGCAGGCGGTGATCAGGGTCTCCAGGTCGAAGGTCTCAGCGGCGGCCGTCTGCAGCACGATCCCCTGGTGCACCGCGCCATCGGTGAGCTGGCCGAGACGGGCCCAGGTGACCTCCTCCACCAGCACGCCCGAGGCCTTGGCCTCCCGGAGCAGCTGCAGGAATTTGGGGCTGAAACGCAATTCCGGCGTGCACCAGATGCGGTGGATCGGCCGGTCCGCCTCCAGGGCAGCCTGGGCCGGGTGCCGACCCCAGATCATGTCCTCGGCGGGGGCGACGCCAAAGCGCTCGGAGGTTGCCTCGCCGCCAGGGCCATTGATGCCCCCTACGGGCGCGCTGGGAGCTGGCTCGCGCTTCTCACCCCATGCGCTGGCGCGCTCGGGTCGGCGGTCCGCCGGGCGGAAGGCACCCCGGGGAGCCGGGCCCCCGCGCTCGAACCGACCGCCACCGGGTCGGGCGCCGGGTCGGCCACCCTCCGGCCTGGCCCCAAAGGGCTTGCCGCGCCCGGGCCGGTCACCACCAGGACGGCGATCCAGGGACCGCCCTTCCTTGGGCCGGAATCGGTCAAAGCGGGGGGCGGCGGTGCCCTCCTCGGTGGGCCGTCCTTCGGGACGCCTCCCTTCGGGGCGGCCACCCTCAGGACGGCGAGCGTCCAGGCGGCGAACGTCGGGGCGGCGAGCGTCGGGGCGACCTGCCTCAAAGCGGCGGGCGTCCTTGCGACGGCCCTCGAAACGGCCGCCCTCCGGAGCTGATCGTTCCGAACCGAAACGCTGGGGCCGGGGAGATCCACCGCGCTCGCCATCCCCTTGCCATTCGGGCCGCGGGCCCCGGAAGCTGGATCCGGGCCTGGAACCTCCGACGCGGGGAGCGCCATAGCGGCTGGGGCGGGGCCCCCGGCCCCCCTCACCGCCTGCCCCCTCTCCAGAACCCTTCTCGCGGCGGATAAAACGTGGGCTCATGGCAGGGTTCCGTTGAAGGTTTATGGGTCGGTCTCATCCAGTCGATCCAGCAGCTGAGCCAGCCGGTTCGGGTTCTGCAGAAAGAGCCAGCCCACCATTGTCTCAAATCCCGTCGCCCTCCCATAAACCCCCGCCTCGCCGCGCCGTGGTCCCTGGCCGGCTCGGTTGCGACCACGCCTTACCCACTCCCGCTCCTGCTCCTCCAGATGGGGCTCCAGCCGCTCCAGGGCAACCGCCTGGGCCGCTGCCCGCACATCGTTGACCACCGCGTCATGGAGCTCCTGCACCCGACCCGGCTGGCGGCAGCGGCGAAGGCGCTGGTGCAGTTCCCAGACCGCGTCACCGAGCCAGGCCAGCTGCAAGGGGGCCAGCTGATCCGCAGGGCAGAGGGTGCGGGCCCTCTCCAGCCAGGCGGACGCCGAGACTTCCTTGGTGGCCGAACCATCGACCAGAGGGGATCCGTCTGACAGGACGTCAGGCGGTGGCGAGGGAGGCAAGCGCCGTCTCCAGATCGGGCTGCAGATGGAGGAAACTCTCGAGTCGCACCAACTTCACCGTCTGTACGACCCTGGCGTTGCCCACCACCAGGAACTTCAGGGAGGCCTCGTTGCACTGTTTCGCCAGTTGCACCAGGGCGCCGAGGCCGGAGGAATCGATGAAGTCGATGCGGCTCAGGTCGACCACGACCGGTTGGGTCGAGGCCTTGCGGTGGTCAGTGATGAACTCAAGAAACTGCTTTTCCGAGTAGGCATCGAGTTGGCCCGTGAAGCTGAACAGCAGGTGGGAGGCGCCGGACTCAACCCCACCCCGAAGGGACACCGTCAGACGCTGCAGATCCGTGATCGGTCCAGCCCTCGAAACGTCAGAGGTCAGCAGTGTAGGGAGAGCACCGTCGTTGGGAACCTGCGGTGACAAACTGCGAGGCAAACCTGAAAAATCAGTCTCGGAAAGGGATCAGGTGGAGCGCCGGGCCGCCATCAATGCGACGAAGCGGCCGAAATGGTGGTCGGCATCGTGGGGACCTGGGCTGGCTTCAGGGTGGTACTGCACACCGAACACCGGCAGCTGACGGTGGGCCAGGGCCGCCACGGTGCGGTCATTGAGGTTGATGTGGGTGATGCTGACCGCATCGGCCGGCAGAGAATCCGCATCGAGGGCGAAGCCATGGTTCTGGCTGGTGATCTCCACCAGGCCCGTGCTGCCGCAGGGGTGGTTAAGACCCCGGTGGCCGAAGGCCAGCTTGAAGGTGCGTCCCCCCAGGGCCAACCCGAGGATCTGGTGGCCGAGGCAGATGCCGAACAGCGGTAGATCCGGCTGCTCCAATAGGCCGCGTGCCAGCTCGACACCGGCACCGACCGCCGCTGGATCGCCGGGGCCGTTGGAGAGAAAGACCCCCTCCGGTTCATGGGCCAGCACCGTGGCCAGATCACTGGAGGCCGGCAGAACGGTGACACTGCAGCCATGGGCCACCAAGCGCTCCAGGATGGCCCGCTTGATGCCGAAATCGATGGCCACCACGCGGTAGGGCCTCTGGGGGGCGTCTTGCTGGCGCTGGTCGAATCCGGCAGGGCAGAGGGAGTCCCAGGCGTACTCGTGGGCTGTGGAAACCGTTTCGGCCAGGTTGAGACCCTCCATCGAAGGGGCCTGGCGCACCCGCTCCAGCAGTGCAGACGCCGCAGAACCGTCATTGCTGATGGCGCCGTTGAGGGCCCCGCCGTCGCGCAGATGGCGCACCAGGGCGCGGGTATCCACCCCGGCGATGCCGACGACCCCCTCGGCCGCCAGCCAGGTGGAAAGGTCTCCGCAACTGCGCCAGCTGCTGGCGGTGGGAGCGAGCTGGCGGGCGATCACCCCCCGGACGTGGGCATGGTCCGCCTCCTGATCCTGGGGGTTGACGCCGGTGTTGCCCAATTCGGGATAGGTGAAGGTGACCAGCTGGCCGGCGTAGCTGGGGTCGGTCATGACCTCCTGATAGCCCGTCATGCCGGTGTTGAAGACCACCTCACCGATGGCGGTACCGACGGCGCCAAAACCGGTGCCCCGCAGCACGAGGCCATCCGCCAGAACAAGCAGCGCTGAGGTCAACGGCGGGGGGGTGTTGCTCAGGGAATCATCCTCCAGCACCCGCCGCCGCAAGGACATCGCGCAGGCTCTGGAGGCGATCCCAGGCGGCGCCTGAGGCCAGGGCCTGCTGGGCGGGGGGCAGGCCGAGGGCGATCGAATCAACCCGGCCGGCCGCCCACAGAACCAGGGCCGTGTTCAGGGCCACCACATCCCGCTGGGCTGCACTGCCGCGCCCCTGGAGCACCGCCTCGAGGATGGCCCGGTTGACGGCAAGATCGCCACCGGCGAGGTCCTCGGGGGTGGCCAGGGAAAGGCCGAGGGCCTCCGGATCGATCGAGCCCGCGCTGACCCGCTCACCCTGCACCAGCCGCAGTTCGCTGGGTCCGGAGAGGGAGGCTTCATCGAGCCCCCCGTGGCCATGCACCACCACCGCCCGCTCCAGGCCCAGCCGAGCCAGGGCATCGGCCATCGGATCGAGCAGGTCGGCGCGGGCCACCCCCAGCACCTGGGCCTCGGGGCGCAGGGGGTTCACCAACGGTCCCAACAGGTTGAATACGGTGCGTACCCCAAGGCTGCGGCGCAAGGGGGCCAGCCCCACCAGGGCGGGATGCCAGCCCGGGGCGAACAGGAAGGTGACGCCGGCGCGGGGCAGGGCCGCGATCACTTCGGCGGGGTCCGCCTTCAAGTTGAGCCCCAGGGCTTCAAGCACGTCGGCCGAGCCCACCCGGCCGCTGGCGCTGCGGTTGCCATGCTTGGCCACGGTGGCACCGCAGGCGGCGGCGGTGAAGGCCACAGCCGTGGAGATGTTGAAGCTGTCGGCGCCATCGCCGCCGGTGCCGCAGGTGTCCACCAGGGGGAGGGCCGGGCGTGCTGCCGGCAAGGGACAGGCCTGGCGCAGCACGCTCGCCATGGCCGCCAGCTCCTCACCCGTGGTGCCCTTGGCCCGCAGGGCCGCCAGCAGGGCCCCGGTGAGCACGGGATCAATGCTGCCCTGGAGCCACCCCTCCATCAGTCGGGCAGCCTCCGATCCATCGAGGGAGTGCCCCTGCAGCAGGCGCTCCAGCAGGGTGGGCCAGGCGGTCGGATCAGGCATCCGGTTCGAATCAGCGAGATGGTTGGCTCAGAAAAAAGCCCGGGTGCAGAGCACGCCGGGCCGGGTGATGGGGACGCCTCCACTATCACCCGAAGCAGTCGATTCTGGCGACTCGTCCAGCCAACAGATCAATCGTTGGTCTGGTCAGCGGTGTCGAAGCCCGAGCCGACCGCCTCCTGGGCCACCAGGGCTCCGGGCCGGAAACCCGCAGCCCAGATGGTCCGGGTGCGGCGATGCAGCTCATCCCGGTTCAGCCCCCACAGGCGCAGGGTTTTGACCAGATCGTCCTGGAGATCGCGGGCGCCGGGAAAGCCGTCGTAGCGCATCGCCAGCCGGGCCAGATCCACCAGATCCTGGTCGGCCGGCACGGTCAACGCCAGCAGGCGATCGACCAGATTCCTGTCGCTGGCATAGAGCGGGTGGGCCTGGAGCTCCTCCGATTCGCCCATCCCCGTGCCGTTGAGAACTTGGTTCCCCTCCAGCATGCACGTCCGATCCGTAGGTTGGGGGTCCACCGCCCTGAACCATGGCAGCCCCGCGTCTAGGCCTGCTCTGGAGCTACCTGCGGCCCCACCGTCGCCAGGTGCTGATCGGTGTGGTGGCGCTGGTGGTGGTGAACCTGCTGAGCGTGGCCATCCCGTTGATCGTGCGCAACGCGATCGATGGGCTTCACGTCGGTTTCGCCCTGACGGACGTGCTGAAGCAGGCCGCCCTGATCGCGGCGATGGCCACGGTGATGGGGGCGGTGCGGCTCTATTCCCGCCTGGTGGTCTTCGGGGTCGGCCGCCAGGTGGAGGTGAACCTGCGCCAGCGGATCTTCGATCACATGCTGCGCCAGGAACCGGGGTGGGTGCAGAGCACCGGGAGTGGCGAGGTCATCAGCCGCGCCACCAGCGACGTGGAGAACGTGCGCCGGTTGCTGGGTTTCGCCGTGTTGAGCCTCGCCAACACAGGCCTGGCCTATGCCCTCACCCTGCCGGCGATGCTGCTGATCGACCCCTGGCTGAGCCTCGCCGCCCTGTCGATCTATCCGCTGATGCTGACGGCGGTCCGCCTGTTCGGCGGCCGAATGATGGTGCAGCAGCGGCAACAGCAGGAGTCACTGGCCCGGCTGAGCGATCTGATCCAGGAGGACCTTTCGGGGATCAGCGCCATCAAGATCTATGGCCAGGAAAGCACCGAGGAGCGGGCCTTCGGCGTCAGCAACGGCCAATACCGCGATGCGGCCCTCAAACTGGCCCGCACCCGCAGCACCCTGTTCCCCCTGCTGGAGGGCATCGCGGCCCTCAGCCTGCTGCTCTTGCTGGCCCTGGGCAGCGGCCAGCTGGAGAGCGGTCGGCTGACCATCGGCGACCTGGTGGCGTTGATCCTCTATGTGGAGCGGTTGGTGTTTCCCACCGCACTGCTGGGCTTCACGCTCAACACCTTCCAGACGGGCCAGGTGAGCCTCGAGCGGGTGCAGGACCTGCTGGGCCGCAAGCCGCGGGTGAGCTCCATCGCTTCGCCGGTGGCGCCGGCAGCGGGGGGGCGGGGGGGACTGGTGGCCCGCGGGCTGACGGTGCGCTACCCAGGTGCGCCCAAGGCGGCCCTGGAAGGGGTGAGTTTCACGCTCCAGCCGGGGGAGCTCGTGGCCCTGGTGGGGCCGGTGGGCTGCGGCAAAACCACCCTGGCCCGGGCCCTGGGCCGCATGGTGGAGGTGGAGCACGGTGAGCTGTTTCTGGACGGTGTCGACATCACAGACCTTGCGCTGGAGGACCTGCGCAGCCGGGTGGCCCTGGTGCCCCAGGAGGGTTATCTGTTCACCGCCACCCTCGCGGACAATCTTCGCTACGGCGAGCCAGAGGCCCCCCAGGATCGGGTGGAACGGGCCGCCCGCGATGCCCGGCTCGAGGGGGACATCAAGGGGTTCCCCGATGGCTACGGCACCCTGGTGGGGGAGCGGGGCATCACCCTCAGTGGCGGCCAGCGGCAGCGGACAGCCCTGGGCCGGGCCCTGCTGGTGGAGGCCCCCTTGCTGGTGCTCGATGACGCCCTGGCCAGCGTCGACAACAACACCGCCGCCGAGATCCTGCAGTCGGTCCGTTCCCAGCAGGGGCGCACGATCCTGATGATCAGCCACCAGCTCTCCGCTGCCGCCGCCTGCGATCGGATCCTGGTGCTTGAAAACGGGCAGCTGGTGCAACAGGGGCACCACCGGGATCTGGTGGAGGTGCCGGGGGTTTATCGGCGGCTCTGGGAGCGGGAGCAGGCCGAAGAACAGTTGCAGGTCGCCTGAATGGAATGGCTCCAGAACTGGCGTGAGTTTGTTCTTAGGCTCTTGCCCCAAGGTGAGGGGAGAACGGGCATGACCCAGCAGGAACGTCATGCGGTGCTAGGGACTGCCCTCGGCGCTCCGCTGAGCACAAGCCAGGCCGAAGTGCTGTTCGGCTGCGGCTGCTTCTGGGGCGCCGAGAAGGGCTTCTGGCGCCTGCCCGGTGTCGTCACCACGGCGGTGGGCTACGCCGGCGGCTCCGGCCCCAACCCCACCTACCAGCAAGTCTGCTCAGGGCGCACCGGCTACGCCGAGGTGGTGCGGGTGGTCTGGGACGTGAACGCCATTGATTTCAGCGATCTGCTGAAGCTGTTCTGGGAATGCCACGACCCCACCCAAGGCAACCGGCAGGGCAACGACAGGGGCAGCCAGTACCGCTCGGCGATCTTCACCAGCGATGACCACCAGTTGGCCCTGGCCGAGGCCAGCCGCGAGGCTTACCAAAGCCTGCTCAGCGCTGCGGGCCACGGCCCCATCACCACCGAGATCGCCTCCCACATCCCGTTCTTCTTCGCCGAGCCCTATCACCAGCAATATCTGGCCAAGCCCGGCAGCCGGCCCTACTGCTCTGCCGAGCCCAGCGGTGTGGCCCTGGGCGATTTCGCCGCTGCCCACTACAAACTTCCCGCCAGCGTCTGGCAGCACTACGACTGGAAGGTGTCCCACTGCGTCCTTCGCGGAGACAACGCACCCATCCCCCTGCCATGACCCCACCGCACCTACCCACCCC
>JBAXME010000074.1:0-10602 GCA_037134455.1 Synechococcaceae cyanobacterium ELA445 | reverse complement strand
CTCCCAGCCCCCTCCCCGGCGCTGTTGCGCAGCCTGCAGGGGTTCCAGCACGATCTCGAGCTGCTGGATCGCAGCTTGCTGCAGGGCTCGACGGGCGCGGAGGCCCCGCTGCCGCTTTCGTCGCTGCCCGCTCCAGCAACGACGGCCCTGCCCACCTCGGTGGAGGCGGTGCGCATCCAACGGCGTCAGCGACTCAGCCTGGCCGAAGCCCTGGCGGTGGCCGTGCGCAACGACCCCGATCTGGCGGCCGCCGTGCTGAGCGTGCGGGAACAGCAGGATCTGGCCGGTTCGGCCCGGGGGCGCTGGTGGCCCGAGCTGGGCCTGAATCTGGCGGGGGGCTACCGCCAGCAGCGCTCCTACAGCTCGGTCTGGACCGACAACATCGGCATCTACCCGGCCGGCTCACCCTTTCTGGTCAAACCCCAGGGCTGGAACCTGGTGCAAACCAATGTGGGCGCAGCGGCAGCCCGGATTGAGCTGGCCTGGGACCTGATCAGCCCCGGCCGCGCCGCCGCCATCGCCGAGGCCGACGACAGCCTGAAGGCCTCCCGCCAGCGCTATGGGGATCGGCTGCGCCAGCTGCAGCTGGATGTGAGCATCGCCTACTACGGATTGCAGCTGGCCGATCAGCTGGGGCGCATCCGCCAGGCCGTGGTCGACAGCGACACGGTGGTGCGCGACCAGGTGGCGGCGCTCCAGCAGGTGGGTCTGGTGCCGCGGCTCGATCTGCTGCGGGCCGAGGCCGCACTGCAGCAGAGCCGCTACCGGCTGGAGCAGGCCCAGGCCCTGCGGCTGAGCCGCCAGCGCCAGCTCAGCAACCTGATCAACGTGCCCTTCGATGTCAGCCTGCGGGCCAGCGAAGCGGTGCGGCTCCAACCCCCCTGGCCCCTGGATTTGGAGCAGACGATCCTGCGCGGCTGGAGCAACAACCCCCAGCTCCAGGCCCTGCAGGCCACCCGTGATGCCCTGCTGCGCCAGGCCGATCGCCGCGCCGCCGAACTGCTGCCCAGCCTGCGGTTGGTGGGCTCGGGCGGCTATGGCCAGGGGGTGATCAGCCAGCCGGTGATCCAGCTGGAGGGATGCTGCGGCTCGGCCCATATCCCCCAGCTGCTCAATCAGAGCTCCGACTGGGCCGCCGGCCTGCAGCTGCACTGGCGCTTCTTTGATGGTGGGGTCACCGCCGGAGCGGTGGCCGCCAGCCGCGCCGCTGCCGCCCGCACCGAACAGGATCTGGCCCGGGAACGCAATGCCATCCGCCAGCGCCTGGAGGCCGCCTTTTACGACCATCGGGCCGCCCTTGGCCAGATCGTGGCGGCCCGCGCCTCCTATAGCGCCTCGCGGGAGGCCTTCCGCGACGTACGGGCCCGTTATCAGCTGGGGCTCGCCGATTACAGCGATGTGGCCGTCACCGTCAGCACCCTGACCGGCGCCATGGAAGGGGTGGCCGAATCCACCACCCTGGCCAATGTGAGCTATTCCCAGCTGCTGCGCGAACTGCTGCCGGTGCCCACTCAGCCCGGGGGGCCCGTGGCGCTGCCGCTGGTGCTCGGCGGCTCCTGAGCCCTCGCCTGAAGGCGCTCCCAGCGTCGGTTCCGCCAGGCCATCGTCCGCCAGATCAGCAGCACCAGCAGGGCCGCGAACCAGAACCACACCTCCGGGGAGTTGGCGTGGAGCAGCACCACCAGAAACGCCGCCTCCAGGATGAGCCAGGGCCATTCCTGGCGCAGGCTGCCTGGGCTCGGCATCGCCATGGTGGACTCGGGCTTCTCCATGGTCATGGCAGGGATCCCCGCTGACGCAGCTGGCGATCGTCCTGGTTCTCCTGCTGGCGCAGGGTGCGGTAGCTGCCGGTGAGGTCGCGCAGAATCGGCAGCAGATAGCTCACCGGCGTACGCCATTCCACGTAGCCGTGGGCCTTGAGCGTCAGCCCTTCGTGGATGGGGAAGACGCTGCTACCGCGGCTGAGGGTCCAGCGATAGCCATCCAGGCTGGAGCCCCGCCCCCCAGGCGACGCAGGCAGCAGATCGATTTCGGTGCGCATCACCGGGCCGTTGCGCACCAGGGCTTCCGCCAGCTGGGGGTTGCCCATCGTGGTGTTGACGTCCTCGCGGGTGGCGGGCAGCAGGCTGACCCGGGACACCTGAGAGCGGATGCCGCCGAAGCGCCCCCGCTCGTTCCAGTCCGGCACCACCTCCATCGCCAGGCCCGGGCGCAACCGGCGCGCATCGGCCGGCGCGAAGTAGGCCACGGCGCGCAGCGCTTCGCCGTGGCGGCTGCCAAGGGTGCCGAGCCGTTCACCCGGCTTCACGGTTTGGCCGCGCACCACTTGCAGATCGAGGATGCGCCCATCGCGGTCGGCGCGCAGGGTGCCGTCATAGCTCAATCGGGAACGGGTCACCCGGATGGCGCGCCGGGCATCGTCGATGGCATACCGCCGTCGCTGGGCCTGAGTTTCAATCTCGAGTTTCACGTTCTCCCAGACATCGATCGCCTCCCGTTTGCGGATCCCGACATCGGCGACGCTGTTGCCCAGCTGGATCGCCCGGTCTTCGCTGGCCACCACCTCCTGGGCCAGGGGGGCCACCACCTGGCGGCGGGCCAGATGGCGGAAATCGGCCACCTTCTGGTCGTAGATGCTGCGCAGGTTTTCAAAGCGCCGGCGATCCGCTTCAAGCTTGGCCAGGGCGGTGTCCCGCAGGCGGCCGGCCGAACCCAGTCGGTCCCGGTCCCGTCGGTCGAGATCAGCGTTGATGCGAATCAGTTCGGCCAGGTCCTTCTCCTGACGGCGCAGCTGCTGCTCCAGGGTGGGCAGGTAGAGGCGGATCAGGGGTTGGCCCCGCTTCACCTCCTCGCCCACCCGCAAGGGCAGCTCAAGAATCTGGCCCTCGGCCCTGGAATCGATCACGGTGGCGCCGCCGGGCACAATCACCACGCCCCGGCCGATCACCTCGGTGGGCACGGGCCAGAACAGAAACCAGCCGGCAGTCAGGGCCCAGGCGGCGCCGAGGGCCACCAGCACCCGCTGCTCGGGGTGCTGCAGCGGCCCAGCGCCGTTGGGCTCGGCGGCAGGCCGATGGGGAAAGGGGAGGTTCAAGGAACGCAAATCCACAAAACCCAGGTCCGGGGCCCAGAGGGCATCACAACCCCACCCATCCAGCCTGCCCCACGATCTGGGCAGGGGCTCCCCGGCGATGCCGCTGAACGTTCCGGCCGCCCACGCCGCAGGTGCTGGCTCAACCCTTCAGCCGCTCCACCAGATGGGTGCCCACCCGCAGGGCATTGGCGATGGCGGTAAGCGAAGGATTCACGGCGCCGATGGTCGGCATGAAGCTGGTATCGACGACATAGAGGTTGTCGAGTTCGTGGGCCTTGCAATGCAGATCCAGCACCGAGGTGGCCGGATCACTGCCGAAGCGACAGGTGCCGGCCTGGTGACCCACGGCGGCGATGCCCATGCTGTTGGCGATGTAGATCTGGCGTTCCACCAGGTGCTTGCGCAGATAGAGCCGATCGAGCATGCCCTCCAGCCGGCTCACGAGGCGCGTTGAGGCGGTGAGGTTGTTGGGGGTATAGCTGAGTTGGATCTGACCGGTGCCGGTCACGGTCACCCGGTTATCGGGATCGGGGAGATCCTCACTGGAAATCCAGAAGTCGATCGCGTGTTCGGCGATCTTGTCCATGCTCCAGCCCGGCATCAGGAAGGTTTCCAGCGGGGCATAGCCCTTCATGATCGTGCCGTTGGTCTTCCCCGTCATCTGGATGTTGCCCATCGGGTAGTCGAAGTCGGCGTCCCCGAGGTACCAGTCGTTGACGCAGACCGTTTTCTGGAAGGTGGTGTGGTTGGGCTCGTGGGCCAGGGCCACCATCGCCTTGCTGTTGTGGAACATGTAATGGCGGCCCACCTGGTCGGAGCCGTTGGCCAGGCCGCGGGGATGCTTGTCGTTGGCCGAGATCAACAGCAGCCGGGCGCTGTTGGCCGCGCCACAGCTCACCACCACCACATCGCCGCTGACGGTGAGTGGTTCGCCGTCGCGCTCCAGTTCCACCGCCTTCACCGTGCGGCCGGACTCATCGGTGACCAGGCGCTTCACCTGGGAGCGGGTCAGCAGTGACACATTGGGCGCCGCCAGGGCCGGACGCATGCCCAACACATCGGCATCCGACTTGGCATGCACCAGGCAGGGGAAACCATCACAGCAGTTGCACTTGCGGCAGCGACTGAAGGCCGGGTTGGCCTCGTCGAGCATCACGCCGCTGGGGGCGTGGAAAGGATGGAGCCCGGCGGAGCGCAGGTCGTCCACGAGCTTCTGCATGCGCGGCTCGTGGGCCACCGGCGGATGGGGATAGGGGCCGCTGCAGGGCGGCTCGGTGGGATCCTCACCCCGCTGGCCATGCACGTGGTACATCTCCTCGGCTTTCTGATACCAGGGCTCGAAATCGCTGTAGCGCAGGGGCCAGGCAGGCGAGGTGCCATCAAAGTGGGCCAGTTCCTCGAAATCCTGTTGGCGCAGGCGGAAGTGGGCTGCGCCGTACATCTTGGTGGCGCCGCCCACGAAGTAATGGCTACCGGGCTGGAAGGACTTGCCGTGCTTGTCGAGCCAGGGATCCTTCGAGACGTAGCGGTTCTGCTGGAACACCGCTTCCGCATCCCAGTTCTGTGGTTCCTGGGGCAGCCAGTCGCCCCGCTCCAACACCAGCACCTTCAGGCCCGTGGGCGCCAGGTGGCGGGCCAGGGTGCCGCCACCTGCGCCACTGCCGATGATCACCACATCGAAATGGGCTCCGCTGGCCACCTGCAGCTGGGCCGCATCGGGCAGGGGTGAGCTGGAGAAGGCAGGACCACCGAGCGGGGTAGAGACGGCGGCGGTGCTGGGGGACGGGGAGCTCATGGTGGAGGGGAAGCGGGTGTGAGCTGGGCGAAGAGCAATGAAGGAAGGCGCAGGAGGCTCAGCCGTCGGGGTAGCGGGAGAGCTGGTTGAACATCTTGCAGACCATGGCGCTCCAGCCGGTCTGGTGGGAGGCACCGACGCCGCTGCCGTTGTCGCCGTGGAAGTATTCGTTGAACAGGATCAGGTCGCGCCAGTGGGGATCGTTCTGGAAGATGTCCACATCACCGTTGAATGGACGTCGGCCTTCGCTGTTGCGGCGGAAGATGCCCACCAGCCGCTTTTCCAGTTCCAGGGAGGCCTGCCAGAGGTTGATCCAGTTGCCGGAGCGGGTGGGGAACTCCACCTTGAAGCTGTCGCCGTAGAAATGGGCGAACTTCTGCAGCGATTCGATCAGCAGGAAGTTCATCGGCATCCACACCGGACCACGCCAGTTGGAGTTGCCGCCGAACATGGCCACCGGGCTGTCGCCGGGGCTGTAGGTAAGGGTCTGGCTCTGGCTGCCTTCGGTGTAGGTGTAGGGGTGCTTTTCATACACCTTGGAAAGGGAGCGGATGCCGTTGGGAGAGAGAAACTCCTCTTCATCAAAAAGGCGTTCACAGATGCGCTGCAGCCGCTCCTTGGGCACGAGCGTGAACAGCACCCGGTCGTTGTTCCAGATCCCCAGGTTGTGCACCGTCCAGGAGGGGGTGGTGCGCTCATGGGTGAACCAGGCCAGGGTGTTGGTGACATCGAGCATCGGTAGCCGTTGCACGGTGTCGATGTCGAAGCTCTGCACCGCCAGCAGGGGCACCAGGCCGGAAAGGGAGCGGGTGCGCAGGTAGTCCACACTGCCGTCAGGCCGCTTGATCACGTCGTAATAGAAACCGTCCTCCTCATCCCAGTTGAGATAGTTGCGGCCGATGGGGTTGTTGAGGCCAATCGCCAACTGCACAAAATCAACAACAAAGCGCTCGCAGATGTCGGAATACTCCGGCTCTTCGCGGCTGAGCTCGACGGCAATCTGCAACAGGTTGAGGCTGAGGGAGGCCATCCAGGCCGTGCCGTCGCATTGTTCGATGATGCTGCCGTCGGCCAGAGGGAAGCGACGATCGAAGACGGCGATGTTATCGAGGCCCAGGAAGCCCCCCTCAAAGACGTTGTCGCCGGAGCGGTCGTTGCGGTTGGCCCACCAGCCGTACTCCAGGATCAGCTTGCGCAGGGCCGCGCGCAGAAAGCTGAGGTCGGGGGCGTCGGTGTGCTTGCGATCAATCTGATAGATGCGCATTGCCGCCCAGGCACCAATCGGCGGATTGGGGTCGGAGAGGGCCCATTCGTAGGCGGGGGTCTGGGCGTTCGGGGCGGTGTAGTGCGGCTTGCGCAACAGCATGCACTGCTCCTTGGCCGTGGCCGGATCAAAGATGGCGAAGGCCACGGAGTGGAACATCAGATCCCACTGACAGAAGTAGGGGTACTCCCAGCAGTCCGGCATCGAGATGATGTCGTGGGCATGCAACCGTTTCCAGTAGGCGTTCTCGGTGTGCTTGCGCGCATTTGGTGGAGGGGTGCCGGTGGGGTCCCCTTCGAGCCAACGCAGCACACTCCAGCCGTAGTACTTCTTGCACCAGAGCAGGCCGGCGGTGCCCGCCAGATGGATGCGTCGGTCGTCCTCGGACAGACCCGGCACCCGTTGATCGAAGTACTCCAGCCACTCCTGCTCGCGCTCGGCAAAGACCCTGGCGAATGGGTCTGACTGTGGCGTTACGGGGAGGGCTTCGCTGGTAGCTGCCCCCCTGGAATCTGCGCCGTCGTCCACGCGGAACAGGCGCAACTCCACCACCCACTCCTCGCCAGGGGCCAGGGTGTGTTGCAGCAGCCGGCCGGCCTTGCTGCCCCGCAGGGCAGGATTCACCGCCCCGTTCTCGCCGTTGACCACATGGCGATGGAAGCCATCTTTCTGGAATGGCGAGCTGTTGGGCTGGCCCCAGAGCCGTTCGCTGTTGGTTTCGTTGTCGGTGAAGATCCAGCGACCCTCCTCCGGGCAGTCGAGCTGATAAACCCCGAGGTGGGGGATCTCATCCGTCAGGATGGAGTGGCTGCCCGGATCGTTGATGCTCGTGTCAGCCAGGCCGATCTGGTGCTCGACCTCATCGGGATAGCCCCAGCGCCAGGTATTGCGCAGCCACAGGCTGGGCAACAGGGTGAGTGGTGCGGCGTCGGGGCCGCGGTTGGTGGCCTTGATCCGGATCAGCAGATCCTCAGGCCCCGCCTTCGCATACTCCATAACGACATCGAAGTAGCGGTTGTCGTCGAAGATGCCCGTGTCGACCAGTTCATATTCGGGCTGATCACGGCCGCGACGGCCGTTCTCCGCCAGCAGATCCCCATAGGGGAAGGCACGCTGCGGATACTTGTAGAGCGCCCGCATGAAGCTGTGGGTGGGCGTGTTGGCGAGGTGGAAGAAGTAGTCCTTGAGGTCTTCGCCGTGGTTGCCCTCCGGGTTGCCGAGTCCGAAGGGCCGCTCCTTGAGGATCGGATCAACGCCATTCCAGAGGGCCACCGAAAAGCAGAGGCGGCACTGCTCGTCGCAGAGGCCCAGCAGGCCGTCCTCACCCCAGCGATAGACGCGGGAGCGGGAGTGGTCGTGGGGGAAGGAGGTCCAGGCATCGCCATCGGCGGAGTAGTCCTCCCGCACGGTGCCCCACTGGCGCTCGCTCAGGTAGCTGCCCCAGAGGCTCCAGGGCGCAACACCGTGGTCTCGCTCGGCCATGCGCCGGGTTTCGCTGGAGCTGCTGCCGTCGATCAGGTCGTTGGGGGCGGAGGTGTCCATCACAGGGACGCCTTCAGGGCTTCGCCGATGCGAAGGGCATTGGCGATCACCGTCAGGCCGATGCCCACCGATGGACAGGACGGCAACACGCTGGCATCGACGATCCAGAGGTTGGACACCTCATGGCTGCGGCCCTCCAGGTTCACCACCGAGGTGGCCGGATCCGAACCCATGCGGCAGGTGCCGCAGGCGACGCCGATCACCGACAGGGGTGCCTCCCCGCGGGGATGGGTGGGAGCGGCCTTGGCCACCAGGGTGAGTGGATCGGCTTCCACCGCCTTCAGGCTGTCAAGCCAGCGGTAGACGAGGCGATCGTGGGCTTCGCGATTGTTGGGTGTGTAGTGGATCTGCAGCTGGTTGCCCCTCAGCAACACGCGGTTATGGGGATCGGGCCGCACGGCGCTCATCGCCCACCAGGCGATCGAACGGGAAGCGAGCTGCTCGATGCCGAAATCGGGCAGCATCCGGGTGACCAGCGACAGCACCGGCGGCGATTCGGCGAACAGGGCATCCTGCAGGACACCGCCGGCGTTGTGGATCGAACCGAGCGGAAAGTCGACGTTCTTGTCGCCCCAATAGAAGTCGGTGATGCCGTGCCCGCGGGCGTAGTGGCCCGAGTTGGCAGAAGCTGCCAGCTGCAGGATTGTGGTGAGCTGGGGCTTCATCAGGTTGCGACCCACCTGGTCGGACCCGTTGGCCAGGCCCCGGGCATGGTGCTCGGTGGCGGAGCGCAGAAGGATCTCAGGGGTGCCGATCGCCCCGGCCGCGAGCACCACCTGGTGGCCGCGGAAGAGCCAGCGCTGACCAGCAATGTCCGCCTCAACGCCGCGCACCTCCTGGCCGGTGGGATTGACATGCAGCTGGACCACCCGGGCGTTCTCCTGCACCGTCACGGTCGCGCTGGCGCGGGCATGGATGACGCCGAACAGTTCGGCATCGCCGCTGGGGTCCACGGCTGACTCGGACCAGCTCAAGGGCAGGTCGTAGGGATGGAGGCCCTGGCGCTCGAGGGCGGCGCGCAATTCCACCAGGAACGGCTCCACCGGCCGTGGGGCGGCTGGATAGTCGCCATGGCGGGGAGGTGCAGTGGGATCGGCTCCGGCCACCCCGTGGACGCGGTAGAGCTCTTCGGCCCGCTGATACCAGGGAGCCAGATCGCCGTAGCGCAGTTCCCAGTCCGGAGCGGGGCCTTCCTGCAGCTTGACGCCGCTGAACTCCTGTTCGCGCATGCGTTCGAGCACGCCGCCCCAGATCTTGGTGTTGCCACCAATGGCGTGCACCATCTGGGGGGAGAAGGGATCACCGTCGGTGCCGAACCATTTCTCATCGGGGTGGTAGCGCTCCTTGCGGAACACATCCACCTCAGACAGGTTTTGATCGGCCAGGGGCATCACCCCACCGCGCTCCAGCAACAGCACTGAGTGGCCGGCATCGGCGAGCTGGCCAGCCAGGGTGCCACCTCCGGCACCGCTGCCGATCAGGATCACGTCGTAGTGGTGGTCGTCAATGATCATGGTTCAGGCTCTCCAGGCATAGAGCAGCACAAAGAGGATGATCCAGATCACATCCACGAAATGCCAGAACAGGGAGGTGGCCTTCACGCCTTCTTCACCACCGTTATAATTACCGGGGATGAAGGATTTGACCAGCATCAGGCCCATCAGCAGGATGCCGGTGGCCACATGCAGTCCGTGGAAGCCAGTGAGCAGATAGAAGGTGCCGCCGAAGGTGCCGGAGGTGAACCCGAATTGGAGACCGCTCCATTCCACGGCCTGGCCGTAGAGGAAGTAAGCCCCCATCGCCATGGTCAGCAACCAGAAAGCCCGGAACAGCCAGATCTTCTCTTTGCCCTTGAAGTGCTCGGCCGCCACCATCGTGAACGAGCTGGAGACCAGCACCACCGTGTTGATCAACGGCGTGCGCCATTCCAGGCCATCCACCCCGGCGGGCAGCCAGTCAAGGGCGGAGAGGCGCAGGATGGCGTAGCCACTGAAGAACGCCAGGAAGATGACACTCTCGGAGCAGAGAAAGATGATGAAGCCCGTGAGGTTGTGGTTGGCGTGCTGGCCTTCGCCATGCTTGGCGGCCTGCTCGGTCGCTGGGATCGGGGTGCTGGTCATCGGTTCGCCTCCGCAAGGGTGAGTGCTCGCTCGATCTCGGCCTGGTGTTCCACCAGCGGCTCACCGCTGCCGTAGCCGTAGGGGCGGCTGATCACGGTGGGCACATGATCGCCGAAGTTGTCCTCCGGTGGCGGTGAGGGCAGGAACCATTCCAGGCCGATGGCATTCCAGGGGTTGTGGGTGGCGCGCGGACCACGCGCCCAGGAGCTGATCACGTTGAGCAGGAACGGGATGATCGACACACCCAGCAAAAAGGCTCCCAGACTGGCGAGCACGTTCCAGAAGGCGAACTCCGGGTCGTAGGAGGAGACCCGGCGCGGCATGCCCATCAGGCCGAGGGGATGCATGGGCAGGAAGTTGAGGTTGGCGCCGACGAAGGTGAGCAGAAAGTGCAACTTGCCCAACCCTTCATAGGGCATGCGGCCGGTGAACTTCGGGAACCAGTGGTAGATGGCCGCGAAGATGCACATCACAGCGGCACCGTAGATGACGTAGTGGAAATGACCGACGACGAAATAGGTGTTGTTGACGTGGATGTCAATCGGCACGGTGGCCAGCATCACGCCAGTGATGCCTGCAAATACGAAGTTAATCAAGCCACCCAGGCAGAACAGCATGGGAGTCGTCAGCTGGAGCTTGCCTCGCCAGATGGTGCCCAGCCAGGCGAAGACCTTGACCCCTGTCGGCACAGCAATCAACATCGTGTTGAACATGAACAGGTTGCGCATCCACTCCGGAACGCCACTGGGGAAGAAGTGGTGAACCCAAACAATCAAGCCCAAGATAA
>JBAXME010000073.1:0-10954 GCA_037134455.1 Synechococcaceae cyanobacterium ELA445 | reverse complement strand
GGGGTGGGCACGGGGGGCGGAGCCACCACCACGTTGTGGCCAAATCCGGGGCCGCAGACACCGCAGCTGCTGCAGCCGTCGAACGAGCAGTCCGGCACAACGGCGGCCGCCAATGCACGTTGCAGATCCTCCGCCAGCCAGACCTTGTCAACGCCGGAATCGATGTGGTCCCAGGGCAGGGGCTGGCGGCAGAAGGTCTCCAGATCTTCGGGGCTGAGGGCTTCCGCCGCGCTCCAGGCACCCATCTCCAGGGCCCGGTAGCGACCGCCGAGGCCCGCCGCCTCGATCGCCTCACTCCAGGCGCCATGGGTGCGCTCGATCGTCTCGAACCAAGCATCGAGACCGGCACCCGCCCGCCAGGCGGCCTCGATCACGGGGGCCAGCCTCCTGTCGCCCCGGCCAACGAAATCCTCCATGGCCGAAAGGCGCGCATCGGTGAAGTTGGTCTTCACCCCCCGCAGCGCCCGCAACTCCCGCCGCAACAGCTCCTGGCGGCGCCGGAACTCAGCGGTGGAAACGCTGTGCCACTGGAAGGGGGTGTGGGGCTTGGGGGTGAAGTTGCTGATGGTCAGGTTCAGCTCCAGCCGACCCAGGTCGCGGCACTGCTCCTGCAGGGCGCGGCAGGTGGAGGCAATACCGGCCACGTCGGCGTCGGTCTCCCCCGGCAGGCCGATCATGAAATAGAGCTTCACCTTGCGGTAACCGCTGTCCATGGCGGTGCGGATCCCCCGCAGAAGTTCCGCATCCGTCAGGCCCTTGTTGACGATGTCCCGCAGCCGCTGGGATCCGGCCTCGGGGGCAAAGGTGAGCCCAGCCTTGCGGGTGCCGCCCAGGATGTGGGCGATGTTGGTGTCGAAGCGGTCGACCCGCTGGCTGGGCAGGGTCAGGCTGACGTTGTGCTCCGCCAGCCGGTTGCGCAGCTCCACCCCTACCGCCGGCAGGGCGAGGTAATCGCTGCAGCTCAGGGAGAGCAGGGAGAAGTCGCTGTAGCCGGTGCGCTCCATGCCGGTTTCCACCGCCTCGATCACCGCTTCGGGCTCCACGTCCCGGGCGGGGCGGGTGAGCATGCCCGGCTGGCAGAAGCGGCAGCCCCGGGTGCAGCCGCGGCGGATCTCGATCGTGAGCCGATCGTGAACGGTTTCGATGGAGGGCACCAGGCCCATGGCGTAGTGGGGCATCGGCGTCGCCACCCGCCGCTGCACCCTCTCTGGCAGACCCGGCTCCAGGGGCGTGACCGTGACCCCATCCGCCCCAGGCCCGTAGAGGGAGGGCACGTATACCCCCGGCACCTGGGCCAGATCCCGCAGCAGGGCCGAACGGCCCAGGCCCGCCGCCTTGCCTTCGGCCACCACCAGGCCGATTTCCGGCAGCAGTTCTTCGCCATCGCCGAGGGCCAGGAAATCGAAGAAGGCGGCAAAGGGCTCCGGATTGCTGGTGGCGGTGGGCCCGCCAGCGAAGATCAACGGCGGCGCCCCTGGGGCCCCCAGAGGCAGGTCGCCCCGGTCTGCGGCCAGGATCGGCACCCGAGCCAGATCCAGCATCTCGAGAATGTTGGTGGCGCCGAGTTCGTAGCTGAGGCTGAAGCCGAGGATGTCAAAGGCACCCAGGGGCCGGCGGCTCTCGACGGCGAACAGGGCCTGGCCCCGCTCCCGCAGCCGGGCGGCCAGGTCCGGCGCCGGCAGATAGGAACGGTCGCAGAGCTGGCCCGGTACGGCGTTAAGGATCGAATAAAGAATGATGTGGCCAAGGTTGCTGGCCCCCACCTCGTAAAGCTCGGGGTAGGTCAGGCACCAGCGCACCCCTGTCTCTGGCCAGGCCCGCGTCCAGTCGCGGGGCTCCACGCCCAGCTCATGGCCCAGGTAGCGCCCCGGCTTGGCGATGGTGCGATCCACCAGCGCGTTGAAATCGACGGGAGCCTCCCCGTGGGCGTCGAGAGCCTCCAGCGCAGGCGCAACGGTCAAGGCGAGCCCTCCAGGGCGGAGCCTTGATCGTATGGGGGCCGCTCGCCATAGGAGGATGCCGCCCATCCGATCCGCAGCGTCAGCCTCCCGTGGTCCACGTCAACGGCAACTACCTCAAGCTCAAGGCGGGCTATCTGTTCCCTGAAATCGGTCGACGGGTGAAGGCCTTCAGCGAGGCCCACCCCGAGGCCCCCATCATCCGGCTCGGCATCGGCGATGTGACCGAGCCCCTGCCCGAGGCCTGCCGCACCGCCATGAAGGCGGCCATCGATGAACTGGGCACCCGCGAGGGCTTCCATGGCTATGGGCCCGAGCAGGGCTACCTGTGGCTGCGGGAGAAGATTGCCGCCACCGACTTCCAGGCCCGCGGCTGCGCCATCACGGCCGAGGAGATCTTCGTCTCCGACGGCTCCAAGTGCGACAGCAGCAACATCCTCGACATCCTGGGAGAGGGCAACCGCATTGCCGTCACCGATCCGGTGTACCCGGTGTATGTGGACAGCAACGTGATGGCGGGCCGCACCGGCGATGCCGACGCCACTGGCCAGTACGGCGGCCTCACCTACCTGCCGATCACGGCGGACAACGGCTTCATCGCGCCCCTGCCCGAGGGCAAGGTGGACCTGATCTACCTCTGCTTCCCCAACAACCCCACCGGTGCGGTCGCCACAAAGGAACAGCTGAAGCAATGGGTGGACTACGCCCTGGCCAACGACGCCCTGATCCTGTTCGACGCCGCCTATGAGGCCTTCATCCGTGATCCGCAGTTGCCCCATTCGATCTATGAGATCGAGGGAGCGCGGGACTGTGCGATCGAGTTCCGCTCCTTCTCCAAGAACGCCGGCTTCACCGGCACCCGCTGCGCCCTGACTGTGGTGCCCCGGGGACTGACGGGCAAGGCCTCCAATGGCGAGCGCGTGGAGCTCTGGGGTCTGTGGAACCGGCGCCAGAGCACCAAGTTCAACGGCGTCAGCTACATCGTGCAGCGGGGGGCCGAGGCGGTGTACTCCCCAGAGGGCCAGGCCCAGGTGAAGGCCCTGATCGATTTCTACATGGGGAACGCAGCGATCATCCGCCGCGAGCTCACCGCCGCCGGCCTGGAGGTGTTCGGCGGCCAGCAGGCCCCCTACGTCTGGCTGAAGACCCCCTCAGGCCTCGACTCCTGGGGCTTCTTCGACAAACTGTTGGGCCAGGCCCATGTGGTCGGCACCCCCGGTAGCGGCTTCGGCGCCGCCGGGGAGGGCTACTTCCGCCTGTCGGCCTTCAACAGCCGCGCCAACGTGGAAGAAGCCATGGCCCGCATCGCCGCTGCCACAATTTGACCATCGTTCCCCTGCCAACCATGGCGGTCGAAACCCCCAACCGCAGCCCCGGTGGGGCCGCCGTGATCGAAAAGGATCTGCAGCGGGTGCGCAAGCCCTCGCCCCGCTACAAGGTTCTGCTCCACAACGACCCGGTCAACTCCATGGAGTACGTGGTGTCGACCCTGCGGGAGGTGGTGCCTCTCCTCAGCGAGCAGGACGCCATCGCCGTGATGCTCGAGGCCCACAACACCGGCATCGGCCTGGTGATCGTCTGCGACCTGGAGCCGGCCGAGTTCTACAGCGAAACCCTCAAGGCCAAGGGCTTGAGCAGTTCGATCGAACCGGAGGGCTGAGTGGCCCCCTCCCCCCCGCAAGCCGCAGCTGGCCGGGGCGGGTGGCTGGGTTCGCTGCTCTATCTGCCGGCGCTCATGGCGGCCGGCTGGCTCCTGGCCCGTCCGCTGGCGGTCCTGGCCCCGGGCTTGCGGCCAGACCAGGTGGACCTGGCGGGAACGGTGGTGGCCCTGCTGCTGCTGCTGGCCAGCCTGCCCACCTGGCTGCGGCGCCAATGGCATGAACCCCATCCTTGGGTTCGCCTGGGGGTGGCGGCTCCCCTGGGTCCCCTGGCAAGGGCCATGCTGCGCGGCCTGCTCAAAGCTCTGCTGTTGCTAGCCCTGGTGGTGACCGGATTGGCCCTGGCCGGCCAGGTCCGCGCCGGGCCGGGGATCTCCATCGGCCAGCTCGCCAATGGCCTGGCATTGCTGCTCGGCGTGGGGTTCGCCGAAGAGCTCATTTTTCGCGGCTGGCTCTGGGGTGAGCTGGCCCGCTGGATCGGCAACGGTCGTGCCCTGATGGCCCAGGCGCTGGTCTTCAGTCTGGTGCACCCCTGGCCCCTGGAGCATGGCTTGTTGGCCCTCCTGGCCCTGAAGGGCGGCCTGCTGCTGCTGGGCGTGGCCCTGGCCCTGCAGCGCCGGGCCAATCGGGGCCTGCTTTGGGGTGCGGTGGGCCTCCATGGCGGCCTGGTGGGGGGCTGGTTCCTGCTGCAGGGGGGGATGGTGACGATCAACACGGCAGCGCCGGTCTGGCTGATCGGACCGGCCAATCCGATCGGCGGGCTGCTGGGCTGGCTGGGGCTGGGACTGCTGCTGCTGGCGCGACGACGCTGGTGGAGTTGTTGCAGCACGGCGCCGCATGAACAACAGTGAGGCGAGTGTCGACCGCGGTGGCGATGGAGGCGGGGCTATCCCGGCATGACAACACGCGGGTTTGGGTCGTTGAGGACGACGCCGATCAGCTGGTCCTGCTGGAGCGGCGTCTGCGCGGCTGCGGCTGGTCCGTGCGCGGCTTCGGGGAGGGTGAGGCCATGGAGCAGGCACTTCGGGACGACCTCCCGCACGTGCTGATCCTGGATCGCCTCCTGCCCCGCCAGAGCGGTACACACCTGCTGCAGCGCCTGCGCCAGAAGGGGTACCGCTTTCCCGTGCTGATGCTGTCCGCCCTCGGCAGCGCTGACGAACGGATCACCGGGCTTGAGACCGGTGCCGACGACTACATGGCCAAACCCTTTCTCTGGCGTGAGCTGCAGCTGCGGCTCGAACGCCTGCTCGCCGATCGCCGTGAACTGAGACCGCAGCGAAGCGCGAATCAGATCTTCAGGCTCGGCCATGTGAGCTTTGACCCCAGCCAGCTGCTGCTGGAGGGTCCGGGTGGGCAGAGCAGGCTGACCCGTGGCGATTCCTCGCTGCTGAGCCTGCTCTGCCTGGCACCGGGCATCGTGTTCGAGCGAGATCAATTGCTGCAGACCACCGGCAGCCTGGTGGATGCCAACACCACGAGCACCCTCGCCATGCGCATCTCCAAGCTGCGCAAACTGCTCAACGACTGCCACCCCGGCAGCGGCGAGATGCTGGAAGCGGTGCGCGGTAGGGGCTATCGGCTCAATTCCCCTGTGCAGGCCCTGCCAGCCCCATGACCATCGCAGCGACCGGTCGCGAACGCGGACCCAACCCGATCCCCCCGCTGAACCGCAGCGATCAACTTCTGCTCATGGGCAGCACCCTGCTGTTCTCTCTGGTGAGCTTCGCGATCCTCAGCCTGTCGGTGCCCTGGTTGCTGCGCTTCACCCTGGCCGAAGTCCTCAGCAACGATCTGGTCCGCCAGAGCACCATCCTCAAAAAGCTGGAGAACGGCGACATCAGGAGCGCCAATCCCACGGAGCAACCTCTGCGCATCTGGCCAGGAACGCTGCCACCGCTCAGCAGCCGAACACTCACGGATCCGACCGGTTCACTCCTGCTGTCATCCCTGGCCCAGCGAGGGATCCGGGAACCCGTGCAATGCCAGCCCCTCGAGCCCTTCAATCTGTACTGCGGCTACTGGCTGCGGGTCAGAACGTCCGAGCGGCCAAAGAGCACGTATTGGGTGTACAGCGCTCCCTCACGGGCCATGCCCTGGCTATGGCCGATGATTAGAAATACAAGCTTGCTCATCGGCTGCGCCATCGCAGTCTTGGTCTTTCTGCACTGGCGACTTCAGCGCCCGATGCAACTGATCCTGAACCGGCTGCCGGTGATCCCCACCAGCGAACTCGAGTCGGTGCCGGAAAGCGGCATGGGTGCCATTCACGAACTCGGCATCCGCATCAACCGCTGCTTCGAGATCTTCAACCAACAACAGGAAACACGACGACGCTTCCTGCAGGGCCTCGCCCACGACTTCGGTAGTCCGCTGACGCGTCTGTCGATGCGACTGGAGGACGCGGAACTTGACGGCGACACGGCGGCGGCATTGACCAAGGCACTGCCGCAGCTGCGGGAAGATCTCAATCGGCTGATCTCCCTCACCCACCTGCTGCAACAGTCAGCCGGCCATCCCGACGAACCCTTCCGCCTCAGCGCAACCGCCGTGGATGAACTCTGCGAGCGGGTGGCGGCCAGCTATTCCACCTGCCGGATCCAGCTGCGGGTGGGACGCCGGATCGCCCGACTGGACCCCGTGCTGATCGAACGGGCCCTGGTCAACCTGGTCGACAACGCACTGGCTTACGGCCGCGAGCCGATCCGCATGAGTGCAAGCCAGCAGGACGGCTGCCTGAGCCTGCGGGTGGAAGACAGCGGCTCGGGGCTGACCAGCCCCAGCCAGCTCGGCCTACCGCGGATTGCCCGCTTCGACGATCGTCAGCAGCAGCAGCGAATAGGAATGGGCCTGGCCATCGTGGAACGGTGCTGCCGGCTCCACGAAGGCCGGCTCTTGCTGGGGCGCTCCTCCCTGGGGGGGCTCCTGGTGGAATTGCAGCTGCCCCAGGCCTGAACCACAGCAGGCAGCGGGCTCAGCGGGTGGCCGTCGCCAGAGGAGCCAAGCCGGAGTCGCGCTCCAGCAGATCCATCACCGTGCGGCCGAAGGTGCTGCCCATGGGCTCAGGGTTCCAGAGCCGCTGGCGGGCGGTCCAGGGCAGCATGCTCATCGGGCTGTAACCCGGCTTGATCAGCCCCTGATCGAAGCCGTACTGCTCCAGGTGGGTGTGGGGCTGCAGGCCGATGAAGAGGACGCCGGCTCCACCTTGCCGGCACCGAAGATGCGCTCCAGCTCGCGGAACCCGGCCCGGACCAGTAGGCGGCAGTTCTCGAGAACGGTGCGCATTTTTTAGCCCATGCACAGCTTGCGCACGAGCTCCTGGGAGCTGGAGGTGATGCCGAGCTGGCGGCGCCGATGGTGGCGGCCCGGGGCCAGACCAGGTGGACCTGGCGGGAACGGTGCTGACCCTGCTGCTGCTGGCCAGCCTGAGCTGGCTGGGCCTCACGGCATTGGTCCTGATCCGGGGCCGCTGGTGGCATCAGAATCCAAAAGCCGACGCCTGAGCCCCATGACCCTGCCGAGGCGCCAGTTCCTGATCGGTGCCGCCCTGGCCGGAGCTGGGGTGTTCGGCGGGGCCGCCGCCGCCGGAGCGGAGGAGATCGGAAACGCCCTGACGGCCTGCCGGCCGCCGGATCCACTTGGGGCCCTGCTGGAGGGCAATGCCCGCTTTGCCCGCGCCTGGACCACCGCCGATCGGGCCACCTCCCCCGCCACCCGCAGCCGGGCCCTCAGCCGCCTGTGGCGAGGCAACTGCATCACCCCAGCGTCAGTGCTGACCGGAGGCCAGGCCCCCTGGGCGGTGGTGATCAGCTGCGCCGATTCCCGGGTCGCGCCCGAATGGATCTTCGATGCGGCCCCCTCGGATCTGTTCGTGATCCGGAGCGCCGGCAACACCGCCTTCGATGACGCCGTCGCCTCCCTGGAGTACGCCGTCGACCACCTGCAGGTGCCCCTGGTGCTGGTGGTGGGCCACAGCGGCTGCGGTGCCGTCACCGCAGCCCTCTCCAACGATCCGCTCACTCCGCTGCTGAGCGAGCTGGTGGCCCCGATTCGCGCCAGCTTCGAGCCCGGTGACAACCTGGACCGGGCCATCCGCCACAACGCCCGGCGCTCGGCGGCTCAACTGAGTGCCAAAAGCGACCTGATCCGACAGGCGGTGGAGCAGGGACGGCTGACGATCCGCTCCAGCGTCTACGACATCGCCAGTGGCCGGGTGACGCTGCTGGAGGACTGATCGGAGTGATACCAAAGTTTTCAGGACAGGGCGATGACCGCAGCCCCACCACCTTCCAATGGATGGATCTAAACGATCTGGATGACAAAGAAAGCCTCGGCACATTGCCGGCCACTTAATGAATACGCTTGGCAAGTAGATTCGGCACGATCAAGCAAAGAATTTTTGCTATTCAGGTACAGATAAAAACGGGATACCTCTCCACCGCAAGAGGCGTGGATAAAGGGGAGGGCTTTCTTAGCCAGGCGGAGGATCGCCCGTAGGTGAAAGCAAGCCTGAGCCACCGCGATCTGAGGCAGCGAACCGCAACCGAATCCCCTCACCACTGCCGCGAGTCCTACAACAAGTGCGTCCAGCAGGCTCCCGCCCAGATCTAATGAACAAACGAAAATAGCATATTAATATGAATATGACATTCAAACCTACCCCCCTTGGCAAGAATAAAATCAAACACTTCTTTGTCGCTCTCTTGATTTCCCTCAACCAGCATATATGAAATTGGAACATCCCAGTCATTGGATTTGAGCACATCCAGCTCATGACCCTCCACGTCCAACGACAACAAACCGAAGGCCGGAATACCTGAGCGCCGCACGATGCCACCCAGCGACTGAGTAGGCATCATAGCCACCTGAAGATCTGTATTTATTTGATCGGCAAGCCAATGATTCTCAGCCGTCTGCGCATTCATCCACTGCCGCTGATGAAACTCTTTCTGGGTGCTCTTAATCGCAGAAACGCATTGCAGATCAGGATTCGTGAAAAAACGAAACTCAACCTCTCCACCCTCCACTCCAACCAGGCTATTCACCAGCATGTTGCCAGGCCGATTCACGCAAAGCTTCTCAAACGCATCAGGTATTGGCTCTATCAATATTCCCGACCAGCCGTACTTGTCTTCAAGAGTTTTTGTGTTTGAATATCTTACGCCATCAAGCGCTCCCAGCTCGATATAGAACTTAGGAATATCAGGTTGCGACAAATAGTTTTCAATTAAAAACTGATCTTCGCCAAACTGTGAATAAAACACAGGCCCAAGGTCATCGCAGTGCTTTCAGTTTTACATGAATTTCCCCACCTGAACTTGCTGCGACTAGGCCCCACGTCCCTCTGGCCTTCAAAGGGCATGCGCCTTGCACGCAAGCCACCGGGCTAGTGGGATGGTACTGGTCAGCTGCGATCAGCGATTCCTTGTGGTCGCAAGCGCGGACCATCGAGAGTTGGGCCTGACCCATTGCAGACATCAAGGCGGTGCTGAGTGGGCAAACGTGCCGAACCCAATTCCAGCCTGTTGAGCAAGGAAGCCCAAAGAATGGACATGCTTGAGACATCGTCCTCCGACCTGACGATCGGGAAGGACCAAGTTGCTGCTCTGATGCAACCCGTTCAGCGCACAGCCGTGGCCAGGGCCCGTCGCCCCTCCACCGGTGCGTGGAGGGCCTCCTCCAGGGGCGCGACGCCGTAGTCACGCTCCAGCAGATCCATCACCGTGCGGCCGAAATCACCGGAGTTGCGCTGAAATGCCTCCAGGCAGATACGGCCGAATACCTGACCCATCGGCTCCGGATTCCAGAGCAACTTGCGGGCGGTCCAGGGCATCATGCTCATCGGGTTGTAGCCGGGCTTCAGGATCCCCTGGTCGAAGCCGTACTGCTCCAGGTGGGTGTGGGGCTGCAGGCCGATGAAGAAGATCGCGGGCTCCACGTTGTCTACGCCGAAGATGCGCTCCAGCTCCCGGTGGTAGGCGAGGGTCTGGCGGATGGTCTCCGGCCGCTCGTCAATCACGTTGAAGGAGTAGTTGACTGACACCTGCTGGCGGAACCCGGCGGCCACCAGTAAGCGGCAGTTCTCCAGCACCGTGCGCAGGTTGTAGCCCATGCGCATCTTGCGCACGAGCTCCTGGGAGCCAGAAGTGATGCCGATCTCGAAGTAGCTCATGCCGGTGGCCACCATCAGCTCCGCCAACTCAGCGTCGAGGTTGTCGGCCCGGATGTAGGCAGCCCAATGAATGTCGTCCATGCCGGCGGCCAGAACAGCCCGCAGCAGTTCCTTGGCGTCATCGATGTAGCGGCGGGCGGGGATGAACTGGGCATCGGTGAACCAGAAGCCGCGCACGCCCCGGCCATAGAGCTGGCGCATCTCCGCCACCACCTCCGCTACCGGATTGACCCGCACCTGCTTGCCCTCCACCACCGTGTAGACGCAGTAGCAGCAGTTGTGGGGGCAGCCGCGCTTCGTCTGCACCCCCACGTAGAAGTCTCCGCCGTCGAGATACCAGTCGAGCTGGGGCCAGATCGATGCGATGTAGGCGTAATCGCAGGCGGTTTTGACCACGCCGGCGGGCTGCTCGTGGATCAGGCCGGGGCGGGGTGGCTCGCCCGCCACGTAGCAGCGCTCGCCCGCCAGGCTCTCGCCCCGCAACAGTTTCTCCAGCAAGGGCTCCCCCTCCCCTACGGACACCACCGTTCCCCGAGGCAACTTGCGGCCCAGTTGCTCATAGAACACACTCACCGCTCCACCACCCAACACCGCCCGCGCCCCAGGGGAAAAGCGCCGCGCCCGCCGCAGCCCCCGGCGCACCAAGCGCAGATTGCGGCGCAGCTCGCCATAGAAGCCCGTCATCAGCTTCAGTCCGCCCAGGGCACCGCGCAAACGGCGCAGGGGGTTCCTGGCGTAGAAGGCCTCGAAGGAGTTCTGCAACGGATTGCCGCTGCGACCATCAACGGGCGCATAAATCTGGATGTCGCGCCAAGAAAAGACCAGCAGGCTGGGGCGGAAAGCCTCGACCGTGGCCAGCAGCACCCGTTCCACATCGAGGACGGGCACGGCCGCCAGATCGAGGATCCTCTGGGGCAGATCCGGAAAGCACTTATGAAGGTGATCGGCGAGGTAGACCGGGCCGATCGGGAAGATCGGGTTGCACGGCAGGCGGATGACCAGCACCCGCTGGGCCGAATCGGACGAGGACATCCGCGCATTCAGGCGAGCTCGGACGCTAACAAGCCTGGCCTCGGCCCGAGCCCCCACCAGCCGGGGGGGGGCCGCCATGGGCACCTGGCGACCTGGCCGGGCTTTCCACACATCCCGCAATGTTCCTTTACACT
>JBAXME010000072.1:0-11034 GCA_037134455.1 Synechococcaceae cyanobacterium ELA445 | reverse complement strand
CCCCCTCCCCTTCCCCCACTCCCATGGCTTCTTCCCATCAAGGCATCGCCCTCGGCCTGATCGAAACCCGCGGGCTGGTGCCGGCGATCGAGGCCGCTGACGCCATGACCAAAGCCGCCGAGGTGACCCTGGTGGCCCGTGAATTTGTTGGTGGTGGTTACGTCACCGTGCTGGTGCGTGGTGAAACCGGTGCCGTGAACGCCGCCGTGCGTGCCGGTGCCGATGCCTGCGAACGGGTGGGCGACGGCCTCGTCGCAGCCCACATCATCGCCCGCCCCCACAGCGAAGTGGAACCCGTGCTGGTTCCCACTGACGCCTCCCGTCGGGGTTGAGGACCTTGGCGGCCGTCCATGCCCGCGTCCTGGCCTCCCTGGGGCGGGCCCTCAGCCTTGAGCTCTCCGCCGTTCAGCAGTTCATGACCCACTCCGCCTTGGTGGAGCGCTGGGGAGATGCCGAATCGGCGGCGCGCTTCCGGCACGAAACCGTGGAGGAACTGCAGCACGCCGAGCGGATCGTGCAGCACATGCTCACCCTCGGGGTGGCCCCAGCGGCCTCCCAGTTGCGGCCGGTGGGCACCGCCGTTGATCTGGTGGGTTTGCTTCACCAGAACGCCGTGCTGGAGGCGAGCCTGGTGGACCACTACGCCGAAGCCGTGCGCTTCTGCCTGTTGATCGGCGACCAGGCCCACGCCGCTTTTTTCCAACAGCTGCACGAAGAGGAACGGCAACACGGCGCCGACCTGGCCGCCTGGCTCCACCAGCTGACGGCCTCGCACCAGGGTCGGGAGTTGCGGGCCACCTTCTGATCCATCGCCTGAGTCAGCGGTCCAACAACCTGTCGTAATCAGCCTTTGTCAGCCCCCCTGCCGTTGCCCATCCAGATGGTCTGGCTGATCCCGCTCTACGGGTTCAGCGGCGTGGTGCTGTCGCTGCCTTGGGCGGCCGGTTGGATCAAGCGCAACGGCCCCCGGCCGGCGGCCTACCTGAACCTGCTCGTCACCCTGGTGGCAGTGGTGCACAGCAGCCTGATCCTGCAGCAGGTCTGGCAGCTGGGGCCCCAGCACCTGGAGTTCGCCTGGTTCCGCGCCGCCGATCTGAACCTGCGCATCGGCTTCGACCTGTCACTCACGAACCTGGCGGCCCTTGAACTGGTCACCTGGATGAGCCTGCTGGGCCAGGTCTACGCGCTCGGCTATCTGGACAAGGAATGGTCCCTTGCCCGTTTCTATGCCCTGGTGGGTTTCTTCGAAGGCGCACTGGCGGGGGTGGTTCTGAGCAGCAGCCTGTTCATGAGCTATTTCCTGCTGGAGATGCTCACCCTCTCCACCTACCTCTTGGTGGGCTTCTGGTACGCCCAGCCCCTGGTGGTGACCGCCGCCCGTGACGCCTTCCTGACCAAGCGGGTGGGCGATGTGCTTCTGCTGATGGGCATGGTGGCCCTCTCGGCCTGGGCGGGCTCGATGGAATTCAGAGACCTCTACCAGTGGGCCGCCGAAGCCCATGCCAGCGGTGCCCTTTCTGGCCTGGCCAGCACCCTGCTGGGACTTGGACTGATCGCCGGTCCCATGGGCAAGTGCGCCCAGTTCCCCATGCACCTCTGGCTGGATGAGGCGATGGAAGGACCGAATCCGGCCTCCATCCTGCGTAACTCGGTGGTCGTCACCGCTGGCGCCCTGGTGCTGCTGAAGGTGATGCCCCTGCTGCGCTTCTCGCCCCTGGCGGTCACCGTGTTGCTGGTGGTGGGCACGATCAGCGCCGTGGCAGGGGCCCTGGTGGCCATCGCCCAGGTGGACATCAAACGGGCCTTCTCCTACTCCACCACCTCCTACCTGGGCCTGGTGTTCATCGCCATCGCCCTGCAGCAACCGGCGATCGCCCTGCTGCTGCTGTTCGCCCACGGACTGGCCAAGGCGCTGCTGTTCATGAGCGTGGGCAGCATCATCGCCACCACGAACTGCCAGGACCTCACCGAACAGGGCGGCCTGGGCCGGCGCATGCCGGCCACCACCACGGCCTACCTGGTGGCCGGTGCCGGACTGGTGGGCCTGCTTCCCCTGGGCTGTTTCTGGTGCTTCGGCCTGATGGTCGACACCTTCGCCCGCGAGGAACCATTTTTCGCCGCCGTCTGCCTGTTCACCAACTTCCTTACGGCCTTCAACCTCACCCGCGTCTACCGCCAGGTGTTCCTTGGACCGGCGAAGCCAAAAACCAAGCGTGCCCCCGAGGTGAACTGGCTGATGGCCCTGCCGATGGTGAGCCTCACCGTGCTGGTGGCCTTGATGCCGGCCCTGATGGCCCGACTTGATCCCCTGCCCGGCCTGGCTTCCTTCTCCCTGACCGCCGCCATCGCCGTTGGCGGCAGTGGCCTGGCCGGGGTGACCGCCGGCGCCCTTGTGGACCTTGATAGCTTCTGGTCCCGATCGATGATCCAGCCGCTCAGGGCTCTGCAGGACCTGCTCGCCTTCGACTTCTACACCGAGAAGATCTATCGGGTGACGATCGTGGCTGCGGTGGCGGGACTCGCTCGGCTCTCCGACTGGATTGACCGCACCCTGGTGAGCGGCGTGGTGAACGGCATTGGCCGCTTCTCGCTCGATACGGCCGAGGGCCTCAAACTGGGCGTTTCAGGCCAACTTCAGGCCTACGTGCTCACGGTGATGGTGGCCATCGTGCTGCTCCTCACCTCGCTGCTATGGGTGCACGGATGAGGACGCCACGATGCTGAGCCTGCTGCTGCTGATTCCCTTTATCGGTGCCCTGGTGCTGGTGCTATGGCCCGGTCAGCCCACGCCAGGGCGACTGCGGACCATCACCCTTGCGGTGCTGTTTCTGCAACTGGGCTGGAGCCTGGTGGTGCTCAGCCGCTTCGATCCCGGCAACAGCGCCATGCAGCTCCAGGAGTCCCACCAGTGGGTGACCAACATTGGGCTTGATTACAAGCTGGGGGTCGATGGCCTCTCGCTGCCGTTGGTGTTGATCAACGGTGCCCTGACCCTGGTGTCGGCGATCTGCACCCGGGACATCAGCCAGCGGCCACGCATCTACTTCGCCCTGCTGCTGGTGATCAGCGGAGCCGTGAATGGCGCCTTCCTGGCAGAAAACCTGCTGCTCTTCTTCCTCTTCTATGAGCTGGAACTGATCCCGCTGTGGTTGTTGATCGGCATCTGGGGGGGCGCCAACCGGTCCTACGCCGCCACCAAGTTCCTGATCTTCACGGCGGTGTCGGGCATGCTGATCCTGGGGGCGTTCCTGGGGCTGTCCCTGTTCACGGGCAGCGTTGATTTCAGCCTCACCCCGATCACCAGCGAACGGCTGGAGCTCGGAAGCCAGTTGGTGCTGCTCGGGGCGCTGCTGGTGGGTTTCGGCATCAAAGTGCCCCTGTTTCCATTCCACAACTGGCTGCCCGATGCCCACACCCAGGCCTCAACGCCGGTGTCGGTGCTGCTGGCCGGGGTGCTGCTGAAGCTGGGGACCTACGGCATGTTGCGGTTCTGCCTGGGGTTGTTTCCGGAGGCCTGGGCCGTGCTGGCTCCCGGACTGGCGATCTGGGCGGCGGTGTCGGTGCTGTTCGGTTCCCTGGCGGCGATCGCCCAGAAGGACATGAAGCGGATGGTGGCCTACAGCTCGGTGGGCCACATGGGCTACATCCTGTTGGCGGCAGCGGCGGCCACACCGGTGGCGATCCTGGGCTCCATGTTCCAGATGGTCAGCCACGGCCTGATCTCAGCCCTGCTCTTCCTGCTGGTGGGGATCGTCTACCGCAAGACCGGAACCCGCGATCTCACCGTGCTGCACGGTCTGCTCAACCCGGAGCGGGGACTGCCGTTCACCGGCTCCCTGATGATCCTGGGCGTGATGGCCAGTGCCGGCATGCCGGGGATGTCGGGATTCATCTCCGAATTCATGGTGTTCCGCGGCAGCATCGTTGCCTACCCACTGGCCACCTTGCTGGGGATGGTCGGCTCGGGCCTGACGGCGGTGTACTTCCTTCTGCTCGTGAACCGGGCCTTCTTCGGCAGGCTGGCCATCACACCGGCCACCGATCCGGTGGCCCACCAGCGCTTGGATGTGCGCCTGGCGGAGGTGGCGCCACGGGAAACCATCCCGGCCGTGGCCCTGGCGATCACGGTGGTGGCCATCGGTCTGCTGCCCGCCGGCCTGGGCCGGCTAAGTGAAACCACCAGCACGGCGATCGCCCAGCTGCCGGCTCTGGTGTCGGCCCTGCAGTCAGGGGGGCTGGGCTGATGCCCATCATTCCGGCCGAACTGGTGCACAGCGGTGGAATGCCCAGCGCCGCCGAACTGGAAGCCAAATTGCTCGGCAGCGAAACCCTGCTGGCCAACACGCCCGACCACCTGATCGAGGTGGTGGATGTGCTGAAGAGTTATGGCGAGGTGCTTGATGCGTACAGCACCAACCTGATCTTCCAGGCCGAGCGACAGTTCCTGCTGCCCTTCCCCCTGTTCAAGTACCTCGATGGCGACAACAGCCCGGCCAGGGTGTGGCGCCACCTCAACCACGATCGGATCAACTTCGAGTACGCCGAGTACTGCATGAAGGCGATGCTCTGGCACGGCACCGGTGGCCTCGATGCCTACCTGGATTCGGAGCCCTTCGCCGCCAACTGCGCAGCGATCATTGCGAAAAAGACGCGCCGCGATCCCCTGTTGGCCCTGCTGCATCCGCTGTTCCCAGGCTTCCTGACCGAGCTGATCCGCACCGCCGCCACCACCCACGCCCTGGGCCAGTTCTGGCGGGTGATGAGTGATCTGTTCCTCGATCTGGCCCGCGCCGAGGCCGATGGGCGTGTCGACTCGATCGACGCCGTCGTGGAGTTCATCAAGGATGGACTGGTGGCCGCCGCCGCCGACCCGATCACCTACGGGGTTGAGGTGGCCGGTGAGCACCTCTGGGTGCTGCCGCCGGAGGCGGGGCTGACCTTCCTGGTGGATGTGGCCGTGCCCTACGTGGAGGCCGTGTTCCTGCGGGGCATGCCGTTCCTGGGCACGGTGAGCTTCAACGCCCAGGCCCACCAGATCTCTCCGGATCAGGCCCAGTTCGCCTACGGCGCCCTCTTTGCCGATCCTCTGCCGAGCATGGGCTCTGGGATCCCACCGAGCCTGCTGATGCAGGACATGTACCGACACCTGCCGCAGAGGCTGCACAGCTGGTACCACCAGCGCACCCGCGGAGAGGGAGACGTGCGCGTGAAGATCTGCATGAGCTTTCAGAAGTCGATGTTCTGCGTGACCAATGCCGCCATCCGCGGCACCTTCCCCCACCCCCTGGGCAGCACCGATCCGCAGGCCCGCTCGGCCAACCGGGCCTATGCCGCAGCCTGGGCCAGCCGGCTGGGGGTTGCCCGCACCGACTGCCTCGATGCCCAGGCTCCCGTAGCCTGACCCCATGGACCAGCCCTGGACGCCTCGCCCCAAACCCGAGCAAGCCGAGCGCCTCGAGCGCCGCATCGAATTCGAGGATTACGCCAGCAACCGCGCCTTTCTCGATCTCCTCAACGACTTCTGCGAGCAGCAGGGGCGCTATCCCGACATCAGCTTCGGGCGGACCTACGTGAACATCACGTTGCGGGCCGAGGAGGACGGCGCTCAGTTGGGCCCCACCGACCATGCCTTCGCCGCCGCCATCGATGGCCTCCTCCCCTGACGTGGCACCGGGAACACCCGAGGACGCGGAACTCGACGATGCCACGCCCGTCAACCTGGCGGCGGCCTACGAGGGATCCCAGATCCACGAAGTTCTGGAGCAGCTCGACCGCGAACTGATCGGCCTTCGGCCCGTCAAGACCAGGATCCGGGAGATTGCGGCGCTGCTGGTGGTGGACCGGGCCCGCAAGCAGGTGGGCCTGGCGACCGCCGCCCCCAGCCTGCACATGTCATTCACGGGCCGACCCGGCACTGGCAAGACCACCGTGGCCGAGCGGATGAGCCAGATCCTGCACAGGCTCGGCTATGTGCGCAAGGGTCATGTGGTCACGGCGACCCGTGATGACCTGGTGGGTCAGTACATCGGCCACACGGCACCGAAGACCCGGGAAGTGCTCAAGAAGGCGCTGGGCGGTGTGTTGTTCATTGACGAGGCCTACTACCTCTACCGACCGGAGAACGAACGGGACTACGGCGCCGAGGCGATCGAGATCCTGCTGCAGGTGATGGAAAACAACCGCGACGATCTGGTGGTGATCTTCGCCGGCTACAAGGATCGGATGGATGTGTTCTACCAGTCGAATCCAGGCCTCTCGTCACGGGTGGCGAACCACATCGACTTCCCGGACTACAGCGGCGACGAGTTGCTGGCCATCGCCAAACTCATCCTTGCCAGGGAGCACTACCGCTTCAGTGAGGAGGCCACCGCCGCCTTCGCCGAGTACATCGTGCGGCGCATGCAGCTGCCCTTCTTTGCCAACGCCCGCTCGATCCGCAATGCCATTGACCGGGCCCGCATGCGCCAGGCCAATCGGCTGTTCAATGCCATGGGCAAGGGCGTGACCAAACGGGATCTGATCACAATCGAAGCCGAGGACATCATCACCAGCCGGGTGTTCCAGGGGGAGGTGGAGGGCCTCGACCCCAGCCTGCCGCTGACCCAGTAAGTCCCTACTTGCGCTTGCGTGAATCGATCTGCAGCAGGTCACGGACCTGCTGCACCTGGCGGGCCACCGCCGGATCCGAGGCCAGTTTCTTCTCCACCTGCTCCACCGCATACATCACGGTGCTGTGGTCCTTGCCGCCGAAGGCTTCGCCGATGCGCGGCAGGCTCAGGTTGGTTCCTTGGCGCATGAGGTACATGCCCACCTGGCGGGCCTGACTGACGGCCCGCTTGCGGCTGCTGCTGAGCATTTCGTCCACTTTGACGCCGTAGACCTCGGCCACCTTGTTGAGCACCTGCTGGGGTGTCACCTCCACCTCGTTACCGGCCGGATCGAGCATCGGCGCCACCGATTCCACCGTCATCGGCAGCCCGGTGATTGAGGCGAAGGCCACGGCGCGGGTGAGGGCCCCCTCCAACTCGCGGATATTGGAGGTGAAGCGGCCGGCGATGTACTGGATCAAATCGCGGGGCAGGAACATGCGCTCCTGCTCCGCCTTCTTGTGCAAGATCGCCATGCGGGTCTCCAGATCCGGCGCCTGAATATCGGCGATCAAGCCCATTGAGAAGCGGGAAATCAACCGTTCCTGCAGACGCGGAATCTGGCTGGGGGGGCGATCGGAGGCGATCACGATCTGACGGCCCGCCTCGTGCAGGGCGTTGAAGGTGTGGAAGAACTCCTCCTGGGTGTACTCCTTGCCCTCGATGAACTGGATGTCATCGACAAGGATCAGGTCGGCGGCCCGGTAGCGGTCGCGAAACTTCTGCATGGAGTCCTTACGGATCGCCTGGATCAGGTCGTTGGTGAACGCCTCGGTGGAGACGTAGAAAACCCGGGCGTCGGGGTCGATCTCCAGGCGGTAATGGCCGATGGCCTGCATCAGGTGGGTCTTGCCCAATCCGACGCCGCCGCAGAGGAACAGGGGGTTGAACTCCCTCCCCGGGGCCTCCGCCACGGCCAGGGCAGCCGCATGGGCCATGCGGCTGTTGGGGCCCACCACGAAGCGGTTGAAGACGTAGCGGGGATTGAGGCCCGGCGGCGGGCGGCGGGGGGCTTCACCGGTGGCCCCACCCTCCCCTCGGCGCGCCTCAGTGGCCGTGGCCGCGGAACGCCCCCCGGCGGTGACCGCCCGGTCGGGATCCGCGGCGCCGGGGGCCGCTGGCTGGGGGGGGATGGTGCCATCGCCCGGCTCGGTGTCCACCTCCACCAGCACCGGCTGACCGGCCAACTCCGAGGCCACCTCGCCGATCATGGTGAGGTAGTTCTTGCGCAGCCAGCCACTGGCAAAGCTGTTGGGGGCCAGCAACTGCAGGCGGCCATTGCCGAACTCGGCGCAGCGGGCCGGCCGGATCCAGGTTTCGAAGGTGGGCTTGCTGAGATTCGCCTGGAGAGCCTGCTGAACCTGGTGCCACAGCTCCTGTCCCTGCTGCACCGTCCTCCCACCACCAAGGGTCGAATATAGGCAGAGTGGGCCTCGCGGCCGCCTTGAATGGGGCGCCCACCGACCTGGCCCCTCACCTGCCCATGACCCCCGATCTGCCCGGTCCTTTCTCCCGCCACCGCCCCATCGCCAGGACCACCGGTCTGGTGGCGGGGGTTCTGGGCAGCCTGGTGCTGGGGGGTTGCGTGGGCGGACTTCCCGAACTGCCCTGGTTCCCCGGGCTGCCGGGCCAACGCCGGGGCGCCGATCCTGCCCGGGTGAGCGACGCCCCACCCCCCGCCCCCCTGCAGGCGGGCAACAACTTCATCGTCAATGCCGTCGACAAGGTGGGCCCAGCGGTGGTCCGCATCGACACGGTCAAACGGGTGATCAACCCCCTGGGGGGCCTGTTCGGCGGCGGACCCTCGATCCAGCAGCAGCAGGGCCAGGGCTCGGGCTTCATCACCCGCTCCGACGGGGTGCTGCTCACCAACGCCCACGTGGTGGAGGGGGCCAACGACGTGACGGTGACCCTGCCCGATGGCCGCAGCTTCCACGGCAAGGTGCTGGGCAGCGATCCGGTCACGGACGTGGCCGTGGTGAAGGTGGTGGCTTCGAAGCTGCCCGTGGCACCCCTGGGGGATTCCGACAAGGTCCGCCCCGGCGAGTGGGCGATCGCCATCGGCAACCCCCTAGGCCTGGACAACACCGTCACCGCCGGGATCATCAGCGCCATCGGCCGCTCCAACGCCGTCGGCGAGGGGCAGCGGGTGCCCTACCTGCAGACCGATGCGGCGGTCAACCCGGGCAACAGCGGCGGCCCTCTGATCAACGACCGGGGCCAAGTAATTGGCATCAACACCGCCATCCGCCAGGCCCCCGGAGCGGGCCTGAGCTTCGCCATCCCGATCCGCCTGGCGCGCCAGATCGCCGCCCAGATCCTGGACAGGGGCCGGGCGTCCCATCCCTACATCGGCGTTCGCCTCCAGGCCCTCAGCCCCCAGCTGGCTCGGGAGATCAACGCCACCTCAGCCGAGTGCAAACTGCCGGAGTCCCACGGGGTGGTGGTGGTGGAGGTGCTCAGTGGCAGCCCCGCCTCCCGCAGCGGCCTCAAACCCTGTGACCTGATCGAGCAGGTGGGTGAGGAGCGGGTCAAGAACCCCTCCGAAGTGCAGGTGGCCGTCGACCAGGGCAAGGTGGGGGCCCCACTGGAGCTGAAGGTGCGCCGCGGCGAGCAACGCCTCGAGATCCAGCTCCAACCTGCCGAACTGCCCCGCGAGCGTTGAGTTGACGGCCGCTGGTGATGGAGCCCATCGAAAGGGGGAGATCCAGCTGGTGGTGATGGCCCGCTGGCCGGCCCCCGGCCGCTGCAAACGCCGGCTGGGGGTCAGCATCGGCGCCACCGCCGCCGCTGCGATTCAGAGCCGCCTGACCCGCCACACCCTGGCGGTGGCGGTCGGGGCCACGGCGACCGCCGGCGTGGGGCTGACCCTGGCGGTGGATGGACTGGCGCCAGGGGCCGCCCGGCGCTGGGGGCGCTCCCTCGGGGTCGAGCGGGTGCGGCTCCAGGGGGCCGGCAACCTGGGCCTGCGCCTGCAACGGCAGCTGCGCCAGGCGTTTCGCGCCGGGGCCCGGGCCGTGGCCGTGATCGGCACCGACCTGCCCAACCTCGATGGCCCCGCCCTGACGGCCGCCTTCTCGGCCCTGGAGCAAGAGGCCCTCGTACTGGGCCCCGCCTGTGACGGCGGTTATTGGCTGATTGGGGTGGGGGAGCACTGCCCCTCGGCCCCCCTGCTGGCGGGCATCCCCTGGGGCAGCGACCGGGTGTTGGAGCTCACCTGCCGGGCAGCAGAGGCCTCCGCTCTGACACCTTCACTCCTGGCTCCGCGCAGGGATCTGGACAGGCTCGACGATCTGGCGCCATGGCTCGGTTGAGCGGCCACGCCTTCCCGGACCGTGCCATTTGGGTGGTGATTCCAGCCCTGAACGAGGCCGATCGGCTGCCGTTGCTGCTGGCGGATCTGGCGCCCACCAGGCCCCTGGTAGGCCAGCCGATCGTGGTGGACGGTGGCAGCAACGATGGGACGCGGTTGCTGGCCCGGCTGGCGGGAGCCCGGGTGCTGCCATCGGCCGCGGGCCGGGGGCAACAGCTGCGGTGGGGTGCCGAAGCTGCGCTCAAGGAGATGGCTGCGGAGCCTTCGCTGGAGGGCTGGTTGCTGTTTCTGCACGCCGACGCCCGCCTCTCCCCCGGCTGGCAGGGGGCCGTGACCGCCGCCCTGGCCCGGCCCCCGGCCCCCTGGTGTTTCCGGTTGCGCATTGAGGGCCAGGGCGTAGGCCTGCGGCTGGTGGAAGGGGCGGTGGCCCTGCGTAGCCACTGGGCACAGCGCCCCTACGGCGACCAGGGGCTGCTGATCCCTGCCGCCCTGTACCAGCGCGTGGGGGGCTATCGGCCCCTCCCCCTGATGGAGGACCTGGACCTGGTGGAACGGCTGTCTGCCGTCAGCCCCGTGCGCTGCCTGATGGCCGACGTAGAAGTGGACAATCGGCGCTGGCGACAACTGGGGGTGGCCCGAACGGCCTGGCGCAACCATCGGCTGAGGCAGGCCTGGCGGCGGGGTGTCAGCCCCGAACAGCTGGCCGCCAGCTACTACGGCGAGTACCAGAAGGCGCAGCGGCGCTGCATCGGCTCAAGCTCCCAGCCCTGGTTGGCATAGAAGTCCACCACCCCGGGATCGGCGAACAGGCTCACCCGCTCCACCTCCATGGCCCGCAGCTGATCGAGCACGTAGACCATCAGGTGCTTGCCCAGACCCGTCCCTTGGTAGCGGGGATGCACGGCCACATCCCAGACGGTGGCCTCGGCCACCCCATCGCCGGTGCAGCGGGCGAAACCCACCAGGCGGGGCATGCGGGCGTCATGGCGCCAAAGGCCCACCCGCAAAAGGCTGTGCTCCAGGGCCTTGCGCACCCGCCGCAGGGGCCTGCGGCTCCAGCCCACCGCATCGCAG
>JBAXME010000071.1:0-11537 GCA_037134455.1 Synechococcaceae cyanobacterium ELA445 | reverse complement strand
GGGGGGGCGCCAGGGCCCCATCGGCGGGGGGCTTCTCCTCCGCAGCCGGAGCTGGGTTGGGATCAAGGGATCCCTGGGGATCCTGCAAACGGGCCGAAGGATCGGCAGCCGGCCCAGGCGCTGCGGGGGCGGGCTTCTGGACGGTTGCCTCCGGCGGCGGATCGGGATTGCCCCGCAGCGATTGCCCCTGGGCTCCGAAGCGCATCCGCAGGCTTTCGAGGCTGGTGCCGGGGAAAGGCTGCACATCGAAGCCGTGGCCCAGATCGGTCCAGGGAGTGGCGTTCCACTCCAGCAGCCGCCTGCTGACGCCGAACCCCAGGGCAAAGCAAAGGCCGATCACCAGCGGGCCGAGCCAAACCCGCGATCGAGGGGCTTTGCGGGCAGGACGACCGGGGGCGGTGCGGGCCTGGGCCATGGGCGAAGGGAACGGGGGAGGAGGGCACCATCCTGACGCCAGCCGACCAGGCGGCAACGGACGTTGGTGCTGAGTCCAGCCAGGCAGCACTCTTCCCCATGGCCCACACCCTGGCCCTACGGGCCCTGTGAGGAATTCAACGCATTTGCTGTGACCAAAGCCAAGAAATGACGTCTTGACTCTTCTGGACAAAGCCTTGCTTTGGCTGAATGGATGGGGCGCGAAATCGATCCCTCTTAACGCCAACGGACAGGACGCAACCGGCAACGGAAGCCGCAAGCCTGGGCGAAGTGTCGATCAACCTCAAGGAGGGGGGGGGAGAAAGCCGCACCCGTCGAATCGTGCTGCCCAGCATTCGAACTAGCTTTCTGCCTTGAATTCATCCCTGCTGAAACTGGCTAGCCCCCTGACCAGGGCGGTCGACCGTACTTGTAAGCATTTGGATCAACAGCCCCAAAAGGGCACTCCCCAACTATCCTGTTGGCAGGGTCAGAAGGTAAACGGATATGGCCAAATCACGCGTCGGTCAGGCCTCGTTCAAGGCCCCGGCTCGCGTCAGCATCACCATCCCGGAGAGCGTGAATGAGGGACTGATTGCCGTATCCCGTGAGCAGGGGCGCTCCCTCAGCAACTTGGCGGCCTACCTTCTGGAGTGGGCCCTTTCGAACGAGCCCAACTGCCACGCGATTCTCACCAATCCCCAGCGCCCCGAATGAGCACGGGGCAACGGAATCACCCGATCAGGTGGTGTAGTCGGCGTTGATGCGCACGTACTGATCCGAGAGATCGCAGCCCCAGGCCAGGCCATGGCCAGGGCCCGCACCCAGCGTCAGCCGGATCACCACCGTGTCGCCCAGAGCCGGATCGCCGCTGAGGTAGGCCCCGGTGGCCCGGGAACGGAGGTAGGCGGAGGCGGCCGGTCGGTCGAAGGCCAGGGGCTGACCCGCCTCCATCAGCTGGTGATCCCCAAGCCAGAGGGCGACAACGCCCGGGTCAAAGGGCACCCCGGCCCGGCCCGCCGCGGCCACGATCCGGCCCCAGTTGGGGTCGCGGCCGTGGACGGCGGTCTTCACGAGCGACGAACCACAGACCGTGCGGGCCACCTGGCGGGCCCCGGCGTCGCTGGCGGTCCCCGCCACCCGCACCTCCATCAGGCAGGTGGCCCCCTCCCCATCGCGGGCGATCGCCCGGGCCAGATGCTGCGACACCGCCGTCAGGCCAGCCTCCAACGCATCCAGGTGCTCCGGTGGCAGGGGCTCCCCGGCGGCAAAGGCCAGGAAACAGTCATTGGTGCTGGTGTCGCCGTCCACCGTGATCGCGTTGAAGGAGCGCTCCACCGCCCGCTGCACCATCGCCTGCCACAGGGGTGCCGGCACCGCGGCATCACAGGTGAGATAGCCGAGCATGGTGGCCATCTGGGGATGGATCATCCCCGACCCCTTGGCCATGCCACCGATCCGCACCCGGCGGCCACCGAGGGTGGCCTCCAGGGCGATCTGCTTGTCGCAGAGATCCGTGGTGAGGATGGCGGTGGCGGCGGCGGTGCCCCCACCGGGGCCCAGGGCCGCCACCAGGTCGTCGAGGCCGGCCACCAGGGTGTCGATCGGGATCGGCACGCCGATCACGCCGGTGGAGCAGATCAGCACCTCGCTCTGCTCCAGCCCCAGGCGCCGGGCCAGTTCGGCGGTGGCCCGCAGGCTGTCGATCCGGCCCCGCTCGCCGGTGCAGGCATTGGCCTGGCCGGAGTTGGTGAGCACCGCCCGGGCGTGGCCGCCCCGCTCAGCCAGCCGTTCGGCGCACAGATCCACACAGGCGGCCCGCACCTGATTGACGGTGAAGCTGCCGGCGCAAACCGCCCCAACGGGGGCCAGCAGCAACGAAAGGTCGCTCTTGCCGGAGACCTTCAGGCCCGCCGTGCTGCCCGCGGCCAGGAACCCCTCGGGGGCCGTGACCCCACCGGTGATGGGCTGCCACGGGGAGGGAAGCGTCACGGATTCAGCGGGGGACGTGGGCACGACCCAGCTTGGCGTAGAGATCTTCCAGTCTCAGGGCCAGCTGCCTGAGCAGGCCGCGGTTGAACTCGGAGGACTGTTTCAGCAGAAGCTCGAACTCTGAACTGTTGAAGACCAGCACCGACACCGCCCCCCCGCTGGCCCTCACCTCGGCCTGGCGGGGATGGTCGATGAAGAAGGCCACCTCTCCAATCGGTTCACCGCTGTGGATCAGGGCCATGGGCTGCAAAGGTCGGTCCGGCCCATCGCCCCGCAAAACCTGGCAGCTGCCCTCGAGCACGATCGCAACGATGTCAGCTGGATCGCCGATCGTGAACAGCACCTCGTTGTCCTCGAGGTGCCGCAGCTCGCCCCAGTGCACCATGTTGATCAACGCCGCCGGCGTGAGACCCGCCACCAGGGGCACCACCAGCAGCTGGGCGATCTGCGCCATCAACTCGAGGCCTTCCCCAGCCCTCAGCCGATCGAGGGCCCCATTGCTGGGGAGACCAACCCTGGGTTCGCGGCGCAGGGCGGCCGCCCGCTGGGGATCACGCTGGTCCTGGAGCCACAACACCCAGAGGGCGGTGTCCGGGTCGGGGTCCCGCCACAACCCGTCGAGCACATCGGCGAGGTCGGGCAGGGGATCGAGGGGAACGGGTGGAGAAAGGGTTGCGGTGGCGCAGACTTCTGGGTCTCGGCGCCGCACCTGGGTGAGCACCGCTTCGGGCACATGGGCAAGCAGCTCACCGAAGCGCTCCTTCAGGGGATCCTCAACGGGAAAAGGCTGCAGAGAGGGCCAGAGGGTGATGTAAAGGCTGACGAGCCGCCGATCGATCACCGACAGCAGCGGTCTGAGGAGGGGTTCAACCTCACCGGCCTCGGCAAGAACCTGGCGGGCCGCAAGCTGCTCCCGGGCCTCCTGCAACTCCTCCTCGACCCGCTCGCGGGCGAAGGTGGACGAGGGGCCGAAATGGGCCAGTAGCTCCGACCAGCTCGCCTCATCGAGGACGAACTCCCGGCGGATCCGCTCCAGCCTCTCCCGATGATCGCCATCGGCCAAGGCGGCGCTCAGATCAAGAATGCCCGAGGCCTCGAGCAAGTCCTCGATTTCTTCGGAGGCCGCCTCCTGGCGCAGGCTGCGGATCTCCCGCTGGCGATAGTCGAGCTGCAGGATGCGGGGGTCGCTGACCGCCAGCTCCCGCACGGCGGCGTGGTGGTCCTCCTCCTTGAGGTCGAGGGATTGGCGCAGTTCCTCCAGTTGAACGAGGGCCGCGGCCCGGTCGAGTCGACCGGAGCCGAACAGATCGGAGAGCACCTCCCGGTAGATCCCCCGCTTGGTCTGGCTGATCTGGCTGGGCAGCACCTTGGCGAGGGTGAACACCTCCGACGGACTCAGCTCCCGCAGGGAGCGGCCCTCCAGCACATCCCCCAACTGCGGCAACAACTTCTCGAGCTGTTTGCGCAGGCTGGTGCTGGTGCTCTCACGGGTGTAGGCGGCCCTGTCGCGGAACCAGCCGCGGTAGAGCCACATGCCACTGACGATCAGCACCAGGGAGCGGATCAGTTGGCCCCCCTTGGGCCCCATGAGCCCCAACGACGGATCGGCGAACCAGAAAAAAATGTTCACCGCCAGGAAGGTGGCCAGCAAACGGGTGCGTTGGCGCGCCAGCTCCTTCGCCCGTTCCAGCAGCAGGGGCTCCAGGCGGCCCTGGAACCAGCGTTCCAGCCCCTCGAAGAGAGCAACAGAGAGAAAGCCCCCCAGCACCAGCAGGGCCGGCAAGGTGATCAGCCGAGGCAGGGCCGTGTTCCAGCCCAGAAGGTTCAGCGGCTGGCCGATTTGCTCGACCGAGAGGGCGTCATAGGCCCACATGCCGCTGCGGAGGTAATCAATGCCTTCGCGGGACTCGGCGCGGATCAGCAGGAAGAAGGCCAGCACCAGACCCGGATAGGAGTTCCAGGCCCAACCCAGACCCTTTTTGCCCGTGAAGGTCTGCCAGTAGGCCCGCTCGGAGTCGATGTCGATGCACGGGGCCTGACAGGCCACACAGGCGCTCTGCAACTTGCCCTGGTCGCCGATGGTGCGGCACATCGACTGGGTGATGCGGGAGGTGGTGTCCAGATGGGCGGGGCTGCCCAGCAGGCTGCGGGGGCCAGTGACGATGGTCTGGACCGGCGCCATGGGGCAGAAGTACTGGCACCAGGCCTTGCCTCCGTAGGCCCAGCCCACCAGCAGGGCCGACGCCACCGTGAGGGCCAGGAACAGCCCCAGGCCCAGGGGGCTGCTGTTGACCACCAGCAACCGCAGGGACAGCCCGGCGATGAACAGGCTCCACTGCAGCTGCAGATGGTGCTGACCCAGCCAGGAGTTGGCGTCGATCTTCACCACCTCCCGGCGACCGCCCTTGCCGGGCACGGTGCGCTGCCAGTGCAGGGCCCGAAACACCTGGGAGATGAAGGCCAGGGGGCAGATGCGGCGCCAGACCTCATGGCTGAGGGCCACCAGGATCAACAGGCCGGAGGGCACCACCATCCCCCAGAAAATCTGGTTGCCCTCCCGGCTGTGGCATTCGAGCAGCAGGCCGCAGTGGTTGACGTTGAACGGCCAGGGATCGAAGTTCGGAATCAGGAGGCTGACGATCAACCCCAGCCAACCGAGCAGGAGCACCCAACGGGTCAGGTGGGCCTGGCGTTCGGACCAGGTACTAAACAGTTGCAAGCCATCCGCTCCGCGGGATTGGACCGTAGCTTGCGCTACCTCGAGCATCGAGGTGCCTGACCCCAGGCTTCAACGTGCGTTGCAACGCCCTGCCGGCGGATGGGTGGGGCATGCCGGTGCTGCACAGGGGCGTCCAACAGAACGCCTTGGGCACACCTTGGGCAATCCGGCTCTGACGGGCGCTGGCGACCCTTCTAGCCTGCTTTCAAAGTCGCAACATTGCGCCGATGACGATCTGGGAGAAGGTGCACAGCGAGTTCATCGACGTCATCGAATGGCCCGAGCAGGGTGAGGTGGAGGGCTCCGATGCCGCCACCCTGGTCTGGCGTTTTCCCCGTGAAGGGAACGCCATCAAGATGGGCTCCCAGCTGACGGTGCGCCCAGGCCAGTGGGCGGTGTTCGTGAACGAGGGCCGCATCGCCGATGGCTTTGGGCCGGGCCGCCACGTGTTGGAAACCCGCAACCTTCCCTTCCTCACCACCCTGCTCTCCTTGCCCTACGGCTTCGAGAGTCCCTTCAAGGCGGAGGTCTACTTCGTCGCCACCCGCCAGTTCACCAACCTCAAGTGGGGCACTCGCCATCCGGTGCTGGTGCGCGATCGGGAGCTGGGGCCCGTGCGGCTGCGGGGGTTCGGCACCTACGCCCTGCAGGTACGTGATCCGGCGCAGCTGATGCGCGAAGTGACCGGCAGCCAACCGCACTTCAACATTGAGGGGATCAGCGAGCAGCTGCGCAACTTGATCGTGACTCGCCTAGCCGAGCTGCTCGGCTTGGGCGAGCATCCCGTGCTGGAGCTGGCATCCCGCTACGACGAACTGGCGGGCGAACTGGGCCGCAGGCTGGCGCAGGAGGTGGAGGGGTATGGGCTGGCCTTCACCAGCCTGCTGATCGAGAACCTCTCGCTGCCGCCGGAGGTGGAGGCGGCCGTCGATCGCCGCAACCAAATCGCCCTCAGCGGCGACCTGCAGGCCTTCACCACCTACCAGGCCGGCATGGCCATGGAAAAAGCCGCCGCCAATCCCGGCGGCGAGGCGGCCGCTGGGGTGGGGATGGGCATCGGCCTGGCCATGGCCCAACGGCTGGCGGCAACGGCGGCCACCTCTGGGCCGTCGACGGCGGATCCAGGCAGCAGCACGCCGACACGCCAGTACCACCTGTTGGCGGGCCAGCAGCAGCTCGGGCCCTACACCCTCGAGCAGCTTCGGGTGCTGCGCGATCAGGGCCAGCTCACGGTGAACAGCCTGCTGTGGCATCCGGGCGTGGAGAGCTGGCAACGGGCCGCCGACCTGCCGGAACTGGCGGTGCTGCTGCTGGCGCCACCACCACCGCCCGTTCCTCCGGCCGTACCCGGGCCATGAACTGCAGCTGCTGCGCCGCTCCTCTGCCCCCCCAGTCGGTGGTCTGCGCCTACTGCGGCAGCCGCCAGGACGTGGACCTGCAGAGCTGGGTGGAGGCCGAATCGACCGGCCCGATGCAGGAGCTCAGCTGCCCGGACTGCCACCAGCCCCTGGAGGAGCTGCGGCTGGAGGGCGATCCGCCGCTTGTGCTGGGCCGCTGCCACACCTGCCTAGGTCTGTACATGGCCCAAGGCGTGCTGGAACAGCTGCTGAACCAGGCGGTGCGCCCCTCGCTGACCATCGATGGTGCCAGGCTGAACACCCTGGTGGAGCAGGCCACCAGCAGCAGCACACCGCTGCGCTACCGCCACTGCCCCGACTGCGATGACCTCATGAACCGCAGCCTGTTCGGCAAGCGCAGCGGGGTGATCGTGGACCGTTGCCGCGACCACGGGCTCTGGCTCGATGCCGGAGAACTGCGGCAACTGATGGAGTGGGCCCATGCCGGCGGTCTGCTGCACAACGCCACCCGCCTTGAGGAGGACCACCACGAGCAGGAGCGACGGCGCAGGCAGGAGGACGTCGAACGCCGCGCCGCCGAACCGGAGCTGCAGAGCCTGGAGCCCGGCCAGGGCCCGATGGCCTGGCGGGACTCCGACCTCGCCGACCTGTTGATCGAAGGGCTGCAGCGCCTGCTGGGGAGCTGAGCATGGTCGGCAGTGGCCGTGGCAGCCGATCGCGGGGGGAGCGGTGGGGGGGCCAGCAGCGCCGCATTGGCCTCACCGGCGGCATCGCCACGGGCAAAAGCAGCGTGGGGAGGCTCCTGGCGGATCGGTGGGGCCTGCCGGTGCTGGATGCCGATCTGTTTTCCCGCGAGGCCCTGGCCCCCGGCAGCCCTGGCGCGAGGGCAGTGGCACTGCGCTTCGGCCCTACCGTGGCCTGCGGCGCACCACCGGTGGTGGACAGGAGTGCCCTCGGGCGGATCGCCTTCACCCAAGCCGACGAGCGCCACTGGTTGGAGGCACTCGTGCACCCGATCGTGCGCGGCCGCTTTGATCAGGAATTAGCCCGCCTGGTGGGGGAACCCACCGTGGTGCTGATGATTCCCCTGCTGTTCGAGGCTGGGCTCGAGGAACTGTGCAGCGAAACCTGGCTGGTGGACTGCGATCAGGAGCAGCAGGAGCAAAGGTTGCAGCAGCGCGACGATCTCGATCTCCAGCAGACCCGCCACCGCATCGCCGCCCAGTGGCCCCTGGAGCGCAAACGGAAACTCACGGATGTGGTGATCGACAACCGAGGCAGCCTGGAAGCCCTAGCCAGCCAGGTCAGGAAGGCACTCGAGGCGCAACCCTTTGCAGAGCGGCGATGACCTGATCCACGCAGGCCTCGGGCCCAAGCCTCCCGGAATCAAGAAGCAGGTCGTAGGTGCAGAAGCCATGGACGCTGTCCACCAGGCCACGGGCGCGGCCATGGACCCGGTCACCGCGCGCCCGCTCCCGTTCCTCGAGGATGTCGAGATCACAGGTGACCCCCACGCTGAACACCTTTAGCCCAGTAAATGCGGCCGTACAGCTATCCATCATCGCTTGATCATGCACAACGTGATCAAAGATCACCGAGTTGCCACCTTCCACCAGCGTGCGCACAACAGGAGCCATGACCGCGATCAGGCGCCGAAAAACAGGTCCAAAGACGGGCCGCACATCAGGGGGCTCCCCCTCGGCAGATACCTGATGCATCCTCACGCCCTGGGCCGTATACATGTCGGATCCAGCCTGCTGGGGCGTATCTGCACCGCGGTAGTAGCGCGGTGCAGAGAAGTAGAGGATGTCATCGAAACCCAGGCAGAGATAGGGATGCTCCAGCCGGGCCTGCAGCCTGCGACAGAGCGTGGTCTTACCTGCGCTGGAGGGACCGTTGACAAGGATGACGTCCGGCCAGTCCACGTCTTGTACTTGATCTCCGGTCATTCGAGGCTATCCCATTCGCAAGCTGGAGGCACTCGATGTCACTCTCTGGGCCTCAGGGAGCCCCCATTACAAAAGCGGGTTGCCCATGCCTGATGCACATCTTGGGTGTCGCCCATGGTGTTATCAACATGCCACTTCGCGTGCCACTGGAGGGAGGTGACATGGCAGGCCTCCCAGATTTTCGCCTGCCTAGCCATGGGTACCAGCGAAGCAGCGATGACAACAGCGCTGATGGTTGTGATCAACTGAAGAACGATACCCGCATGGGCACGGACCATCTCCCGCGGAGTAATTGTCTGCTCGTGGTGGTCGCCCATGGAGGCAGCAGAGAGATCAAAACCCATTACAGCATTGGGGATCGATCACTCAGGCCTCTCCACCACCTTCTGATGCTCAAGTGGAAGAGAATCCAGCCTGGCAGCTGATTGGTGACGGTTCCCCATTCCTATGGTCCGCTGCTCGCCCCCATAGGAAGTGCACGGGGCATCAGTCACTCCAGGCCAGATCTCTGCCGTTTGGCCATGACATCAACCAAGCGACGGCTGATCAAAACCAGTGGACGCCATCCTCAACCCTTGAGCTTCTCGCTGAGGATGCGGTTGGCCAGCTTCGGATCGGCCCGGCCGCCGGTCTGCTTCATCAGCTGACCCACAAAGAAGCCCTGCAGTTTGGTCTTGCCACCCCGGAAGGCCTCCACCTCGGCGGGGTGGGCCGCCAGCAGATCCTCCACAACCTGGGTGATGGCGGCCGGATCGCTGATCATGCCCAAGCCCTTGGCCTCCACGATCGCCTTGGCGGAACCACCCTTCTCCAGCAACTCGGGAAGGATCTCCTTGGCGATCTTGCCGCTGATGGTGCCGGTTTCGATCAGGCTCACCAGCTCAGCCAGTTGCGGCGGCTGAAGCGGCAGTTCAGCGATCGAAAGCCTGTGGGCATTCACATGGGCAGCGATGTCGCCCGTGACCCAGTTGGCCACCCCCTTGGGGTCGCCGCCCGCCGCCACGGCCGCCTCGAAGTATTCGGCCATGGGGCGCTCATCGGTGAGCACCCGGGCGTCATAGATCGAGAGGCCCAGCTCATCGGCGTAGCGGTGCCGTTTGGCGGCCGGCAGCTCCGGCAACTCCGCGCGCCAGGCCTCGCGCCGCTCGGTGCTCACCTCGATGGGCCCCAGGTCGGGATCCGGGAAGTAGCGGTAGTCGCTGGCGCCTTCTTTGCTGCGCATGCTCTTGGTGAGCTGCTTGCCCTCGTCCCAGAGGCGGGTTTCCTGCACCACCGGCTCGCCAGCCTCGTAGGCCTTGATCTGACGGGCGATCTCGAAATCGATCGCCTTCTGGATCGCCGAAAAGGAGTTCATGTTCTTGATCTCCACCTTCGTGCCGAAGGGGGCATCGGGGCCCCGGCGCACGGAGATGTTCACGTCACAGCGGAGGGAACCCTCCTGCATGTTGCCGTCGCTCACCCCGAGATAACGCATGATGCGGCGGATTTCCGAGGCGTATTCGGCGGCCTCGCGACCCGTGCGCAGGTCGGGCTTGGAGACGATCTCCGCCAGGGCCACGCCAGCGCGGTTGTAATCCACCAGGGAGTGGGTGGAGCCCGCCAGGCGGTCGCTGCCGGCATGCACCAGCTTGCCGGCGTCCTCCTCCATGTGCAGCCGCTCGATGCCGATGGTTTTGAGGTAGGTGTCCTTGCCTTTTTCAGCCACTTCCACCTCGATCCAGCCGTTCTCGGCGATCGGTTGGTCGAACTGGGAGATCTGGTAGTTCTTGGGCAGGTCGGGGTAGAAATACTGCTTGCGGTCGAACTTGCTGTGCTCGGCCACTTGGAGGTTGAGGGCCAGCGATGCCTTGACCGCGTACTCCAGCACCTTTTCGTTGAGCACCGGCAGGGTGCCGGGCAGCCCCAGCACCACAGGATCGATGTGGGTATTGGGTTCGTCGCCGAAGTTGGTGGAGGAGGCCGAGAAGATCTTGCTGGCGGTGGCCAGCTGCACGTGGGTTTCCAGGCCGATCACGGCCTCCCAGGCGGCCTGTTCTGGGGCCGGCTGGCTGGTCTCCCTGCTGGCTTCTGTGCTGGCCGTCGCCATTGCCGTTCGCTCTCTCTGGTGCTGAGGGCCGATCCTAGGCAGGGGCTTCGAATCCCAGCTCCCGATGGCCGGTGGCGGGATCAAGGGGGCGCACGAACCGCACGCCTTCCGGCAGCAGCAGGGCGATCTCGGCGGTGGTGCGGATGCGGTTGCCCGCCAGCAGATGGCCACCGCGGCAGCGGCCCTGCCCATCGGCGGCACCCAGGTGCAGGTGGACCCCCTCCGGGCCCAGGCTGCCCTGGAGGCTGAGCAGTTCCCAAGGGCCCGGCAGGCGCAGGCCGTCGTCGCGGCCGGCGGGGCGCAGCACCAGCCCCTCAAGGCTGCCGGTGGCCGAGGCCACCCAGGCGGCGGCGATGGCGCGCTCCAGCACCAGCTGCTCAAGGGCACCGCGCAGATCGGCCCCCGGGGGCAGCCGCAGGTTCAACACGGAGACCGGGGCTCCGCCCCGCAGTGGATAGGTTGTCGACATGGCAAGCGCCGCAGCGGAACCGGTCCTGATCCTGGGCGGTGGCCTGATGGGGCTGGCGATCGCCCACCAACTGGCCCGCCGCGGCCAACGGGTCACGGTGCTGAGCCGGCGGCGCAGCGAGGCGGCCGGCTTCGTGGCCGCGGGCATGTTGGCGCCCCATGCCGAGGGGCTGAGCGGATCCCTGCTGGAGTTGGGCCAGCGCAGCCTGGCGGCCATCCCCAGCTGGGTGGCCCAGATCGAAGCCGACAGCGGCCTGCCCTGCGGCCATCGCCCCTGTGGCATCGTGGCGCCCTTTGCCTCGGCCGCCGAGCGGGACGCCTACCCCACGGCCTCTTTGGGGCTATCCCTGGACCGGGCGGCCCTGGAGCGGGAGGTCCCCGGCATCGGTGGGGGATTTCAGGCGGGGTTGCTGTTCGAACAGGACGGCCAGATCGACAACCGCCGCCAGCTGATGCGCGCCCTGGAGCGGGCCTGCACCCGGCTGGGGGTGAGCTTCCAGGAGGGGGCCGACGTGCGGGAACTGCTCAGCGAGCCTGGGGAGGGCGCACCG
>JBAXME010000070.1:0-12025 GCA_037134455.1 Synechococcaceae cyanobacterium ELA445 | reverse complement strand
CGTTCTCACCAACGGTCAGCTGATCACCGAGGACGCCGGCCTCAAGCTGGAGAACACCAAGCTGGAGATGCTGGGCACCGCCCGCCGCATCACCATCAACAAAGACACCACCACCATCGTCGCCGATGGCAATGAGGTAGCGGTCAAGGCCAGGGTCGAGCAGATCCGTAAACAGATCGATGAAACCGACTCCTCCTATGACAAGGAGAAGCTGCAGGAGCGTCTGGCCAAGCTGAGCGGTGGCGTGGCCGTGGTGAAGGTGGGTGCCGCCACCGAAACCGAGATGAAGGACAAGAAGCTGCGCTTGGAAGATGCCATCAACGCCACCAAGGCGGCCGTTGAGGAAGGCATCGTTCCTGGCGGTGGCACCACCCTGGCGCACCTGGCGCCTGCCCTCGAGGAGTGGGCCGCTGCCAACCTCTCCGGTGAGGAACTGATCGGTGCCACCATCGTGGCCTCCGCCCTTACAGCTCCCCTCAAGCGGATCGCCGAGAACGCTGGCGTGAACGGCGCTGTCGTGGCCGAGCACGTCAAGGGCAAGCCCTTCAACGAGGGCTACAACGCCGCCACTGGTGAGTATGTCGACATGCTGGCTGCCGGCATCGTCGACCCCGCCAAGGTGACCCGCTCCGGACTGCAGAATGCGGCCTCGATTGCCGGCATGGTGCTCACCACCGAGTGCATCGTGGCTGATCTGCCCGAGAAGAAAGAAGCAGCTGCCGCCGGTGGCGGTGGCGGCATGGGTGGCGACTTCGACTACTGATCGCCGTTAGCCAGGCCCATTCGGTCGGGTAGTTGGGGCGGAGGGTTCAACCTCCGCCCTTTTTTTGTGTTCACCGGCGCTGGGCTGAAGACGCCTGATGCCCAGCGGCCAGGGAGAGCAAGAGGCCGGGGTGGTGGGCAAAAAATAGTTGTGAACGCCGCCAAAGGCGATAGGAGTTTATAGAGTTACAAAACTTATGATGTAAATATGCCGCATCAAGTTCCATGGGCGAGTAACTGGGAGGTATTCGGTTTTCTCGTTCGGCGTGTGGCTGCGGCTTTGAGGTGGCTTTTGGGGCTGAATCGACGTGTTGAGGTTGATGGTTCGGCCACTCTATGTCAAAACTATTTCAGCATTGGCTTCTGGCTATGTTGATGCTTCCCGCTGGTCGTTCAGGGGTTATGCCGTTTTTTGGCATGGGATCCCTTGCTATGAAAGCAGTTTTGGTGAAGATCTTGATTGTTTGGGGAGCGAGTGCCGAGTAGGTGTTCTGGCAGATGCACCGGAGGAAGGGCGTTCGTGGCGGGTTCCCTGATTGATGGCCATGGCGGAGCTGCAGACGATGCTCTTCAGGAGAAAGCGACTCGGGGATGCTGTTGGCCAGGGAGGTTGATGAACACCGGAGCGAATTGACTTTGTCCGGTGGCTGCCATTCAGGGCCCAGGAGATCATTCGTGGTTCTATGCCCCTCGCTCCTTCGCCAGGGATGAGGATGGAGCTGCACGTAGTGGTTCATCGATACGTGCCCGCTGAACATGCGCCCAAAAAACTGACCGTTTCTGGGCAGCGACTGTTGTTTCGATGTCTGGAAACGGGCTTCATCAGCACTGGCCCTGGTCTCACCCGCTACCAGCAGGGCCGCAACATTGACGTGGGGCGCCGGGAGCGCATCGGGCCCCGACCCCAGGATTGGACTCCGGAGGTGCCGACCACGGTGTGCGACGTTTGCGGGGTTGTGGTGAGGGGGAACCAGTGGACCTTTCGCCAGCACCAGTTGAGCCAGCGCTGCCAGCGGATTCGCGCCGGACGAGACGAGGGGAGCAGCGGCGACCCGGAACGCGGCGATTCCTAGGGCGAAGGAAGCTGCCTGGAGCTCCTCAGCCGGGAACGAACGCCAGAGCCACGCCGTTGTTGCAGTAGCGCTTGCCGGTGGGCCTGGGGCCGTCGTTGAAGACATGGCCCTGGTGGCCCCCACAGCGGCGACAGTGGTATTCCGTGCGCGGCAGGATCAGCTTGTAGTCGAGCCGGGTGACGACCGCCTGGGGAAGGGGCTGCCAGAAGCTGGGCCAGCCCGTGCCACTGTCGAACTTGGCCTTTGAACTGAACAGTGGCAGGCGACAGCCGGCACAGACGAAGGTGCCGTCGCGCTTCTCATCGTTGAGGGGGGAACTGAACGGGCGCTCCGTTCCCTCCTTGCGCAGCACCTCAAAGGCGGCCGGGCTCAGTCTTTTTTTCCATTCCGCCTCACTGAGGCGCCAGGCGACCTCTGCCGCATCACTGGCGGCTTCGCTCGGCTTGGCGCCCAGCAGGGGCGTCAGCAGGGCGGCCAATCCGGCCAGCAGATCACGTCGGCTCATGGCATCAGGTGAAGGGCGTGCCTTCAACGGAACCAGCCGGCGCTGATGGCCACCGCCAGCCCCAGGAACATCGCCAGCAACGACCAGGTGATGCGGTTGAGGGTGGTTTCGGCGCTACGGGCGCTGCTGAACATGGAGCCGCCGCTGCTCGCCAGGCCACCCATGCCATCGCCCTTGGGGCTATGCAGCAGCACGCTGATGATGAGCAGTACCCCGCTGACGGACCAGATCCAGGTGACGACGGTTTTGAGCATGGGTTCAGCCTAGGGCTCAGACCGGCTGGGTCTGGGGGATGCGGCTGGGGGGGGCGGGGGCATCCACAGGCTCGATCAGGGTGTGGCCGCTCATGTTGGCGGGCTGGGGCAGGCCGAGAATCTGCAGCAGGGTGGGGGCGATGTCGGCCAGGCCACCGCCAGAGCGCAGACGCAGGTCGTTGCCGTGGCCTGGAATCTTGCGTTTTTCCCCCTCCACCAGGATTACAGGCACCGGGTTGGTGGTGTGGGCAGTCCAGGGGCGGCCATCGGGACCTTCCATCACCTCAGCGTTGCCGTGGTCGGCGGTGATCAGCAGGGTGCCGCCGGCCCGGTTGGTGGCTTCCACCAGCCGGCCGACGCAGCGATCCACCGTGGCGATGGCTTCCAGGGTGGGATCCATCAGGCCGGTGTGCCCCACCATGTCGGGGTTGGCGTAGTTGATCACCACGAGGGAATAGATCCCTTTCTGGATCGCGGTGATGCAGTCGTCGGTGAGCAGTTCGGCCGCCATGGCCGGAGCCAGGTCGTAGGTGGCCACCCGGGGGGAAGGCACCAGATGGCGGTCTTCACCGGGGAACGGCTTCTCGATGCCGCCGTTGAGGAAGTAGGTGACGTGGGGATACTTCTCGGTTTCGGCGGTGCGGAACTGCAGCAGCCCTTGGTCGGAGATCACCTGGCCCAGGAGGCCGTCGAGGGATTCGGGGGGGAAGGCCACCTCCACCGGCAGCCCCAGTGCGTACTGGGTAAAGGTGACGACGTCGAGGGGAATGAACGAATCCCGGGTGAACTCGGCAAAGTCGCTCAGGACGAGGGCCCGGATCAGCTGACGGGAGCGGTCGGGTCGAAAGTTGAAGCAGACCAGGCCATCGCCGCTGCTGAAGGCCCCCGGAGCGATCCGCACCGGTTCGAGGAACTCATCGTTGACCCCTTCGCGGTAGGAGGCCTCAACGGCTTCCAGGGCGGTCAGTTCGCTGATGTTTTCCTCGGTGGTGTAAAGGCGATAGGCCTTCTCGGTGCGATCCCAGCGTGTGTCCCGGTCCATGGCCCAGTAGCGGCCGCACAGGGTGGCGATGCGCCCGACCCCGCTCTGCTGGATCTGGCCTTCGACCGTGCGGATGAACCCCTGGGCGCTCTGGTCAGCGGTGTCCCGCCCATCGGTGATCAGATGGATGCAGACGTCGCTCAGGCCGGCGCCCGCGGCCCAGTGCAGCAGGCCCCCCAGGTGGTTCACATGGCTGTGAACGCCGCCGTCGGAGCACAAACCGATGAAATGAAGGGTGCGGCCGCTGGCCCGCAACCGCTCGGCCAGCCCGTTGAGGGCGGCGTTGTGGTTGAGATTGCCGGAGCTGACCGCCTGGCTGATGCGCACCAGTTCCTGGCGGATGATGCGGCCCGATCCGATGGTGAGGTGACCGACTTCGGAGTTCCCCATCTGGTGATCGGGCAGACCAACGTCGGCTCCGCTCGCTTGGATCAGATTGTGGGGGTAGGCATGCCAGAGAGCATCCATGACGGGGGTTTCCGCCGTTCGGATGGCGTTGTGGGCCGTGTCATGGCTGTAACCCCAGCCGTCAAGGATGGCGAGCACCACGGGGGCAGTGGTGGAGCGGGGGGAGTGATCATCGGGAACCCTTGGCTCGGGAATGGCATCGGAGGAAGGAATTGCTTGCACCCGGACTCCGCAACGCTTTCAGTTTTGATGCCCCTTATTGTCATTTTACAGGGTGAGCTCCCTCCGCATCTGCGGCATCAACGCTCCGTGAGCGTTTCGGGATGCCTTTGCCGCATCCCTGATCCTTAGCATGGGCCACCGCATGCAACCCCATGGCGCGGTCATCCGCCTTCCCACCGGCCGGTGAGCCCCCTCAGAGGTTGGAAATCCTTTCGGCTGCAGACCTGAGGCGCACCATCAAACGCTTGGCTTCCCAGGTGCTCGAAAGTGTGGCCGATAGCCGTGAACTTCTGCTGCTAGGCATTCCGACCCGGGGCGTGGCCCTGGCTCGGGTGCTCGCCGGGGAACTGGAGGAGGTCTGCGGTCACAGCATCGACCAGGGCAGCCTGGATCCCACCTTCCATCGCGATGACCTGGGCAGGGTCGGAACTCGCCTGGTGGAGCCCACCTGCCTGCCGGCCGCCATCGATGGCCGGCAGGTGGTGTTGGTGGATGACGTGATCTTCACCGGCCGAACGGTCCGGGCTGCTTTGGAGGCCCTGCAGGCCTGGGGGCGTCCCGAGCGGGTGTTGCTGCTCGCGATGGTGGATCGGGGCCACCGGGAACTGCCGATTCAGCCCGATTTCTGCGGTCGGGTGGTGCCCACCAGCCGCCAAGAAACCATCGCCCTCTGCCTGGAGGCGATCGACGGGGAGGAGGGCGTCTTCCTGCTCAAGGTCTGAGGTGGGTTTCAGTCCGTTGCGGTCAGTTCGTCGCCGCGGAAGTGGGCGCGGTAGCGGCCGAAGGCCACCACCACCGGGAGCGTGGGGCTGATGGGCCTGCCTTTCCACTCGGTGAGCAACTGGTGCACCTGGCCCACCTGGCCCTGCAGATCGAAGGCCTCGCCGCGATGCTCCGGGTGGTTGTAGACCACAACCGATTCGCTCACCTTGACCTGATCTCCCGGTTGCATCGGCGTGATCGCTCAGACCGGCTAATCCTGTCACGCACCGGCCAGCGCTGACGGGAAATCCTCAGCGTTGGCAGGCGCTCTCCGGGCCCGACTCCACCACCTTGCCCCCCAGCTCCTTGCAGGCCACCTGAAACGCCTTGAAATCGTCCATTCCTTCGGCGATGTGGCGGCGAACGCCCGCATCGAGCTTCGCTAACGGCACCGTGGTGGGCAGACCACTTTCGTGGCTGTGGTGGTCGTCCTCCTGGGCCTTGACGCTCTTCAACCCATCGCTCAGCTGGTTGCGCAGGGCGCTGGAGCGCTTCTCCCACCAGGGATGGTCGATGCGGTTGAGGGCGTCGAGGGCTTCCCACCAGCGCTTCTGAGCGATCAGCCGACGGCTCCTCTCCAGTTGGAGGCGGTTGCGGCTCCACTCCTCCTTGAGCTGGTCCCCCAGGGCGCCACCGTCGGGGCGGTGATCTTCGTTCATGGCCGCCAGCAGCCGCAGGGCGCCGCTGAGATTGCCCTGGCCGTAGAGCGCCAGCGCCCGTCGTTGGAGGTCCCGCTGCCAGGCCAGCAGGCGTTTCTGGTCGTCAGGGCTGCCCGCGTCGGAGTTGGCCAGCTGGAGCTGCAGCTTGAGGGCTTCACGCCACTGCCCGGCGCTCCAGAGCTTTTCGGCCTTCAGTCGACGGCACTGTCCCTGCTCCATAGGGGCCCGATCCCCCAGCCAGCGCAGGGCGGAAAGCTGCTCGCTGTAGCGGAGGCAGTCGTCGAGTCGGCCCGCCTGGGCGGCCCGCTCCAACCGTTCCGGTAACTGGGTTTCCCACCAGTGGGCCGCGAGCACGCATCCGCCCACCAGCCCCAGGGTGAGGGCGAGCCAGAAACGGGGAAGCCTGTGCCGGCGAATGGCCAAGGCGGAAGGGCGGATCGCCCCACTGTTCTAGGGATCCGCAGGCCCCCTCACCGGTTCGAGGGGGCAGAGCCGGTGTCGTCCCCGCCCAGCGCCGGGTTCAGCGCACGGGGCCCAGGGCCCGGGCGGAGGAATGGAGGCCGGTGACCAGATCTTCGCTCTCCAGCAGTAACTGTCCTTGGCTGTCGATGGTGAACCGCAGCCGCAGCCGGTCCTCCCCCCGGTTTCCTGGGGGATCCAGGGACACCGTCGGGGGCGTCCCGGCCCAGGGCTCCACGGCGGCGGTTCCCGCCGGGCGGCTGCGCAGCTGCGGCAGGCCCTCCACGAAGATCACTTCGGAGCGGTCCTCCAGGCGGGGTTCCCCCAGCACCAGTTCCAGTTCCGATTGGTCCGCGCGGCTGCAGGCCAGCACGAGCTCCAGGGGCCTCGCCGTGGGCCAGCTCTGGCCGGCGAGGAACAGCGGATGCCAGCGGTACCCGTGGCTGCGACGGTCCCAGCAGCGCAGGGAGACACCACGGCTGAGCACGTCCTTCACCCGCAGGCCCGGGGTCAGGGCTAGGGCCCCCAGGGCGACGGCCTCGATCGGCCGCTCGTCCCGCAGGGGGACGCCGGGGCAGCGTTCGATCAGCCAGCGGCGGATCAGGGGGATCCGGCTGCTTCCCCCCACGGGCAACACGGCGTCGATGTCGGCCGGTTCAAGACCCTCGGCCCGGGCGGCGGCCAGGACCGCGTTCAGCAGCTGGTTGAGCGCATCCAGCAGCCCCTTCTGCCGCAGCAGCTCCTCCAGGCTGGCGCGGTCGAGGCCCAGGGGCCTGGGGGAGGTCGCCCCTGGCGCAGACCAGAAGCGAATGGCGGTGGCTTCCTCGCTGAGGGCGCACTTGAGTTGCTCGGCCGTCTCCAGCAGGCTGCCGTCGGCTGGGGCATCGGGTACCAGGGCCTTGGCGATCCAACGGTCGATGTCCCGCCCCCCCAGGGCCAGTCCCGCCTTGCCGATGATGCGGGCGCAGCGCAGGGTCTGACGGCTGTCCTCGAGGCTGCGGCCGGCGAAGCGCAACAACTGGGCGATCGGGGCCGCCTTGCCCTCGCCCCCCTCCAGCGCCACCAGGGACAGATCGATCGTGCCGCCCCCGAGGTCCACCACCAGCACGCGGCTGCCCGGCGGCAGGCCCGCCCCGATGGCCGCTGCGGTGGGCTCATCCACAAGGGCCACCTCCTCCACGGGCAGATCGGCGGTGGCCCGGTGCAGCCACTGGCGGTAGTTGCGGTAGCTGTCGATTGGTGCGGTGAGCACCAGGCGCCGGGGGAGAAGTTCGGGCGGCAACTGCTCCCATAGCCGCTCCAGCAGCAGGCGACCCACCCTTTCGGCCCCCAGGGTGCCCCATTCAACTCCTTGGGCCGCCCCGATGCGGCGCTTGAAATCCCTGCAGAGCAGGGGGCTTTCCAGGGCGGCTGCGCCCGCCTCAAGCACCTGGCGACCGATCAGGGGACGGCGATCGTCCGGACCGGAGAACCACAGCAGGCTCGGCACCACGGTGGGGTCGGTGCAGCTGTAGGGCGGCAACTCCAGCAGCCGGGGCCCATTGCCATCGCTGCCCTCGAAGGCCACCACGGTGGTGGTGCTGCCCAGGTCGATGGCCAGCGTGCCGTCCTGGGCCATGGATGGGGGCGGCGGTGGTGCACGGAAGCTCCCGTTCTACAGGCCTTGGGCCGCCCCAGGGCCGTTGGAGGTGGAGCCAGCCACCTGCTCGCCTAAGATCAACAAATCGACTGGGATTCCATGTTCATCGGCAACGACGTCAATCCCAAGGAACTGGCCCAGCGGGCCGAGAGCCTGATCCGAAATTCCCCCAACCGTTATCTCACCACCGTGCGGATTGCTTTCCGCGCCAAGCAGCGCCGTTTCGATGATTTCGATGGCCTGCTGGAGGATTCGATGATCAAACCCGTCCAGCGCGCCATCGTTGAACTCAGCGACGAGCAGGATCAGCCGGATCTGCTGCCCGGCTGAGGCCTTGGCGCCCCAGCATTGGGAAGGGGAGGGCTGGCGCCTGGGGTTTGACCCCCTGCGCCAGCCCTTTTCTGTGTTGGTCGGTGGTGCCGGCTGGGCCGCCGAACTCACCGCCTCCGAGGCAGCCTGCCTTCGCGATGGGTTGACCCGTCTGGTGGCCCAACACGCCCAGCTGTGCGACCAGCTGATGGAGGAGGAGGCGATCGAGCTGGAGCTGGAGAGCGGACCTTGGTGGATGGTCCTGGAGGGGGACCGGCGTGCCTGGTGCCTGCGGTTGGTGCTCTCTCCTGAGCCGGGGCAGCGGGCCCTGGAGCTCAGCTGGGACACGGTCGCCAGTGGGGCCTTCGCCCAGGCGGTCTTTGCTCTGCAGGAACGGGTGGACGGTTCGATCGGCGGTGGCGGCCCTTGAGATCGCCCGCCGGATTGGTCGCTGATCAGCACTGCTGATCGAATCGGTTGTCGGCAGGATCCCCCCGGGGAGGAGGCTGTTTTTCACTGGTTTTCCACAGCTTGGGGACCTCCCCCTGCAGGCCCCCACAGCAGCCTGGGGAGAACCGACCCGATTGGGGTCGTCCCCTTGACACCACCCTCTGGCCGATTCAGGGGATGGGGCGATCGGGGAACGGGGTGCCCAAAGGAGGGCGCTGGCCTGGGTTCTCAGGCTGGGACTCCAGGGAAGGGGCCGCCCGTGGCGGATTTGACGCAGCTGCGGCGGTGTGGGGAACTGGTGGCCGGACACAGAGATTTGGATGAACCCTCCCCCCCATGCCAACGCCAACGCCACGGGAGAGGGAACCGGAAGCCCATCGCCTGACATCACAGGGGCGATGGTGAGCCTGCGGGCGGATGTACCCGAGGCCCTGCTGGTGTCGATGCGGGGCTTCATCGACGCCCACCCCAATTGGGACCAGTACCGGCTGTTCCAGGCCGCCCTGGCGGGCTTCCTGGTGCAGAACGGCGTTCAAAGCCGGGAGGTGACCCGCTGCTACCTGGCCAACATGTTTCGGCGCTGAGGGCTCAGGGGGTCTCCCCCAGCAGGGTGAAGATCCGCTTGGCCGAGGGCTCGCTCACCGGCAGGATCGAGAGCCGGTTGCCCTGGCGCACCACCCCCAGCTCCTCCGCGGAGAACTCCTGGCGCAGCTGCTCCAGGGTCAGCTGGCCGGCGAAGGTGCGCAGATAGCGCAGACGGGCGCAATCCCAGCGGGGCGACTCCGCCTTGGAGGCGCCATCGAAGTACTTGGAGGTGGGATCGAACTGGCTGGGATCGGTGAGGTGGGTTTCGATCACCTCCATCAGACCCACGATGCCGGGGGGTTGGGTGTTCGAGTGATAAAAGAACGCCCGGTCGCCCACCTCCATGGTGCGCATGAAGTTGCGGGCCTGGTAGTTGCGGATGCCATCCCACAGCGTGGAGCCCTCCCGTTGGAGATGGCCGATGCCGTACACCTCCGGTTCGCTCTTCATCAGCCAGAAGGCCATCGCGCCGGGGCTCCGAGGGGATCGGCCGGTCAGTCTATGGAGACGTCTTGTGCACGGTTGGTTGGCCCCTGCGCCCTGAGCGTCTAAACAGGGCCCATTCGATCGCCCTGTGATGACCCTGATTCCTGACGACGGCTCCGCGGAGGCCTCCGCCCAGGGTCGTCCGTCCCCCTCCGAGCCCACCCTGCAGACCGCCTGGAACCTCTACAAGACGAATTGGCAGCCCTATGTGCTCGTGCAGCTCACCATCCTTGCCATCGCCGTTGTGTTCGCTATGATCACGGGTTTGACCACCCTGATCTCCAAGGCACTTACCGGGAGTCTGGGGGACGGGGGATCAACCGCGGCCGAAGGGATGCAGCTGTTGCTCAATTTCCCATTCCAGCTAGTCTACCAGGTGGTGGTTGGACTGCTGGTAGTGTTGATCTTCGCCTTTCCCGCCCTTCACTACGCCACTGGCCATCACTCCAGCTATGCAGAGGGTATGGCTCTGCTGAAACACAAATTTTGGCGGTACTTATTGGCGGGCTTGTTATATAATATGGCAGCTATTGTTATTGCCTTGCCAATGGTTGTGCTTGGCTTCGTTTTTATAGCTATATGGGCAATAATCCCAGAGAATTTGCTTTTCTTTAAGTACGTTCTTGCCGGCGTCGGCGTGGCAATACTTGTGATGCCATATCTTGTCCTGGGCATAATTTATCCTATATATGTTCGAAGAGTTTTCACTTCTGGTCAAGATATTCTGCAGGCATTTCTGGCCAGCTTCCGCGATCTGTTCAGCAGCGGTTACGGCTGGGGTCTGGTTGGCTACGAACTGCTGGCGGGTTTGTTGGTGCTGATCTCGGCCCTCTTCTGCCTGGTGCCCCTGATCGTCACCTACCCCCTGGCGGCCATCTTCATCCAGCAGTACCTGGTGAGCCGGGGCCTCGGAGAACCCTCAGAGGCCTGAGACCAGGCGGCGGTAGTGGTCGCCCCGCTCCTCGAAGTCGTTGTACTGGTCGAAGCTTGCGCAGGCCGGCGAGAGCAGGACAGCGCTGCAGCCGAGGCGTTCGGCCCGTTGCCGTGCCTCCGGAACAGCCTCCTCCAGGCCTGGGCATTGCCACAGCTCGCCGGCGTACCCACGGTCGCGGAGCAACCGATCGAAGGATCTGGCGGCGGCTCCGTAGAGCACCACCGCCCGGGCATGCCGATTGAGCTGCTCGATCCAGCCGCCGGGATCCCCCTGCTTGGCCTCACCACCGGCCAGCACCACCAGGGGTTGGTCCAGAGCCTTCACGGCCACCTCGGCGGCATCGAAGTTGGTGGCCTTGCTGTCGTTGAAATAGGTGATGCCCGCCAGCTCCCGGATGCGCTCCAGCCGATGGGGCACCCCCGGGAACCTGCGGAAGGCGGCCTCCATGGCCGCAGGATCGAGGCCCACCTCCAGGCCAACGGCAACCGCCAGCAGCAGGTTCTGGCGGTTGTGGGCTCCGGGCATGGCCAGGCAGTCGGCGGCCATCAGGGGGCCGGCATCGCTGTGCACGCGATCCCCTTCGACCCAGAGCAGCGGGTCGATGCCGGCGGCCTGTTCGCCCCGGGGACGGGCCGTGACCCAGTGGGCCCTCCCCCAGCTGGCGGCCCGGCTGGCCAGGTCAGGATCGTCGGCGTTGAGCAGCACGGTGTCCGAGCGCTCCAGCAGTGAACGCTTGATGGCGCGGTAGTTCTCGAGGGTGCCGTGGCGCTCCAGGTGGTCAGGGGTGAGGGTGGTCCAGAGGCCGATGCGGGGGCGGATGACCGGGGCGGCTTCGATCTGGTAGCTGCTCAGTTCCGCCACCAGCCAGTCGGGGGGGGGCTGACCTTCGGCCCGGCGGTTGAGCACCAGCTCGGCGGCCGAGACGCCGACGTTGCCGCAGATGGGTGCATCCAGCCCGGCGACCTGGAGCAGATGGCCCACCAGATGGGTGACCGTGGTCTTGCCGTTGGTGCCGGTGATGCCGATCCAGGGCACCGAGGCCAGGGCCTCCCAGGCCACCTCCATCTCGCCGATCACCGCCACCCCCTGCTGGCGCAGTTGCACGAGGGTCGGGTGGTCCCAGCGGATGCCGGGGCTGACCACCACCTTGACCGCGTGCCCTGTGGACCAGCGGAAGTGCTCGGGCTCCAGGGGGGTGTCCAGGCTCACCTCGATGCCCTCACGGCGCAAATCGGCGGCGCGCCGTTCGAGCGCCTCGTTGCGCTTGCTCTCGATCAACCGCACCCGCTCACCGGAGGCGACCAGCAACCTGGCGGCGCCGACTCCCGAGCGCCCAAGCCCAATCACGACGGTGAAAGGTAGAGCCGCCGTAACCATTCCCTAGGCTTCGATGATCAATAAGGATGGGCGATACTGGAATCGAACCAGTGACTCCTACCGTGTCAAGGTAGTGCTCTACCTCTGAGCTAATCGCCC
>JBAXME010000069.1:0-12514 GCA_037134455.1 Synechococcaceae cyanobacterium ELA445 | reverse complement strand
CAACCGCACTCCCCCTCCCTCCCTCCTCAAGCGCCCGGTGACGGGAGCCGCCATCGCACCAGCAGCGCACCAACGGCAAGCGCCCCCAGGAAGCAGGTGAGCATGGGGCCTTGGGATCCCATCGCCCCCCCCAGGAAGGACACCAGGATGCCGATCAGCACACCAGCGCTGGCCCCACAGAGAATGCGCACCCGTGCGGTGGGGCGACCGTCGCCACCATGCCGCCAGCCTGCGATCGCCACCAGCAGGTAGGCCAACAGGAAGGCAAGGGCCGAGAAACCGCCGCAGACGTCATAGATGGCGTAGGGCGTCAAGCCCCCGCGGGCCAGCATCAGGCCAACGCCGATGGCCACGAGGGCGCCCACCGTGATCGCTCGCCCGGGGGTGCCGAACCGGTGATGCACCACTGCCCAGCCCTTGGGCACCACCCCCTGGCGAGCCAGGGCGAAGCCCACCCGACCGAGACCGCTCAGCAGAGCGAGGCTGCTGCCAAAGGTGCACAGGAAGGCGCCGATCTCGATCAACACCCCCGCCCCCGGACGGCCCAGGTGATCGGCGAGGGCGGGGAGGGCCTCCGTGCCTTGGCGCAGGGCGACGGGGAGTTGTTGGAGGCCCTGGGTCAGCAGGGAGCCCCAGATCAGGAACAGCACCACCGCGATGAGCACCGAGCCCCGCAGGGCCCGGGGGAGGGAGCGGTCGGGATCAAGGGCCTCAGCCCCAAGGGTGGCGGCGCTCTCAAAGCCGGCAAAGCTGAGCAGGGCGATCACCAACCCGGACCCCACCCGCTCCGGTAGGGGAGTCGTCAGGGGAGCGATCGCTACGGCGTGCCCGCCGGCCCCCTTGATCACCACCACAGCGCAGAGCCCCAGCACGATCAGGGTGGAGATCGCCTCGGTAACCAGCATCAGCACCCCCGAGAGGCGGGCGCCGCGACGGGCCAACTCCAGGCAGATCAAGGCACCGGCAACGAAGCCCAGCACCGGCAGCAACGAGAGGTCGAGCCGGCGCAGCAGCCCATCGAGGTAATGGCCGAACACAGCTAAACAACAGACGGCCGCGCTGCCGTAGGCCAACAGCAACAACCAGGCCGCCCTGGCGCCCCAACGGTCACCCAGGCCCTGGCCCACCAAGCCGGCGATTCCTTCGGCACCTGCGGGATGGTGGCGAAAGACCAGCAGGGTTTCGCTGACCAGCAGGATGGCCAGACCAGCCACCCCATAACAGATCCAAGTGCCGCTGCCGGCGGTGGCGGCGATCAGGGGAATGTTGATCACGGCCGTGAGCGTCAGGCCGATGCCCGCAAGCGCCTGGGCGAGCATCGGCAGGGTGCCCAGGGAACGCTGCAGGGCCCGGGGATCCCGAAGGTCGCTAGGCATGGGGACGCTGCGGTACTGGGAAACAGAGTCTCCATCTCAGCAGCAAAGGGGGTCACGTCATACCGCTGGCCTCTCAGCCACGCCATGGCCACGGATCGAGGCCTATCCCACCAAACCCTGCGGGTGTACGGCAGGGGAATCCGGCGCACGCTCGGGGCCAAGGGCCCCAAAAACCGAACATGCCTCACTCACGGGTCAGTTGCTGCACCCGCCGCTGCAGCACCGCCAGGGCCGACTCAGGCCATTGGGCGGAGTAGCGGTAGAGCTCCGCAATGGCACTGTTGTGTTTGCTCACGGAGTTGCGATAGGACTCCGAGGCCTTGGTGTACCCCTGAATCATCTGGATCAAGGTGGTGGCATTGTCCGCACCACCGGCGAACTGGCGGCGGAAGGCCGCAAGCGCCCGTCCGGAGGACCGCAGTTGATCCTGGGCGGTGTCGATCACGATCAGGCTGCTGATCAGGGCCGCGTGGCTGGCCTCCACCTGGCTGGTCACCGTCAAGCGATCGAGGGCAGCCTGCTGGATCGACTGTTCGGCCCTTTTCTTCAATGCGGTGGAGAGGGCGGCATCAATGCCCCCATCGAAGGGTTTCCAGGCAAAGAAAAGGCCGGCCTGGTTGGTGAACGTGCTGTTGGTCCCTGTCGTGGTGCTGCTGGGCGTCGGCACGTTCTGTTGGCCGTAAGCCTCCTGTTCCCACTTGCTCTTGCCCACCAAGGAAAAACTGGGCAGCGACGCGCTCAGCACCGCCCGCGCACTCCAGGAGGAACTGTCGGCCTGGGCCAGGCTCGCCTGGATCTCCTCTCGAAAGGCCAGGGCCTGCACCACGGTCTGCTCCAGGCTGGGCCCCCAGGAGCCCGAGCGGTGCAGGGGCTCGCTCGGCATGGCCAACTGTCCTGGTGGCAGGCTAAGGCGACTGGCCAGCAGGGCCGCATCCCGGATCACCTGCTCGTGGATGTTGATGCAGAGCACCAACAACGCCAACTCCTCACTCTTGAGCTGTTCAACCACACCTTGATCGACGCGATCCCGACGTTGCTTCGCTAGAGCCATCCCCACCAGGGTGTGGGTGAGCTCGGACAGGTGTCTGTAATCAGCCTCCAATTCACTGCTTCTCTGCAGGTCGTAGTAGGTGCGTTGGATATCGAGCACCAAATTGCGGGCGCTGATGTCGAACAGCAAGCGATCCGCCTGGGTCGTGGCCTGTTGCGCCCGCACCCGGGGGGTGCGGGTGGGGTCAAAGAACGTCCATTGCAACTGAAGCTTGGGTAGCAGGAAGCGACTGGTTCGGGTTTGGTTTGTCAGGCTGCTTCCAGTGACGGTGTCGTTGCTGCCATCGCGGTCCGTTGCCCGGCGCCAGCCCAACAGACCGGGATCATCGTTGGAGAGCTGAAGACTGGGGATGGCTTCCCGACGGATGGCGATGGCCTGCCACTGGGATTGCTGGAGTTGGGCATAGCCCTCCGCCAGGACTGGGTTCTGCTCCAGCCCCAGCCGGATGGCCTCCAGCAGGCTCAAGCGCCGGGCCCGGCGCTCAAGATGGTCCTTGTAGAGATCCAGGTTCCGCAACAAGTGCTGGACCCGCCGGTCCGCCTGCCCCCCTTGGAAGCTCAAGGAGTTGCGACTGGCCTGAACCGCCCCTACCCGGGGCGCGGCGACACCGAACAACAGGGGCAGAACCAGCACAACCAGGGCATGCTGGGGGCCAAGGAAGCTCTGCCCGAGGCGCCAAGGGCGACTTCGGTCCCGATCCAGCCTGGTAGGAGGAGCCATGCCGCCACCTCGATCAGATTGTCTTCTGGATCAACTGATAGAAGCGCCCAAGTCCAATGCTGACAAGATCAATCACCATGAAATTGTGAACACTCACCAGAACTCTTCCAAAGCGCGTAGAGCCAGAAATATTTGAAGCCCTTCCCATCGTCTGAATCAAATGCATTGACGAATACATATAATCAAACATGCTCAGGGTTTCGCCGGTATCCCCCAAGGCAATAATGCCGGCCGAGCCCTCGTGTTCCGCACAATCGACCCGCCAATAGATCCAACCCCAAGCAACAATGAAAAAGATCACAAAAGTGATCAGCTGCCCCAGCAACAAAACGGGCGGCCCGGAAGGCGTAAACAGCAACAGGTTGATCTTGAGAAAATGGAACAGCAAATTGATCAGCACCAAGATCCCCAGAAAATCGAGAAACTTCCGGTGGAGAAGCCTGCCGCACGCCAGCGATAGAAAGGCATAGCCAAAAACAACCCCTCCGAAGACGAGCATCGGACCACGTTGGGCCAACGCCATTGCCCCCAACATGGCCTTGAAGCTATGGAGCGGTGTATTGGAAGGACTATTGAGCGCACCAGCAAAGTAAGTCATGAAAATTCTCACCACAGCCAAAAAAAAGAAGACGCTGACTTCCTTGGCCTGCTGAATCAGGCGCTGACGCTTGTTTACTGACAATGAATCCATGGAATCAGTCTTGGCGACCATTGATATCAGTATGAAATTTGAGCAGCAGCATTGGTGCGGGAAAACGCAGCAAGCAAGGATCCTGATCCCAGCTTACTGGTGCCGATTGACCACTCCAAATGTCCAATCCTTGCCTGCACAACAGACCGATTGCCCGGAGATCGGCTGAACCCATCTGAGCCGGAAGGCAGACGGCCCGAGCCAGCACCGGAAAACGCGTGGACGGCCATGGCCGCTGCTTGAAACGATCTGGGCGTAGCTCTACCCATGCCAATGTCTCCCCGCGGGGGAGTGGAAGTCGCAGACCGGCCGTGCCTTGCGGTTTCGCCTCTCCGTGTTGGGTGGAACGGCCGTTTCGCTGCTGTCCCGGTGGGGCGCCGTGATTGGAGAGAATGAGTGTTCCGTGCACCCACCCGCCTTGATGAAGACCCTGACGCTGGTCCTGCTGTCTGCTGCTGCCCTGGGCCTGGCCGCCCCCGCCCGTGCCGTCAGCCTTGATGAGGCCTGCGCCCGCTTCGCCTCGAAGCTGCAAACCGCCGTCGCCTCCGGTGACACCGGCAAGGCCCAGAAGGTCTACACCGAGGGCAGCAAGCGCGTGGCCAGCCACTTCAACGGTGCCACCTGCCCGAACGTGAAAGCTCCCTAACCCCCAACCGCCCCCCCAGATGTCCCGCTTCCAGCACTCCCTCCAGGCCCTGGGCCAGGCTCGCCATCTGATCGCCGTGGGACGCAGCCAGGGGGCTCTCCCCAAGATCGCCGATCTGTTGGACAGCTTCCTGGACACGCCCCAACTGGACGCCTGCATCGCCCGGTTCCGGGCCCTGCCGGGCGGGGCCGCGATGATGGACGAGCGCTACCCACCGCTGCAACCCGATCTGGAGCCGCTCTTGGCCCTGCCGGAGGGGAGCCTCGGCCACACCTACGCCGCCCTGATCCGCCAGCTCAACTACGACCCCGAGTTCTTCCGTCCCAGAACCATCGACACCGAAGGACGCTGGCTCACCCAGCGGATGGCCACCACCCATGATCTCCATCACGTGGTCAGTGGTTTCGGCACCTCTCCAGCTGGCGAGAACGGCGTCTTGGCGATCACGGCCACCCAGATCGGCTTCCCCGCCTATGTGAGCCTCAGCCACGCATCCCAGATCGCAACCTTCCGTTTCAAGCTGGACGGCTACGAAGCCATGAGCCGGGCGATCAGCCATGGCATCACCATCGGCTTCACCGCCCGGCCGTTCGCCACGGCCCGCTGGGAGGAGGGCTGGGAGCTGCCGGTAGCGGTGTGGCGGGAGCGCCTGGGGGTGACCCTGCCGGCGGACGACGAAGCCTATGGGCTGCACCATCCCTGAATGAACCTCTGCCCTTCGCGATCCAGGCGATCTGGGTGGGCCTGGCGGCCATCTACGGCGGCTTCCTCGGCGGCGGGTTGAGCGTGATCGTGCTGGCGGTGCTGGCCTTAACGCTCGATGACAGCCTCCTTCTTGCTGTTCTCGGGCCAGGTGGCATGGACCCTGGCAGCGGTGATCTATTTCTTCAGGCGGTAGGAGCTCCAGCCCGCAGCCTCACCAATCCAGCTCCGGCAACTCCCGGAACACGGAGCGTACGCCGGTGCCCCAGGCCTCCCTGAGGTTGTGGAAGTAGAGGTCCCCCTCGTCAAAGCGACGGCGGTAGGTGACCGCCAGGGTGTCGCGCTCATAGACGAGCAGATCGATCGGCATCCCCACCGAGAGGTTGCTGCGCATGGTGGAGTCAAACGACACCAACACGCACTTGGTGGCCTCCGTCAGGGAGATGGCGGGATGGATCACCCGGTCGATGATCGGCTTGCCGTACTTCGCCTCACCCGTCTGCAGGAAGGGGGTGAGATCTCCTGCTTCGATGAAGTTGCCCTCGGCGTACAGGCGAAACAGGCGGGGCGGTTCCCCCTTGATCTGCCCCCCCACCAGCAGGGAGGCGTTGAAGCTGCCGCCGCAGGCCTCCAGGTGGGGGGCATCCCGCTGCCCGATGGCTCGTACCGCATCGGAGACCAACTCCATCACGTCAAACATGGTGCGCGCCGTCCAGACATTCGGACGGCCATCACCGGCATCGGCCTGCTGGCGCAGCAGGCTGATCACCGCCTGGGTGCCCGCCAGGCTGCCGGAGCTGAGCAGCACCAGCACCCGATCGCCCGCCCGCTCGAACACGGTCATCTTCGTGAAGCTGGCGAAATCGTCGACACCCGCATGGGTGCGCGAATCGGAGGCGAACACCATGCCGGCCTCCAGCAACACCGCGACGCAATAGGTCATTGGCTCCAGTCCTCGAAAGGCTCGAGCACCAGATCCAAGCCGATCTGAAGGTCAAGCGGAGCGGGAAGCGGAGGAGACTCCGGCATGGTTTGGTCGTACCCGCTTCTCAGCCTACGGAAGGGGGACCTGCCCGCACGGGAGAGGGGAGCGGGCGGGCCACAGCGGCCTAGGCCTGGGTGAGCCATTGTTCATGGGAAATCCGCGGCAGCTCGAAGCGGTCGATGGTGCGGCAGTACACCGACGGGGACCCCAGCCGGCCGATGGGGGCGAAGCCACCGAAGGGCCCCCGATCGTCGAACAGTTGGTCGGCCAGGTGGAACAGCACCACCTCAGCAATGAAGAGCTGGTTGGCCCCGAGGGGCACCACCTGATGGAGGCGACACTCCAGGCTCGCTGGAGCGGCGGTGAGCCGGGGCACCTGGATCCGTTCGCCTGGCGCGAGCGCCAAGCCCGCAGCCTCCAGCTCGCTTTGGTCCGGGGGGAAATCCGCCGCAGAAAGATTCATGGCACCGATCAACTCTTCGGTGACCAGATGGATCACGAACGCGCCCGTCTCTTCGATGTTGCGGGCCGTATCCTTGGGCTCGCCGTTATCGCGCCGGCCAATGCCCACAGCCACGTAAGGCGGATCGCTGCCGAACACGTTGAAGTAGCTGAAGGGCGCCAGATTCACCACCCCGGCATCACTCTGGCTGGTGATCCAGGCGATGGGACGGGGCACCACCAGGTTGGTGATCAATCTGTAGGTATCGGATTTGGATTGGCCGGAGGGGTCGATGGTGGGCATGGGATGGGGATTCGGTTGACGACCATTACGCCAGCAACGCCACCTCCACGCACAGCCCCGGACCGAAGGCCATCGCCAGGCAGGGGCCGGGGGCGCCGCTGCTCCGTAGCCGCTCGAGAATGAACAGCAGGGTCGGCGAGGACATGTTGCCGTAGTCACGCAGCACCGACCGCGACGGCTCGATCAGGGCGGGGTCCAACCCCAGGGCCTCTGTCACAGCCGAAAGGATCCGGGGGCCGCCGGGGTGCACGGCCCAGGAGCCGATGGCCGCCAGGGTGAGCTGATGGCCCGCCAGCCACCCCTCCAGCCAGGGCCGCAGATGGGCCGCGATCAGGTCCGGCACCTGGGGCGAGAGGGTCATGGCAAAGCCATGGTCCCCGATCCGCCACGACATCGCCCCAGCACTGGCGGGCACCAGCAGGGAGCCACTGGCGACCAGTCGCCGCAGCGGAGGTCCGGCCGGCGCCTCTGCCGCCGACCCCTCCCCGCAGGCCACCAGGGCGGCGGCGCCATCGGCGAACAGGGAATTGGCCACGATCCGCTCCGCATCCCAGCCGTACTGCAGATGCAACGTGCAGAGCTCAACGGCGCAGAGCAACACGCAAGCATCCGGATCGGCGCCGGTGAAGCCGGCCGCCACCCGTAGACCATTGAGTGCACCGTGGCAGCCCATGAAGCCCACGTGGGTGCGAGCCACGCCGGCAGATAGGGGCAGGGCGGCCATCAGGGCCAGATCAACGCCGGGGGCACTGAAGCCGGTGCAGGACACCGTGATCAGGTGGGTGATCCGTTCAACGGACATCTGGGCCTGCTCCAGGGCGGCGCGAACGGCCCGCAGGGCCAGGGGCGGCGCTTCTTCGCCATAGCGGCGCATGCGCTCCCCGGTGCCAGGGCTGGTTGGCCCAAAGAAGTTCTGGTGGCTGGTGGTGTTCTCAGCCGTGCCCGGGGCCTGGGGCTCCAGCAGCACGCTGTGGCGGGTGGCCACCCCGGAGCGGCGATGGAGGGTGTCGAGCAGCCGGCGCTGGGACGGGGAGGGCGCCTGGTGGGCCAGGGCCACATCGGTGGCGATGGCCGAGGCGTCAGCCTGGGCAATGCGCTGGGGGGGCAGGGCCGTACCCAGGCCGTGGATGGTCAGGGACATGGCTCTGGGGGTCTCCATTGGAGGGGGGCGCCATTGAGGTGCTGGAGCAGGGGAGCCGTGAGGAAGGGCCAGCGCTCGGCAGCCGCCAGCAGCCTGGAGCTGAGGCCCGGGCGCCGCAGGGCGAAGGCCAGGCCGTGGCAGAGGCGCTGCCGTGAGCCGATCAAGCGGCCATGGCGTTGGGCCCATTCCCTCTCCAGGGACCGGCCCCACTCCCCCTGACCCCGCAGCACCAGGGGCACCGCCGCCAGGGCCCCCAGCAGGGCCCAGCCCATGCCCTCGCCCGTGAACGGCTCCACATAGCCCGCCGCATCCCCCAGCAGCAGCACCCGCTCGGCCGCCGGTGGGGTACTGCGGCGGGTGAGGGCGGGGGTGGCCCGCCAGGGGGCCGCGGAGGCCTGGGGCAGGGGATCAAAGCCGGCCTCCGCCAGCACGGTGGCGGCACAGGCGGCCGGACCACCGGCGGCGATCAGCTGCTGCCGATCAAAGGCCGCCGCCAGGTTGAGGGCGCCGTCTTCGTTGCGCACCAACCCCACGTAACCGTGGCGGCCAATGGCCATATGGATCGTGCGCCTGCCGTAGCCGCCCACCCCGGCGTCCAGTTGACAGCCGGCACCGACCCGGGAGTGGGGGCTGATACGCGAGCGGATGGGCAGGGCCGCTTCGAGTGGTGAACGGCCCAGTCCTGGACTGCCCAGCCCTGGGCTACCCAGCCCCGTGGCCAGCAGCACCACCCGGGCGCTGGTGGCCTGGCGCCCGTCGCCTGAGCGCAGCAGCACCTGCCGGCCCCCTGGCAACAGGGGCCCCACGGTGGCCTCGGTTTGAAGCTGCAACACCGCTCCGGCCGCCACGGCTGCCTCACTCAAGGCAAGGTCGAGGCGCCCCCGGGAAAGGGAGCGGCCCAGGGGAAGGGCGAGGTCCACCTGATGGCCCTGGAGGCCCAGGCGCAACCGACCAAGGGGCACGCCGCCCAGGTCGTCCACCAGGTGCCCGAGGCCCGCATCCTCCAGGGCCCGAAGGGCGACGCCGTTCAGACAGCTGCCGCACACCTTCCAGCGGGGAAACGCCCGCTTCTCCACCAGCAGCACCCGCAGGCGGCGGCGGGCCAATTGGTGGGCGGCCAGGGCCCCGGCGGGTCCGGCCCCCACCACGATCACGTCCCAGTCGGGGGCTCTCATCGGCCGAGGGGCGCGCCGCCCAGAGGCGAGCCGGGCGGGCGGCGCCAGCTCAGCAGGTAGCGCTCCGGCCAACTGCGCCGGAGGGTGGCGCCCAGGAGGCCGGCCCGGGCCGCCAGGGCTTGCACCTCCTGGAGCTGAAAGGCGCCCTGCACGGACACGGGGCCATCGAAATGGACGATCGGCGAGCGGCTCAACAACCGACAACCCACCCAGGCGAGCCCGTAGCCGAGGGGACTGCGGATCAGGTCATTGACCAGCACCAGGGAGCGGCTGGCTTCGCCCATGCGCCGCAGCAGATCCACGGCCTGCGGGTCATCGAGGTGATGCAGGAACAGGGTGCAGAGGAGCACGTCGTAGTCCTCCGGCAGCGAACCGGAGAGGGCATCGGCCTGGAAAAAGGTGCTATCCAGGCCCCGCTCTGCGGCGCTGCGGGAGGCGATGGCCACCGCCTGGGGGCTGAGGTCGCAGCCATCGACCCGCACGGAGAGCCCTTCGCGACGGGCTCGCTCCGCCAGGGCGATGGTGTTGTCACCGCCGCCGCAGGCCAGATCCAGCAGCCGCAGGGGCCGTCCGCCCTGCTCCCGGGCCAGGGAGCGAATGGGCGCGAACAGGGAACCCACCGCACCGCTGAGCGCATTGATGCGCCGCAAACCCGCCAGGGCCAAGGTGTGGGCAGCGGGGTCGATGCCGCTCTGGTCCATCCACTCGGGTTGCCGGTGCCGCTGGGCCAGGGGCGAAAAAAGCATCAAGGGCAACGGGGGAGCAGGGAAGGCCTGGATGCGGAAGGAGGGCTGGGACGGGGCGCTGTGCCCTGACGCTAACGAGATCCGGGAGCCCTGGGCACCACGAGCCACCCCGTCTCCGGCTCTCCGTAACTCGCGCACTCCCCACCGGAGGCGACGACCTGGGCCGTGAGGGCACAGAGGGCGGCATCGATCAGGTCGATGCTTGTGAGAGGGGCCCGATCGATGCCCGCCTGATCCAGCAGCTCCCGCCGTTGCACCAGCTTTTCGGCCGCCCGGGCCTGGCCGCCGCGCAGGTGCCAGGTGATGGCGTGGGGGAAGGTTTCAAAGCAGACCCGGCCACGGAGGGGCAGGGTGCGCAGCAGGGGGTAGGCCTGCTCCGGTGCGCCGCCCTCAAGCTCCCGGTAGAGCGCCTCCCCCTGCAGCATCCAGCCGAAGTAGTTGGTGGGGTGATCCAGCGCCTTCTGGCGGGTGGGCGAGGCGAAGCAGCGGATGCCGCGGGCCATCAGCTCCCGTTCGCAGGGGCGGGGACGGCCATCAAGGCTCCAGCGGCAGGGGGCATCGATGGCGATCACGCTGGCGCGCACCACCGAGCGGCACCAGTGGGTGAGTTCGCTGACATCAGCGGTGGCGAGTTGGCCGGCATAGGCGCCAGCGGTGAGGGCGACGGCGTGGAAGCCCTTGCGGGCACCGCCCACATCGATGCCGACGGTGGTGATCGGGGACATGGTGGGAATGGGATGTCGGTGCACGGCACCGCAGCTACCAAAGGAGTCAGAATCCATCAACGTGCGTTGGACGGCGCAAAGTCATGCCCGAACTCAAAGCTCTGGAGGAGGCCGTTGAGGCCCTTGATCCGTCCGCATTGGCAGAGTTCCGCCGTTGGTTTGCGGAATTCGATGCGGCCGCCTGGGATCGCCAGCTGGAAGCCGACCTCACCGCAGGCAAGCTTGACGCTCTGCTCAAAGAAGCCGAAGACGACTATCGAATCCAGCCCCGCCGCCCCCTGTGAACCACACGGCATCGAGCAGGTTCTGGCGCTGCCTCAAAGATCGCTCGGCTTGAGACCCGTGTGCTTGGCCAACCGCGCAAGCATTCTCGGGCCAAGCTCATCACCATCGTGGAAGGCAAAGACAACGTCCGGAAAATCGCTGTGCTCCAGGATTTTGTGGGATCCAGACTGACGTTTCACTCTCCAACCGATGCTCTTCAAGGCCACAAGCACTCTCTTGGCCTTGGATGAACGCCACTCACTCATGCAGTGGCAGGTATTGAGAAGTTGACACTCACAGGCTCGCTCTCACGATTCTCGATTCGATCGGCAATGACACGCAAAGCCAGAACTTCTGCCTTGGACATGACGTCCCTTGACGAAGTTCCGTAAGCAAGAACTCCTGGCAGTTCGGGGACCTCCCCAATCCATCGGCCATCTTCTTCTTGCTCGACCTCCAACGTGAAGTTCATGGCATTGACACTTCTAAGCTGTCCATTGTAGCCAACAAGCTCTGCAAAGGACGGCAACGGAGAAAGATGGCATCCTTACTGGATCTCACGCTGGCGGCACCACCCGCCCCAAGTAGTCGTTCAACTCCGGATCACAGGAAACACATAACACGCCTTCGTGCCCCGGCTCATCAGCGTGCGGTAGGTGTTGCGGATGATCGCGTCCGCGCCGATGGCACGGTCACCACCTCACCACCCGTTCACCCCACGAGCTCGTAGAGATACCTCTGAAACCCCGCAAACACCTGGCCGATCTCCGCCGCCGGCCCCAGATCGGCCAAGGCATCGGCGATCGAGTTCTGGTAGCGGAGTTGCAGCAGGGGGGTGAGCTTCTCGGTGGCCAGCTCCTGCACCCCGGTGCTCACGTAGTGCTGCAGCACGAAGTTGAGGAACACCTCCTGCTTGCTGGTGAATTTGGAGTGGATGTAGAGGCGGGCCTGCTCAGCGCGCTCCTGGCGGGGAATGGGCGGCAGGGCATAGGCCACATGGGCGAGCACATCGAAGAGATCACTGTTCTCGGCCTCGATGATGCGCTGCATCTCCGCCAACTGATCGGCGCCGAAGCCCTTCTCCTCCAGGCCCTGCAGCAGCTTGCGGCGGGTGTCGGGCGCACTCCAGAGCTCGCGCAGCTCAGCCTCATCCTTCACGAATTCCGGCAGCTGGCCGTAGAGCAGTTCGATGAACTGCTGGGAACTCATGGGCCGGCCATCGGGATGCCAGAAGGAGGTGACCAGCATGTGCTGGATCGAGCGCTCCTTGCCATCGCCAAGCCTGATGCGGGCCTTGGTGGGGCGCGGCTTGGGCCCCTCGGGATCCTCGTCTCCCTCCTTGGGCGGCTCAGGTTCGACCACAGGAACCACAGCCTTGGGCTCGATCGGCTCGGGCTCCAGCGGTTCCCCATCCCACTCCGGGTCGCTGAAGTGGTGGTGGGCCTTCACGAAGTCGTAGATCGTGAAATAGTCCTTGCCTTCGAACAGGCGGGTGCCACGGCCGATGATCTGCTTGAACTCGATCATCGAGTTCACCGGCCGCAGCA
>JBAXME010000068.1:0-12725 GCA_037134455.1 Synechococcaceae cyanobacterium ELA445 | reverse complement strand
TTGAACAGGCGGATGGCGTAGACCGCCGTGAGACCCGAGGCCAGCAGGCAGATCAAGGTGGCGCGGGGGAAGGTGGTCCAGCTCCCCTCAAACACCAGCAGCTCGGCGGGGAAGCCGGCCAGACCAGGGATGCCGGCGGCGGCCATCAGGGCCAGCAGCAGCATGCCGGCGGTGAAGGGCAGGCCCCGCAGGGGGTTGAGCAGGCCGGAGAGCTCGGCAATCACCGTGGTGCCGGTCTTGCGTTCGATCAATCCTTCGCAAGCGAACAACAGGGCCACGATCAGCCCGTGGGCCAGGATCTGGGCTACGGCGCCCTGGAGGCTCATCGGGGTGGCGGCGGCGATCGCGAGCACCAGCAGCCCCATGTGGCCCAGGGAGCTGTAGGCCATCAGCCGGCGGATGTCGGCCTGGGCAATGGCATTGAGGGCTCCGTAAACGGCACTTACCGCTCCAGCGGCGGCAATCCACGGGGACCAGGAAGCCCAGGTTTCGGGAAGGAAGCCAATGCCGAAACGCATCAAGCCGTAGGCCCCCAGGTTGGCGACACAGCCCGCCAGGACCATCACCACGGGGGTGGGCGCTTGGCCATAGGTGAAGGGCTGCCAGCCGTGCAGGGGCACCACCGGCAGCTTGAGGCCGAAGCCCAGCAGCAGCAGGACGAGAATCCAGCGGCTGACCTGGGGGGTGAGGGAAGCGTGGGCGAGATCGGCGTAGCTGAAGCTGAGGCCGTTGCGGTTCAGCCAGCCCAGGGCGAGGACCGCAGCCAGGAGGCTCAGGCCTGAAACGGCGCCATACAACAGATAGCGGATCGCGGCGCCGGCCCTCCTGTCACCGCCCCAGATGGCCACCAGCAGGGTGGTGGGAATCAGCACCAGCTCGAAGGCCAGCACGAACAGCAGGGCATTGCGTGCCAGTAAGGCCCCCACGGTGCCGATGTTGGTGGCCAGGAGCAGGGGGAAGAACAGACGGGGCCTGCTCTGCTGGTCCGAGGTGGCCAAAATCGCCAGGGTGGTGATCAGGGCGGTCAGCAGCACCAGGGGAAGGGACAGGCCATCGAGACCGAGGTCGAGGGAGAGGCCCAGCCTGGGCAGCCAGGCCAGATGCAGGTCGGCCGGGGTGGCGCGCCAGGAGGCGAGGCCCACCAGCAACTGGGCGGCGGAACTGAGGGCCGCCAGGCTGCGCACCCTCGCCGAAGCGGTGGTGGCGGGAAGCAGGGGAAGGAGCAGGGCCGCAGCCAGGGGCAGGCCCGCCAGCAGAAGCAGGGAGAGGGGGGGCATCAGCGGAGCGGGCGAAGGAGGTCAGGAGTGGCGCTGCCCTGGCCAAAAAGGAGCCAGGCACCCATCAGCAGCACGCCGAGCACGAGGGTGAGGGCATAGGCCTGGGACCGGCCGGAGGTGGTGAAGCTGAGGCGGCGGGCCCCCTCCAGGGCGGCCTCGCCGGTGGCGCCACTGAAGCCATCCACCAGCCGTTGGTCGGACCAGGCGCTGAGCCGGGCCAGTCCAACCACCAGCCCCACCACCGTGCGGTGGTAGAAGCGCTCGGTCTGCATGTCGTGGGCCAGCCAGTCCTGGAGGCCACCGAGGGCCGCCGGCAGGTGGGCCAGGGGATGGGGCCGCAGATAGAAAAGGGCGGAGAGGCCGCCACCCACCAGGGTGGAGAGCAGCAGGGGCATGGCCTCGGGGCCCCAGCCCGGAATCGGCAGCAGGGCACCGGCGGCCGCAAACACCCCATTGCGCACAAGGATCTGGGGCAGATGGAGCACCAGGCCCGTGAGCAGCAAGATGGGCAGGGCCATCAGCCAGAGCACCTCCGGGGAGCGGGTGGTGAACAGGGTGGGCCTGCCGCCCCAGATCAGCCCGAACACCCGGATGAGGCCCGCACTGATGAGGGCATTGGTGAGCAGCACCAGGCCGCCCAGCAGGGCGGGTTGGCTGCTGGCGGCGGTGAGGGCCAGGAGTTCCCGCAGGGCCGCAAAGCCACCGAAGGGGGGCAGGGCCATCAGGCCTGCGGCACCGGTGAGAAAGGCGATGCCCATCAGGGGGCGCTTGCTCCAGAGCCCCCCCAGCTGGGTGAGGTCCTGGGTCACGTTGGTGAGCACGATGGCGCCGATCGCCATCAGCATCAGGGCCATCGGCAGGGGATACACCAGCATCAGGTGGTCGGCCACCGGGATGCCGCCCAGGCCCACCGCCACAAACAGCAGACCCAGCCAGCTGCTCACCAGGAAGGAGAGGGCCCGCTTCACATCGATCTGGGCCAGGGCGATCAGGGCGCCCACCACGGCGCTGGTGCCGCCCACCACCACCAGCAGGCTGGCGGCCAGGGGGCTGAGTTCGATCAGGGGCTCGAGCCGCAGCAGCACCCAGGCGCCGCCCACGACGACCACCGAGTTGCGCAGCACCGTGGAGGGCAGGGGGCTCTCCATCGCCTCATCGAGCCAAAGATGGAGGGGAATCTGGGCGCACTTGCCCATCGGGCCGGCGATCAGGGCGAGCACGATCAGGGTGAAGCCACCCGGCAGGGCGAGATGGTTGTTGGCCTGGTCGGCGGCCCAGGCCTGCAGGCCATGGAAGTTCCAGGTGCCGGTGATCGGCAGCAGGGCGATCACACCGGCCAGCAGGATCAGGTCGCCGATCCGCTTGGTGAGGAAGGCGTCACGGGCCCCCTTGACCACCAGGGGCTGGTTGTACCAGGTGCCGACGATCAGGTAGGTGCCCATGGTGAGCAGCTCCAGGATCACGTAGCTGAAGAACAGCGAATCGGTGAGCACCAGGGCGCACAGGCCCGATTCGAAGAAGCTCAGCGAGCCGAAGAAACGGGGCCAGCCCCAGTCCATCTCCAGGTAGGCAATCGAATAGATCTGCACCAGCACGTGCAGGCCGGTGATCACCGTGATGGCGATCAGGGCGGGCTCGGTGATCAGGCCGTCGAAGCCGATGCGCAGGCCGGCGGTCTGCAGCCAGGTCCAGCCGAAGGTGAGCGGCCGATAGATCGCCGCCGAGCCCGCAGTGGAATTGGAGTGGAGAGCCACCAGGGCCAGGACGCTGTGGGCGAAAGCCACGCTCACCAGCAGCAGGTTGAGGTAGCCGCAGGGGCGCGGACCCGTGCGGGAGATCAACCCCGGCGACCACAGAAAGGACAGCAGGGAGGCCAGCAGGGGGTACAGCGGCACCAGCCAGGCCGTCTGGGCGAAGAAGACGGTCATCGGAAGGAGGGCCGGGGGGCACCCGGTAGTTGTGGCGCGAACACTAAAAACTTCGTGGACGAATTGGGTGCAGCGAAAAAAAGGTTTTCCTATCGGAAAGCCAAGACGTCCTTATTGGGCTGAACCTGAAGAGGCGCCAGCGTCGAGAGTTGTCTCCTTTGCAGCACCTGGCCGTGCCGACCCAGCGGGCTCAGAGCCTGCGGCGGAAGGCGTCGCCGTAGCTGCTGCGTTCGCTATCGGCGGAACTGCGGCTGAGCTTCCAGACGTTGCGGCTGAGCCGCCGGGCCACCAGGCCAGCGCGCTCCACATGGGCCGAGCCGGGGCGGGCACCCATCAACAGGGTGACCTCTGCGGTGCTCAGCGGTGCTCCGGTCTTGAGGGCCAGGTCGGTGAGTTCAAGGCGCTGGCGCAGGGTCTGCACATCCAGTTGGCCCCCATCGCCCCCCTCGTTCCACACCAGGGGCAGATCCGCGGAGTTCGCCCCAATCTTTTGCATCAGACCCAGTCCGATGAAGGCGAGCGCCTGCTCGGGCTTGACCCCCTGGTCGACCGCCTGGGCAATCCAATCAGAAAAGGTGCCGTTGTCCAGGTCGGCGTGGATCGGCTTGGTCGGGGTGGTGCTGGTAGGGGTGGTGCTGGTCGATGTGGTGCTCTTCGTGGCCACGGAGACCTCCACGGGTTCTTAAGCGGGAAGTTACCCGCTCAGAACTGGGGCGCAAGGGCTCTTCAGCTACGACGCAACCACCCCGGGGCACCGCTGAACCAATCACCAATGTCGTCGGGATCGATGGGGCAGGGCAGATCGGGCTCCACTTCGCCCACATCCAAATCCGCCAGCAGACGATCGAGGCCCCCCTGGGGGTCCCCCACCAACTGACGACGGCGGGCCCGCCGCAGCCAGCCCGCCACGGTCGGATCACGGTCGGCGAATTTCTGGAGGTAGATGCGCTCGTGGAGGGAAACGGGCTGCTCGTTGCTGATGCGGCCGACGATCTCCTGAAGGCGCAGGCGGGTGGCAGGCGTGAGCATGGACCCGGGCTCCAAATGGTGCGCCCTTGCTAGCGGCCATCCCAGGGGCGGTCGTGTCGACGGTCACCGATCGCCCCGGACGTCAGCAGGTTCGCACCGGGTCGCGCGGTAAGATCCGCCTGCTCCAAGCCCATGGCCTGACGAGCGCCATAACCTGTGCGCGGTGCCATGGAGCGTCTCTCCAACCTCGACGACCTCCGGGTCCGACGACGGAGGATGGGGATGGGCAGCGGCTCTACCCCTATTACGGGCACCCAGGTCGACATCGACCCCAGCGGCCCCAGCTGCGTCACCATCACCACGGACAGCGAAGGCCATCGCCTGCTGAACAAGGCGGGGTCGGTGCAGTCGATTCAGCTGCGCACCTACGTCTTCATCGACTCGCTACAGCCCCAGCTGGCGGCCTACATGGGCACGGTGTCCCAGGGCTTTCTCCCGATCCCCGGCGACGCCTGCCTCTGGCTGGAGGTGTCCCCCGGCATGGCGGTGCACCGGGTCACCGACATCGCCCTCAAGGCCAGCACCGTACGCCTGGGTCAGATGGTGGTGGAGAGGGCCTTCGGCTCCCTGGCCCTCTACCACCGTGACCAGAGCAACGTGTTGCACTCCGGCCAGGTGGTGCTTGAAGCGATCGGCAGCACGATCAACCAGCGGAGCGCCTGTCACGTCAGCTGGACGGAGATCATCCGGGCCATCACGCCTGACCATGCGGTTCTGATCAACCGTCAGAACCGAAGGGGTTCGATGATCCAGGCCGGCATGAGCATGTTCATCCTGGAAACCGAGCCGGCCGGCTACGTGCTGATCGCCGCCAACGACGCCGAGAAGGCCTCCAACATCACCGTGGTGGATGTGAAGGCCGTGGGAGCCTTCGGCCGCCTGACGATCGCAGGCAAGGAGGGCGATGTGGAGGAGGCCGCCGCCGCCGCCATGCGGGCTGTGGCCCACATCAACGGCTGAGGCGCACCTCCAGCAGTGCCAACAGCTCCGGCGCCATGGCCCGGGCGGCCTTGCCACGGCTGCCCAGTTTCTCTTTCAGATGGCGCCGCATTTGGGCGTAGGTGAGGCCCGCCTCCCGCACCCAGAACAGGGGGTCGTAGCCGGGGCCCTCCCCCCGGGGCTCGAACAGAATCTCCCCCCGGCAGATCCCTTCCGCCTCCAGCACGGTGGTGCCGTCGGCATCGGCGAGGGCCATGGCGCTGTTGAAGCTGGCGCTGCGGTAGGGGGTGTCCCCCAGCTCCAACAACAGCCGCGCCCGACGGCCCTCGTCACTGTCGGCGTAGCGGGCCGAATAGAGGCCCGGGGCCCCGTCGAGGCTGTCCACCTCCAGGCCTGAATCGTCCCCCAGGGCCCAGTGGCCCGTGAGTCGAGCCACGGTTTCGGCCTTAAGACGGGCGTTTTCGCCGTAGGTGCCGCCGGTTTCCTCAATCTCCAGCCCCAACGGTTGGGGTCGCACCTCCAGATGGAGGTCAGCGAGCATCGATCCGATCTCGGCCACCTTGTGGGGGTTGCCACTGGCGATCACCAGCACCGGCCGTGCAGCGTGGTCAAAGGGGGGCAAACCCTGCACCAACGGTGGATCCAAACGGCCCTGCATTCTCTGCCATGGACCACACCCCCATAAAAACCATCGTGATGGGGATCTCCCAAACTGAAACTTGGGGCTCTCCTGGATGGGCCTTCAAGCAGAAGCCCAGAACGGATGGCCCAGAGCGAAGGGGTGAACTCGATTCAGTGAGGGGTGATGGGTAAGAGACGAAGGACAAAGGTGGGAGGCAGGAATGGGTTGAACATTCCACCCCCCGGAAAACTCCAGGGGTCCCTGCCTCTTCTCAAGGCTAGGCAAGATTGCTCATGACTTCAAGGTCGAGGGGACTCCAGGGAGCGGAATCAACCCCCTATATGAGGAGCCCCTGACCGGAGCCAGTGAGCCAGGCCCGCTTTCGTGCGACCAGGGGAAGGCAATCGCAAGGCGCGTTGTTCTTGCATTTGGCGACGGGGACCCATGGCCCCCCAGTGGTCCCCGTAGGCTGCGGCAAGAGCATCAATGTCGCTACCGGGCCCGCAATGGACACCAGCCTGGTTCTGCAGAATCTCCTCTCGCCACCGGTTCTGTTCTTCTTTCTCGGGGTGCTGGCGGTGCTGGTGGGCTCCGACCTGGACATCCCGTCACCGCTGCCGAAGCTCTTCTCGCTCTACCTGCTGCTGGCCATCGGCTTCAAGGGGGGCCTGGAGCTGCAGCACAGCGGACTGGCCGGCCAGGTGCTGCCGACCATCAGCGCTGCGGTGCTGATGTCCCTTGCGGTGCCGGTCGTCACCTTCCTGATACTGCGCACCCGGCTGGATGTGTTCAATGCCGCCGCAATCGCAGCCACCTACGGCTCCATCAGCGCCGTCACCTTCATCACCGCCCAGAGTTTTCTCGGCGTTCTCGGGGTTGAATTCGACGGCTTCATGGTGGCCGCCCTAGCCCTCATGGAGTCCCCGGCCATCATCATTGGCCTCCTGCTGGTCAAGATCGCCGCCCCCCAGAACCGCCCCGGGGAAACGTCGATGCAATGGAGCTCCGTGCTGAAGGAGGCCTTCCTCAACAGTTCGGTGTTTCTGCTGGTGGGCAGCCTGGTGATCGGTTTCCTGGTGGCCCAGTTCAGCCCCAGCGGCCTGGCCAAGATGGAGCCCTTCACCGAAAAGCTCTTCTACGGGGCCCTCAGCTTCTTCCTGTTGGACATGGGCATCGTGGCGGCCCAACGGCTGGGTGAACTGCGAAAGGCGGGGGCCTTCCTGATTGCCTTCGCCCTGCTCTGCCCTCCGGTCAACGCGCTCGTGGGGCTGGCCATCTCCCTGCTGCTGGGCCTGTCCCAGGGGGATGCCCTGCTGTTCATGGTGCTCTGCGCCAGCGCCTCCTACATCGCCGTGCCGGCCGCCATGCGCATGACCGTGCCGGAGGCCAATCCCAGCCTCTACATCTCCACCTCCCTCGGGCTGACGTTCCCGTTCAACATCGTCATCGGCATTCCCGTCTACATGGCGATCGTGCAACAGCTCATCCCCGTCACCTGATCCCCTCCCCGAGCCATGAAACGCCTTGATCTGATCTTCAGCGAACGGGAACTCGACAAGGTCTGCAAGGAAATCGACAAGTCAGGCGCCCCGGGGTACTCCGTCATGCGCCACGTCACCGGCCGCGGTCCCCACGGAGCGGTTTCGGAATCGATGGACTTCAGCGGCCTGGGAGCCAACGCCCACGTGATCGTCTTCTGCGACGACGACGTGCTGAGCCAGCTGCGCAAAAGCCTGCGGCCGATCCTCACGTACTACGGCGGGGTGGCCTTCGTGTCCGAGGCCGAACCGCTCTGATCGCCTCTCAGCGTTGGCCTCCAAGCCCTTAAGCCCCGGTGGTGCGGCGGGGCCAACAGGACTTCCTACGTTATATGTCGCAATGATCAGAGCCCCTTATCGAAGCCAGCACGGACCTTGATGGGCATGGGGGCCCAAAGTCCTTGACGGGTGGCTACTTCGCCGACCATGGTTGCAAGCGAACATTCCACCCCCCTCCTCCAGGAGCAGGCAATGGCAAACGAAACCATGGGCATCGCCCTCGGCATGATTGAGACCCGCGGTCTGGTTCCCGCGATTGAGGCGGCTGACGCCATGACCAAGGCCGCCGAAGTGCGCCTCATCGGTCGCGAATTCGTCGGCGGCGGTTACGTCACCGTTCTGGTGCGCGGCGAAACCGGAGCCGTCAACGCTGCCGTTCGCGCCGGAGCCGATGCCTGCGAGCGCGTTGGCGACGGTCTGGTGGCCGCCCACATCATTGCCCGCCCCCACCGCGAAGTGGAACCGGCCCTGGGGAGCAGCAGCAACTTCCTCGGCGGTAAGGACTGAGGCCTGATGCGCCCTTGATGGGTCGCTCGCAACTTCATCCCTCCCTACCCAACCCACAGGAAATTTCCCCATGAGCAAGAAGTACGACGCTGGGGTCAAGGAGTACCGCGACACGTATTGGACTCCTGATTACGTCCCCCTCGATTCCGACCTGCTGGCTGTCTTCAAGATCACCGGCCAGGAAGGCGTTCCCAAGGAAGAAGTGGCTGCCGCCGTGGCCGCCGAATCCTCCACCGGCACCTGGTCCACCGTTTGGTCCGAGCTCCTCACCGACTTGGAGTTCTACAAGGGCCGTTGCTACCGGATCGAAGACGTCCCCGGAGACAAGGAGTCGTTCTACGCCTTCATCGCCTACCCCCTCGACCTGTTCGAGGAAGGTTCGATCACCAACGTGCTGACCTCTCTGGTCGGCAACGTGTTCGGTTTCAAGGCCCTGCGCCACTTGCGCCTGGAGGACATCCGCTTCCCCCTGGCCTTCATCAAGACCTGCGGCGGCCCCCCCAACGGCATCCAGGTCGAGCGCGACCGGATGAGCAAGTACGGCCGTCCCCTGCTGGGCTGCACCATCAAGCCCAAGCTGGGTCTGTCCGGTAAGAACTACGGCCGGGTGGTTTACGAATGCCTCCGCGGCGGCCTCGACTTCACCAAGGACGACGAGAACATCAACTCCCAGCCCTTCCAGCGGTGGCAGAACCGCTTCGAGTTCGTCGCCGAAGCCGTCAAGTTGGCTGAAGAGGAAACCGGCGAGCGCAAGGGTCACTACCTCAATTGCACCGCCAACACTCCCGAGGAGATGTATGAGCGCGCTGAGTTCGCCAAAGAACTCAACCAGCCCATCATCATGCATGACTACATCACCGGTGGCTTCACCGCCAACACCGGCTTGGCGCGCTGGTGCCGCAAGAACGGGATGCTGCTCCACATTCACCGTGCCATGCACGCGGTGATTGACCGCCATCCCAAGCACGGCATCCACTTCCGTGTGCTGGCCAAGTGCCTGCGTCTCTCCGGTGGTGACCAGCTCCACACCGGCACCGTGGTGGGCAAGCTCGAAGGCGATCGTCAGACCACCCTCGGCTACATCGACCAGCTGCGGGAATCCTTCGTTCCAGAAGATCGCAGCCGCGGCAACTTCTTTGACCAGGATTGGGGCTCCATGCCCGGTGTGTTCGCCGTGGCCTCCGGCGGCATCCACGTTTGGCACATGCCCGCCCTGGTGGCCATCTTCGGCGACGACTCCGTGCTCCAGTTCGGTGGTGGCACCCACGGTCACCCCTGGGGTTCCGCTGCCGGTGCTGCCGCCAACCGCGTGGCCCTGGAAGCCTGCGTCAAGGCCCGCAACGCCGGTCGTGAGATTGAGAAAGAAGGCCGCGACATCCTGCTGGAAGCCGCCAAGCACAGCCCCGAGCTGGCCATCGCTCTCGAGACTTGGAAAGAGATCAAGTTCGAGTTCGACACCGTCGACAAGCTCGACGTCAACTGAGGCGCACCGGGGTCGGCGCCTGACGTCGACCCCAGACCCTTCTTGCTCCCGCCCATCTCTGTTCACCACAAGGAACCACCATGCCCTTCAAGAGCGCCGTGGGTGACTATCAGACAGTCGCCACCCTGGAGACCTTCGGCTTCCTGCCTCCGTTCACCCAGGACGAGATCTACGACCAGATCGCCTACATCATTGCCCAGGGCTGGAGCCCTGTCATTGAGCACGTCCACCCCAGCCGTTCCATGGCCATTTACTGGTCCTACTGGAAGCTTCCCTTCTTCGGTGAGAAGGATCTGGGCGTGATCGTCAACGAACTCGAAGCCGCCCACCGGGCTTACCCCGACCACCACGTGCGTCTGGTGGGCTACGACGCCTACACCCAGAGCCAGGGTGCCTGCTTCGTGGTGTTCGAGGCTCGCTGAGCCTGCGGGGAGCTGGCCTCGGTCAGCTCCGCTGCCACTTTTGATTTTCATGGCAGCCCAAGAGGGCTTGCCTTGCGGTAGGAGCGATCGTCCAATCGATCCCCGGACCGCTGCATCCAGGACATCTTTATCACCGGGCGGATATGGCACCTCAATCCAGTCGCGAAGCCGCACTTGCACGGCGCATCGCCTTGTCTTCCTCCGGCAAAAGTGCCGAGAAGCGTTACTCCAGTGAGAAACAGCGCGTGCGCAGTGCCGAGGAAGCCCGGCCCACCCGCACCAACACACCGGTTGCCACCGCCCGCCCCAGCTCCTCTTTCGCTGCCCCCACAAGCAGCTCCGAGCGCGCCGTAGCCGCTCCCCAGGCCAGCCAGCGCAGCGGAGTCCCCCGCAGCATCAACCGTTCGGCGATCGCCAATCCGAGCCGTGACCTGGTGATTGCCCGGCGCGAAGCCCTGAGCAAGAAAGGTAAGCGCGCCGACTCCAGCCGCGATCGCACCCGCAGCCAAGTCAACCGCTCCCCTGCGGCTCCGGTCGAGACGACCACGCCGGCGACACCCACCCGCTCCGCTGCTGCTTCGACCCCGGTGACGCGGCCCTCGGCCAGTTCCTCCCGCCAGCTCGGCAACCCGTCCAGAACTGCCGCCAAACGGACGGCCCAGCACAATCCGAGCCGCGCCATCGTGGTGGCCCGCCGGGAAGCCCTCTCCAGGCTTGGCAAGTCCGCCAGCACCGCCCCCACGAGCGGAGCCGCGGCCGTGCGCCAGGCGAATCCCGACCTGAGCAGCCGTGAGCTGGCCCACCGCATCCGCGACCTGCGCAGCAAGTCCGGTGCGGCCGGCGTGACCCGTCCATCCGGTGGCAACTGCCGCCCCAGCGGCCCCCGCCGCGGCAAGAACAGCCAGGCCGCTGCCCAGGCCAGCCAGCCTGGCCCCGCCCAGGACGCCACCTGGAAGGTGGGCGCCAGCGAAACCAGCCGGGGCCAAGTGGTCACCGGCACCCAGGCCAACCGCTCCGACAAGACCACCGGCAACGAAGCCAGCACCTGCCGCCCCATCACCGGTACGGAATACCTGGGGGCCGAGATCTTCCGCTCCTTCTGCGCCAGCGACCACGGTCCGGCGCAACCCGCCCCGCTGCAACCCGCCAAGGTGCGTGTCAGCGCCACCAGCCACGGCAACCGGGTCACCGGCAACGAAGTGGGCCGCTCCGAGAAGGTCACCGGCGACGAGCCCGGCACCTGCAAGAACGTGACGGGCACCGAATACATCTCCGCCAATCAGGCGGCCACCTACTGCGGCAGCAAGGGCACCGCAACCCCCACTCCCCGCAAGGTGGGCCACAGCCAGACCCAGGCCGGCCATCAGGTGTCCGGCGTGCAGGTGGGCCGCTCGGACAAGGTGACCGGCGATGAGCCCGGATCCGGCACCCAACCCACGGGCACCCAGTATCTGGGTGATCAGTCGGCCGTGGCCGGACGCACGCCCACCAAGGTGGGACAGACCGTCACCCTGCGGGGCACCGGTGTCACGGGCACCCTGGTGGGTCGCAGCGAACGGGTCACCGGCAACGAACCGGGCACCTGCAAGCGCGTCACCGGCGATGAATACATCGGCAGTCAGCAATACGAGAGCTTCTGCGGCAGCAGTCCCACTCCCGAAGCCGCCAAGGTGGGCTTCAGCATCACCAACAAATCCCAGGTGGTCTCCGGCACCCGCACCGGCCGCTCCTCCAGCGTGACCGGCGATGAGGCCGGCACCTGCAAGGCCGTCACCGGCACCCCCTATGCCGGCCTTGAGCAGGCGGGCAACTGGTGCAGTGGCGACGATGTGCGCTCCATCCGCCAGCGCACGCCCCAGCGGGCCGGCACCCCTGGTGCTCGCCTCAGCGGCCTCCAACCGGGCATCGGCGGCGCGGTCACCGGGGCCGGCAAGGGCGCCTGCGAAGCCATCACCGGCACCCCCTACATCGGTGGTGATCAGTTCGTCGCCACCTGCGGTCCCGCCGCCGGCCTCGATGCTCAGGAACCCGACTTCCCGCAACCGCTCGAACCCCAGGCTGCCTGGCAGGCCTTCAGCGTCCAGTCACCGGCCCGCTCGGCCCACCAGCAACGCGAGCGAAGCAGCGCCGTCACCGGCACCCGCTATGAAACCAGCGCTCGGATCACCGGCCCTTTTGACCTGGCCGGTGACACCGTCACCGGCACGGAACAGTTCCGCTTTGACCGTCGCGGCCCCCAACTGCCCGCTGCCACCCACGCACCGGTCAGCGTCGATGAAGATGCGCGTCCCACCTCCAGGGTCACCGGCGAGGGCATCTCGGCCGGCCTTAAGATCACCGGCGACGATTGGGACCGGGGCGAACGGGTCACGGGCACCGAAGGGGCCTCCGCCCGCCGTCGCAACCCCACCCGCAGCGGTCCGGTGTCGGCAATGGCGATCCATCAGCGCAAACGGAACGAAGAAGTGCCCCGCCCCAGCAGCCCCGTTACCGGCTCCAGCGGTAACACCGACCAGGGCTCACTGATCACCGTGTCCGGAGGCGCCCGAGGTTGATGCACCGTCGCGCCGCGACAACCACCCGGCCCCTGGCCCCCACCGCCCCCCGTCGTCGCCCCTCAGCCGCGATGGACCCCTTGACCCGCGGGCCGGGCGCCACCAATGCCTCGATCGGGGTGCACACCGCGTTCCAGGACTCAACA
>JBAXME010000067.1:0-12851 GCA_037134455.1 Synechococcaceae cyanobacterium ELA445 | reverse complement strand
GTGCCACGGCCGATGATCTGCTTGAACTCGATCATCGAGTTCACCGGCCGCAGCAGCACGATGGTGCGCACGTTGCGGGCATCCACACCGGTGGAGAGCTTCTGCGACGTGGTGAGGATGGTGGGGATCGTCTTCTCGTTGTCCTGGAAGAACCGCAGCCATTTGTTACCCAGATCGCCGTCGTTGGCGGTGACCCGCTGGCAGTAGTTGGGATCCGTGCTGCTCTTGAGCTGGTTGATCAGGTCGCGGATCGCCAGGGCGTGGTCCTGGGTGGCGCAGAACACGATCGCCTTCTGGCGCTGATCGATCTGAGCCATGAAGATCTCGACCCGCTGCCTCTCCCGCTGCTGGATCTCGATGATGCGGTTGAAATCGGCCTCCTTGTAGAGCTTGCCCGCTTCAATCTCCCCTTCCACCACCGTGTCGTCGGGGGTGTAGACGTACTCGTCGAGGGTGGTGGTGATCTGCTTGACGCGGAAGGGGGTGAGGAAGCCGTCGTTGATGCCCTCCTTGAGCGAGTAGCTATACACCGGCTCTCCGAAGTAGGCGTAGGTGTCGGTGTTGCCGGCGCGACGGGGGGTGGCGGTGAGGCCCAGCTGCACGGCGGGGGCGAAGTACTCGAGGATGCCGCGCCAGGTGGATTCGTTGTTGGCACCGCCGCGGTGGCATTCATCGATCACGATGAAATCAAAGAAATCGGCCGGGTACTGGCCGAACCAGGGGGAGGGCTTGCCGTCCACCGGCGGGCCGCTCATGAAGGTCTGGAAGATGGTGAGGAAGACACTGGCGTTGGTGGGCACCCGCCCCTTCTTGCGCAGGTCATCGGGTTCGATCCGCGCCAGGGCGTTCTCCTCGAAGGCGGCAAAGGCGGTGAAGTCGTTGAAGGCCTGATCGGCGAGGTTGTTGCGATCGGCCAGAAACAGGATGCGCGGCCGGCGGGTGGGTTCACCGGAGAGGTTCCAGCGGGCGGCAAACAGCTTCCAGAGGATCTGGAAGGCGATCGAGGTTTTGCCGGTGCCGGTGGCCAGCGTCAAAAGGATGCGGTTGTGGCCGGAAGCGATCGCCTCCAGCACCCGGGTCACGGCGATCTCCTGGTAGAAGCGGATCTGCCAGCTGCCGCCCTTGTCGGGGTAGGGGATGGATGCGAAGCGATCGCGCCAGGCGTTCTCTTCGGCGAAGGTGCGCTGCCACAGCGCCTGGGGCGTGGGGAAGGCTTCGGCCTCCCCCTCCTCGCCCGTTTCCCTATCGATGGCGTAGATGCCCTTGCCGTTGCTGGCGTAGGTAAAGCGCAGCTGGAGCTTGGCGGCGTACTCCTTGGCCTGGCCCACCCCCTCGGTGAGCGGCAGGGAATCGGCCTTGGCCTCCACCACCGCCAGAGCGGTGTTGCGGTAGCTGAGCACGTAGTCGGCGCTGAGGCACTTGCCGCGGCGTCCGCCGCCTTCAATGCGCCCGGGGGCAATCGGAAACTCGCGGCGAATGCGGCTGCCCTCCACCACACCCCAACCGGCCGCCACCAGCAGCGGATCGATCAACTCGGCGCGGGTTTCGGCCTCGTTCATGGCAGCAGGCTGCCGACGTGATCGAGCAGGTCAGCGCTCATGAAGTTCCTGGCCGTGGCAATAGCTGGAGGGGCGGGCTGAGGCGCTCATGGGGACAGTTTGGCGTGGGTTGCCTGGCTTTGCCTTCTGCCTGTTCACGGCCCCAGTGCCCCCACCGGCACCACGGCGATGCCATCCGCCCGTCGGTAGCCATAGCCGCTGCCGCAGACCACCGCCAGGAAGGCGGGTTCTCCAGTGCGGCGGGTGTCGATCTGCTGGCGAAAGCGCAGCAGGCCTGCGGCGGCGGCCTCCACCTGGCCCGGGCCGAGCTTGACCTCGATCGCGCCCCAACGGCCATCGCGCAGCTGCACGATCGCGTCCACCTCGACGCCGTACTGGTCGCGATAGTGGAACACCTCGCCCTCCAGCGCCTGGGCCAGCACCCGCAGGTCGCGGATCACCAGCGACTCGAACAGCAACCCCAGCCACTCCAGATCCTTGAGCAGGCGATCGGGGCTGCCGCCGAGGGCCGCCACCGCCAGGGAGGGGTCGCAGAAGTGGCGCCGGGGTGCCTGGCGCAGGGCCGCCTTGGACCGCAGATGGGGCCGCCAGGCGGGCTGGTTGTCCAGCACCATCAACCGCTCCAGGGCCTGCAGGTGATCGGCCACGGTGCGCGGGTCGAGGGGCCCATCGGCACCACCGGCATCGGCCGCCAGGGTGGCCAGGCTCACCTCGGTGGCGACGTTGCGGCCGAGGGAGCGCAACAGGGCACCCAGCCGCTGGGGATCCCGCCGCCGCCCATCCACCCGCTGCACGTCCACCTGTCGCACCTGCTCCAGGTAGTCGCGGGCGGCCCGGGAAGCCGCCGCCAGGGGCCGCTCCAGCTGGGCCGGCCAGCCCCCTCGGCACACCAGCTCGGCCAGATCTTCCACTCCCAGCCCTGGATCGGCGCAGCTCGGCGGCTCCCCCTCCAGCAGCGCCGCCAGCGAAGCACCGCCGTGGCCGGCGCCACTTTCCACCAGGCTCATCGGCCGCAGCCGCAGAAACGAAAAACGCCCCGCTCCGGTGTGTCGCTCGACGTTATCGGCCGGCACCGCCGAACCGGTGAGCAGAAATTGCCCAGGCGCCTCAACCGCATCCACGGCCCTCCGCACCTGGTTCCACAGCGCCGGCTCCACCTGCCACTCATCCAGCAGGCGCGGCCGGGGCCCCGCCAGCACCAGGGCCGGATCCACCGCCAACGCCTGGCGGGCGGCGGTGTCCACATCCAGCAGCACCGTGGAGGCGGCCAGCTGCTGGGCCAGGCGGGTCTTGCCGCAGGCCTTGGGGCCCTCGATCACCACCGCGCCGGCGGAAGCCAGGCAGGCGCGCAACTCGCCGTCAGCGATGCGGGGGCGGTAGCCGGAGGCCATACGGCAGCAGCCAATGCAGCAGATGTAGGAACTCTAATGCTGGAAACGTCGAGCTTCTGATGCAGGAAATGTAGGCCGGTCGATGCAGGAAACGGCGAGCGCCAAGCCCTGGGTCCGTCCCGTGGCCACATCAGTGGGTGCCGGATCCATCAGGGCAGCTCCAGCCAACCCCGCAGAGCCAGATCCAGATCCACCAGCACCTGGGGCTCCAGCTGCCCCACCACCTCACCCACCGCCTGGACCGGCACGGTGAAGAGTTTGTCGACCATCAGCTGGGACGGCTTGCGCAGGCCGTTGCGCGCAGAGGGCTCCACGGCGATCCGCACCAGGGGAGCCTGCCGGAGGGTGCTGGTGAGCGGGCAGAGGGTGACGCTGGGATGGGCCTGAAGCCAGCGATCCGCCTGGACCACCACCGCGGGCCGTGGCTTTCCGGAGTACACCCCGGGGCTGGCCACGGTCACCACCGATCCACGGCAGAGAACGGCTGGTGTCATGCGGTCCAGTCGTTCCAGTCGGGCAGCTGCTCACTCCAGTGCGGCGGCTCCACCCGGGCGAGGTGTTCCGATTGGCGGCGCGCCTCGGCAGCGTTGCCGTGGCGAGCCAGATAGTGGCTGATGGCCTCGCGGATGCAGGCGCTGCGCGTCTTGCCCAGCTGGAGCGCCAACTGATCCAGCTGGCGCTCCAGCTCTGGCTCCACCCGCACACCGAGCACCATGGCGACACCCGTACAACGTTGTGTTCAACGCTAGCGCGGGTCGGCCTGCCTGGACCTTCCGTCCCGTCCAGCAGGTCCACGTCGCTGCTGGGCGTCGGCTGATCAGTGACAGGGCCAGACGTGATCAAGGATCACCACAAGCAACTCCGCGCAATGGGAGCCAGAGCCAGCAGGCGGGGCCGCCAGGGCACGCTGGGCTGACGGGAGCGAAAGGAGAGACAACGACCTGGGCTCAGAGTTCGCCGTTGAACACCTGGTGCAGGAGGGTCTTCTTCAGTTCCTCCAGGGCGGCGAGTTTGCGTTCGTAGAGGCGGGTGAGGTGTTGGAGGTCGGCTTCAATCATGATTCGCCACCGTTTCCCAGTTGCAGTTCGAGAGATTGGCGGACCAACCCAAGGACATACGGCAACTGGTCAAAATCAGAGAACACGACCTCAACATCACCATTTCCCCATCGGCCCTTGCCAGTGACATCCCTGCAAAGCCCCTTTGGGTCATTGATCTCAGCAAAGTCCATGTTGAGCGCGAGCCTAAGCTTCGTGGCTTGGGGCACAACATCCACGAAGTTCGTCTCCGCTTTATACGCGACATACAGCTTCATAAACTGCTCGCTGACACACGGATCGAGTGCTAGAACCGCTTTGCGGAAGGCATCAAACAGTGCACCAGTTGTCGCATTGAGCAAATGCGGATGATCCTCAATGGTGTAGCCGCCGACAACAACTGCTACCTTCGGCCGGTAATCATCCAGGACTTCCGGAGCCAGCTTTGGTGCCGACCATACGTTCACCGCATCACCCGCCAACCTATCGGCGCGGATCTTGATGGCGGCTTCGTCCCACGTCTCAAGTACACCGAGACCTTGGTTCAGCTTGAGCGGGCTTAGTTTGAGTCCTTTCTCTGGCGCAGCGGGCATGTCGCGCTTTTCGGTGAAGGCGCGGTCGCTGAAGTCGCTGTTGTAAGCGGTCAGCGTGAGATTGCCGAGCGTGTGCAGCCACGTTTGCTGAATGCGTTGCCACTCGTCGCCAAGGGCCTCACGCCATTTCGGCGAAAGGTTTTCGTTCTGCGGCAAGATGTGCTCGATAGACAATTCGTCCAATGCCACGCGCTCTCTGCGCCCGTGGTTTTCCAAGCGACGCAACCAGTAGCTGCGGCTGCGGAAATGATAGAGATCGCGCGTTTGAAGGTCCCGGTGAAACTCCTCGTCACTGGGAAAACGGCGGTACGACGGCAACAACAGAAACTGCGCTTGCACGCTCTGGAAGTATCGATCCTTCCTTAGCGCCTTCGTGAACGTGCCGAACGTCTTGTTCATCGAGTTTGTGGGGATGGCGCAGATGGCGCGGCGGAAGACATACGCCTCGACCAGTCGCACGCTTGCGAGCAGGTCGATTTTGGAAAGTAAATCAGCCTTGTAATCCCGATAGAGCTCCAACAGGAATGGATAGGCCACGTCCACCTTCAATTCGCGCAGATCATGGAAAGCGCGCTTAAGGTCGACATCGGGTTCGTTGCCCAGCGCCATGGCGCAGTAATGGCGAGCGTAATCGCGGATGTCACAGACGAGGCTTTCGATGTGGCTCTGGTCGTCGGCAAAGTCTGGACGTGTATGGCGCGCGTGGGCTTTGAAAGCGTCATACACCGCATTGATATTCGGAATCTCACCTGTCATCACCGTCAGGTAATGCCGCATGAAGCCATCGAAGTGTGTGCCATAGGCTGCCTGCCCGAAGTCCAGTTCCATCGGCCGCCAGAACTGCTCGTAGAGCCTCGTTTGCAGCACCGGCTCTAAGCCCATGAGGATGAAATTGCGGATAAGATCCGCCTGACTCAGCTCCTTGCCCGTCGAGTTCATGCTCTCGAAGATGAGCTGCGGGTTGTCCTGATCACCGGTCAGCGCGATGTCCACCACCACCAGCTTTGCAAGCCCCTGACAAACTGTCGCTAGATCCACCTTGCCTTCGCCAATCCAGCGCTTGAACGAGTCAAAATTCGCGTTGACACGTATCGAGGGATGTTGCGGCTGTTCCCCATCACCCACGAGTGCCGTCAGCGATGCCTTATCCGTCTGCGAGAGCAGCAGCTTGAAATGACGCTCGCCAACCTCTTCCGGGTTCAATAAGTAGTAGTTCCTGATCTTCCTTTGCGAGAAACCGTCGAACGGCTCGCCATCGCCCACCGCTTTGGCGAGGGCGGCCAACAAGAGTGAAACCGTTGTGAGGCGTTGCTGGCCATCGATGACCAGCAGCGGCGCTTGATGCGTGACCTGCGAGAGCCCGCTCTCCACATACACAATCGAGCCAACGAAGTGGACGGCGATCTTGTCGCTACTCCCGCAACGCACGATGTCATCCCAAAGTTGACGGCATTCCTTCTCTGTCCACGAATAGGTGCGCTGGTAGATGGGAATGACGAACTGGGGCGACTTCTTTAAGAAATCGAGGAGCTTGGCTTCGGTGGCTTTCATAGGGGGTGGCTCAGAGTTCGCCGTTGAACGCCTGGTGCAGGAGGGACTTCTTCAGTTCCCCCAGGGCGGCGAGTTTGCGTTCGTAGAGGCGGGTGAGGTGTTGGGTTTCTTTCTGAAGAGTCTCAACGCTCTCGACAATTTGTGCTTGCATCTCGAGGGAACTCGGAATAGGAACAGGAATCGAGTTCAGCGCCTTCTGGTTCAGCTTCGGCTGCGCCGCGCCTGTGACGTACTCGTCGAGCTTGATGCTTTGCAAATAGAATTCAACGAATCGCCGGGTCGCCATATTCTCAAAGTGCAGGATATGCGCGTGGTTGTTAACCCAGTATTTACCTGACACAGAGAATGCGATGGGCGTCGATCTTGCAAGGAGATTCGCTCCATCCTCGGAAACCAATAGATTGTCGCCCTCGAAAATATAGTCCGCGACGTAATCAACGATTCCAGACGCACCGTAATAGGGATACTCGCCGCTACTCCGGACGTTCTTGGTAATTGGAACTCGCTTACTGTCAAGGTTGGTCGAAATCCTGTCGAGCGTGGTCTCCAGCCATCCCTCCCCCCGCTGACTGAAGACGGCTTGAAGATGACTCTCAAAGATCGCGCGGGCGTTCTGAAGATTCCGTTCGGCGTTGGCTTTGGCGGTGGCGAGGCCCGCAAACGCTTCATCGAGCAGGGCGACGATTCGCTGCTGTTCGGGGAGTGGGGGGAATGAAATCTCTTGCGATCTCACATCGCCATCTGTGACCGCTGGATAACTCGCTCCCTTCTGAAGGCTTTCCATCTGCCCGAGGAAATCCTCGGTAAATAGCCAGTAGAAGATGAATCGGTGGTCGATTCCCTGCTTTGTCCTTAGGACAAAGTAGCCAGTACTGCAAACTTGCCTGTCAAGCATATCTGGGACAACTGCAATTCTTCTTAGCGTGGGCCGTATCGTGGCGAAGAGAACATCATTCGCCCGAACGAGCTTTCTTGCTCGGCTCGGTGCATCTTTCCCCTTAAGGCATTGAGTAGCGGCAATTTCAAAGGTCGTATTGGAGATACTGGAAACGTCGATATAGGCGAACTCAGTGTTGGGAAAATCAAGCGGATTCACCGTCTCGGTCTTTTCGAGAACTTCACTCAACCTCGTTGTTTGCCACCCGTTCCTCATACCAACCCCCTAATCCTCCCCAGCACCTCCGCACTCTCCGCATCCAGCGCGGCAATCTCCGCCATGATCTCCTGCGGGCTCCGATGCGCTACCGCCTCACCCCCATGGGGGTTCTTCACCGACAGATCCCAGCTCACTGGATCAATCGAGTCCACCGCCACGCTCCAGCTCTTGGGCGAATCGGCAAACGACTTCTGCAACTCCACGAACTCCGCCAGGTCGCGGTCATTAAGGGGGTTGGTCTTGCCCAGGTTGCGGCCGGGATCGAGCTGGTAGAACCAGACCCTCCGGGTCGGGGCACCTTTTTCGAAAAACAAGACCACCGTTTTCACCCCCGCCCCCTGGAAGGTGCCGCCGGGGCAGTCGAGCACCGTGTGCAGGTTGCAATCCGTCAGCAACTTCTGGCGCAGGGCCACCGAGGCGTTGTCGGTGTTGGAGAGGAACGTATTCTTGATCACCACGCCGGCGCGGCCACCGGCCCGCAGCAGGCGGATGAAGTGCTGCAAAAACAAAAAAGCGGTTTCGCCGCTGCGGATCTCGAAGTTCTGCTGCACCTCCTTGCGTTCGCTGCCGCCGAAGGGCGGGTTGGCGAGGATCACATCGAAGCGGTCGCGCTCCTGCACATCGCTGAGGTTTTCAGTGAGGGTGTTGGTGTGCAACACCTTGGGCGCTTCGATGCCATGCAGGATCATGTTCATGATCGCGATCACATAGGCGAGGCTCTTCTTCTCCTTGCCGGTGAAGGTGCGGCTCTGCAGCGTGTCCAGATCGGCGGTGCTGAGTGCCGCGCCGGTGGATCCGCCCTTGCGCATGAACACAAACGCTTCGCACAGGAAGCCGGCGGAACCCACCGCCGGGTCGTAGACCGTTTCGCCGATCTGCGGGTTCACCACCTGCACGATGGCGCGGATCAGGGGCCGGGGCGTGTAGTACTCACCGCCATTGCGGCCGGCGTTGCCCATGCGTTTGATCTTTTCCTCATAGAGCATCGAGAGCTCGTGCTTCTCCGCCTGGGAGCGCAGGCGCAGGCCATCGAGCCCATCGATGATTTCGCGCAGGTTGTAGCCGCTGCTGATCTTGTTGCGCAATTCGCCGAAGATTTCGCCGATCTTGTACTCGATCGTGTTCGGCCCGCTGGCGCTCTGCTTGAAGCGCTCCAGGTAGGGGAACAACTTCGCATTCACGAAGTCGCGCAGGTCGTCGCCGGTTAGGGCGGCGTGGTGATCCAGCTGGCCGCTGGCGTTCTTCGGCGCCGCCCAGCGGCTCCAGCGGTAGGGCTCCTCCAGGATGGGGCTATAGGTGCGGCCCTCCAGGGCGGCCACGGCGGCCCGGTCGTCTTCGAGCCCGTCGAGGTACTTGAGGAACAGCAGCCAGGAGGTCTGCTCGGTGTAGTCGAGCTCGGTGCCGCAGCCGGCCTCCTTGCGCAGGCAATCGTCGATGGCGCGGAACGCCTGCTCGAAGGAGCTGGGAGCCGAGTCGGCGCGGGTGCCGTTGGGGGCGCGGGTGCGGGGGGCAGGGCTTGGGGCCTTGCCGTTGCCGGAGGCTACCGGCTCCGACCCATCCGCTAGGGCCACCGAACCACCGCGGCCACGGCCGGACACGATCAGCCGGCGGCTGAGCAGGTCCGCCTTGACCGCTTCGTAACTGGCTTCGTCCCACTCCAGGGTTTCCCGCAGGCGGCCGTTGCCCGCTGATCCACCCAGGGCAGTCAGCGCACCGAGCAACTCGTCGGCAAGGTCGTCGTTGCTGCCGGCGTCGCTCAGTGGGTTCTCAGCGGCGTAGATCAAGGGGGCGAGCAGTTCGGTGCCCTCAGGATGCCAGCACGGTTACGAGTGGGGCAAGGCTGAGCGGAGATGGGCTCAGGCCAGGGTGGGTGAGGCTACGCAACGCCCCAGGTTAGAAGCGGGCCAGAAGCGCAGCGTTGCAACCAGTTTATTGGCCCACCTTCTGCATCTTGATGTTAGATGGCATGTTTCTAATTGCAAACTTGGACTATCTTTGTCTCCGGCAAGCTCGTACAGCCATAAACCGCGGGAAAGACCAAGGTTGAGGATACAAGCGCTGTATCGCCCGACTAGGAAATGGCTCGACAAGGCTATCAACTTGAAAGTTTGTATCATGAAAAGCAGTCACATACTGACCTAGAGGCCTATGAAAATGCGTTGTGCGCCCGACAGGCTCTTCTACAGACGAGATTCTGAACGGAGCATCAATCGCAATCTCTTTGCCATAATCAAACCATTCGCACCTATCATATCCCCAATATGCTGGCCAAAAGCATGGATGGGTGATTGTGCATACAAAGGTTCCATCACATCTCAGAACTCTAGCCACGGAGTCAAGAACAGCCGTCAAGTCAGCAGCATCCTGTAATACCATGTTTGCGATGGCAATATCGAAGAATTCTCCCTGATAATTATCGGAATAAGCCTCAATGCTTTCAGATATATACTCAGTATTGGCTGGCCTGAGCGTGCTGGCTCTTGCTAAAGCAATGCTTTTCTGACTCGGATCGACACCGACAACAGATTGCGCAAGGTACGCAATTCTTTCGGCTAGCACTCCACTACCGCAACCAACATCTAGTACTCGGTGAGAGCTTTTGGCTTGAATGAGCTGAAGTATCGCGGGAGAAAGAACTTGGTCGTAGCTAACATCTAAACCAGAACGTAATTGATCATCTCGAGATTTAGCTACCATATCCCACTGCCAAGCAATTTGCTTCGTTGTGCACTGCTTTACAGGCTTAGCATCTACTTTCATGATTTATTCTTTCGCGCCACCTGACGTGCAAGGCTAACAAGATCCACCGCTAATGCCATCATGGCCTGATCTCGAGGCCCATATTCATAAATGACATGCGTACCGTTTTCCGGAATTCCAATAGCCAAACGAGCTCCCTCTTTCTCGAAATCAACAATAGTAAATCTAGCCTTTGGTACAAAGTTCAAGTGGCTATAGTCATAGACGTCAGCACCTAAACTTACGAGGTCTGCCAAAAGGTTGGTCCGTCGTCCTGCGAAGATGATAAGTTCTCCTTCTCCTGCTTTCTTTTGCAGGAGACTGGCAACAACATTTTCATCTGCCCAGCTAAGATCACGTGAAAATACAGTAGACCGCCCTCCGGAGTCGAGCCACTTCGCCATGTATTCTTTAATTCGGTGACTATTGAGTGGAAAACGCTTCGGTCTAGCCTTCCAGTAGTAAGCAGCATCAACTAGTGTCAGGATAACTGCAAGTAGAATAAGGACAGAAAGTGCAGCCTTAACAAAGAGGGGTATTGCTGTGCATGATGCCAACATGACGCTGGCAGCAGTGATAATCGTCCCCATAGAGGAGATAAAGCGCAGGGACAGCTGAAGCATGTTCAGATTGCGTTTAAAAGATGGGTTGCTTTACATGTTAGCGTGGATAGATATCCTCGACAACGCTAGCCGCATTTTTGCTCTATAGATTGAGCTTTAGACACCGTTAGATGTCGTCGCAAGAAGATAGCTTGGAAGATCTCCCGTATTGCAGCACTTATCTCAATATGAATGCTTGCTGCTGTCATGGACAGTTGCTTTGCGAGCAATCCTGTTGAGAAGTCCTAGGATCGTTACATCGAGCTGAGATCCTTTTCTATAGTCTCCTGGAGTCACAAAACTAACCCGATCCTCGGCAATAAGCTTTCCAATCTTCTCTGAGGTCTTCTGCTGACCCCAGCTTTCCGGGTTAAACACGGCAATGCTGCATCCCCCTTGATCTTTGACAAGTCGCATACACGGTATATCCGTATCGCCATCCCCAATATAGATAATATTATCAAAAGGAACTCGTCTTTCTTTGTGCTCGATAAACTTATTGACCTCCTCGTTGTCATAAGAATTAAAGATTCCTTTGTTTACTCTGAAAATATATTGAGTCTTCGTTGTATAGTTGATTGCAACGGCAGGCCAAGCCACTTTGCCCGTGATGGCATCGTACTGATATCGACACCCGAAAATCTGTCTAAAGTGTGATGCAATCTCAGTTCCGCGTATCATTTCTTCGATTCCGCTAGAGACTATATAATGTTCAAGAACAATACCAAGGCTACTGGCGTGAAGATTGATACGATCAAACCAATCAATTACTCCAGGAAAAAGCGGGATGCTTTTCCCATGTTGTCGCAAGCGATCAGGGCTTAGCTCATCTGCTTTCCTTGCTCTGTTCGCTTCTGATGTCAAGCAGCCAAGATATGTAAGTATTTCATCACTGTCCGTTTCTTTGGCCTTAGTCTTGACAGTATCCCAGAAAGAACTAGCGTTGGCAATGCCAATTGCAGGAAGTAGCCCATGCTGAGCGCAGTCTCCAGCCGCAAGTGTTCCGTCAAAATCATAAATGATGGCAGATCTAGTCATTTGGCAGAAGAGTGGCCTTCAGATTAATTGTATGCCCATCTAACGTTTGACTTAAGCAGCTGGATGAAGGCCAGTCCGCTTGAAGGAAGGTCTAGGCGTCAGCACAGCAACGGCACGCTACAAGACGAAGACTTGAACGTCGACTTTCCCGTCAGGTGTGGTTCGCGTTCCTTGCAGGTCATTCTTGAGACCTTCGGCATTGGTTATGAGGTGGTCTGGGTCGTATACGACACACCAGAGTGCGGAGCAACCAGGATGTCTGCGGTAGTGTTCGATATCAATGATCAGTTCGTCACCAACTCGCTTCGCGTGCGATCTGTCGCGCACTATCTTCGTCTCGATGACGAGCTTATGTGCAGGGAGCAGGAAATCCATGCGCGTGCTCGATCCAGCGTAGCTCGGTGTGAACTCTTCAGGCCGAATGTCGCTGATCCAAGGACGCAAGAGCGCATGCAGCAGATCCTGAACGTCGTATTCGCTTCCGAAGGAAAGAGGCTGTGTGCCCTTTCTACGATGGGTTAACGGGTGCATCGCGCGGCGTAAGCCGCGAACAACGACCTCGAGAAGTTCTTCGACTCTCGCTGGTTTAGATGGTGGCTGTGGCGTGCTGCGGTCGTTCGGTTCGGAATGATCGATTGCGGAACCTTGAGGGAGCACTCGGCCAAAGCGGTAGTACCGCAGTCCGTTCTCTTCAAGTGCGTGCACAACTCGAGCCCGCCGCTCCGACCAGGTGTCATGTTCGTCTGTTACGGCCATTGGCGCCAGATCCATGAATTCTTCAAGGACGTTTCCGAGAACGGCGAGACTGTCTACTGTGGAATCCTGCCCAGCGCGAAAGAGCCATTCTTTCCATTTAGATCCATGTGAGAGGACAGGCGGCTCGCCAGGTGCGCCAGCAGCTATGAATAGGGCATCCAGAGTTGCGTGCGAACCCATGAGAGCCTCACCTACTACTGCGCAGAGAGATCGTGATAGACGCATGGGCTGGGATTCTGACGCCTAACTGTAATTGGGCGGATCCACTCAGTCCCCTCGGTTATGGTCATCTTTCCACCTAAGGACCAGAGACGTCTCTCTACTCAACCAAGTAAACCTCATGCCCTGGGGATTCTCATCCCCAAGCACCAATCTCAGCGGCAACTTAGGCGGATCCGTCTATCTCCGCCACCTCCCCCACCCCCGAAC
>JBAXME010000066.1:0-14104 GCA_037134455.1 Synechococcaceae cyanobacterium ELA445 | reverse complement strand
CTCCTCAGCAACTCTCAACATCGGTTCCAACCTCGTCTTTAAAGACGATGGACCCGCCATCTCCCTGGCCAACATCACCGAGCAGGTCCTCACGGTCGATGAAACCAGCCTCGCTACCAACGCTTCCACCTCCTTCGCGGCTGCTTTCTCCTCCTCCTTTGGCGCTGATGGGGCTGGAAACATCACCTACTCACTCGCCACAGCTGGTGGATCCTCCGCTCTGACGGACGTTGCCACTGGCCTAGCCGTCAACCTCTATCTGATCGGTGGACAGGTCGTCGGATCCACAGCCACCACACAGGCCGGCGTCAATGCTGGCAACACAGACTTCACCGTTTCCGTTGATGCCGCTGGTGTCGTCACCCTCGATCAGATCAAGGCACTCGCTCACCCCAATACCAACAACCCTGACGACAGCGTCTCACTCGCTGATTCGCTGATCGGGCTCAAGGCCACCATCACCGACAAAGACGGCGATGCCTCCTCAGCAACTCTCAACATCGGTTCCAACCTCGTCTTTAAAGACGATGGACCCACAGCCCTTGCAGACATTGACTCCGTCAAAGAAGATAGCCAACTGGTCGCCACAGGCAACGTGATCACGGGGACTGATGTCAGCGTGAGTCCGGATAGCAACAGTACCGATGGTGTTGCGGATACACGCGGTGCCGATGGCGCTTTCATTAGCAGCGCTTCCAGCAATAACGTCCCCGCCAATTCAGACAACACTCCTGATGTTTCCAACAACTTCCAGGTAGCGGGTCAGTATGGATCGTTGGTGCTCAATACTAACGGCTCCTACTCCTACACACTCAACAACTCTCTTGACGCCGTTCAAACGCTGAACACAGGCCAGTCTCTGACCGACACCTTCTCCTATACGCTCAAAGATGGTGATGGTGATACCAGCACCACGACACTGACCATCACCATCAATGGCACCACAGACGACAAAGGAATTGTTGTTGGCCAAAACATCTCTGACACGTCATCGACACAAGGCACAGCTGCAACTACAGACGATCACGCCGTCGACAACACCCCTAGCAAACCGGATGGCCCCATCGATGGGACGCCAAGTGCAGATGTGTTGATTGGAGACATCGGCGGCACCACAACAACGGTTGTACCTGGGGCCAAATACAATATTGTGATTATTGCTGATACGTCGGGGAGCATGGCGTGGGACGCCGCGACGGGAAGCAGCACGAACATAACTCTCAGCCGCATTAATCTACTTAAATCATCGCTCACCAACCTTGTCAACCAGCTTGACGATCACAGCTCAACCGGCGGCAAAGTAAATATTTCTCTTGTGAACTTTGCATCGGATGTCAATTCTGTTGATTTGAATGGATCGGCAACAGGAACGCCCTCATCGGTGATTGACCTCACGACGCAAAATAGCGCCGGCGTCCTATCCGCCATCAATTCACTATCTGCAACTGGTGGTACAAACTACGATGCCGCTTTTGCCAAAGCTGCCAGTGAAGTAGCTGCTCTACAAACCTCTTACTCTTCGGCTCAAGGCTACCAAACGATTACCTACTTCCTGACGGATGGCGATCCCACCTACTACATCAATAACAGCACCGGAGCACTAGGAGGCAATGGAAGTAGCACCACCGCAAGAGAGCTCAATGAGGCCATAGCCACGTTTGCCTCTTTGAGCACCAAATCCACTGTTTATGCAATCGGTATCGGCAACTCAACCAATACCAACTATCTCCAATTCTTTGACAATACTTCAAACCCTGTCACCAAAGCCATCACCGTAGGGGGAGCGAGTGTCACCGGCCCTGCGGCCACACCCGACATCGTTACCTCTGGTGATCAGCTCGATTCCATCCTTCAAGGAGGTAGCACCACAACTACCATCAGCCCTGTTGGCGATGATGTGATCAATGGTGGCAGCGGTGATGATGTTATCCTGGGTGATAGCATCTTCTCCACATCAATTGACAAGGGCTGGGCTGACTTTGTCAGTGCCAATCCAACGCTGACGACAGATCAAGCTAAAGCCGAGAACATATACGCCAATCTCACGTCCAACAATCCCACCTATGCCCGAGAGGGCTCCGTTGGCGGCAACGACACCATTGACGGCGGCGCGGGCAATGATGCGATCTTTGGCCAAGGCGGCAACGATAATATCTTTGGTGGTTCCGGCAATGATCGTATTGACGGTGGATCTGGCAATGACGTTATTAGGGGCGGAACCGGAGTCGACACTCTTACCGGTGGCACTGGTAATGATCAGTTCGTGTTCTTCAAAGGCGAAGGCAGCAATGATGCCGCTACGGCCGAGATTGATGTCATCACCGATTTCACGATTAACACAGACACCATCGTCATCAATGGCAATGGAACGAACATCAGCAGCGTTGTCGTTGGCACGCCTTCCAGCAATGTTTACACCATTACGGTCACTTATACAGACAGCTCTATTGAATACTTCAAAGTCAACCTAACCAATAGTGCTGTCTTGAATGATGCTCCCGGTGGAGTTACTTCCAGTGTCGTCATCGCGGGCACCTCGGCCACCATCGACGGCACCATCGTTGGCGCCACCCTCTACCTCGACATCAACCACAACAACCAGGAAGATGCCGGCGAACGCCTCGGCATCACCGATGCCAAGGGCCATGTGGAGTGGGTGGTCGATCTCTCCACCCTTGATGTGAACGGAGACGGCCAGTTCACCCTCGGCGAAGCCAGGGCCGTTCAAAGCGGCGGCCTCGACATCGACACAGGTCTGACCTACGAGATCAATCTCTACGGACAGGTGGGTGCTTCGGTGGTCACTCCCTTCACCAGCCTGCTGCAAACCCTCCTTGAGAACGGAGTTGACTACGCATCGGCCAATGCCACCCTTGTGAGCCACCTGGGGCTTGACGCAGGCACCGATCTCGCCTCCCTCAACCCCATCCAGGGATCCAGCGCCATCCTTGGCCAGAACGCCGCCGTAATGACCGCCGCCGTGCAGTTCAGCGAGTTGGTGGCCCATCAACTTGGCACCGACGAAGCACACGCCTCCTTCAGCGTGTTCGCGGCCATCAGCCACAGCCTCACCACTCTCCCCGATGGCCAGGTGGCGGACTTCAGCAATCCCGCCCTATTGAGCTCGGTTGCAGCCCAGCTTCAGCTCAGCAACTTCGGCGCCAGCGACATCTCCGAGTTCATGGTTGCCAGCCAACAAGCACTCCAGCACAGCCTCGACACCCTTGCCCCCGGTGGCGACGCCCTAGCGGCCATCAGCGCAGTGCAACATCTGGTGCAGGGCTCCTATGCCCAGGCGCTCGGTTCGGTGGAAGCCGGCGATCTCTCCACCCACGCCCTCGACGATCTCACCCACACGCTCACGGCCTACAGCCAAGGCGACCTGAGCATTGATCAGCTCAGCAACTTCGATCACCAGCTCACTGTGGCTGGGGCCGATCACCAGATCACCAACACGGAGTTCACCCAGGCCCTCACCACCCTGCCCGGCCACACCGACATCGCCCATACGGCACTCCCCCAAACCGATGTCCATGGTCTGGTGGATCAATTCCTTGTGGGTCTGCACACCAACGACACCACCGGCGCTGCACCGACCCACAACGACGTGATCTACGAATTGGATCTGGCGGTCAGCGCCTTCATCCAAGACCACGGCATCACCGCCGACCAGTACCACGACATCCACCAGCAGGTGATTGATCACCTGGCTCAGGATCTACAGCAGCATGGCCTGGTGGATCCCACCGCCATCCATCACGATACGGGTGGTCACGCCGATGGCAGTGATGTCATCGCCGCGGTTGATACCCACTTCAGCGACCTCTACCACAATCACTTCGATACCAATGACGTTCACGTCTATGACGCCTCCCACCATGTCTGAGGCCTGAGGTCAGCGGGGGCTTCTCCCCCTTGGTGGTCTCCCCCCATCAGCCCCGATCGCTACGCCGGTCGGGGCTTTTTCAGCGCTCAGGGGCGCTATTGTGAAACCATGAAAAACATCACAGTTTCCGTGGAGGAGGCGGTCCACCACCGGGCACGCATCCGTGCCGCTGAGCGCGGCACATCGCTCTCGGCCCTCGTGCGCGACTTCCTGATCTCCCTCAGTGCGAACACATCACCGGCGGTCGATCCCCGCCGCCTCGCCCAAGAGGAGTTGTTCCGTCGCCTCGATGCACAAGCCCGCGGACTGGCAGCCGCCGATCGTCTGGATCGCTCCGACCTCCACCAACGCCAGCCTTAAACGCCATGGCGGCTGGTTGCTTTCTCGACACCAACATTCTTCTCTATTCCATCAGCAACACAAACTCTGAGCAAGCCAAACGATCGCTCGCCCGCTATCTACTCCAAGACGACGACTGGACTCTATCGATCCAGGTACTCCAGGAGTTCTATGTGCAGGCCACACGAACTTCCAGGCCGAATTCCTTGTTGCCAAGCGAAGCGGTAGAGCTGATCCATTGCTGGCACAGATTCACCGTTCAGCCGATCAACGAAACGGTTCTAGATCAGGCCCTGGAGTTGCACAGCAACCATCCCCTTTCCTACTGGGATGCGGCCATCATCGCCGCCGCCCACACATCGGATTGCACGATTGTGCTCTCAGAAGACATGGGCGATGGCCAGATCTATGGCGGGGTTACGGTCAGAAATCCCTTTGCGGTGCTCAGCTGATGGCCGTATCTCCCAGACTCAGCTCCGGCCATACCCCAGCCGCTGCAACAACGGCGCCGCCATCGCCGTGGTGATCAACGCCATCAACACCATCATCGTGAACAGCTCCGTGCTGATCACCCCCAGGCTCAATCCCACATTCAAAATCACCAGTTCGGTGAGGCCGCGGGTATTCATCAGCCAGCCCACCGCCTGGGCTTCCCGCTCCGGCAATCCCCCCGCTCGGGCCACTCCCCAGCAGCCCAGATACTTGCCCCCAATCGCCACCACCAGCACCGCCGCCAGGGTGAGCCAGGCAGTGAGATGGTTGAGGCTGCCGATGCGGGTGCTCAACCCACTCACCGCAAAAAAGATCGGCAGCAGGATCGTGAGCACCAGCTGCTCGGTGCGCAGCTCCAGCCAGCGCCGCAGGGGGCCATAGCGCGGCAGGGCCAACCCAAACAGGAACGCCCCAAAGATCACGTGTACACCGATCAGTTCGGTGACCACTCCTGAAAGAATCGCCCCGGCAAACACGAGGGCCAGCAGCAGCGGATTGAGTTCATGGTGGCTGCGGTAGCTGCGAGCCAGCCAGCCCATCAGCGGCCGCAGCCCCACCAGCAGCACCGCCGCCCACAGCACCGTCCCCCCCAGGGCAGGCACTGCCCCCACCAAGCTGCCGGAGCGGCTGAAGGACACCACCGCCGCCAGCAGACTCCAACCGAGCACGTCATCGATGGCGGCACAGGCTATGACCAACTGACCGAGGGGCTGGGTCAGCAATTCCCGCTCCTTGAGGATGCGGGAGAGCACCGGGAAGGCGGTGATCGCCATTGCCGTGCCCACGAACAGGACCCCGGCCAGGCGGAAGTCCCCCGGCAGCAGCTGGGGCTGCCACCCCTCCAGCCCCAGGGCCAGGGCCACCCCGGCAGCCAAGGGCAGCACCACCCCCGCCAGTGAAATCCGCGTGGCCAGGGGCAATCGCCCCTTGAGGTGCTCCGGGCTCACCTCCAGCCCGATCAGAAACATGAACAGGATCAGCCCCAGCTGGGAGAGGGTCTTGAGCTGCTCCAGCACCGGCGGCGCAAACAGCTGGCCATGCAACTCGGGTGCCACGGCCCCGAGCAAGGAAGGCCCCAGCACGATGCCACCGAGGATCTCGCCGATCACCGCCGGCTGCTGGAAGTGCGCGAGCAGGGCCCCCAACAGCTTGGAGACCACCATGATTAGGGCCACATCCACCAGCACGGTGGTGAGATTGGTGAGCTCCAACTGCATGGCCGGGCTCCCGGCCGAGGTTCCTAGGTGGTCACCCCTTCGATGCGGTCTTCAATCTCCTGATAGATCTCCTGCAGCTGGGCGATGTTCTCGTCTGAGGTTTCCCAGTAGCCGCGGCCATTCACCTCCAGCAGGGTGCCCACAATGCGGCGGAAGCTGTGGGGGTTGAGCTCCATCAGCCGCTTGCGCATCTCCTCATCGTTGATGAAGGTTTCGTTGGCCTCCTCATACACGAAGTTATCCACCGCGCCGCTGGTGGCACTCCAACCGAGGGTGAAGTTGAGCCGCTTGGCCACCTCCCGCACCCCCTCGTAGCCGGAGTTGAGCATGCCCTCGTACCACTTGGGGTTCAGCAACTTGGTGCGTGAATCCAGGCGGATGGTTTCGCTCAGAGAGCGCACCTGGGCGTTGGCGGTGGTGGTGTCGGCGATGTAGCTGGTGGGCGCCTTGCCGTCATCGCGCAGGCCCGCGATCAGCTTGGTGGGATCACTGTCGAAGTAGTGGCTGACGTCGGTGAGGGAGATCTCAGCAGAATCCAGGTTCTGGAAGGTCACGTCGGCGGTCTTCATCGCCGCCTCGAACACACCCCGCTTCTGGTTCATCTCGCCGGGGTTGTCGGCGTTGAAGGCGAAGGTTTTACGGCTCAGGTACATCTCCTGCAGCTCGTTCTCCTCCTCCCAGGTGCTGTTCTCCACCGCCAGGTTCACGTTAGAGCTGTAGCTGCCGCTGGCATTGGAGAACACCCGGGTGGCCGCCTCCCGCAGCGAGATTCCCTGGGCAGCCGCCTGCTCCTCGCTGTGCTTGCGCACGAAATTGAGCTCGAGCGGCTCGTCCGCCTCGGCGGCCATCTTCACCCCCTGGTCGATCAGCCCCATCTGGTTGATGAACAGATCGCGGAACACGCCGCTGCAGTTCACCACCACATCGATGCGGGGGCGCCCCAGCTCCTCAAGCGAGATCAGTTCCAGCTTGTTGACCCGCCCGAGGGAGTCGGGCACCGGGCGCACACCGATGAACCAGAGGATCTGGGCCAGGGACTCGCCGTAAGTCTTGATGTTGTCCGTGCCCCAAAGCACGCAGGCAATCGTTTCCGGCCAGGCACCCTGGTCCGCCTTCTGCCGCTCGATCAGCCGGTCCACCACCACCTTGGCCGCCGCCACCGCCGCCCGGGTGGGAATGGCCTGGGGATCAAGGGCATGGATATTCTTGCCACTGGGCAGCACGCCGGGGTTGCGGATCGGATCGCCGCCGGGACCGGGGATCACGTACTCGCCATCGAGGGCCCGCAGCAGGCTCTCCATCTCCATGTCGGCGCAGATCTGCTCCAGGCAGAAGCGCAGATAGCCAAACAGCTTGTCGAGTTCGGCGGGATCCACATCGGCGAACCCCGCCGTGCGGCATGCACTGAGCCAGGGGCTGGGGAGCCGGTAGCCAAAGCGCTCCAGCAACTGGGTGAACCAGCCGAAACGCCCCCGCAGGTTCACCCGGCCATCGGTGCCCGTCACCGAGCGCACCATCGCCCCCACGGCCGCCCTGGAGGTTTCCGTGAGGGTGCGGTTGAGTTCCACATCGGCGAGCACACCGGAGTCGTTGCCCTTGTAGACGTCGTCGATCGTGCGGCCCCGGCTCTCCGCCAACAGGGCCGGCAGGCTGCGGTAGCCATCCTCCTCCCGTTCCAGGGCGGCGATGTTCACCAGGGTGGCGATCGCCTCCTCAGCGGTGGGGGGCTTGCCGATCGTGTGCAGACCGCAGGGCAGCAGCCGGCTCTCGATCTCCATCAACTGGCGGTAGAGAGCTCCGACCACATCGTCGCGCTGCTCACGGCTCAGTTCAGCGGCATCCTCCTGGGGCAGCGTCACGTCCTTGTCGAGGTTGCACAGCCGCGCCGTCTCCACCATCGCGTTGACGATCTGCACCCCCCGGCTGCTTTCACGCAGTTGCTGGTAGGAGCCCACCAGTTCCCCCAGCTCCTTGAGCCCTTTGTAGAGGCCAGCATTTTCCGCCGGCGGCGTGAGGTAGCTGATGGTGGCCGCATAGCCGCGGCGCTTGGCAATCGTGGCCTCCGAAGGATTGTTGGCGGCGTAGTAGTAGAGGTTGGGCAGGGCGCCGATCAACGAATCGGGGTAGCAGGTCTCGCTCATGCCCATCTGCTTGCCTGGCATGAACTCCAGCGAGCCGTGGGTGCCGAAGTGCAGCACCGCATCGGCCTTCCACACCTTCTCCAGGTAGGTGTAATAGGCGGCGAAGCCGTGGTGGGGGCTGGCACTGCGGGAGTAGAGCAGCCGCATCGGGTCGCCTTCATAGCCGAAGGTGGGCTGCACGCCGATGAACACGTTGCCGAAGTGGCGGCCGTAGATCAGCAGGTTGGAGCCATCGCTATTCAGGTTGCCGGGGGGCTTGCCCCAGTTCTCCTCCAACCGCTCGGAATAGGGCGTGAGGCTCTCGTACTCCGCCACGCTCATGCGGTGGGCAATCGACAGTTCCGGGGCCCCCACCAGCGCTTCGGGGTCGTTGATCACGAGCTCCATCAGGGCTTTGCCGTCCCGGGGCAGATCCTTGACGTCGTAGCCCTTGGCCTTCATCTCCTGCAGCACCCGGTGGATGGAGCCGAACACATCCAGGTAGGCGGCGGTACCCACGTTGCCCTTGTCAGGAGGGAAGCTGAACACGGTGATCGCCAGCTTCTTGTCGATCCGGGGTTTGCGCCGCAGCTGGGCCCAACGGATCGAGCGCTCGGCAATCGCCTCCACCCGGTCTTGGAGCGTGTGGGCCTTGCCGGTGGCGTCGTCGCGACCGGAGAGCACGATCGGCTCAATGGCGCCATCGAGTTCGGGAATGGCGATCTGCAACGCCACCTGCACCGGGTGAAGCCCCAGGTCGCTCTCCTCCCATTCCTGGGTGGTCTGGAACACCAGGGGCAGGGCCACCATGTAGGGCCGATTGAGGCTCTTGAGCACCTCGATCGCCTTGGGGTGGTCCTGGCGGGCGGGGCCGCCCACCAGGGCAAAGCCCGTGAGGCTCACCACCCCATCCACCAGGGGCTGCTCGGGATTCAGGGGGTCGAAGAAGAAAGCGTTCACGGGCTTGGTGAAATCCAGCCCGCCGCAGAACACCGGAATCACGGTGGCGCCCCGGTACTCCAGTTCCTGGATCACCGCCACGTAGTGGGCGTCATCCCCCGTGACGATGTGGCTGCGCTGCAACACCAGGCCGATCACCGGGCCGGCCTTGGCGGCCGCACTGAGATCGTTGCGGCTGGCGCTCCAGTTGAGGTATTCCTTGAGGTCTTCGAACATCCCCGGTGCCAGCGGGTGCCAGATGCCCAGGTCCGGAAACACCACCGGATCGGCCACCGTCACCTCCGGCCGCTCCGACTCGCCCCGGGGGAACACGTATTTATCCGCCAGCATCAACAGGAAGTTGCGCAGGTTGTCCGGCGTTCCCCCCAGCCAATACTGAAAACTGAGCATGAAGGAGCGGGCGTCCTGCGCCTTCTCCACCGGCAGGTACTTGAGAACGGTGGGGAGGGTGTTCAGCAGCTTGAGCATCGCGTCCTGGAAACCGGCGCCGCCGGCCTCCTTCCGCTTTTTCATGAAGCTGGCGATGGCGCTCTTGCTCTGGCCCAGCTGGGCCATCGAGAAGGTGCCCAGCTTGTTGAGCCGCATCACCTCCGGCATGGAGGGGAACACCACCGCGGCCTTGAGGCGGTCCCGGTGGGGCGCGACGGCCTCCACCACCTTCTGGGCCAGGTCCTCGATGAAGATCAGCGAGGCGATGAACACATCCGCTTCGGCCACGTCGGCGCAGAAGGCGGCGTAGTTGGCCGGATCTCGAAGCTCTTCGATCAGGTAACCGCTCAGGTCGACCGCCAGGGCGCTGTTCTGCTCATTCAGGCCCGTGGCCGCCACCGTCAGGGCGTTCTGGTACTGGGGCTCCAGCACCACGTACACCACCTTCATCAAGGCGCGATCCCCCAGGTCGGCTGGGGTGACCCGGCGGGAGGAGGAGCGGACCTGGGTGAACATCGGCGCCTGATTGAGCAATGTGAAGCAGCCTACGGACGGCCACGGGCCCCTGCGGGCTCTGACGCCAACGCGTTACAGGGCCGGCGGGCCCCCAGGCGCCATAGGCTCCCACCAACCGATCGAGCTGTGATGAGCTCCCCCATTCCCGTGCTGGTGGCCGGCGCGCTCGGCCGCATGGGCGCCGAAGTGATCAAGGCCGTCACCGCCGCCGAGGGCACCACCCTGGTGGGGGCGATCGACACCACAGCCGGCAAGGAGGGGCTGGATGTGGGTCTGGAGCTGGGTCTGGGGGAACTGGAGGTGGCGATCACGTCGGACCTGGAGGGCAGCCTCTGCGCCGCCAGCCAGGCCGTGCGCAACGCCGGTCCCGGCGGCGGGGCCGTGCTGGTGGACTTCACCCACCCCAAGGTGGTCTACGAGCACACCCGGGCCGCGATCGCCTACGGGGTGCACCCGGTGATCGGCACCACGGGCCTTTCCCCCGAGCAACTGGCCGACCTGGCCGCTTTTGCCGAAAAGGCCTCGGTCGGGGCCGCCGTGATCCCCAACTTCTCCGTGGGCATGGTGCTGCTGCAGCAGGCCGCCGCCGCCGCCGCCAGGTTTTATGACTTCGCCGAGCTCACCGAGCTGCACCACAACCGCAAGGCCGACGCCCCCAGCGGCACCTGCATCAAGACCGCCGAGCTGATCGAGGAGCTGGGCAAGAGCTTCAATGCCCCCCAGGTGGACGAGCACGAAACCCTCGCCGGCGTGCGCGGCGGCCAGCGCGACAGCGGCCTGCGGCTGCACTCCATTCGCCTGCCGGGGCTGGTGGCCCACCAGGAGGTGCTGTTCGGAGCGCCAGGCGAGACCTACACCCTGCGCCACGACACGATCGATCGCTCCGCCTACATGCCGGGGGTGCTGCTGGCCGTGCGCAAGGTGCGCAGCCTGGACGGGCTGGTCTACGGACTGGAGCGCCTGCTCTAAACCCGCCACCGTGTTCTGGCAGGCCCCCATGGTCTGGCTCTCCCCCACCGATGCTGCTTCCACTCAAATCCGGTGAACTGCAGCGGCTGATTCCAGCCATCGCCACCGGACCCCAGTTCAACGCCTGCTCCGGCAACCCTCGCAAGGTGCTGCAGCGGGTGCTGATCGCCGTGATCGGCGGGGTGATCTCCCTGTTGATCAGCCAGACCCTGGCCTTCTCCAGTCAGTTCGGCTCGGTGTGGCTGGTGATCGGCGTGGTGTTCGCCCTCTATCTGCTTTGGGGTCCGATCCTGGAGGCGGGCCAGCGCAACTCCACGCTGCGGCGCTTTCCGGCGGCAGCCATCTTCGAAGGGGAGATCGCCGATCTGTTCACCAAGGAGCGGGTGGAGGAGCGCAGCGAGCGGGCCGACAACAGCGGCCGCCTGGAGCTGGTGGAGAACCGGCGCACCTGGCTCTGCCTGGAACTGGAGGACGAGGACGGCTACCTGGGGCAGTTGCGCTTTCCGATGGACAAGAAGCACAAGGTGCTGCGGCGGGGCATGACGATCCGCTGCCTGGTGCTGAGCGAGCGCAAGGACTTTTCCCGCATTGGCGCCCTCACTGACGCCTGGATCCCCCAGCTGAAGCTCTGGGTAGGGGAGTATCCGTTTCTGCTGCGCCCCGCCTTCGAGGAGATCTGCCTGCGGCGCCTGCGCTGAGGCGGTTCGGTTTTCACACGGCGTTACTTCGCGCAACATTGCGTTACAGTTCATTTATCCAACTGGAAGTGCCCCCCATGACTGCCTCCCCCTCCATCACCGCCGAGGAACGCGCCCTGATCCGTGGCGCCACCGTCACCACCGAAGACGGCGGCAGGCTGAATGCCTTCGCCACCGAACCCCGCATGGAAATCGTCTCCTCCGAGAGCGGCTGGGGCTTCCATGAGCGCGCCGAAAAGCTGAACGGCCGCATGGCCATGCTTGGTTTCATCGCCCTGCTGGCCACCGAATTCGCCCTCGGCGGCGAAGCCTTCACCCGCGGACTGCTCGGCCTCGGCTGAAGCCCTCCCTCCCCAGATCCCGCGCCGCAGCAGACTCCTGCTGCGGCTTTTTTGTGCCCCCCTGATTCGATGCGCACTCCCTTGCGGGCCAGGGTGATCGGGGCCGGGCCCACCGGCTCCCTGGCCGCGCTGGTGCTGGCCCAGGCCGGCTGGAGGGTCCAGTTACTGGATCCCCTCGATGCCCACCAGCTCAAGCAGCGAAGCCGGTCCTACGCCCTCAACCACTCCAGCCAGGAGCTGCTCCAGCAAAGCCAGCTGTGGGAAACGCTGCTGCCCGATCTGGCTCCCTTCTCAAGGCTGGAACTCTGGGACAGGGCCTTGCCGAAGCAGGTCCGCTTCTCCCTGGCCGATCTCGGTCGCGAGCGGGCCGAGAGGCCTGGCGAGGCGGTGGGCTGGGTGCTGCTCCACAGGCCCCTGATGGCCGCCCTGCTGGAGCGTCTGGCGGCCCACCCCGAGGTGGAGCTGGCCCTGGGTCCAGAAGCTGGTGCCTCCCCACTCACCTCCTCCTTCGATCCCAACGGCGACCCCTCGATCGATCTGACCGTGGTGGCCGACGGCAGCGGATCGGCCACCCGGGAGCGTCTCGGCATCCGCCACACCTCCATTCCCTACAGCCAGGGCTGCCTGTCGGTGCAGGTGCGGCTGCGGGGCTCGGCCCCTGACCAGGCCTGGGAGCTGTTCCGGCCGGAGGGTCCCTTCGCGGTGCTGCCCCTCGGGGACGACCACGTCCAGCTGGTCTGGAGCGCCCCCACCGCCCGCCTGCGGCAGCTGGAAAGCCTTGATCCGGTGGCCTTGCTCGAGGCCATCGCCGCTGTGCTGCCCGACCAGCTCGAGCCCGACGCCCTGCTCAACCAGCCCCAGGCCTATCCGGTGGCCCTGGAGCTGGCCCATCGCCTGCACCGGGGCCAGGCCCTGCTGGTGGGGGAGACCGCCCACCGCTGCCATCCCGTCGGCGGCCAGGGGCTCAACCTTTGCTGGCGCGATGTGGCAGAGCTGCGCCGCCAGGCCCTCCGAGTCGCCCGGGGACGGCTGGCGGTGGAGCGCATCGGCCCCGCCTACGCGTGGCGCCGCTGGGGCGATCTGCTGATCACCCTGCTGGCCACCGACCTGCTGTTGCGCCTCTTCTCCAACCGTTGGGGGCCCTTGCTGGTGGTGCGCCGGGTCGCCCTCTCGGCCCTGAAGCACTGGGCACCGCTGCGGGCCCTGAGCCTGGGGGTGATGACCTTTGGTCCTTGCCGCGGCCTGCGGGCTTGGTCAAAGTGAGGCCATGGTGATCAGCACCGCCCCCCAGCCCTTGCCCCCCTCCAACCTGGTGCGCTACCTGCGCCAGGAGCTGGGGTTGAGCGAAAACGCCCTTTCCCTGGGGGTCAAGCAGGCCCAGCTGGAGCAGGCCCCCCTGCCCGTGGTGCTCTGGCGTTTCGGCCTGATCAGCCTGGAACAACTTGACCAGGTGCTCAGCTGGCAGGACGATCAGAGCTGAATCAGCCCTTTGGATTAGCTGAAGCTGATCACCCGAAGCTGATCAGCCGTAGATGATCAGCGATTCCACCGGCTGGCTCTCCGGCAGGCGGGAGCGACCCGCCAGGGCCGCCAGCTCCGCCACGAAACCAAACCCCACCAGTTCCCCTCCGGCCTGCTGCACCAGTTCGGCACAGGCGGCGGCAGTGCCGCCCGTGGCCAGCAGGTCATCCACGATCAGCACCTTGGCGCCGGGCTCAAAAGCATCGTGCTGGATCTCCAGACGGTCGCTGCCGTACTCGAGCGCGTAGTCGATGCCGCGCACCTGGCCGGGCAACTTGCCGGGTTTGCGCACGGGCACGAACCCCAGGCGCACCACCGTGGCCAGGGCGGTGCCGACGATGAAGCCCCGGGACTCGATCCCCACGATCAGATCCGGCTGAACGCGCTCCACCACAGCCCCCAGCTGGCGCATCACCTCCTGCCAGCCCGACGGATCGCGCATCAGGGGGGTCAGGTCCCGAAACAGGATTCCAGGCTTGGGGAAATCGGGGATGTCACGGACCAGCTGACGCAGATCAACAGGAGACACTGACGAATGACCACGAACGCTGGCATCATCGCAGCCATGCCTGAAGAACATCCCTCCGTCGAGCCCCCCACCCACGAGCTGGAGGCC
>JBAXME010000065.1:0-14155 GCA_037134455.1 Synechococcaceae cyanobacterium ELA445 | reverse complement strand
GCTCCGGCCGGTCCCACCCCGCCGCCCCCGGTGCCGTCGACGGAGCCGAAGACCAACTGAGGCCCTCCTAGGGCCTCCCGAGTCTCAAAGCCGCGCAATGGCGGCCCGGGTCTCCTTCACGTCCTGCTTGCGCTTCTCCTCCTGGCGTTTGTCGTGGAGCTTGCGGCCCTTGGCCAGGCCCAGGGTGAGCTTGATCCAGGACCCCTTCAGGTGCAGGTTGAGGGGCACCAGGGTGAGCCCCTTCTGCTCGAGGGCGACGCGGAACTTCTCGATCTCGCGCCGGTGGGCCAGCAGCTTGCGCACCCGAAGCGGCTCGTGGTTGAAGAAGGCGCCGGCATGGCTGTGGGGGGAGATGTGCACGTTGTGCAGCTGCAGCTCGCCGCTGCGGATCAGGCAGAAGCCATCCCGCAGGTTGGCCTTGCCCGCCCGGATCGATTTCACCTCGGTACCCACCAGTTCCATGCCGGTTTCGAGGGTGTCGAGGATCTCGTACTGGTGGCGCGCGAAGCGGTTGTCCGCCAGCAGCTTGTGGGCCGCATCCCGCGCTGCCTTGGCGGCCTTCTTGCCTCCGCCCTTCGCCATCACCGTCCCTGGAGTCTTTCGACCCTAGGCAGCAGCGGGTACCCTCGCCCCATGGCGATCGTCTCCTCAGGTGGTCCGCGGGGCGCGCCCCAGCCGAGCAGCCCCCGCTCGCGCCTGGTTGATCCAGCTCCCCAGGCGGATGAGCTCTCCGAGGCTCCGGTGCTGCGGGAGGACGGCCTGCGGCCCCGCCGGTTGTCCGACTACATCGGCCAGCGGGAACTCAAGCAGGTGCTGGGCATCGCCATCGAGGCCACCCGCAACCGGAACGAAGCCCTCGACCATGTGCTGCTCTACGGGCCGCCGGGGCTGGGCAAGACCACCATGGCCCTGGTGCTGGCCGAGGAACTTGGGGTGCGCTGCCGCATCACCAGCGCCCCTGCCCTGGAGCGCCCCCGCGACATCGTGGGCCTGCTGGTGAACCTCCAGCCCCACGAGCTGCTGTTCATCGACGAGATTCACCGGCTCAACCGGGTGGCCGAGGAACTTCTGTATCCAGCGATGGAGGACTTCCGCCTGGATCTCACCGTGGGCAAGGGCACCACGGCCCGCACCCGCAGCCTGTCGATTCCACCGTTCACGTTGGTGGGGGCCACCACCCGCGCCGGCTCCCTCAGCTCGCCCCTGCGGGACCGCTTTGGCCTGGTGCAGCGGCTGGAGTTCTACGGCCTCGAGGATCTGCGGGCGATCGTGGAGCGGGCCGCCGGTTTGCTGGATCTGGATCTGGAGGCCGATGGGGCCCTCGAGGTGGCCCGCCGCTGCCGGGGCACCCCCCGCATTGCCAATCGCCTGTTGCGGCGGGTGCGGGATGTGGCCAGCGTCGGTGGCCACGGCCGCATCAGCGCCGCCCTGGTGGGCGAGGCCTTGAGCCTGCACCGGGTTGATGATCGTGGCCTCGATGCCAGTGACCGCCGGCTGCTCACCCTGCTCCTGGAGGGCTACGGAGGCGGCCCCGTGGGTCTCGAGACCCTCGCTGCCGCCCTTGGGGAGGATTCCGCCACTCTGGAGGCCGTGGTGGAGCCCTTTCTGCTGCAGCTGGGCTTCCTGCAGCGCACCCCCCGGGGCCGGGTGGTGACGGCCCGTGGGCGGGAGCATTTGGGCTGGCCGGAGGCGGCCTGATGGCCCCCGGTCTGGCGTCGCTGCTCGCTCCCCTGCTGTCACCGCTGCTGGCCCTGGTGATGGCCAGCCAGCTGGCCCTGCCGCCGCTGTTCGATCAGGCCCTCAGCGCCAGCCGTGAGGGCCGCTTCGGCGATGCCCTGCCCCTCTGGGACCAGGTGGTGGAGCAGGCGCCGCAGGCGGCCTCCGCCTGGAGCAACCGCGGCAACGTGCTCCTGGCCCTCGGCCAGCCGGAGGCGGCGATCGCTGACCAGAACCGGGCCATGACGTTGGAGCCGGAGAACCCCGATCCCCACCTCAACCGGGGCATTGCTGAGGAAGCTCTCCAGCGCTGGGGCGCCGCGGAGGCGGACTACCGCTGGATTCTGGAGCGAGATCCGGCGGACGCTTCCGCCCTCTACAACCTGGGCAATGTCCAAGGCTCCCTCGGTGACTGGCCCAGGGCCCGGGCCTGCTTCGAGGCGGCGGCGGCGGCCCGTCCCGGCTTTGCCATGGCCCGTTCCAGCGCTGCCCTGGCGGCCTTCCAGCTGGCGGAGCTGGAGAGTGCGGAACAGCAGCTGCGCTCCCTGATCCGCCGCTATCCGCTGTTTGCGGATGCACGGGCTGGCCTCACCGCCCTGCTCTGGCGCCGGGGGGCCCGGGGCGAGGCCGAGAGCAACTGGGCCGCGGCCTCGGGGCTGGATCCCCGCTACAGCCAGCCAGAATGGCTGCTGCAGCAACGGCGCTGGCCGCCGAACCCCGTGCACGCCCTCGAGGATTTCCTCGCCCTGCGCCCGTGATGCTCCCGACCCCTTGAGAAGCCATTGACAGCCACGGCCCCCATCGATCTCTGGCACACCCACCAGCTGGAGCGGGTCGCCCAGGAGGCGCTGCCCCAGTGGATCGGCCTGCGCCGGCACATCCATGCCCACCCTGAGCTGAGCGGGGACGAGCATCAGACGGCCGCCCTGGTGGCGGGCGAGCTGAGGCAGCTGGGCTGGCGGGTGCGGGAAGGGGTGGGGCGCACCGGCGTGGTGGCGGAACTGGGGCCGGCCCATGGGCCCCTGGCGGCCTTGCGCGTCGACATGGATGCCCTGCCGGTGGAGGAGCGCACGGAGTTGCCCTTCGCCTCCAGTCGCCAGGGATTGATGCATGCCTGCGGCCATGACCTGCACACGGCCATCGGTCTGGGGGTGGCCCAACTGCTGGCCCCCCTGGCGGATCAGCTACAAGGGCGGGTGCGGCTGCTGTTCCAGCCCGCCGAGGAGATCGCCCAGGGGGCCTCCTGGATGGTGGCCGACGGGGCGATGGACGGGGTGGAGGCCCTGTTCGGGGTTCACGTGTTCCCCAGCCTGCCGGTGGGCACAATCGGGGTGCGCAGCGGTGGCCTCACCGCCGCCGCCGGGGAATTGGAGGTGGAGGTGCTGGGGGAAGGGGGCCATGGGGCCAGGCCGCACCAGAGCACCGATGCCATCTGGATCGCCGCCCGGGTGGTGAGCGGCCTGCAGGAGGCCATCAGCCGCCGCCTTGATGCCCTCCATCCTGTGGTGGTGAGCTTCGGGCGGATCGAGGGCGGCAAGGCGTTCAACGTGATCGCTGACCACGTGCGCCTGCTCGGCACCGTGCGCTGTCTGGATCCCGATGTGCATGCCCAGTTGCCGGGCTGGATCGAGGACACGGTGCAAGCCCTCTGCCGGGGCCATGGCGGCGAGGCCCGGGTGCGCTATCGCTGCATCGCGCCGCCGGTCCAGAACGATCCTGTGCTTACGGAGCTGGTGGAGGAGGCTGGGGTGCAGCTGCTGGGGCGGGGCCAGGTGCGCCGCCTGGAGCAACCCTCCCTGGGGGCCGAGGATTTCGCCATGCTGCTGGAGAACTGCCCGGGCACCATGTTCCGCCTGGGGGTGGCGGGACCCGGTGGTTGCTCACCCCTTCACAGCAACAGCTTTGATCCCGACGAGGGCTCCCTGGCGGTGGGGGTGCGCACCCTCACCCTCAGCCTGTTGCGCTGGCTGGAGCGGCAGCCATGACCCGCCGCCTGCTGGCCCTGGCTTCGCCGCTGTTGATCCTGCTGGCCCTGCTGGCCCTGCTGACCCGCCAGGACCGCGACCGGCTTCAAGCCCTGCCGGCCCTGTTGATCGGCACCGGCCTGCTGGCCACCAGTGCCATCGGACGGGGCCAGCGCCGCCGGGCTCTGCTGGAGGCCCTACGGTCCCAGAAGGACAGCCCCTAAGGGGAAGAGGAGCCATGGATCTTGAGGGGGTGAGGCAGGCCATCGCCTCCGGTGATCCCAGCCGGTCGATGCCAGCCTTGGCGGGGTTGCGGCAGGTGGATGCCGACCAGGCGGTGCCCTTGCTGCTGTTGGGCCTGGAGCAGGAGGCATTCATGGTGCGCTCCTTGAGCTGCGCCGGCCTGGGGTTCAAACGCAACGAGGCGGCCTGGGGGGCCCTGGTGGAGGCCCTGCACCAAGACGGTGATGCGAACGTGCGGGCCGAGGCAGCCAATGCCCTGGTGAGTTATGGGGTGGAGCGCTCATGGCCGTTGCTGAAGATGGCCTTCGAGCGGGACGGCCAGTGGCTGGTGCGCTGCAGCATCCTTTCGGCCTTTGCCGAGCAGCCCGAGATGGCGCCAGGGTCCTTGCTGGAGCTGGCCCGGATGGCGGTGCTCGATGGAGACGGCAGCGTGCGGGTGGGCGGCGCTGAGATCCTGGCGCGGTTGGTGCGCGAGGAGCACCAGGCCGCCGACGGGGCCATTGGCGGCTGTGCTCGCGAGTTGCTCGCAGGGCTGCAGCAGGATCCGGACCACCGCGTGGTGGCCGCCTCCCTCAACGGTCTGCAGGCATAAAGCCTTGCTAGGTTTCGTTCGTCACTAGGGGTGCCCGGCCGCACATCAGGCCTGGGCTGAGATCACACCCTCCGAACCTGATCCGGGTCATGCCGGCGCAGGGAAGTGCCCCGAGATCCGCCGTCGCCTTCGGGCCCGGTGGGCATCGGCTCCGGAGACGACCTCGCTCAGCCGTTTGTCCGCTGCCCTGCCCTCCACCCCCGCCCGAGCGAACGATCATGCGCAGCTCCTGGATTGAGAAGCGTCGCGGCACGGCCAACGTGTCCCAGATGCACTACGCCCGCCAAGGTCTGATCACCGAGGAGATGGTGTTTGTGGCCCGGCGGGAGAACCTGCCGGAGAGCCTGGTGATGGAGGAGGTGGCCCGGGGTCGCATGATCATCCCCGCCAACATCAACCACCCCAACCTGGAGCCGATGGCGATCGGCATCGCCAGCAGGTGCAAGGTGAACGCCAACATCGGCGCTTCGCCCAATGCTTCTGACCTCGACGAGGAGGTGGCCAAGCTGAAGTTGGCGGTCAAGTACGGCGCCGACACGGTGATGGATCTTTCCACCGGGGGCGTGAACCTCGATGAGGTGCGCACGGCGATCATCAACGCCTCCACCGTGCCGATCGGCACGGTGCCGGTGTATCAGGCGCTCGAAAGCGTGCACGGCTCGATTGAGAAGCTTGATGCCGACGACTTCCTGCACATCATCGAGAAGCACTGCCAGCAGGGGGTGGATTACCAGACCATCCACGCCGGCCTGCTGATCGAGCACCTGCCATTGGTGAAGGGACGCCTCACGGGGATCGTGAGCCGGGGCGGCGGCATCCTGGCCCAGTGGATGCTCTACCACCACAAGCAAAACCCACTGTTCACCCGCTTCGAAGACATCTGCGAGATCTTCAAGCGCTACGACTGCAGTTTTTCGCTCGGTGATTCGCTGCGGCCCGGTTGCCAGCACGACGCCTCCGACGCCGCCCAGCTGGCCGAGCTGAAGACCCTCGGTGAACTCACCCGCCGGGCTTGGAAACACGATGTGCAGGTGATGGTGGAGGGTCCGGGCCATGTGCCGTTGGATCAGATCGAGTTCAACGTGAAGAAGCAGATGGAGGAGTGCAGCGAGGCGCCCTTCTATGTTCTCGGCCCGCTGGTTACCGACATTGCGCCGGGCTATGACCACATCACCAGCGCCATCGGTGCCGCCCTGGCGGGCTGGCACGGCACGGCCATGCTCTGCTATGTGACCCCGAAAGAGCACCTGGGTCTTCCCAACGCCGAAGACGTGCGCGAGGGCCTGATCGCCTACAAGATCGCCGCCCACGCCGCCGACATCGCCCGCCACCGCCCGGGGGCCCGCGACCGCGACGACGAACTCAGCCGCGCCCGCTACGCCTTCGATTGGAACAAACAGTTCGAGCTGTCCCTGGATCCCGAACGGGCCCGCGAGTACCACGACGAAACCCTGCCGGCGGACATCTACAAGCAGGCGGAGTTCTGCTCCATGTGCGGGCCCAAGCACTGCCCGATGCAGACCAAGATCACCGATGAGGATCTCGAGGGGCTGGAGAAGGTGCTGGCGGAGCAGAAGAAGGCTGGAGAGCCGGTGGGGGTGTGATGGGCTGGGCGGCTGACGGCCCTCCAGGTTCACGTCCAGGTCAGGTTGCTGGTTTGCCCCCCAGCAACCCCCGCACCTGCTCCGCCGCCGCTAATCCCGCTTCAATCGCCCCTTCGAAATAGCCGGGCCAGCGGCTGGCGGCTTCGGTGCCGGCCCAGACCACCCGGCCGTGGGGTTGTTGCCAGATGGGCCCGTAGGTGGTCCAGGCTCCCTGGGTGACAAAACTGGTGAAGGCGCCGGTGCTCCAGCTTTCTTCGTTCCAGTTGTGGAGCACCAACTCTTCGGGTTCGGCGGCCTGCGGTCCCCACCATGTGGCCAGGTCGTCCAGCACTGCCCGGCGCCGTTGCGCCTGGCCCAGCCGTTGCCAGCGCACGGCCCGCTCGCCGGCGATGAAGCTCGCCAGGATTCCCGGTCCCCCCGGCGCTGAGCTGTCGACCGTGAGCTCCAGGGTGGGCAGGGGGCCGATGCCCAGGCCGTTGAGGCCCCGCTCGCGCCAGAAGGGCCGCTGGTAGATGGCCAGCACCTTCACCATCGAGCCCATGGGCGAGCGCTGCAGCAGGCTGGTCCACTGCGGCGGCAGGGCCGGGCTGAAGTGGATCCCCAGCCGCAGGGGGGGCGGAATCGCCACCACCGCCGCGCCGGCTTGCACCACCTCACCGCAGCCGAGGCTCAGCCGCACGCTGCCATCGCCCTGTTCGATCGCCTCCACTGGCGCCCGCAGGCGGAGGTCGTCCTGCAGGTCGGCGGCCAACCGTTCGGCCACCTGGGCGATGCCCCCTTCCACCAGATAGGCCTCCGGTGTTTCGTGTTGGGGGGCCACCGCCTGGGTCCAGGCCAGGTGCAGCAGGGAGCTCTCGTGGGGTTCGAAACCGCCGGAGCCCCCCACCCGGCTCAGCCATGCGAACGGGTAGCGCGCCAACTCGCCAGCCCCCTGCCCCTGCAGCCAGCCCTCGATGCTGATTCGATCCAGGGCCTCGGCATCGGGCGCGCTCCAGGGAGCGTCTTGCGGCACCTGCTTCACCAGCTCTGCAAAGCGCCGCTGCAGGGCCAGGGTTTCGGCCACCTCGCTCTCCGGCAAACCCAGCTCCTGGGGCTTGAAGAACAGCAGGCTGGACTGGAAGTCGTGCTCCACGCCGGCCCGGTGGGTCTTCCCTTGCCAGTGGAACAGCCCCTCGCCGTCGTAATAGGTGGGGTACCGGGCCAGGCCGAACTCCTCCAGCAGGCTGATCAGCCGGTGGTGGGTGGCACCGACCCACTGACCACCCAGGTCCACCCGCAGGCCGGAGCCGCTGGTGTGGCCATGCATCCGTCCGCCCCAACGCTCCCGCGCCTCCAGCAGCTGCACCGCCAGGCCCTGGCGCCTGAGCTCGCGGGCACAGATCAGCCCGGAGAGGCCTGCGCCGACTACCACCACATCAACAGAAGGAATCGTCATGGTGGACATTCAGAGCAGGGGCACCATTGCTAGACAGTGGTCTATTCGCGCAGCCGATCTGCTCACGAAGCCTGCCACCAAGAACGGCACCAGCGCTGACGTTCACCCTGCCGGTGGCTCTGAGGTGATCGGCCTGCGCCAGGTGTGCCGGCGCTTTGGCGAATCAGCCGCGGTGGAGGATCTGAGCCTCTCGATTGCGGCGGGAGAGTTCTTCTCCCTGCTGGGCCCCTCCGGTTGCGGCAAGACCACCACCCTGCGCCTGATTGCCGGCTTCGAGCGCCCCCAGGCGGGCCGGATCCTGCTGCAGGGCCGCGATCTCACCGAGGCGCCCCCCCACCGGCGGCCCGTGAACCTGGTGTTCCAGAACTACGCCCTCTTCCCCCACCTCAGCGTCTGGGACAACGTGGCCTTTGGGCCCCGCTCCCAGCGCCTGGCGGCACCGGAGATCCGCCGACGGGTGGGGGAGACCCTGGAGGTGGTGCGGTTGTCGGATTTGGCCCGGCGGCGGCCCCACCAGCTCTCGGGCGGCCAGCAGCAGCGGGTGGCCCTGGCGCGGGCGTTGGTGAATGCCCCGGCCGCCCTGCTGCTGGATGAACCCCTGGCCGCCCTGGACCCCGACCTGCGCCGCACCATGCGCTCGGAGCTCAAGCGCATTCAACGGGAGGTGGGCATCACCTTCCTGCTCGTCACCCACGACCGGGAGGAGGCCCTCAGCCTCAGCGATCGCCTGGCGGTGCTGCACCGGGGCCGCCTGGAGCAGGTGGGCACCCCCCGCCAGCTCTATGACCACCCCCGCAGCGCCGTGGTGGCCAGCTTCCTGGGGGCCGCCAACCTGTTGCCGGAGGGGCCCGGCGAGGGTCTGAGGCTGCTGCGGCCCGAGCGCCTGCGGCTCAGTGCCAACCCGCCGGCGGCGGGGGAGCGGGGGCTGAAGGCGCGGGTGCGGGAGCTGGCTTTCCAGGGGGCCACGGTGGAGGTGCGCTTGTGCGGCGCCGACGACCTGCCCCTGATCGCCATCGACACCCATGCCGCCCTGCCCGACGATCTGCGCGTTGGAGAGGAGCTGTGGTGCCGTTGGCATCCGGCCGATACCCACCTGCTGGAGGTACCCGCGCCATGAGCATGCCCGTCTCACCCCGTGGCCGTCGAGCCTTCCTGCGCCGCCTCGCTGGGGGCGCTGCTGGTGCCGTGGTCATGCCATCGCTGCTGCAGGCCTGTGGCCGGGGTCCGGGAGGGAGCGCCACCTCTGGCGGGGGTGATCGGGGCGGCGAGCTGGTGATCTCCTCCTTCCCCCTTTACATCGACCCTGGCCAGCCCGGCGCCCCTGGCAGCGTCGAGCGCTTTCGCAAGGACACCGGCATCAACCTGCGCTACGTCGAGGATGTCAACGACGTGCGCCAGTTTTTTGCGCGCATCCGGCCGCAGCTGGCCGCCGGCCAACCCCTGGCCCAGGACCTGGTGGTGCTCACCTCCTGGATGGCCGAGCGGCTGATCCGGTTGGGCTGGGTGGAGCCCCTGCCCCTGGCGGAGGTGCCCAACGCCCGCCATCTCATCCCCTCGCTGCGCAACCCCTCCTGGGATCCCCAGCAGCGCTACAGCCTGCCCTGGCAGACGGGCATCGCCGGCATTGCCTACAACATCAAGGCCACCGGCCGGGAATTGCGCAGCATCGATGACCTGTTCGATCCCAAGCTGAAGGGGCGGGTCTCGGCGCTTCTGGAGATGCGCGACACCATGGGCCTGTTGATGCTGGCCGATGGCAAGGACATCAGCAGGCCCACCTGGGAGGCCGCCCAGCCCTCCTTCGATCGGCTGGAGAAGGCCCGCCGCGATGGCCAGATCCGCCGCTTCACCGGCAACGACTACCAGAACGATCTGCTGGCGGGGAACCTGGCCGCCTGCATCGGCTGGTCGGGGGATGTGGCCCAGCTGGCCCTGGAACAGCCAGACCTGCGCTTTTTGGTGCCCGAGAGCGGAGGTGTGCTCTGGGCGGATCTGATGCTGATGCCCAAGGGGGCCCGCCACCGCCAGGAGGCGGCCCAATGGATGAACTGGGTCTATGAACCCGTTGAGGCGGCCCGCATCGCCGCCGCCGTGCAGTACATCTCGCCGGTGGAGGGGGTGCGCGAGATCCTGGCCAAGGACCCGGCCACCGCAGCCCTGGCGGCCAATCCACTGATGTTCCCCGATGCGGCGACCCGCCAGCGGCTGCACATCTTTGGCCCCCTGGGCGATCAGGAAGAGGCCCGCTGGGAGGAGCGTTTTGCCGAGATCACCGAGGGCTGAAGCCGATCGGCGGCGGCGATGGTGGCCCTGGCTGCTGCTGGCGCCGGGCCTGATCTGGCTGATCGGGCTCTATGTGCTCCCCCTGCTGGGGCTGGTGCCGCTGTCCTTGTCGGAGCCCGTGAGCCGCTTTGGCCTGGAGACGGTGTTCCGGGGACGGCTGGCCAACTACACCGAGGTGCTGCAGGCCTATGGCCCGATCCTGGTGCGCTCGTTTGGCTTTGCCTTGATCGCCACGCTCCTCGGTCTGGTGCTGGCCTACCCGCTCGCCTTCGCCATCCGTTTCCATGGTGGCCGCTGGCAGCCGTTGTTGGTCGGCCTGGTGGTGCTGCCCTCGCTCACCTCCTATCTGGTGCGGGCGATTGCCTTCACCAGCCTGCTGGGGGACAGCGGACCGGTGCTGAATCTGGTGGCTGGCTTGGGACTCACCGGTTGGCTCGATGGGCTGGGGGTGCTGCGGGATGGGCGACTGCTGAACACACCCACGGCGGTGATCCTGGGGCTCACCAACAACCTGTTGCCCTTTTTGGTGCTGCCCCTGGTGGTGGCGATGGAGCGGATCGATCCCCGGCTGCTCGAGGCCGCAGACGATCTGCATGCCGGCCCGCTGCGGAGTTTTACCCAGGTGGTCTGGCCCCTGTCATTGCCGGGGCTCGGGGCGGGGATCTTGCTGAGCCTGATCCCCGCCGCCGGCGATGTGGTTAATCCGAAGTTCCTCGGCGGCCCCAACGACCGCATGATCGCCAACTCGATCGAGAACCTGCTGCTGGTGCAGCTGCAGGCGCCGCGGGCGGCGGCCCTGACCCTGGTGCTCATGGCCCTGATCACGGCTGCGGTGCTGTTGCAGCTGCGGGGCCGCGGCGTCGACGACCTGCCGCTGCCATGACCAGGACAGGGGGCTGGTTACTGGGGATCTGGAGCGCGCTGGCCTATGGGCTGCTCTATGCCCCGGTGGCGGTCACGGTGCTGTTCAGCTTCAACGCCCCCCGCGGGCGCTTCAACCTGATCTGGCAGGGCTTCACCCTGGAGAACTGGCGCCATCCTCTGCGGGATCAAGCCCTCACCGATGCCTTCCTCACCAGCCTGGGCCTGTCCCTGGCGGCGGCCCTGCTTGCGGTGCTGCTCGGGGGCCTGATGGCCCTGGCCCTCAGCCGCGCCCGAGTGCGCGGCGGCCGCTCGATCGAGCTGCTCCTGGCTTTGCCCCTCACCAACCCGGAGATCGTGATGGCCACGGCTTTGCTGAACCTGTTCGTGGGCATCGATCTGCCCCGCGGTCCGCTCACCTTGGTGCTCTCCCACAGCCTCTTTTGCCTGAGCTATGCAGCCTTGACCCTCAAAGCCCGGTTGGCGGGGTTCGATCCCACCCTGGAGCTGGCGGCCCAGGATCTGGGGGCCACGCCCCTGGCGGCCTTCCGCCGCGTCACCCTGCCTCTGCTGGTGCCGGGGCTGCTGGCGGCCACCCTGCTCTCTTTCTCACTGTCGTTTGACGACTACGTGATCAGCAGTTTCACAGCCGGCGAGACGGTGACCTTGCCGCTCTATCTGGCAGGGGCTTTCCAGCGGGAAATTTCTGCGCAGATTCAGGTGCTCTCCACCCTGGTGCTGGTGGTGAGTGCGGTGGCGCTGCTGTTGGCGTCGCCGCGCCAGGACCGCTGATTGGGCCCATGATGGATTGGGCAGTTCAGGTTGTGGATAATGAAAAGATGGCTTGGCTTGCTTATCGGGACTGCTGTTCTGTTCACGGGAGAAGCAGGTGCCTGCCGCGGCCCAATTGCAATTGCCTCCTTTGAGCACCAGCTTGAAAGAGCTGATCTCATCTTCAGGGGAAGAATAGAATCAGTATCAATAGTTGATGCGGGTCAGCCCCATGGGCCGAAGGCCATTCGATTTGCCGTCAAGCGGTGGTGGAAAGGTGGAAAATTAACGCGTATCACCGTTTTTTCTGACGGCTCTAGTTGTGGATTTCGAGGTTTTCCTGGCCAAGAGTGGTTGATCTTGGCCAATGACGCGAAGCATCCAGCCACGAGCCTTCTCAGCGCCAATGTTCTGCTTGTTCTTGAGGATGGCAGGCTTGCTGGTCATCAGATTCCATTGTCATTGGGACAGCGATTCGGCAACGGATCAAACCCGTCAGCGGCGGCTGCCCAGAGGTTTCCTGCCTCGGACGCTTTGCACAGGTGAGTGGTAATGGGCCACCTACAGGTCAATAAAAAGCCCCGCCGAAAGGCGAGGCTTGTTCTGCCCTTGGGAAGGGCTGAATTCGTCTGGGCTGGAGGGTGGTGGCTGACGCCCCTCACCCCAGTGCTTTCGCCTTCGCCACCACGTTGTCCACGGTGAAGCCGAACTTCTCGAGCAGCAGGGGGCCGGGGGCTGAGGCACCGAAGCGGTCGATCGAGACGGTGTCGCCATCGAAGCCGGTGTACTTGTGCCAGCCGAAGGAGCTGGAGGCCTCGATCACCACACGCTTGCGCACCGAAGAGGGCAGCACGCTCTCGCGGTAGGCCTCGTCCTGTTCCTCAAACAGCTCCACACAGGGGATCGACACCACCCGAACGTTCTTGCCCTCGGCCCGAAGCACCTTGGCGGCCTGGACCGCCAGGTCGAGTTCGGTGCCGGAGGCAATCAGAATCAGATCGGGCGTGCCATTGGAATCCTCCAGGATGTAGGCACCCTTGGCCACGGATGCGGCGCTGGAGTTGGCCTGGTTGGGCACCGCCTGACGGCTGAGGGCCAGAACCGTGGGGCGCTTGCGGTTGTTGACGGCCACCTGATAGGCGCCACTGGTTTCATTGCCATCACCAGGGCGGAGCACCAGCAGATTGGGGATGGAGCGCAGCGAAGCGAGGGTCTCGACCGGCTGGTGGGTGGGGCCGTCTTCGCCCAGGCCGATCGAGTCATGGGTGAACACGTAGATCACCCCCAGCTCGCTGAGGGCCGAGAGGCGAATGGCGCCGACGGCGTAGCCCGCGAACACCAGGAAGGTGCCGCCGTAGGGCACCAGGCCACTGCCGTGGTAGGCCAAGCCGTTGAGGATCGCCGCCATGGCGTGCTCGCGCACGCCGAAGTGCAGGTAACGGTTGGCCTCGGCCCCTTTCTGGAAGCTCTTCTCCCCCTTGATGTCGGTGAGGTTCGAGTGGGTGAGGTCGGCGGATCCGCCGATCAACTCGGGCAGGAGGGGGCCAATGGCATTGAGCGCGTTGTAGGAGTGCTGGCGCGTGGCCAGCCCCTTGTCGGCGGGGGTGAAGCTGGGCAAGTTGGCGTCCCAGCCCTGGGGGAGCTCACCCCGGAGGCGTCGCTCGAATTCGGCGGCTTCAGCGGGATAGGCGGTGCGGTAAGCCTCCAGCACCTCATTCCATTGGGCTTCGGCTGTTGCGCCACGGCTGATCGCCTCGCGCCAATGGTCGTAGGCCGGCTGCGGCACTTCGAACGGGCCGTAGCTCCAGTCAAGGGCCTTGCGGGTGAGTTCGGCCTCCTCCGCTCCGAGTGCCGCGCCATGGACGCCAGCGGTGTTGGCCTTGTTGGGGGAGCCGTAGCCGATGGTGGTGGTGACCTTGATCAGGCTGGGCTTGTCGGTGACCGCTTTGGCCGCCTCAATCGCCCGGGTGATCGCTTCCACGTCGGTGTTGCCGTCGGCCACGTGCTGCACGTGCCAGCCGTAGGCCTCGTAGCGCTTCATCACATCCTCGGTGAACGACACGCCGGTGTCGCCGTCGATGGTGATGTGGTTGTCGTCGTAAAGGGCGATCAGCTTGCCAAGGCCAAGGTGGCCAGCCAGGGAGGCCGCCTCACCGGAGATGCCTTCCTGGTGGCAGCCGTCGCCCATGATCACGTAGGTGTGGTGATCCACCAGGGTGTGGCCGGGCTTGTTGAACTGGGCCGCCAGATGCGCCTCGGCGATTGCCAGGCCCACGGCGTTGGCGATGCCCTGGCCCAGGGGACCGGTGGTCACCTCTACGCCCGCGGTCTCGAAGGTTTCGGGGTGGCCGGGGGTTTTGGAGCCCCACTGGCGGAATTGCTTGATGTCTTCAATGCTCACGCTGTCGTAGCCGCTCAGGTGCAGCAGCGCGTAGAGCAGCATGCAGCCGTGGCCGGCGGAGAGCACGAAGCGGTCGCGGTTGAACCATTGGGGGTTCTTGGGGTTGTGCCGGAGCACCCGATCCCAGAGTGCGTAGGCCATGGGAGCCGCCCCCATCGGTAGGCCCGGGTGACCCGAATTCGATTTATTGACAGCGTCGATTGCGAGGAAGCGGATGCTGTTGATGTTGAGGGTGTCGATGGACACGGGAGGGGCGGCGACCATGGGGTTGGGGCTAACGGTGAG
>JBAXME010000064.1:0-14998 GCA_037134455.1 Synechococcaceae cyanobacterium ELA445 | reverse complement strand
CACCACGGCCCCCGTGCAGAGCCCACAGCCCCCTGCGCCCGCACCAGCCGCAGCGGCGCCGAAAGCGGCTCGGGAGCAAGGACTTGGGGAGCTCTGGCAACAGATCCTGGCGTCCCTGGAGCTGCCCTCCACCCGCATGTTGCTCTCCCAGCAGGCGGAACTGGTGCGGCTGGATAGCCAGCGGGCCGTGGTCCGGGTGGCCGGCCCCTGGGTGGCCATGGTGCAGAGCCGACTGCCACTACTGGAGAAAGCCGTGGCCCTGGCCCTCGGCGCTCCTCACCAGGTGGTGCTGGAAGGGTCTGCCGCTGGCCCCACCCCAGCAACTCCGGCAACCCCTTCCCCTGCCCCACAAACCCACCGCGCCCCAGCTGCCAACCCAAGCCCAAGGGCAGCCCCTGCAGCCCAATTGTCTCCACCGGCGCCTCCACCGGAAGCGGCAGCAGCAGCGGCACCAGCACCGGCCTTCTCACCACCCCCAGCGACGCAGGAGGGAGCCTCAAGTCAAAAATTAGTCAGCGAAAGAGATCCCCTCGATGAAAATGCCAGGCGCCTGGCCGACTTCTTCAACGGCGAAGTGGTCGAACTGGATGGTCCCCTTGAGGAGGGGGAGGCGGCCTGAGCCCTACGACCAGAAGTTCCCAAGATCGAGCAGGGGAACCGTTCAGGTGACCTGGGTGCTGAGGTCGGCCTCCGGCAGGGTGCCGATGTGCAAGGTCTTGGCCCAGACCAGCCGCTTGGGCAGCACCGCCATGCGCACGACCACCCAGGGAATCACCACGAACCAGTGGACCAGATAGAGGATGGTCAGCACCAGTGAGACCGGATCCGCGCTGGGGAGGGCAGGGCCCTCACTGGGCCGACGGCAGCCCTGGCGGATGGCCAGACCCGAGAGGCAGAGGACCACCAGGGACAGGGGCCAGATCGCCGGCGGCGTACCGGTGAGCAGGGAGCCGAGCAGATCGGCCAGCGCGACCACCGGCAGTGCGTATTGCAGCAGGAAGAAACTGCTGAGATCCAGCTTCTGGCTCAGATTCAGGCGGCCTGAGACCAGTCCTGGCCAGTAATCGAAAAAACGCTGCAGGCCGCCTTCCGCCCAGCGCTGCCGCTGGCGCCAGAGGGCCCCCAAAGCAAGCACCGCCTCCTCCTGGACGGGAGGGTCCCAGAGGACGCCGATGGAGCGGCCCTCGAGCAGCAACCGAAAGCTCAGATCAAGGTCATCGGTCACCGTGGCCTCATTGAAGCCACCGCAGGCCTGGATCGCCTCCCGCAGCAGCAGCTGGCCGTTGCCCCGCAACTCGGCAACGCCACCGGCGTCGAGACGGCCTTCCTGCACCACGGCATCGAGAGCCATCTCCATGGCCTGGGCACGGGTGAGCAGGTTCACATCGGCGTTGACCACTGCCTTGCGCAGCTGCACAGCCGACCATCCACCCGCCTCGGCGAAGGGGAGCAGCCGCTCCAGCACATCCGGCTGCAACTGGGCATCGGCATCCAGCACCAGCATCCAGCGACCTTCCAACTCGGGCAGCACCGTGTTGAGGGCCCCCGACTTGCCTCCTCCCGCGTCGCGACCCCGTCGCACCAGGCGTAGGAAGGGGTACTGACTCCTGAGATCCTCGAGCAGCTGGGGCGTGCGGTCCTCGCTGCCGTCATCGACAACCCAGAGCAGCAGCTGGCCAGCGGGATAGCGCAGCTGGGCGATCCGCTCCACCAGCCGACCGATCACCGCCTCCTCATCCCGGGCCGCCACCACCACATCCACCGCGGACTCGATCGCGGCGCACTCCGGGTTCTGCAGCGGCAGGGGCTCCGGTGGGGAGACGGCTGCCTGGGCGACGAGGCGCCTGCGGAGCCCCAACAACACGGTGCGCAGGCTGTAGATCCCCAAAATCAAGGTCAGCGTCAGCGCCGGCAGCACGCTCTTGGTGGGTTCAAGGGCATGGGGGGCCAACCCGGCGATGAAGCAGGCGATCAGGAAGAGGGAAGCCTTGACCCGCCGGCGATCGGTAGCCGTCGTGCTGCCGTTCGCGGCCATGGCGGTCCCAAAAGTTGAGGAAGTTTAAAGGCCACGGATCAGGGAGCCAGCGCCAAGGCCTGAAGAGGCAGGAGCTCCGTGCCGGGGTAGTAGTGCTGCAGGATCCGACGGGAAGGCCAACCACGCCGAGCCAGATCCATGGCCCCCGCTTGGGAGAGCCCGGCGCCGTGGCCAAAGCCACCGCCTTCGAACCGCCAGACACCAGGCCCCTCCGGCGTCAGCACGAACAGGGTGCTGGGCAACTTACGAAAGGTGCGCCGGATCGCATCGAAACGCAGAACCTGGCTGCCGTTGGAGCCCTGCACCTCCAGGGCGAGCACCCGGCCGCTGGGTCCCCGATCTCGCACCGTCAGCCGCTGGGGGTCCCCCACGGCGGGGGCCAACCCCGCAAGGGCCTGTGTGATCTGCTCCCGATCCAGGGAACGCCGCCAGCGGAAAAGGGGATGGTCGGCGCCATAGGCCCCTCCCCCCTGCTGCAGCAACTGGCCTAGCCGCGTGATGGGCCGCAGCGGCAAAGCGAAGGTGCGCTCGAACGCCGCCGGTCCATCCGGTTGGGCCGTCAGGTAAGGCAGCGGCGCACCACCCCAAGCTTCCTGAAAGCCAGCGGCGATGCCGCCATTGCTGGCGTGGTACACGGCATGGATTGGTTGGCCCTCCCAACCGAGCACCAGGGCCCGGGTGGCCAGGATCGCCCCTCGCACGCCCACCCCCGCCTGGCGGGGATCGCCGTACACCTGGCACTGGGTGTCGGCACAGAGGTGATAGCCGTCGACCGCGAAACGGTGCCGGTTGCGCAGGGCCCAGGTGCGGGCCAACACCGCCTGGGCCTCCAGGGCCGCGGCCGGTGCCCCCGCACCGATTTCATGGGGCAGCACCCCCTGGAGATAGCGCTCCAGCGGGACCTGCTCAATCAAGCTCCAACTGCCATAGGCATCCGCCTGAAGCAGAAACGGCCCCTGGTAAACACCCCCAGCCCAGCGCAGGCCCCCCGGAGCGCTCAGGCGCAAGGGCCCCTCCAGGGGTCTGCGCGATCCGGAGGGCTCCCGGCTGGCCAGCACCAGCCGCTGGCGCACTTCGGTCCGCAACTGACGGGCCTTGAGCGGACCATCGGTCAAGGAAGGAGACGGAACGCCGGGGCCGGCCCAGACCTCCCACTCACCAGGGTGGGCAATCACGGCGGTCACCCCCTGGCGCCGCCAGGCCTCCGCCACCTGCTCAGCCCGCTCATAGCTGGGAAATGGACCCAACACGGTGCGGGCGATCGTGAGCGGATCCCGCAGGGGCAGAGACTGCCAGAGGAGCTCCAGGGATGGGGCACTCAGCCTCCGGCCGGCCGCATCCGTGAGCAGCAGCGGAGAACCGGAAGCGCTCTCCAGGCGCAGGGCGGCCGTCTTGGCCGGATCCGACCCCTGGCGGGGGCCCAGATGGTCGGCAAGGGCAACCCACAACAGCGGGTCTGTCGGTTGAATCGCGGGCGGCACCGGCACCGGCCAGTGCACTACGGATCCAGCCCGGCACCCCGGCGCCAACAACATCGATCCCGTCAGACCCGCTGCGACCAGCAAGGTTGACCGCCGGAAGCGGCGGCGCAGGAGGGCCGGAAAGAGGGGTGACATCAGCGAAGAAGCGCCAGGGAGTTGGCGGAAGGCAGGTCCGCGTCGTACTTTGCTTGTTTGCGCACGAGAGCGAGCAATGCCGAAGCTGAAGACCCGCAAAGCTGCCGCCAAGCGGTTCAAAGCCACCGGCACCGGTAAGTTCATGCGCCGCCGCGCATTTCTTAACCACCTGCTCGATCACAAGAGCCCTAAGCGCAAGCGCTATCTCGGCACCATGGCCGTCGTCGACGAGCGCGACGCCGACAACGTGCGCGCCATGTTGCCCTACAGCCGCTGAGAGCTCGCGGCACGCTCCGCAACGTCCACCCACCTTTCGCTGATTAACCACCATGGCCCGCGTCAAGAGGGGCAACGTCGCCCGTAAACGCCGTAACAAGATCCTGCGCCTGGCCCGCGGTTTCCGCGGCGGCAACGGCTCCCAGTTCCGCACGGCGAACCAGCGGGTGATGAAGGCCCTCTGCAACGCTTACCGCGACCGTCGTCGCCGCAAGCGCGATTTTCGCCGTCTCTGGATTGCCCGGATCAACGCAGCGGCCCGGATCAACGGCCTCAGCTACAGCCGTCTGATCGGTGGTCTCAAGAAGGCCGAGGTGCAGTTGAACCGCAAAATGCTTGCCCAGCTCGCCGTGGTGGACCCCACCAGCTTCAGCACCGTGGTGAGCGCCGCCAAGGCCTGACGTTCCACTCTCCCCAGCAGGCCCGATGGATTGGCTCCTTCCCCAGGCCTACCTGATCGCGCTCCTGGTCATTCTTGGTGGGGCGGCCGTGGTGGTCGCCCGCCAGATCCTGCGTGTTCGCTCCGATGAAAGCTCCCTGATTCGGCTCGAGGAGCGAACCAAGGGCAAGGAGCCCTCCCCTGACGATCTCTACGAACTCGGATCGGTGCAGCTGCGCAAGCGGTTGTATGGCCAGGCGGCTTCCACCTTGAAGCTGGCAGCTAAGCAAGCCCAGGCCGAACCGGCGGAGGCCCAGGCCCTGATCCAGAACGCCCTTGGCTTTGCCCTGGCAGCCCAGAGCAACTACGCCACCGCCATCCGGCACTACCGCTCGGCCCTCAAGGCCAAGCCCGACTACCCGGTGGCGCTCAACAATCTGGCCTATGCCCTTGAGCGGCAAGGCCAGCCGGAGGAGGCCCTCTCCACCTACGAAAAGGTGCTGCAATTGGACGGCACCAACAAGACGGCCCGCAAGCGACTCAAGAGCCTGGAGCGCAAACGGGGCATTCCAACGGCGCCGATCTCCGGTAGCGAATCCAACGGCAAGACCTAAAACGATCGTTTAGGCCCATCACCCCAGCCGAATGCTTCAGAAAACTGGCCAGCCAGCGTAAAAAAAAGGCTGCCCTAGGGGCAGCCTCAAGGGTATGAAGATGGTGAAGAACGGTCAGACCCCGATCACCAGAGACCGCGCACCGGCACCCGTTGGCGAATCACAGGCCGGGGGGCTGGACGGGGGGGCTGAAGATCAAGAATGCCACCCGGATGGGTGAGCCGCGGGGCATTCCACCCAGCCAGGTAAACCCCCTGGAGCCCCTGAAAAGCGCCCCCTATCTCCAAGGCCGAACCAGGATTGCCCTCCAATGGGATCAGGTCGAGTTGGTCGGATTTGGTATTGAAATTGCCCTGCACCGGGGTGGTAACTCCGGCCACGGTTAGGGCACCGCGCAGGTCAAGCATCTGGCCGATGGGTGTGACCGAAGCCAAGCGCAACTCCGCCGGAACCACCTTGCCATCGATGAACGATTGGTAGGTACCCGTCCAGATGCGAGGGATGGAAACCGCCAGATCCTTGGCCCTGGCAGCTGGATCAAAGGTTTCCACCGGCCCGAGTTCGGCCTGGAACGCCGATACGGCCGCCATGGGTGAGACCGCCGGTGCGTTGAACGGCACCACGCTGCCGACGGGAAGCGGTTGGGCGGCCAGCATCACGGGCATGGCGGAACTGCAATATGTGGAGCCAGGCTAGGAGTTGGACTGCCAATCGGCAGCCCCTGGCTGTACGTTCGCAGAATGGCCCACCTCGCAGATCCATCGGCCGTCTCCTCCATCGGACGCCCGCACGACGCCAACTCGAACGGAAAGGAGGGGCTGGTGATCGGCGGGCGATGGTTCTCCAGCCGGCTGATGACGGGCACCGGCAAGTACCCGAGCCTGGAGGTGATGCAGGCCAGCCTGGAGGCCAGTGGTTGCTCAATCGTGACGGTGGCGGTTCGTCGGGTTCAGGCCGCCACGGCCGGTCACCAGGGCCTGATGGAAGCCATCGACTGGACGAAGGTGTGGATGCTGCCCAACACCGCCGGCTGCGCCACCGCCGACGAGGCGATCCGGGTGGCTCGCCTGGGCAGGGAACTGGCCAAGCTGGCTGGCCAGGAGGACAACGATTTCGTCAAGCTGGAGGTGATCCCCGACAGCCGCCATCTGCTGCCGGACCCGTTCGGCACCCTGGAAGCGGCGGAGCGACTGGTGGCGGAAGGGTTCACGGTGCTGCCCTACATCAACGCCGATCCCCTTCTGGCCAAGCGCCTGGAGGAGGTGGGTTGCGCCACGGTGATGCCCCTGGGATCACCGATCGGGTCAGGCCAAGGCATTCGCAATGCCGCCAACATCGGCTTGATCATTGAGAACGCCAAGGTGCCGGTGGTGGTGGACGCGGGCATCGGCGTGCCCAGCGAGGCCGCCCAAGCCATGGAACTGGGGGCGGATGCCCTTCTGATCAACAGCGCCATCGCCTTGGCCGGAGATCCTGCCGCGATGGCCCAGGCGATGGCCTGGGCCACCCAGGCCGGCCGTACGGCGTACCTCGCCGGGCGCCTACCGATCCGCCCCGATGCCCTTGCCAGCTCTCCCCGCCATGGGCGCGTCGGTCAGGAGCCGTGAAGTTCCGTGCCGGGGATGGCGGCGAACGGACCAACAATCCCAAACTTCCCTCCACCTCCCCACCACGACCCCATGGCAGTCATCGAGGAAGACGGCGGCAAGCTCAATGCGTTCGCCAAGGAGCCGCGCATGAAGTTGGTGGAGGGCGGCGAGGGCCTCAGCCGTTCGTCGCTGGTGCTGGTGGCGGCAGGTGCACTGCTGGTGGCCCTGATGGTGGCCCTGGCGTTCCGGGTCAGCTAACGGCCGCAGCGGTCACCGGCATCACGCGATTTGGCCGAACGCCCGTAGTAGCTTGCCCCCACGGAGCGAACGCTCGTTCTTGAGGTATCAGTCGTGAAGGTTCTCGTACTTGGCGGCGATGGCTTCTGCGGCTGGCCCAGCGCGGTCAACCTGGCAGACGCAGGCCACGATGTCGTCATCGTCGACAACCTGAGTCGCCGCAAGATCGACATTGATCTGGGGGTCGAGTCCCTCACCCCGATCGCCACCATCCACGACCGGCTCAAGGCCTGGAACGACGTTGGTGGCCGGCCCATGCGGTTCGTGTCCATCGACATTGCCCGCAATTACGCCCGGCTCCTGGATTTGCTCCGCAACGAACAGCCCGAAGCCATCGTCCACTTCGCCGAGCAGCGCGCCGCGCCCTACTCGATGAAGACCAGCACCACCAAGCGCTACACCGTCGACAACAACGTCAGCGGCACCAACAACCTGCTCTGCGCCATCGTTGAAAGCGGCGTCAATGCCCACATCGTGCACCTGGGAACGATGGGGGTCTACGGCTACGGCTCTCACCGGGGCGCCACCATCCCCGAGGGATACCTCACCGTGGAGGTGCCCCAGCCGGACGGCAGCCGCTTCACCGAGAAGATCCTCCACCCCGCCGACCCCGGCAGCGTCTATCACCTCACCAAGACGCTCGACCAACTGCTCTTTTACTACTTCAACAAAAACGACGGCATCCAGGTCACCGACCTGCACCAGGGCATCGTCTGGGGCACCAACACGCACCTCACCGACCGGGATCCCCGCCTGGTCAACCGCTTCGACTACGACGGCGACTACGGCACCGTGCTCAACCGCTTTCTGATCCAGGCGGCCATCGGCTACCCCCTCTCGGTCCATGGCACAGGGGGCCAAACCCGGGCCTTCATCCACATCCGCGATTCAGTGAAGTGTGTGCAGCTGGCAATCGAATCCCCGCCCAAGCCTGGCGAAAAGGTGCGCATCTTCAACCAGATGACCGAAAGCCATCAGGTGAAGCAGCTGGCCGAAAAGGTGGCCAGCCTCACCGGCGCCCAGATCAACTATCTGCCCAACCCCCGCAAGGAGGCGGTCGAGAATGACCTGATCGTTGACAACCGCTGTCTGATTGACATGGGTCTCAAGCCCACCACCCTCGATGGGGGCCTGCTGACGGAGGTGGTGGACGTGGCCCGCCGCTGGGCCGACCGCTGCGACCGTTCCAAGATTCCCTGCGTTTCCGCCTGGACCAGCAGCCAGGCAGCCGCATTGCAACCCTCGATCTGAACCCGCCGATCGCGGCCCCCTTCCCAACGCGGCACCTGTGAAGATCGCCCTTTTCACCGAGACCTTCCTGCCAAAGGTTGACGGCATCGTCACCCGGCTGACCAAGACGATCCAGCATTTGGTGGCCGCCGGGGACGAGGTGGTGATCTTTTGCCCGGAAGGGGCCCCCAGCGACTACATGGGCGCCAGGGTGGTGGGAGTGCCGGCCATCCCCCTGCCGCTCTACCCGGAACTGAAACTGGCCCTGCCCAGGCTGGCCGTGGGCGAAGCGCTCGATGCCTTCGGGCCCGATCTGGTGCACGTGGTCAACCCCGCAGTCCTCGGACTGGGAGGGATCTACATGGCACGAAGCCGTCAGCTGCCCCTGGTGGCCAGCTACCACACCCACTTGCCGAAGTACCTGGAGCACTACGGCGTCGGCCTGCTGGAACCCGTGCTCTGGGAACTGCTCAAGGTCGCCCACAACCAGGCCGCCCTGAATCTCTGCACCTCCACGGCCATGGTCGAGGAGTTGAGCGAGCGCGGCATCCTGCACACGGCCCTCTGGCAGCGAGGCGTGGACACCGAGCTGTTCCGCCCAGATCTCCGCTCCAGCGCCATGCGCCAGCGCCTGATGGGGCCGCACGGCGAAGGGGACTTCCTGCTGCTCTACGTGGGCCGGCTCTCGGCTGAGAAGCAGATCGAGCGGATCCGGCCCGTGCTCGATGCCCTGCCCCAGGCCCGCCTGGCCTTGGTGGGAGATGGCCCCCACCGTCAGCAACTGGAGAGCGTCTTCGAGGGCAGTGCCACCCACTTCGTCGGCTACCTCGGCGGCGAAGAGCTGGCCACGGCCTATGCCAGTGCCGATGCGTTCCTGTTTCCCTCCAGCACCGAAACCCTGGGGCTGGTGCTGCTGGAGGCCATGGCCGCCGGCTGCCCCGTGGTGGGCGCTAACCGGGGCGGTGTGCCGGACATCGTCACCGATGGGATCAACGGCTGCCTCTACGACCCGGATCAGACCGGCAGCCTCGCCGAGGCCACCGCAAGACTGCTGGCCGATCCCGGCCAGCGGGAGCAGCTGCGCCAGGCCGCCCGCACCGAAGCGGAACGCTGGGGCTGGGCAGGAGCCACCCGTCAGCTGCGGAGCTTCTACCGCCAGCTGCTGAACAGAAATCTGCCCCGGTTGGAGCTGGTGGCCTGATCAGGGTCCAGCCAGGGCCGCCTTCGGGGCCGGTGCGGATTTGAACCAGGTGGTCATCAGGGCCTTGACCATGGGCGCCGCCACCGTGCCGCCGTAGCCGCCGGAGTTCTCACCGAAGGCCACGATCACCAGGGTGGGTTTACCGGCCGGCGCGTAGCCTCCGAACCAGGCGTGGTCAGGGCGGGGTGGATCCTCGCCGGTGCCCGTTTTGCCGGCCACTGGCGGCAGGCTGGGATCGTTGAGGATCTTGGCGGTGCCGTCGGTGACGACCATGCGCAGCCCCTTGCGCAGGGTGCGGAGGGTTTCCGGTTTAAGGCCCAGCCAGCGCCGATGCACATGGCCCTCCACGAGATGGGGCGTCACCAGCCAGCCCCCGTTGGCGACGGCCGCATAGAGGCGGGCCATCTGAATCGGGGTGATCTGCAGGGCCCCCTGACCGATGGCGGAGGTGATCGTGTCCACGGCGGTCCAATCCTCGCCGAGCACCTTCTTCTTCCAGGCCCGATCCCCCAGCAGGCCCGGGGTCTCCTCATCGGTGAGTTCAATGCCCGTGAGGCTGCCATAGCCCATCCGCCGGGCCGCCTTGAACAGTTCGGCGTCCTTGACCTTCAGGCCCACCTTGTAAAAAAAGCTGTTGCTGCTCACCGCCAGGGCCATCGGAAAGCCGATGGCGCCGAAGCTGCCGTGGTCCTTGTAGCAAAGCCCGTCCCAGCAGAAGGAGCTGGTGGTGGGCACGGTGGAGTTCTCGTTGTAAAGGCCGGATTCGACCCCGGCGATCGTGGTGACGATCTTGAAGGTGCTGGCGGGAGGGAAGCCCTGAAAGGCCCGGTTAAGCATCGGGGCTTCGGGCCGGTTGAGGTCATTCCACTGGGCCGTGGTGGGACCGTTGGAGAAGACATTGGGATCAAAGTTCGGTCGGCTGGCGATCGCCCGCACCGCCCCTGTCTGGGGATCCAGCGCCACGATGGCGCCCTTACGCACGGTATTCAGGGCCCTCTCGGCCGCCTTCTGCAGCTCCAGATCCAGGGTCAGGCGCAAATCCTTGCCAGCACGGGCCTGCTTGTCCCCCAACACCCTCTGCACCTGGCCCGCCGCGTTCACCTCCAACTGCTGGCCGCCCCATTCACCCCTGAGCTGCGATTCGAACACCCGTTCGACACCGCTGCGGCCGATGCGGTCCTGGACGCGATAGCCCTTGGGCTCGAGGCGCTGGTATTCCTCCTCGTTGATGCCGCTGGTGTAGCCCAACACGTGGGCGCCCAGGCTGCCGTAGGGGTAAGCCCGCAGATAATCGACATCCACTTCGGCCCCCTCCAGATTCACCGCCTGCTCCCGGAAACGGAGCACCTGGAGGGGCTTGAGCGGGCCAGCCAGCTCGATCCTGTAACCGGAATCGGAGCCACCGCTGCGGCGCTTCTGGTCCAGCTGCTCGGCGGAGAGACCCAGCAGGCGGGCCAGCCGATCGCGCAATGCGGGCCAGCTGGAATCGCTGACCAGGCGCGGTTGAAGATAGAGGTTGTAGGTGAGTCGGCTGGTGGCGATCACCTGGCCATGGCGATCCAACAGCCGCCCCCGCATGGGGTGTCGGGGCACCAGACGGATGCGGTTCTGATCCGCCAGCTCCCGGTTCTCAGCGCCATGGAGGAGCTGCAACCAGGCCAGCCGGGCCCCCATGGCGGCGCAGAGGGTCAGCACCAGGGCCAGCAGGATGGCCGGCTGCTGATGCATGCCGGCATGGCGTGACGACGTCGGAGAGAACGGTTCCCCCACGTCAGGTACCTGCGTCGAGCCTCTGCTCCAGAAGCACAAGACGATCGCTGATGCGGCCCAGGGTCTGCTGGAGAAGTGCCAGGTCAGCGCTGTCCTCCTCCCTTTCCTCTGGCACATCCCGAACTGTGACCTTCACCACGGGATTGCCCAGGCCGGGCTGCAGGCGATCCAGGTTCTCCCGGACACGCTTGGCCGCCGAATCACCCTCCTGTTTGAGCTGCGTCAGGGGATCGGGCGAGGTGGTGAAGGCCTCGATCACGCCCTGGGGGCCCCCCTTGCGAGCCCGCTCGACCACCGCCATGCCCACGGGCAGCACGTCCTGCATCAGCGAGAGCCGCAGGTCATCGAGGGGATCACTAGCCATGGGGGGGCAGGTTGGGGCCGAAGGCCACCAGTCTGCCGCCGCTGGGGCTCAGGGCAGGCGTTGAATGCCCGGCTGCAGAATCAACTGGCGGCAGTACTGACGGGAACCAAGCCACCAACCCGCGAAGGCGGTGATCACCAGCAGGGCCGTGAGCGGCAGTAGGGCCTGGCGGGTGGTCTCCAGGGCGGACCATTCCCCCCAGGCCCGCAGCAGCCGGTCGCGATCGAAGCGACGGCGCTCTTGATTGAGCTGATGCTGGCGGCGGCGAAGCGACTTCTCCACCCAGCGCTCGAAGGCCTTCTTTTTGGTGACGGCCATCTTGCGCTCCACCTCGAGCAGATGGCCGGCGGTGAGCTCAGGGTTGAAGGTGCTGATCAGCTCCAGGGTTTTGAGGAACATCTCCACCGCGCCCTCCTTCACCCGGCGCTCCTGCTCATCAAGGATGTCCCAGTGAAGTTCGGGATAGAACCGGATCCGGTTGGCCTCGATCTGCTCTTCCGGCAGCTGGCCGGGCTCCCTGAGCCAGCGGTCGGTATTGGCGTCGAAGCGGCGCCAGTAGAGAAACGGATTCAGGTAGATGGTCTTGCCGGCCAGCTGGATGCTGTCCTGCTGGAGTCGGCGCTGCAACTGGACATCCGGCTGGGTGGCAGCAGTCACGGGTCCATGGTCGGGAGCCGATCGTATCGAAGCCCGGCGGGGCCCACCAGCCCCAGGCGGATCAACCGAGACCTCACTCCCACTCGATCGTGCCGGGGGGCTTGCTGGTGATGTCCAGCACCACCCGATTGACCCCCTTGACCTCGTTGACGATGCGGTTGGAGATCTTCTCCAGCAGCTCGTAGGGCAAACGGGACCAGTCGGCCGTCATGCCATCTTCTGACGACACGCAGCGCACCACAATCGGGAAGGCATAGGTGCGCTTGTCACCCATCACACCGACGCTGCGCACCGGCAGCAACACGGCGAAGGCCTGCCAGATCTCGTTGTAGAGCCCCGCCTCCTTCACCTCCTCACGCACAATCAGATCGGCATCCCGCAGGATGTTGAGCTTCTCGGCGGTCACCTCCCCCAGAATCCGGATCGCCAGGCCGGGGCCCGGGAAGGGATGGCGCCCGACGATCTCCTGGGGCAGCCCCAGGCTGCGGCCAACCTTGCGGACCTCGTCCTTGAACAGGCGGCGCAGGGGCTCCACCAGCTTGAACTGCAGATCCTTGGGCAGGCCGCCCACGTTGTGGTGGCTCTTGATCTTCACCGCCACCCGCTCGCCGGTCTTGGGGTCGACCCCGGTGCCAGCGCTCTCGATCACATCGGGATACAGCGTGCCCTGGGCCAGATAGTCGAAGGGCCCCAGCCGCTTGCTCTCCTCCTCAAACACCCGAATGAATTCCGTGCCGATGATCTTGCGCTTCTCCTCGGGATCGGTGATACCGGCGAGCTTGTTGATGAAACGCTCGCGGGCGTTGATGTACTCGACGTTGATGTGAAAACGGTTGTCGAAGAATTCCACCAGAAACTCCGGCTCCCCTTTGCGCATGAACCCCTGGTCGATGAACATGCAGGTGAGCCGATCTCCGATCGCCTTGTGCAAAAGGAAGGCCAGGGTGGAGGAATCAACACCGCCCGAGAGCGCCAGCAAGACCCGCTTCTCGCCCACCTGGGCCCGCACGGAGGCCACCGCCTCGTCAATGAAGGCCGAGGTGGTCCAATCGGATTCGCAGCCGCAGATGTGGTAAACGAAATTGCGGATCAGGGCCATGCCATCGGTGGAATGGACCACCTCGGGATGGAATTGGACGCCATAGAGCCGACGCTGGTGGTGGGCCACCGCCGCCTCTGGCGTGTTGTCGGTATGGGCGAGACGCACGAAGCCCGCGGGCAGACTCTGCACCGAATCACCGTGGCTCATCCACATCGTCGAACCGGATGCGACGTTGGTGAGCAGATCGGTGGGGTCATCCACCTGCAGGGGCGCCTTGCCGTATTCGCCGCGGCCGGCCGCGTCCACAAGACCCCCCAGCTGCTGCACCATCAGCTGCATGCCGTAACAGACCCCGAGCACGGGGATCCCCAGGTCCCAGATCGCCGGATCACAGACCGGAGCCCCCTCGGCGTAGACCGAACTGGGCCCACCGCTCAGGATGATCCCCTTAGGGGCAAGGGCGCGCAGCTCCTCGGCACTCGTGCTGTATCCCATCACAAGGGAATACACCTCGGTCTCCCGCACCCGGCGGGCGATCAGCTCGGAGTACTGGGAGCCGAAATCCAGGATCACGACGGCGGGCTGACGCTGACCCTCCAGCGACTCTTCAGGGGGCTGGAACTGAGACATACGACCGATCACGGGGCCGCCCACCGACGGCCGCTTGGGTGGGGTCACCCTAGGTGGCGGCTGCCGTTGGCGATTCCCGCCCCGAGGTCCCGCCAGAGCTCCGCACCCAGGGGGCCCTGGGCGGTGACGCGGCGGCTTCGATCAAACAGCACCGCTCCAATCACCAGGGCGGGAACCCCGTAGCGGGCCACGTAGGCGGCGCTGCGCTGCTCGATCGCCGCTGCCATCCGCCGGCGCAGCGCCTCGGCCCGCTCGGGCTCGCTGGCCCCAAGGGCCGCGAGGGCGGCCTCCACCGTGGGGGCGCCATGGAGCTGGCGCAGGTCCTCCCCCACCACCCCTTCGAGGGCCGCCAGGGCGGTAAGGACCTCGGCGCGGCCGTCCGCCAGATGGTGGTGGGTGTGGAAGATGCCCCCCGCCAGCTTGATCAGCTTGCCGTGGTATCCGAAGAGCAGCAGACGCCGCACCCCCCGCTCCGCCGCCGCCACCAGCACCGGGCCCACCCAATTGCCGCCCTTCAGCAGCAGGTTCTGGGGCAGGCCGAGGCGTGGGGCCAGATCGAGACCGTTCTCCCCGATCACCAGCACCAAATCCCCCCCAAACCCCTGGGCCCCAACAAGGGAGTCGAGGGCCGCCAGGCAGCGCCGCAGCTGGTCGGGATCGGCGCTGCGCTGCACCTCCGCCTGGGTGCCGATCAGGGCCAGGCCATCCACCACCCCGAAGGCGGCATTGCTGGTGCGCTCCGCAAGGGCGCGACCAGTCGGAAAAACGATCCGCAGGGCCAACCCCCGGCCCGCGGGCACCTGGGGGCGCAGGTTGTGCTCCAACAGCCAGCGCGCGTAGGCCGAAAGGCACAGCTCGCGGCTGTGGGCATGGACGCCGACGCCCTCCCCCGCTTGGAGCACCAGCCAGTCGCCGGCGGGATCCGTCGGTTGCCAGCTGGCCTCCACCCACACCACCAGGCCTCGGGTGAGATCCAGGCCCTCTCCAGGCTCGCAGCGGGCCACCGCCAGGGCCCTGCCTTCGCCCAGGGGCGCAGCGGCCACCACCGGCACCAGATCCTGCTGCGTGGCGGGCCCATCGCCCTGGAGCTCGAGGGGCTGCTCGGGCATGAAGACCTCCCCCCTCAACTGCTGGAGCGCGGCCAGGGAGGCGGCGGCCACCCACACGGGAAGCGTGTAGGCGTTGTCAGCCATGGGAATTGCGCGCAGGCTCCATTCAGGGATGATCCATCCACCGTTTTTTATGTTGGTGGATTGCGCCGCCCCGGCGTCCCCCGCGATCCGCCCCGCCACCACCCC
>JBAXME010000063.1:0-15262 GCA_037134455.1 Synechococcaceae cyanobacterium ELA445 | reverse complement strand
GCCCATGCCAGGCAGCCCCCCTCCCAGGCCGGGGAAGCCCCCCCCCAGACCGGGCATGCCCGGCATCCCCGGCATGCCGCCCCGGCTCATCTGTTGCATGAATCCCCGCATCTTCTGGAAATCCGCCAGCACCTTGTCCACATCGGCGGGGGTGTGGCCGCTGCCGGCTGCGATGCGGCGGCGGCGGCCGGGCTGGGCGGCCAGCAGCTCCGGCTGCTCCCGTTCGGCCGGCGTCATCGAGCCGATCATCGCCTCGATGCGCTTGAGCTGGCTTTCCCCCTGCTTGAGCATGCCGTCATCGATCTTGTTCATGCCCGGGATCATCTTCATCAGACCCCCCAAGGAGCCCATGCGCTTGATCAGGCGCATCTGCTGAACGAAATCCGAGAAGTCGAAGGTGGCCTCCTGCAGCTTCTGCTGCATGCGGGCCACATCCGCCAGCTCCACCTCTTTTGTGGCCTTCTCCACCAGGGTGAGCACATCGCCCATGCCGAGGATGCGGCTGGCCATCCGCTCGGGGTGGAAGGGCTGCAGCGCCTCCACCTTCTCGCCGGTGCCGATGAACTTGATCGGCGCGCCACTCACCTTGCGGATCGAGAGGGCGGCACCGCCACGGGAATCGCCGTCGAGCTTGGTGAGCACGGCGCCGGTGAGCCCCACCTGCTGGTGGAAGGCGCGGGTGAGATCCGCCGCCTCCTGGCCGATCATGGAATCCACCACCAGCAGCACTTCGTCGGGCTGCACGGCGGCGCGGATCCGCACCATCTCCTCCATCATCCCGACATCGATCTGGAGCCGACCAGCGGTGTCCACCACCACGGTGTCGAAGCCCTCCGCGCGCCCCTTGGCCACCCCGGCGGCGGCGATGTCCTCCGGTTTGGCGTCCGCCCCGAGGCTGAACACCTCCACGCCGATCTGGCGCCCGAGGGTCTGCAGTTGGTCGATGGCGGCCGGGCGGTAGACGTCGGCGGCCACCAACAGGGCGCGGCGGCCCTGCTCCTTGAGATGGAGGCCCAACTTGGCGGTGGCGGTGGTCTTGCCCGCCCCCTGCAGGCCCGCCATCAGCACCACGGTGGGGGCCGTCTCGGCCTGCACCAGGGGGGCGTTGGCGCCGCCCATCACCTCCACCAGGGCCCCATGCACCAGGGAGATGAACTTCTGGTCGGGGGTCACCCCGCGCACCACCTCGGCTCCGAGGGCCCGGGTGCGCACCTCGTCGACGAAGCCCTTGACCACCTCCAGGCTGACATCAGCCTCCAGCAGGGCGCGCCGCACCTGCTTGAGGGCCCCCTCCACATTCGATTCGTTGATCGTGGCCTGCCCCCTCAGGCTTTTGACGGCATCGTCGAAACGCTGGGAGAGCTCGTCAAACATTGATCAGGGGTGGGGGTCAGGTCAGGCCAGGGGGCGGAAGGCGACCAGCTTCCAGGTCGTGCCGTAACGGCCGAACACATACCTATTCGATCGACTGCCCACGGGCGTGCTCTCCAGCAGCCTGCCCTCCCGGTTGCGGAGTTCGTCGCTGTAGGAGAGCTCCACCTCGGCCTCCATGCGCTCGGGCGAGCGGCTGGTGATGGTGAGGTGTCGCACCTTGGCCTCGATGCGCTGGGTCTCGCCGCGGGCGGCCTCCTCGCGGCGCTGACGCTTCAGTTGCTCCACCAGGGCGGGGCGGGCCAGCTCGTCCAGGGGCTCGGTGGTGTCGCTTCCCGCCAGCACGCTGGACTTGGCACCCAACCACCGTTCCAGCAGGGCCTGCAGCTCCGCCTCGCTGGGTTCCGCGCTCTGCATGGCGCCGGTGGCAGCGGGTTGGGGTTTGGGTTGGGTTACGGGTGGTGTGGGGGCCGCGGGTAGGGGCGTGGTGATCCGGGGTCCGGTGGGCGCCACACGGGAGCGCAGGGCCAGCACCCCCCCCGCGGTGATGCCAAGGGCCAGCAGTGCCAGCGCGGTGGGCTTGCCCCACCGGGACAGGGGCCATTCCTGCGGGTCCGGGCGGATCTCCCCAAGGGCGGCGGTGACCTGGGGGGGCAGGCCCAGTTTGGGCCGCGGCAGGGATGGCAGGCGCCACCCGGCCAGGGCTGCCGGTGGCCAGTGCCATTGGGGCCACTCCCAGGTGGGCCATCCCATCCCATCGTCATCGAACCCGTCCTGGTGCTCCAGCTCTGGGCCATCCAGCTCTGTCAGGGGATTGGTGCCACTGAAGAACGCTTCACTGGCCGAGGGCCAGTTGCCGCTGAAGCCAGCCGTTTCCAGGCTGCCGCCGCCACCCGCACCGGTGCTCGCTGCCGCGTTGGGTGCTCCCCAGGGGCCTGACCCGGCGAGGGCCGCTCCCCCTTCGCCACCCCGGGCCAGCACCCGATCCTGACGATCCACATAAAGCTGCACGTCCCGGTCGGCGAACCAGGCCTCCAGATCGGTGCCGGTTTCGATGTCGCGGTAGCCAGGCAGCACCTCCCGGTCGAGCCAGTCCTGGCAGTAGGCGCAGAGGCCCGCCAGGGGATCTTCCCCCTGCTCGGCGGCCCACTGGCGCAATTCCTCGCTGGCCCCCCTGGCGAATTGGGCCTTGGCGGTGTCGATCTGGCCCAGCAGCAGAGAAAGACAGGCCTCGTAGGCCTCCACCCCCGGCTGGCCGCTGCCGGAAAGTCGTTCGCGGGCCGCGGCCACCCGCTCCGGTTTGCGTTGGCTGAAGCCGGAGGCGGTAAGGGCGTAGCTGGCCAGGAAGGTGGCGGTGGGGGAGGACTGCACGGCCCAGTGGCTGAACAGATCCACCTGCTCTTGAACGGTGAGGAACTGGCGGATCTGTTTGAAGAAGGCCTGGAACTCCTCCGCTTCGAAGTGGCCATCGCCAGGTCCGTCGAGGCCGCCCCGTTGTTGCACCAGTTGCTCCAGCAGCTGCAGCCCCTCGTTCCGTTCGCTCACCGCCGCCAGGTCACGGCTGAGGAGATCCAAGATGCGGTAGGGAAGGAGCGCTGCCAAGGTGCGCTCGATCGTCTGGCGCGAGGCGGGCAGCTGGCCCGTGCGTTGCAGCAGCTGCAGCCCCAGCTGGAGGGTCTGGGCGGAGGCTTCGTAACGCCGTTCCTTGCGGTAGTCCTCGGCACTAGCCTGGCAGGCCAGGGCGGCCACCAGGATCAGATCGGCTTCGCGGCTGCTGCCCAGTGCCGGCGCCTGGGGCGGGTTGAGGCTGCGCCGGGCCACCTCGAAGGTCTCGGCTCCCTGGCCTGCCTCCAGCAGCAGCAGCAGGCCCGCCACCTCCATGGAGGGGCCAATGTCCAGCCCAGCCGCCATGGCTGAGCTGGGGGACTCCAACGCGGTCAGTTCGGCTTCGTAGGAGCTGCGGCGCTCGCTGTCGCTGAGCAGATCGGCGCTGGCGCGGAGCAGTTCGGCGCGCGCCTGCAGGGTTTCCTGGGTGAAGCCCTGGTCGGGTGGCCGATCGATCCGCAGCTGAAGGGTGCGCAGCACGGTCTGTGCATCGGCGGCCGGGTTGACCCCCAGGAAGCGGAAATGGTCGATCGGCAGTTCCAACCGTGCGGCACCGGTGGCACGCGACTGTAGGCAGAGCAAATGGTTTTGGCTTCTCCCTAGGGACGGACCCCGTACAGTCATGGCCATCAGCTTCAGGGCCCTCTCCACCACCCGCCGCCATGACCCAGGAGATCGTTGCCTCCCTCCAGGCCGATGGCCCCCCGGAGACGGGATCTCCTGGTGTGGATGCCTCCTCTGCCGGCAGCCACGCCGAGCGCCTCGCGGCCCTGTATCCCGCTGGACCCACCAGCGTCAGCCGTGAAGACGGCCTGGTGCTCTACCGCGACATGACCCTGGGCCGGCGCTTTGAGGACAAGTGCGCCGAGATGTATTACCGGGGCAAGATGTTCGGCTTCGTGCACCTCTACAACGGCCAGGAGGCCGTCAGCACGGGCGTGATCAAGGCCATGAAGGCGCAGCATGACTGGTTCTGCAGCACCTACCGCGACCACGTCCATGCCCTCAGCGCCGGGGTGCCGGCCCGGGAAGTGATGAGCGAGCTGTTCGGTAAGGCCACGGGTTGCAGCAAGGGTCGCGGTGGCTCCATGCACCTGTTCTCGAAGGAGCACCACCTGCTGGGTGGCTATGCCTTCATCGGTGAGGGCATCCCCGTGGCCCTTGGTGCCGCCTTCACCAGTCGCTACAAGCGCGATGCCCTCGGAGATGCCTCCAGCGATGCGGTCACGGCCGCTTTCTTTGGCGACGGCACCTGCAACAACGGCCAGTTCTTCGAATGCCTCAACATGGCGGCGCTCTGGAAGCTGCCGATCCTGTTCGTGGTCGAGAACAACAAGTGGGCCATCGGCATGGCCCATGATCGGGCCACCAGTGATCCGGAGATCTGGCGCAAGGCGGCCGCCTTCGGCATGGCCGGCGAGGAGGTAGACGGCATGGACGTGCTGGCGGTCCGTGCCGCCGCCCAGCGGGCCATCGAGCGGGCCAGGGCCGGCGAGGGGCCGACGTTGCTGGAGTGCCTCACCTACCGCTTCCGTGGCCATTCCCTCGCCGACCCGGACGAACTGCGCAGCGAGGCGGAGAAGGCCTTCTGGGCCCAGCGGGATCCCATCAAGGGCCTGGCGGCCCACCTGGTGGAGCACGGTCTGGCCAGCGCCGAAGAGCTCAAAGCCATCGAGAAGGAGATCGACGCCGAGGTGGCCGACGCGGTGAGCTTTGCCCTGGCGGCCCCGGAACCGGATCCCTCGGAGCTCACCCGCTACATCTGGGCCGAGGACTGACCCTCACCCCTTAGGGTCCCGGCGGGTGAGGTTGCGCAGCTTGCGCAGGGCCTTCAGTTCCACCTGGCGTACCCGTTCGCGGGACACATCAAGCAGCCGTCCGATCTCGGCCAGGGTGAGTCGCTCCTGGCCCGCAAGACCGAAGCGCAGTTCAAGCACCTGCCTCTCCTGCTGGGTGAGGGCACTCAGCCAACGCCCCAGCTGCTCGTGGTGCATGCTCCGCTCCACCTGATCGAGCGGTTCTTCGAGGCTGGTGTTGGCGATCAGGTCGCCCAGGAAGCTGCGGCCCTCCTCGCCGTTGACGGGGGCATCCAGGCTGGACGTGGTGAGGGACTGGCGCAGAAGGGAATCGAGCTCCTCCACGGGGATGGCCATCGCCTCGGCGATCTCCTGCCGGTTGGGCATCGCCCCCAGCTTGTGGGCGAGGTCGAGGCTCACCTTGCGGATGGCGCTGAGGCGTTCGCCGAGGTGAACCGGTAGCCGAATCGTGCGGGACTGGCAGGCAATGGCCCGGGTCATGCTCTGGCGGATCCACCAGAAGGCATAGGTGGAGAATTTGTAGCCGCGGGTGGGGTCGAACTTTTCGACGGCACGCTCCAGGCCGAGGGATCCTTCCTGGATCAGGTCCAGCAACTCGAGGCCCTTGCCCTGGTATTTCTTCGCCACACTGACGACGAGACGCAGGTTGGCCTGCATCATCCGATCCTTCGATCTGCGGCCCACCCGGATGGTTTTTTTCTGTTGATCGCTGAGGGCGATCTCCTCGCCAGCCTCGATCAACCGCATCATGGCCTGCACCTGATTGCCGAGTTCGATTTCCTCGGCGGGTGTCAGCAGGGGCACCCTGCCGATGGTGGTCAGGTACCAACTGATCGGATCACTGCTTCGACGCCGGCTGCCCCTGGTCGCCTGGAGGCTGGAGGTTGCCATAACCCTGGGCTATTGAGTCCCATGAATCTCTTATGAACTTCCCGGGGCTGGCTGTTCTTTCAACAACCCTTCAGCTTCATACGTGTAAAACCACACATTCGCGGCCGCGATTGTGTTGCAGAACGGCGACCTTCCCTCGTTTGCGGCGTTCGTCTTCGGTTCAGGTGGTTGCCCTTTGCGCCAGGACTGCGGCCACCGCCATCGGGGTGGCCCCACCACCGCCCTCCTTGCGGGCGGCCTCCCCGCCAGCGAGGGCATGGTCAAGGGCGATCGCCGCCAGCAAGTCACCTCCAGCGGCCCCATCGGCGGCCATTGCCATGGCGCCACGGCCGGCCGCATAGCCCGCCAGCACATCCCCCAGCCCCGCCCTGGCGGCCGCGGCGTTCGCCTCCAGCACTTGCCAGCAACCACCCGGTGCGGCGGCCACCACGCTGCGGGCCCCCTTGAGCAGCACCGACGCGCGGCTGCGCTGGGCCGCCGCCACGGCGGCTTCCAGCGGCGGATGGGTTCCCAGATCAGGGAACAGGCGGGCGAACTCACCGGCGTGGGGGGTGATCCAGGTGGGTCCGGCTCGGCCCCTCAACCAGTTGCTGGCCTCCTGCTGCGGTCTCTGGGCCAGCCGGTTGAGCCCGTCGGCATCGAGCACCAGCAAGCCGGCGAAGGCACCGAGGGCAGCCCAGCTGGCCCGCTCCTGTTCGGCTTCGGGGCCCTGCGGCTCGATCGCTCCGATCCCCGGCCCCAGCAGCACCGCATCCAGCCGCTCCAGCAGGCCCGGAGCCGCCAGGGGCTCCAGATTGAGGCTGCCTCCGCCATGGCAGGCCAGGGACCGCTCCACCACCACGTGGGGCTGTACGGCCCAGAGCCCCTCGGCCAAGGCCTCGGGCAGGGCCGCCCTCAGGCTGCCGCAGCCGCTGGCGCTCGCCCCCAGCAGCGCCAGATGGGAGGCTCCGCGGTAGGGGAGGCTGCCGCTGATCACCAGCAGCCTGCCCCGTTGGTATTTGCCTTCGGCCGGCGCCAGGCGGGGGCAGGGCGCCTCGGCGCGGTCGGCGGATCCCAGGGCCAGGGGTTGGTGCTCGGGCAGGCCGGCCAGCAGGTGTGCGGGCAGGCCCAGGTCGATGCGCCGCAACTCCCCCACCCAGGCGAGGGCCGGATCCTGTACCAGCCCCTGTTTGATCAGGCCCAGGCAGTAGGTGGTGCGGGCGCAGGCGAGGGCCTGGCCCAGGGGCCGGCCACTGTCGGCGCAGAGGCCGCTGGGCACATCGATGGCCACCAGGCGGCCGGGGCGCCGCCGTTCCCGCTCCGCCAACAGCGTTTCCAGGGCCTCCGGTAGCGGGCGGGCCTGGCCGACGCCGAAGAGGCCGTCGATCCAGAGGCACTCCTCGGCGGGATCGGGGGGGACAGTCGTGGTGTCAATCCCGAGCCAGCGGGCGTGCTCCAGGTGGCGGGCGGTGAGTGGTTTGTGTCGCTCAAACGGCGTCCAGATCCGCACCGCCTGGCCCGCCAGGTGCAGTTCCCGGGCCACCACAAGTCCATCGCCGCCGTTATGGCCGGGGCCCACCAGCACCGTCGTTCCCTGGGCCAGCGTCTCCGGCGTCGCCAGCAGGCAGCGGCTGAGGGCCAGGGCTGCCTTCTCCATCAGGGCCTCCACCGGCAGGCCGTGGGCGAACAGCTCCGCTTCCAGGGCCGCCATCTGGCCGGAGGTCACCAGCAGATGGGCAGCATCCCTTGGGGGCCAGGGGGTGGGCGGTGCACGCATGGGGCTGGGGGCAAGCAAAGGATCGGTCCCGGTTCCATGATGGGGATCCCCGGCCCATTGTTTTGACCACGGCCTCCTTCCCCGCTGGTTTTGCCGCCCCGCCGGCCACGGCAGCGGGGGCGGAGGCGCTGGAGCGCCTGGCGGCCTGGCCCGGGGAGCACCGGGTGGCGGTGGGCCTCTCCGGTGGCGTGGACAGTTCGCTGACGGCGGCCCTGTTGGTGCAGGCCGGCTGGCAGGTGGAAGGATTGACCCTCTGGTTGATGAGCGGCAAGGGGGCTTGCTGCGCCGAGGGGCTGGTGGATGCGGCCGCCATCTGCGAGCAGCTGGGGGTGCCCCATCACGTGGTCGATTCGCGCCAGCAGTTCCGCGAGCAGATCGTCGACTTCCTGGTGGAGGGCTACGCAGGCGGGGTGACGCCCCTTCCCTGCTCCCGCTGCAACCGGGCGGTGAAATTCGGGCCCATGCTCCAGTGGGCGGCCTTGGAGCGGGGCATCGAGCGAATCGCCACCGGCCACTACGCCCGGCTGCGGCCAGCCAGCGACAGCACCGGTGGCCGCACCCAGCTGCTGAGGGGCCTGGATGACCGCAAAGACCAGAGCTATTTCCTCTACGACCTGCCCCAGCAGGTGCTCGCCCGCCTGGTGTTCCCCCTTGGCGAACTCACCAAGCCCGACACGCGGCTGGAGGCGGAGCGCTATGGCCTGAGAACGGCCCAGAAGCCCGAGAGCCAGGATCTCTGCCTGGCGGACCACCACGGCTCGATGCGGGCCTTTTTGGATGCCTATCTGCCCGCCCGGCCGGGGCAGATCGTGCTGGCCGACGGCACGGTGGTGGGGGAGCACGATGGCATCGAGCACTTCACCATTGGCCAACGCAAGGGGTTGGGGGTGGCCTGGAGCGAACCACTGCACGTGGTGCGTCTGGATGGGGCGATGAACCAGGTGGTGGTGGCCCCCCGCGCCGAGGCGGCCCGCTCTTGCTGCCGGCTGCACCAGCTCAACTGGGTGTCGATCCCGGAACCCCCAGGTTCCCTGGAGGTGGAGGTGCAGGTCCGCTACCGCAGCGCCCCTGAGCGTGCCTTGCTCACGCCCGTGGGCCAGGGGTGGGAACTGTCGTTCGAGGCGCCCCAGTTTTCGATCACACCCGGCCAGGCGGCGGTGTTCTACGAAGGGGAGGTGCTGCTGGGGGGCGGTCTGATCGAGGCCTGAGGCCTACCGGCTGGCCCTTCACCAGTGGGGATCGATCGCCAGTTCCACGGTGAGGCAGCCGCTGCGGGCGGCCGGCACCCCGGCGATGCAGGCCCTCACGGTGCGGCCGTTCACCTCGATCTCACAGGCGCCACAGCTGCCCTCCAGGCAGGCGGTGGGCACCAGCAGCCCCGCGGCGGTGGCGGCCTCCAGCCAGTCCGTGCCTACCGCCACCGGGCCCCGGACGCCATTGGGCCAGATCACGTCCACCGTCGTGCGCTCCCCCATGGCCGTTGCCCGCCCGTCCGCTTGCCCCATCATCGGCGCACCCGCTGACCTTGCCGGTGTCCGAGGAGCCCGTTCCCGAAGACCTGTTCGAGCGGGCCGTGCGCCGGGCCGGCCAGCGGGCCCGGGGGGCCATGCCCCCATCGGCTCGCCTCAGCCGCCTGAGTGAGCGCAGCGTCGTGCTGGTGGGGGAGGACGGCCGGGTGCTGGCGAGGATTCCCAGGGTCCAGCTGGAGGGGGGGGCCAGCGGCTCACCATCAACCCCCGGGGAATGGGGGGCCGCCCCCCTGCCCTGGCAGTGGGGAGATCCAGGCGAACCCCTCGCCCTGCGCCGCTACCTGTTGCCCGCGGCCACCCTGTTCGCCCTGCTGGTGACGGCCGTGCCGGGGCTGTCGCCGTTGTTGTTCGGGGTGCGCATTTGGTTCCATGAGTTCGGCCACGCCCTGGTGGCCTGGCTGAGCGGCCGCCGGGCCCTGCCGCTGCCCATGGGCTGGACCAGCACCTCCCTGGAGCGTTCACCGCTGGTGATGGTGCTGGTGCTGTTCCTGATCCTGGTGTTGCTGACGATGGCCTGGCGGGAGCGCAAGGCGTACACGGCCCTGCTGGCCTCAGGGCTGATCCTGGCCCAGATCGTGGCCTCCATCAGCCTGGATGGCTCCCGTTACGGGGCCTGGTTCGCCTGGGGTGGGGTGGCTGGGGAGTTCCTGCTCCCCGCCGTGCTGATGGCCGGCAGCCTCTTCCTCGCCCCTGCCTACTTCTGCTGGGAGCGGCTTCGCTTCGCCGCCGCCGTGGGGGGCAGCCTGACCTTCTGGGCAGCCCTACGGGAATGGCGGGCCATTGCCGCGGGCCAGCGGCCGCTGCCCCTGGGCAGCCTCTGGGGTGGGGAGGACATCGGCGACATGAACACCCTGCTGGCGGCCGGTTGGAGTCCCCAGGCGATCGCCGATTCCTACCTCAGCCTCGCGCTTTTCTGTTTGTTGGGGCTCGCGGTTGCCTATGGCCTGCGTCAGCGGCGGGGCCGAAGGGGGGCCTAGCTCGGGTCCAGCAGGGGCCCCAAATCCACGTGCCGTTCAAAGGCATCGGCAAGGCGATCCAGCAGCACCTCCCGCTGGCGGCTGTGGTGCGGCTGCTGTTCGCTGAGGGGAGTGAGCCCGCGCCGTTGGCGCAGCCGGTTGAGCCAGCGCCGCCGCCAGGGTCCCGACTCAAAAACCCCATGCAGGTAGGTGCCCGCCACCAGGCCGCCCTGAACGCCCCATGGGCTCCACCAGCCCAGTCCCTCCTCAGCCGCGAGGCGATGGAGTTCCCCGCCTGCGGGGGCGTTGACCAATTCAGGGGGGCCCAGCGGTTCGGTGGTGCCCCGGTGCAGCTCGAAGCCCTCCAGCTCCACGTCAGACCCCGGGGGCCACAGGGCCGGACTCCTGTGCTGGCGCAGGGTCTTGCTGGCACCGAAGCAGGTGGTGAGCGGCAGCAGGGCCAGACCCTGCTCACCTCCGCCCGCCCGTTCACCCCCTTCGAAGCCCCCAGGGTCCCGCAAGTGGCTGCCCAGCATCTGCAGACCGCCGCAGAGGCCAAAGACGTGGCCGCCATCGGCCAGGTAGTGCTGGAGCTGGGGGCCCACCCCTGAGCGGTGCAGGGCCGCCAGATCCCGCAGGGTCTGCTTGCTGCCGGGCAGCAGCACCGCATCGGGGTGGCCCAGATCCTCGCCGGGTCTCAGCCAGCGCAGCCGCACGGAGGGTTCCGCCTCCAGCGGATCGAGATCGGAGAAGTTGCTGATCGAGGGGAGCCGCAGCACCACGATCTCCAGCTCCGCCTCCGGTTTGCGAGCCCGCCGTTCCAGCAGATCCAGGGAGTCTTCGGGGGGAAAGAGCTCCTCGAGCCAGGGCATCACCCCCAGCACCGGCACCCCGGTGGTGCGCTCCAGCCAGAGGCGCCCTTCGTCGAACAGGCTGCTGCGGCCACGGAAGCGGTTGATCAGCAGCCCGCGGATCAGGGGCCGCTCCACCGGCCGCAACAGGGCCAGGGTGCCGACGATCTGGGCGAACACGCCGCCCCGCTCGATGTCGGCCACCAGCAGGCAGCGGGCGCGCAGGAACTGGGCCAGCCGCAGGTTGGTGAGATCCCGGGTTTGCAGATTCACCTCCACCGGGCTGCCGGCCCCCTCCAGCACCAGGCGGCCCCGGGGGTGGGCGCCCTCCAGGTCGGCCAACCCTTGGCGGATGGCTCGCCATCCCGGCCGGAACCAGTCGCGGTAATAGTCCTCGGCGCGGGTCACCCCCACCGCCTGCCCCAGGTGGATCACTTCGCTGGTGCTGTCCCCCTGGGGCTTGAGCAACACCGGATTCATGGCCACCTGGGGCTCCAGTCCGGCGGCCCAGGCCTGCAGGGCCTGGGAGTAGGCCATCTCGCCACCGCCCGGGTCCACCCAGGCGTTGAGGCTCATGTTTTGGCCCTTGAACGGCAGGGGGATTTCGCCGCGGCGCTTCAGTACCCGGCACAGGGCCGCCGTCATCAGCGACTTGCCGGCGCCGCTGCTGGTGCCCAGCACCATGAGCGGAGGGAGTTCCCTCACAGGGGCCAGCGGCGACGGAGACTGTCCAGCAGCCTGCTGAGGGGATCGGCGCCGGGGAACTCCTGGGGCCACTGGGCCAGCAATTCCCGGCCCATGGGGGTCAGGCGCACCCGTTCGGTGAGGCCCTGGCCATCCACCTCGTGGCGCACCAGCCCCAGGCGGATCAGCCAGGCCAGGTGCCCTTCGGCGACCCGGGGCGCCAGGGGCCGCCGGCCATAGGCGGGGGCCGCCTCTCCGCCGCAGAGCAACTCCGCCGTGGCACCACCCTGGGCGAGCCGCTCATAGAAGGCCCGGCGCAGGGGCAGGCAGCGCACCGCCCGCCAGGCCCGGCGCCGGGAGCGAGCGTCAACCCTGGCGAGGGTCGCCAGGGCGGTGGCCGGTGCGGGGGAAGGAACCGAAGACGGGGCCAAACGGCAAGGCGCGCAGGATGGGCGATGGGCTCGCTGCTGCCATTCTCTGCTTCTGAGTCCCCCTTCCCTTGGTCATGCTGCTGCTGGCATCCGCTTCCCCCGCCCGCCGCCGTCTGCTGCAGCAGGCCGCCATTGCCCACCGGGTGCGGGTGAGCGGATTCGATGAGGAGGCGATCGGCGCTGACGATCCCATCCAGTTGGTGCAGCTCCTGGCGCGGGCCAAGGCCGAGACGGTGGCCGCCCAGGAACGAGGCGACACCGGGGCTTCCCTCTCGGTGCCCGTGCTCGGTTGCGATTCGCTGCTGGTGTTCGAGGGGGAGGTGTTTGGCAAGCCCCGCGACGCCGCCGAGGCGGTGGACCGCTGGCGACGCATGGCTGGCCGCTGGGGCGACCTGCACACGGGCCACTGCCTCTGGCCCGCCAGGGCTGGGGAGCCCCTCATCGCCACGGTGACCACCCGGGTGCAGTTCGCCTCCGTGGGCGAAGCGGCCATCGAGGCCTATGTGGGTACGGGCGAGCCGTTGCAATGCGCCGGTGGGTTTGCCCTCGAGGGCCGCGGCGGCCTGTTGGTGGAGCGGATCGAGGGCTGTTACAGCAACGTGATCGGCCTCAGCTTGCCGCTGCTGCGCCAGTGGCTGCCCCTCCCCTTCAGTTGAAGAGGGCTTCGAGCAGTTGGCCCAGGCTGCGACCCAGGTTGGGTTTGCTGCTGCCGTTGTAGGCGTTCTGGGTGGTCTGCAGGGTCATGTTGGCCCAGCGGAATTCGGCGCTGCTGCCGCGGTCGATGAACTGCACCGGCCAGCTGCCGCCGTTGGCATCGCTGATCCGGAATTCGCCGCGGCGGTTGTCGAAGCTGTAGCGGCTGCCGTTGCCCAGGGTGACGACGAAGCGCTTGCGGTTGCCGTCCTGCTCTTCCCGCAGTTCGCAGTTGCCGTTGTAGACGAGCTGCAATGGATTGCTGAGGCGGCAGAGGCCGGTGTTCTGGTTCACGCCCGGCTGGTTGCCACCGCCGTTGAAGGCCGCGCTGCCGAACAGCTGCTGGCTGGTCCGCTGGCTGATGACCCGACGGCGCCAGCCGTCTTCCCAGCACAGCCGCACGCCCACGTCGCAGGCGACGCCATTGCTTAGCAGAAACTGACGCGGTGGCGCCTGGCCGTTGAGGTTGCGCAGGGCATTCTTTTCGGCGTAGCGGCCGAAGACATCGCGGGTGATCCCCAGCGACAGACCCTGCTCGTCATAACAGAGTTGGTTGGTGCGATCACAGAGGCTGCCGGAGTTGGGGACGAAGACAGCACCACCGCCGCCGCTGACGAAGCTCTGGCTGGCGGCGGGCAGGCCGCTGGCGGCCGTCAGGGAACCGATCAGGCCGGCCAGCAATAGCTGCCGCTGGCTGGCCCGCAGGGGGCGGCGCGACTTGTCCATGTGCTGAGTGGGCCTGGGGTGAGGTTGCCTTGCCATGGCAGTTGCATCTGTTGTCGGTACGTTACCGATCCGGCCGGCTGAAGGATCGCCCTTGGTAACCCACGATCCAGTGCTACTTCCCTTGAATGATTCTTTTTTCCATCCGTTCTTGTGCTGCGGCGCTGTCTCGCCTCAGCGGCGCTGACCCATGAAAAAGCCCCCGCCAAAGGCGGGGGCAGGATTGATCAGAGGCAGGGATTGATCAATCGAGATCCGGCATGGCCAGGGTGGGCTCGGCCTGACGGTCGATGCCCTTCTCGAAGCCGGCGGCCGCGGCGCGGGCGCGGCCCGCATGCCAGAGGTGACCCACCAGGAAGAAGAAGGCCAGCACGAACTGGGTGGCCGACAGCCACTGGCGGATGTTCACGAAGTTCACCGAGTTGGGCTCGGTGATCACGCCACCCACGGAGTTGATCGAGGCGTTCGGAGCGTGGGTCATGTATTCAGCGGCCCGACGCACTTGCCAGGGCTGAATGTCGTTCTGGAGCTTGTCGAGGCTCAGGCCGTTGGGGCCGCGCAGGGGCTCCAGCCAGGGGCCGCGGAAGTCCCAGAAGCGCATGGTTTCACCACCGAAGATGATCTCGCCGGTGGGTGAGCGCATCAGGTATTTGCCCAGACCGGTGGGGCCCATGGCCGAACCGATGTTGGCTCCGAGGCGCTGGTCACGGACCAGGAAGGTGAAGCTCTGGGCCTGGGAGGACTCGGCGTTGGTGGGGCCGTAGAACTCCGACGGGTAGGCGGTGTTGTTGAACCAGATGTAGGCCGAGGCGATGAAGCTCATGAAGCTCAGGGCGCCGAGGCTGTAGCTGAGGTAGGCCTCACCATTCCAGATGAAGGCGCGACGCACCCAGCCGAAGGGCTTGGTGATCACGTGCCAGATGCCGCCGAAGATGCAGATCAGACCGATCCAGATGTGGCCACCGATGATGTCTTCCATCGAGTTCACCCCGATGATCCAGCCCTCGCCGCCAAAGGGTGCGGCGGTGAGGTAGCCGAAGATCACACCGGGGCTGAGGGTGGGGTTGGTGATGACGCGCACGTCACCGCCACCGGGGGCCCAGGTGTCGTAGACACCGCCGAAGAACATCGCCTTGAAGACCAGAAGCAACGCACCTACACCAAGAAGGATGAGGTGGTAACCGATGATGTTGGTCATCTGGTTCTTATCGCGCCAATCCTGGGAGAAGAAGGAGGAATAGTTCTCCAGAATCTCCGGACCGCGCAGGGCGTGGTATAGGCCGCCGAGGCCGAGCACGGCGGAACTGATCAGGTGCAGCACCCCGACGACAAAGAACGGGTAGAGGTCGGTGACCTCACCGCCGGGTCCGACTCCGTAGCCGAGGGTGGCCACGTGGGGGAACAGGATCAGGCCCTGCTCATACATGGGCTTGTCGAAGGTGAAGTGACTCACCTCGAACAGCATCATGGCCCCGGCCCAGAAGACCATCAGGCCAGCGTGGGCCACGTGGGCGCCCAGAAGGCGACCGGAGAGGTTGATCAGACGGGCATTGCCCGCCCACCAGGCATAACCGGTGGAGTCGAGGTCGTTGCCCCCGACGGCCACAAGGTTGGGATTAGAGAGCGTTACCACGGGGCAGAACCTCTTCGGGGAAGATGAAGTTTTCGTGCGGCTGGTCAGCCGGTGCCATCCAGGCACGCAGACCTTCGTTGAGAAGGATGTTCTTGGTGTAGAAGGTCTCGAATTCGGGATCTTCTGCGGCGCGGATCTCCTGCGACACGAAGTCGTAGGCCCGCAGGTTGAGCGCCAGGCCGATGATGCCGATGCTGCTGGTCCACAGACCCATCACCGGCACGAACAGCATGAAGAAGTGCAGCCAGCGCTTGTTGGAGAAGGCGATCCCGAAGATCTGGCTCCAGAAGCGGTTGGCGGTGACCATCGAATAGGTCTCCTC
>JBAXME010000062.1:0-15475 GCA_037134455.1 Synechococcaceae cyanobacterium ELA445 | reverse complement strand
GGGCGTTCCAGGGGGCTGGGGATCAGCTCAGCCGACGGAAAGCGAGGCAGACGTTGTGGCCACCAAACCCGAAGGAGTTCGAGAGCACGACGTTGAGCTTCTGTTCCCGTGCGTGATTGGGAACGTAGTCCAGATCACAGGCCGGATCTGGGTTTTGGTAGTTGATGGTAGGCGGAACCAGGCCATGGCGAATCGCCAGCACAGCGGCCACAGCCTCGATGCCACCACTGCCCCCCAACAGGTGGCCCGTCATCGATTTGGTGGAGCTCACGGCGATGTGGTGGGCCCGTTCGCCGAGGGCGGATTTGATGGCGGCGGTCTCGTTGCTGTCGTTCGCCTGGGTGCTGGTGCCGTGGGCGTTGACGTAATCCACCTCCTCCGGCTCGATGCGGCCATCGGTCAGGGCCAGCCGGATCGCCTCGGCGGCTCCCACGCCCCCGGGTGAGGGAAGGGTGTAGTGGTAGGCGTCGCAGGTCATGCCGTAGCCCACCACCTCGGCGAGGATGTCTGCGCCCCGGGCCTGGGCATGTTCCAGCCGCTCCAGCACCAGCAGGCCGGCCCCTTCGCCGATTACGAAGCCGTTGCGTTCGGCGTCGAATGGGCGGCTGGCCGTGGCGGGATCGTCGTTGCGGAAGGAGAGGGCCTTGGCGCTGGCGAAGCCCGCCACCCCCAGCGGCGTGATCGCCGATTCGGCCCCGCCGCAGACCATCGCGTCGGCCAGCCCCAACTGGATCAACCGGAAGGCGTCGCCGATGGCATTGGAGCCGGCGGCACAGGCGGTGGCCACGGCGCTGCTGGGTCCCTTGGCCCCCAGGGCGATCGCCGCTAGGCCCGTGGCCATGTTGGGGATCATCATCGGCACGCAGAACGGGCTGACCCGGTCAGGTCCCCGCTCGGCCAGCACGTGGGCCTGGCTCTCCATCATCAGCAGGCCGCCAACCCCAGAGCCGATCGCGACGCCGATCCGATGCTGGTTGCTCTCGTTGATGGCCAGGCCCGCATGGGCGATGGCCTGCTTGGCAGCCACCACACCAAACTGACAGAACCGATCCCAGCGCTTGGCTTCCTTGGGTTCGAGCCAGCCTGCGGGCTGAAAATCCTTCACTTCCGCCGCGAAACGGCAGGCATGACGCGAAGCATCGAACAGGGTGATGGCTGCCACCCCGTTGTGCCCGCTGCTCAGACCTTCCCAGTAGGTGGAAACGTCATTGCCGATCGGTGTGACCGCGCCCAGGCCCGTGACCACGACGCGGTGGAGACCCTCCACCATCGGGATCCTCAGGCCTGCTTGTCCAGGATGTACTTAACGGCGTCACCAACGGTGGTGATGCCTTCGGCGGCTTCGTCGGGGATCTCGATGTCGAAGGCCTCTTCCAGGGCCATCACCAGTTCGACCGTGTCGAGCGAGTCGGCGCCCAGGTCGTTCTGAAAGTTGGATTCGGGTTTGATCTCGGCGGCATCGACGCTGAGTTGCTCGGCAACGATCGAGCGCACTTTCTCGTAGATCGCTTCCTGGGACATGGCCGGTATGTCGGAGGCCGCATCCTACGGGTCGCCCTGTCCCCCCTCCGGTCGGCGTATGAACAAGGGTGACGGCGTGGCAGGAACGCCTGCTGCCTTCAGCCCGCCTTGGGTACTTTGGGCACCACGCCGTTTGCTTCCGGCCGGGCATGTCCCATTCCGTCAAGATCTACGACACCTGCATTGGCTGCACCCAGTGTGTGCGGGCCTGCCCTCTCGATGTGCTCGAGATGGTTCCTTGGGATGGCTGCAAGGCCGCCCAGATCGCCTCCTCGCCCCGCACCGAAGATTGCGTGGGCTGCAAGCGTTGCGAAACCGCCTGCCCCACTGACTTCCTCAGCATCCGGGTCTACCTGGGTGATGAAACCAGCCGCAGCATGGGCCTCGCCTACTGATCCGGCGCGCTCATTCGTTGGCAGCCCGGCCCTGTGTCGGGCTTTTTTTCTGCCCGGCGATCCTCTAGAAACGACCCCACTCAGCCCCTTCTGCCCATGTGCGGCATCGTCGCGGTGATCGGCTCCCGCGAGGCGGCCCCCCTTCTGCTGGAAGGTCTGCGTCAGCTGGAGTACCGGGGCTACGACTCCGCCGGCCTGGCCACGGTGTGGGACGGCTCTCTCACCTGCCTGCGGGCCGAGGGCAAGCTGGTGAATCTCACCGGCCGCTTTGAGGAGCAGGGGGCCCGGGGCCTCTGCGGCATCGGCCACACCCGCTGGGCCACCCACGGCAAGCCCGAGGAACGCAACGCCCACCCCCACCTCGATGGCCCGGGCCGGGTGGCCGTGGTGCAGAACGGCATCATCGAGAACTTCCGCAGCCTGCGGGAGGAGCTCCAGGCCGAAGGGGTGGTCTTCCGCTCCGAGACCGACACCGAGGTGATCCCCCACCTGCTCGGCCGCCGGCTGGAGGAGCTGCAGCGGGGGGGGGCCGCCCCCAGTGGCCAGCTGCTGCTGCAGGCGCTGCAGGAGGTGTTGCCTCGCTTGCACGGTGCCTATGCCCTGGCGGTGGTCTGGGCGGAATCCCCTGGCGCCCTGGTGGTGGCCCGCAAGCAGGCCCCCCTGCTGATTGGCCTCGGGGAGGGGGAGTTCCTGTGCGCCAGCGACACTCCCGCCCTGGCAGGCTTCACCCGCACGATCCTGCCGCTCGAGGATGGCGAGGTGGCCCTGCTCACCCCCCTGGGGATCGAGCTCTACGACGGCGCCGGTGTGCGCCAGCAGCGCACCCCCACCCTGCTGAGCGGCACCGAGCACGTGGCGGACAAGCGCAGCTTTCGCCATTTCATGCTCAAGGAGATCCATGAGCAGTCGGAGACGGCGGCCCTGTGGGTCGCCCGCCATCTGCCGGAGCCCACGGCGGCCGAACGATCGGTGGCGGGGGCGGCTCCGTTGGTGGCCCTGCCCCTGGATGAATCCGTCTACGCCGGCATCGAGCGGATTCAGATCCTGGCCTGCGGCACCAGCCGCCATGCCGCCCTGGTGGGGGCTTACCTGCTGGAGCAGCTCTCGGGACTGCCCACCTCCGTGTTCCATGCCAGCGAGTTCCGCTACGCGCCGCCGCCCCTGGCCCCCCATACCCTCACCATCGGCGTCACCCAGTCCGGGGAGACGGCTGACACCCTGGCGGCCCTGCTGATGGAGCAGGAACGGCGGGAGCTGGTGGCCGATCCCGCCTATGCGCCGCGGCTTCTGGGCATCACCAACCGCGCCGAAAGCTCCCTGGGCCGCCTGGTGCCCCATCTGCTCGACATCGGTGCCGGCATCGAGGTGGGGGTGGCGGCCACCAAGACCTTCCTGGGCCAGCTGCTCACCTTCTACGGGCTGGCGATCGCCTTCGCCGAGCGGCGCGGCCACGACCCGGGGACCCTGCAGCGGCTGGTGCTGGGTCTGCGGGGGATTCCGGTTCAGATCCAGCAGCTGGTGGAGGACCACGACAGCCGCTGTGCCGAGGTGGCCCACCTGTTCGCCGAAACCCACGACATGATCTTCCTGGGAAGGGGCATCAACTACCCGATCGCCCTCGAAGGGGCCCTCAAGCTCAAGGAGATCAGCTACATCCATGCGGAGGGCTACCCCGCCGGCGAGATGAAGCATGGTCCGATCGCCCTGCTGGATGCCCGGGTGCCGGTGGTGTCGATCGCAGTGCCGGGAGTGGTGTTCGACAAGGTGCTCTCCAACGCCCAGGAGGCCAAGGCGCGGGATGCCCAGCTGATCGGCGTGGCCCCGGCCAACCCCGACACCGAGCTGTTCGACCTGCTGCTGCCGGTGCCCGTGGTGGATGAGCTCCTTTCCCCCCTGCTGACGGTGATCCCCATGCAGCTGCTCAGCTATCACATCGCCGCCCACCGGGGCCTGGATGTGGATCAGCCCCGCAACCTCGCCAAGAGCGTCACGGTGGAGTGAGGCCCTGGGGCCTCAGGAGCGGCCCGCGATCAACGGGCTGGGTTGATCGCTGCGGCCGTAAACGTCCTCGAAGCGCACGATGTCGTCTTCCCCCAGGTAGGGGCCGCTCTGCACTTCGATCAATTCCACGGCGATCTTGCCGGGGTTGGACAGCCGGTGTTTGGCGCCCAGGGGGATGTAGGTGCTCTGGTTCTCGCCCACCAGCTCTTCCACGCCATCTTTTTCCACCACGGCGGTGCCCTTGACCACGACCCAGTGCTCGGCCCGGTGATGGTGCATCTGCAGCGACAGGCTGGCGCCGGGGTTCACCACGATCTTCTTCACCTGCCAGCGCTCCCCTTCCACCACGCCGTCGTAGGAGCCCCAAGGGCGGTAGATGCGCCGGTGGGCCTTGCCTTCGGAACTGCCGGCCGCCTCCAGTCGGTTCACGATTGTCTTGACGTCCTGTGCCCTGTCCCGGTGGGCCACCAGCACGGCATCGTTGGTTTCGATCACCACCAGATCCTCCACGCCGAGGCCCACCACCAGCCGGTGTTCGCTGCGCAGGTAACAGTTGCGGGCGTCCTCGCTGATCACCCGGCCCCGCAGCACGTTGCCGTCGCCGTCACGGTCGCCCGTTTCCCACAGGGCACTCCAGCTGCCCACATCGCTCCAGCCCGCCTCCAGGGGCAGCACCGTGCCCAGTCCGGTGCGTTCCATCACGGCCACGTCGAGGGCGATGTTGGGGCAGTTGGCGAAGGCCTCCCGCTCCATTCGCAGGAAATCCAGATCGGCCGTGTCCTGGTCGAGAGCCGCCCTGCAACAACTCACCACCTCAGGGGCCAGACGCTCCAGTTCAGCCAGGATGGCGCTGGCGCGGAAGAGAAACATGCCGCTGTTCCAGGTGAAGCGGCCGGTGGCGAGGAATTGCTCGGCGGTGGCCCGGTCGGGCTTCTCAACGAAGCGGGCGATCGGCACCGGGGCGGCGCCGAGGGCCTCAGCCGCCTCGATGTAGCCATAACCGGTTTCCGGACCGGTGGGCACAATCCCGAAGGTCACCAACAGGCCCGCCTCGGCGGCTCCCCGGCCGGCATCGACCGTGGTGCGGAACCTTTTCGCGTCCTGGATCACATGGTCTGCCGCGAGCACCAGCAGCAGGGGGTCTTCGCCGCGGGCCGTGGCCTTGAGGGCCGCCACCGCCACGGCCGGGGCGGTGTTGCGCCCGAGGGGCTCCAGCAGGATCGCCCCCGGTTCGACGCCGATCTGGCGCATCTGCTCGGCCACGATGAAGCGATGGTCCTCATTGCAGATCAGCAGCGGTGGCGCCAGGCCCGGCAGACCCGCCAGCCGCAGCTGGGTCTGCTGCAGCAGGGTCTCCTGTCCCTGGCCGGCCAGGGGCCAATACTGCTTGGGGTAACTGGCCCTGGACAGGGGCCACAGGCGGGTGCCGGTGCCGCCGCACAGGATCACCGGCACGAGCGAGGTGGATGCGTCGGCCATGGCGCCCTTGGGAGGTGAACGTTCTGGAAGGGATGCTATGGGGCGCCTCAGGGATCCAGCAATCCAGGTGGGGGCGTCAGCCCCAGCCAACCCTCGGCAAGATTCACGGTGGGCACGATCGCTTCCACAAACGGCACCAGCACCCGCCGGCCGGGGGCCTCGCCCGTGGCTGTCAGCTCCACCTCCAGCAGATCGTTGCCGGCGGAGAGCAGGTCCACCACCGTGCCGATGGTGCGGCTCTCCGGCAGCAGCCTCACCTGCAGGCCCACCAGATCCATGAGGTGGAATTCCCCCTCCTCCAGGGTCGGGCGGTCGTCGGCGCGCACCAGCAACTCCTGGCCCACCAGGGCTTCGGCCGCCTCGCGGCTGTCAACCCCCTCCAGCCGCACCACGAACAGCTCCTTGCCCGGTAGCTGGCGGCCGCTGAGCAGTTCCACCGGGCGGGCGTCCCCCCCGCCCTGCCGCAGCCATCGGGGGCCTGCCGCGGTGAAGCGCTCGGGGAAGTCGCTGCGGGGCACCACCCGCAGTTCTCCCCGCAGCCCCTGGGCGGACACCAGCTTGCCCACCATCAGCCAGTCGTCCATCTCGTCACTTACGGGCCCAGGAGCCGATAATGGCCGCACGACGGACCAATCCCATGGCTGAACCGATCCTGCCGGGCTCCACCGTGGTGGTGCGGGACGCCCGCTCCATCTATGACGGCTACCGCGGTTTTGTGCAGCGGATCAGTGACGTGCGGGCGGCGGTGCTGTTCGAAGGGGGCAACTGGGACAAGCTGGTTACCCTTCCCCTCAAGCATCTGGAGAAGGCCTGAGTCCTTCGAGGGCTTGGCGAGCTGCCTGTTGCTCCGCTTCGCGGCGGGAGCGGCCTGATCCTTCCCCCAGGGGCTTGCCGGCCAGGTCCACGCGGCCATGGAACCGCTCAGGATGGCCATGGCTCTGGTGCCGCTCTTCGACGGCATAGCTGGGTAGTCCCAGCCCCTGGCCCTGGCTCCATTCCTGCAGGGCCTGTTTCCAGTTGTGACGGTGCGGATCGGCCATGAGCTCCGCCGTGGCCCGCTGCCAGTGGGGCGTCAGCCAGCGGTGAACGGGCTCCAGGTCTCCCCAGGCTTCGTGGAGGCCGCCGATCAGGGCTTCGGTGGTCTCGGCGAGCACGGTGGGCCTGGCGATCGGATCGAGGCGGGTGGCATCCGCCTGCAGCAGCACCGCCTCGATGCCGCAGGCCTCCCCCAGGGCGGCGAGGGCACGGTCGCTCACCAGTTGGGCCCGCAGGGCCGACCAGGCGCCGACGCCTAGTTTCGGGTGATAGCGCTGCAGATACTCGGCCGCCGCCAGGCGCAGCACGGCATCGCCGACGAACTCCAGCCGCTCGTGGTTGCGGGCCAGGCCAGCCGAGGTGTGGGTGAGGGCCTCGTCAACCGGCGCCAGATCCGGGGGCTCGCCGAGACCCAGGGTCCCTAGGAAGGCAACCAGTCTCTGGTGGCGTTCGGGCGTCATGGACAACAACGGAGTCAGATGGCTCGGTGGCGGTGGCGGGCCTTCGACGCGCGATGGAGCCGGGGATGGGGTGAAAGCAGGGCGTAAGCCGGGTTCTGTTCCGGGTCGCCGAGGCGCCCCGGGGCGGTCATCTATCTGGGACCGCCGTTACCGGCGGCCTCAAGCGGCGCGCTTGTGTCGGGACGGGTGTCATGGTCAACCGTTGTCCCTGGGCCTTGCTCCTGGCCGGGGTTTACCGAGCCAGCACCTCTCGATGCTGCTGGTGCGCTCTTACCGCACCTTTGCACCCTTGCCTGTGCGCCGGGCGAACCCGGGCCATCGGCGGTGTGTTTCTGTGGCACTGTCCTCACGGTCACCCGCACTGGGCGTTACCCAGCAAGCCTGACCATTGGGGAGCCCGGACTTTCCTCAACCGGTCCGTTCCACCGGCCCGGAGGCCAGGGCGTTGCCCGGTTGCGACCACCTCGCCTGCTTTCGAGGTCCATCATGCCCGCTGGCCCAGCGCAATAATGGCGGCCGTGGGGCTGTAGCTCAGCCGGATAGAGCGACGGTTTCCTAAACCGTAGGTCGTGGGTTCGAGTCCCGCCAGCCCCGTGACCCTAAAGCCCTGTACTGCAAAGGATCTCAGCAATCCACGCCCGGTGCAGGCTCTACGACAATGGGCACAAAAAGGGCACGTTTTGACCCGTTTTGACCCCTTGTGGGCACAGAATCGGGCACATGCCCAACGACCCTTACGTCACACGCGTTAATCGGGGCCTTAGGGCCCTGGGGCATCCCGTGGCGCTGGAGCTCACTCCGAACGGGCAGCGGATCCGGCTGCGGGCCACCTTGCCCACAACAGAAGGCCCCTGGACCCGGCAGCGGGTTTCAACACGGCTGAATTACCCAGAGGACATCGCGGCCGCCCAATCCCTTGCCGAGGACCTTGCACTCGACATTCGCCGGGCACGGGCGGGCATGGTCTTCCCCTTCGAGCGCTGGACTGGGGATCGCGCCACGTTGCCGGGGGAAACCGTCAACGGACGCGAGGCCCTCGCGATCACGGAACGCTGGTGGCACGCCAAACGCAAGCGACCGGGCGGTGCTGATGGGTGGCGCTGCGACTTCGCCCAACCCCTCCAGCCGTTGCGCCAGGTGGCAGCCGTTACCCCTGACACGCTGAGAGCGGTGGTGCAACTCAAGGACAGGGGCTCGCGGCAGCGGTTACGCGCTGCTGCTGCCGCTGTTGCTGTGGCCCAAGCCCTGGAGATGCCCGCCGAGCTGGTGGCCGAACTGCGAACCATGGGCCGCGGCTATTCGGGCAGTGATGCTGCGCCCCGTGATCTGCCCTCCGATGCGGTGATCGAATCCGTGATTGATGGGCTTTCAGACGCCTGGCAATGGCCCGCCGGGATCTGCGCCACCTATGGCGCCCGCCCGCATGAGGCCCTCCTGCACGCCGATGTGCAGCCGTCTGGTTTGCTCACCGTTGGCGGTGGTAAGACCGGTGCCCGCCAGTCGCTGCCCCTTCCACGGGCATGGGTGGAGCGGTGGGATCTGACCCGAAAGCGGTTACCACCGGTGAGCACGGAACGCAGCCACCGGCAGATCGGCGCGGCGCTGGGCCAGGTGTTGCGCCGATGCAACGCCCCGTTCAAGGCCTACGACCTGCGCCATGCCTGGGCGGTGAGGGCCATCTTCAATCCCTCAATCAGCCCCAGCCTGGCCGCCAAGTCCATGGGCCACAGCGTCACGATTCACTCGACCACCTATCAGAAGTGGTTCGATCAGCAGTCGATGGTGGGGGTGCTGGCGAGCCTCTGAGGCGTCAACCGGCAAACCCTTGGACCAGAGTCTGTTGGGGTGGTTTCTTTGCTCATTTACTTCGTAAAGGGAGTGAGCCTTAGAGAATTCGAAAGCGCGGTGAGCCTGGAGCTGCCTCTCCCTTTTGGCTAGTAGGTGCGGCTGTTCGTGATCTCCAGGCCTGATCACTGCGCCATCGGTGGGCTGATGTGCAGGTGGGCATCACCTGCACATCAGCGCTGACTTGGGGGATAAGAGTCTGGGTCATACGTGGATGGTTCATACGTTTTTCATCGGCGTGGGTTCATCAGTGGTTAGCGACGACCTTTACCGCCCAGATGGGCGAGGTAGCCGGTGACGTTGACGCGGTAACTGGTCCGTAGTCCCTTCGGACCCTTGCTTTCGCTGAGGTACTGCGGGGGAATCACCTGACGTTTGATGGCAGTCCTGAGGGCCCTGGGGCTGGGGTAGCGAAGGGCTTCCGCAGCTTCGTCAAGAGGCAGGTAGGGACTCATGAGCTTGGCCGGCTTGAGGTTGAGGTGGGCCTCAATACGGTCCAGCTGATCAACCATCTGATCGAGTTGGTGACGGAATGGTTCCAGAGAGGTGGGTAGGCCGTTCATCGGGGTGGTGTTGGGGACCCCTCCATCACACAGCTCCAGGCCTCAAGTTGGAGCCGATAAAATAAACGAAAAATCCAATCATTTTATTGGATTCTGAGGGCATTCGTCCCTTTTAGAACGTGTTTGCCACCTCGTGTGGCATCCCTCTACTACGGGTGAATAGCCCGCTTTTCTGTTGACTTTAGCTGTACCTTCTGCCGGCAAACCCAAGCGTTCACCGGCCAAAACCTCAGTGGCTGCAAAGGCTGCTGGGGCAACACCGCGCACTGGATCTCGCCCCCGCACCAGCGGGAAGAAGAAAGATGCTGCGGCTCAAAAACCACCTGTTGACAGCACGAATAGTGCCCAACAGGACTCAGAAGCGACCGATAAGCCCACCAAGGCTGTCGAACAGTTTGCTGCTTCCCTTGAGGTGGACCAGTCAGGCGGCCGCGCTGATCAGGCGATCCAGTCTGATCCTCAAGGTCCCACCCAGACCACCCAACTTCCTGCCGCTGAGGATGAAGAGCTTCTGGGTGCGGACCCAGAGGCTGGCTCGTCCGACTCAGCTGGCGCCCAATCGGTCCACGACCGCCCCGAGGACGTCAGCCGGGCCACCACCCTCCCTGGGGGCGACCAGTACCAGATCCTGGGCTGGAGCGAAGGGCGTGAGGTGATCCACATGCGCCATGTCGCCTCCGGGCAGGTGTTCAAGTGGTCCCCCCAGGCCACTGTTCCCAACCTGCTGAGGCTCCACAACGAACTCGACTACTGGGTCAAAGAGTTCCCTGGGCAAAAGGACAGCCCCGTGAACACCAACACCGCCCTGGCCTCCATCCTGAAAAGGACGGACAAGGTCGGTGTCTTCCGTTCTGACCGCCAGCGTGGGCTGGGGGTCTTCCTGGATCGGGACCGGGTTGTCGTTCACCTCGGCCTCGAGCTGGAGGTGGACGGCAATCGGACGCCCCTGGCTGCGATCGAGTCCGACTACCTGTACGTGCGCCGGGAGGCGCTGCCGATTAGCCCCGACGTCTCTGAACTCACCGATCCGGAGGGTGCTGAGGTGCTGGGGGTGATCAAGGCCATGGGCTGGGCCAGCTCCGCTGATCCCCTCTACTTGGCCGGTCATGCCGTGCTGGGTCCTGTTGGTGGTGCCTTGCCGGTGCGGCCGAGCCTGCAGATCAGCTCCCGCGCCTCCACCGGCAAGAGCTACACCCTCAACCAGGTGCACCACCCCCTCCAGGGTGGGATCGGCCTGATCGAGTCCGACCCCACGGAGGCGAGCCTGCGTCAGAGCATCCGCAATGGGGCGTTGCCGGTGCGGATCGATGAATCGGAGGCCAGCAACCCCCGTAAGCGGGAGCAGCACCTGCGCTTCTCCCGCTACTGCTACGACGGCAGCTCCACCAGCCTGGGCACAGGCCAAGGCGAGCCGCTCTCCTACCGGCTGCTGTCCTGCGTCTGCCTGAGTGGGATCAACACCCCGATGCGCAACCCGGCGGACCGCACCCGTTTCGTGCGGATCAGCCGCCGTCCCCTCCCCGATGGGGACTGGGTCGGGGTCCAGCAGCGCTGCGAACAGTCAATCACCCCCCACACGGGTGAACGCCTGATCCGGCGCACCGTCAACCACCTGCGCACCTTGCTGGCCAACATCGAGGTGTTCACCCAGGCGGTGCGGACGCTCCTCCCTGCAGGAGTGGAGCCCCGGGTGGCCACCACCTGCGGCTCGCTGCTGGCCGGCGCCCACCTGTTGGTGAGTACCGAGCTGCTGGATACCCCCGGGGCTTTGCAGTGGCTCCAGGAGCAGGGCTGGACCTACCAGTCCGAGGGCGAGGCCGGGACCACTCCGGCCCAGCAGGAGGCCCGCGATTGCCTCGAGTACCTGCTGCATCACCGCACCGACAACCAGCTGGTCGGCCACCTGGTGGCGCAGGTCAAGGCAGCCGTCCTGCGGAGCGTCCATCCGCTGGCCGAGTCGGTTCAGGCGCTGGGGGAAGTGGGGGTCAAGGTCAGTGCTGAGGGCCTGCTGGTGGCCAACAGCGGCACCGCGATCGAGCGGGTGTACGCCCGTAGCCCCTGGCTGGAGGGGGCCCATCGCTCCCAGCTGCGTGAGCTTCCCGGTGCTGGTCCGCTCGGCACGGCCACTCGCTTCTTGAAGTGGGTGCATCCGCAGCGGGCGGTGCTGATCCCCTGGCCGGCCTGCGGCTACGGGGGCGAGGACCCCAAGGAGGCGGTGGTGTCCTGACGAGGATGGACACCCCCAACCAGGTCAGGGAAGGCCACTCACAGGCTTTCCCTGGCTTGGAGCCATGACGCGGTCAACCATCAAGTTGGCCGCCAGCCCACTCCCACAGGCTCAGCAGAGCCCACCCATACCGTCAGGTGCTCAGTGCACCAACCCCGTCCAGCCGCCTACCCCAATCAGGACCACGGCAGGCAACGTCACAGAACACCAGAGCGTCACAGGAACCGTTACAGCCAGAACCCAGTCCCTGTAAAGGTTGTGACGGTGTGACGGTTCCCGGCAACCAGCAGGCCCCCTCTCATCCCAGGCCCCAGGCGCAAACCTCGGCGGCGGCGACAGCAGCCTGTCAGCTTCCGCAGAGAGCAGCCAAGCCACCATCACACTCGTGCTCTGCCCCCACCAAGTCCATGGTTCGCAAGTGAGGCAGCACCGTCACAGAACTCCCAACCGTCACAGGCAGCGTTACGGCCAGAACCCCTACCCCAACAGGGTTGTGACGGTGTGACGCTCAAACCCACAGAGCAGGGGGGGGCTGACGACATCGCCAAGTCACTGCGGTTTGGATCAGACCTGAAGGAAGCCAGCCAATTCCAAGGATCGAAGTCTTTGATTGAACGGCTACCGGCGGCTCGATGGAGCGGAGTCTTCCCTAACAAGTCCCGATCAACCACTTCCCAGCAGCTTGTGGAGGTCTGTTGAACTCGGGGTGCCGACCACCAGGGAAAACGGGTAAAGCAGCAGGTCTTGCTTCCCCTGAAGCAAGTTTATCGGCAGTTGGCATTACCCGAAAACCCCTAGAAATACAGGCTCTTTGAGGTCAGGAAGCTCCTCAGCGCTGTTCTTTGTTCTCCGACTCCAGAACCAGTTCAGCTGACGAAATTCGACCGGGTGATGATCCCGGATTAAGCGGGCCAGCTAACAGCTGGCCCGCCAGCCGTCAGGCCGACACGGACTCCCGCAGGCTTGCCAGAGCCCTGCGTTGAGCCCGCAGCACGGTCATCGTCAAGCGTCCTAGAAAGCACCCACCTCAGTCCTTGGACTAGTGCCTGGTCGCCCTATCGTTGCTTTAACAATTTAGCAGGAGATCTTAACTAACTGGTGCTGCTATTCCCTTGGCGAGAGAAGGTGAGCCAAACTACAAAAACGAAGATAATTGCCCCCAGGACAATGCTGATTCGCCCCGTACCAAAGCCCAATCCCCCATGAAGAACTGGCTTCCCGATCAAGTCTGCAAAAGAAGCTCCCAGCGGCCTTGTGAGAATGTAGGCGAACCAGAAGGCGCCCACTCCATAGAATCTTGAGCTCCAATAGGCAAAAATTGACAAGATAAACAGACCACCAAAAAGCAGGCCTGAGGTGAAGTATCCGAGTTCTAGAGAGGATGCCGTCATGTCTCCGGCAGCCGTACCCAGTGCAAAAGTTGCCATGACGGTTGTCCAATAGAAAATTTCACGTCGAGTGGTATGAATCTGGTTAATCGATAATGTCTTTTCGCTTAGATACCAAACAAGAAAAATGCTTACGAGCACGATGGCAAATCCAGCCGTTGACAGGGGATAGGAAACACCCAGCCCGACATGGATGGCATCCGCAGCCATGGTGCCAAAAATGGCCACCATCAGGATTGCTAGCCAGTAGACCCACGGAATGTAACATCGTACGGTGAACTGAAGGACGAGCGCGATGAGCAAACCAATCCCTGTAAAGGCAACCGCAAGGATTGGTTTCATCTGATGGGCAAGGTAGTCAGAGGTCGTTTCACCCATGCCGGTCGTCAGCAACTTGATGATCCAGAAATAGATGGTGATTTCCGGCAGCCTTTTGAGAGACTGTCTTCTCTGCTGGATGGATGGATCGTGGCTGAACGGCGCTTGCTTCATGTCTGGCCTGGCTTTAATGGTGATCGGTTGTGAGGTTCTGGATGGATAACTGGATTGAGGACTGGTTAATGATTGATCTAAACTCCATCTATTCCGTTCGACTGATGCAACTGCAAATCATAAAGCAAAGGTCTACTTAGGGTGATCCAGCGAATTGAGTGTGGTGATCAGTGAATTCAATGCTGCCTTGCATTGTTGGGCATCTGGTCGTTGTGAGCGTAGTTGCCTCAACACATGATCAATCGACGCATCAACTACTGACCACTTCGCAGGGTTCATTGGCTTCAGCCTGGACTGCCCTTGATCCCAGGCGGTTTCAAGATCACGGACGTGCTCTGTAGCGGCAGCAAGGTCACCCTTTTGGACGAGATTTAGCGTGGCAACTGAGATCTTCCGCAATTCAGATAAATCACCCAGTGGTGAGATCGCAGAGGATGGGGCGATTGATTGATGTTGAAGCTCAGCATGGCGCCAATAATAGCCTGCGCTGACAGTGATCAAGAATGCGGATAAGGCCAACACAACTTGCCAAGGGGCCGTACGTTGTGATGGCATTGCTTTGTCGGCAAGAAATGGATCGGTGATTTGATCTTTTTTGGTGTAAGTAAGAAAAATCACAGTGATCAAAATTGCTACAACAAATAGCGTGCTCGTAGCGGCAGGACCGAGCCCCAGTCCACCATTTGACTGAGATTGGGAAAGAAAATCGCCCAGAGAAGCTCCCAATGGACGGGTCAGGATGTAGGCCATCCAGAAGGCCAAGATCGCGTTCAGGCCAAGCCTCCAGGCGATCGTGATCACAGCGCTCATGCCTGCAATGAGGAGACCAGTGACGAAGTAGCCAAGTCCAAGGCCTTCTGCCATGAGATCGCCAGCTGCAGTTCCCAGTGCGAAGGTAAAGAGGATCGCCAACCAGTAAAAAGATTCTCTTCTTAGTGTATAAATTGAATGGATTGAGAGTGTTCTCTCGCTCCAGTACCAAACAGCAAATGTTGCCATCAAAGCAACACTGAAAACAAGTGTGCTCACCTCAAGTGGCACTCCCAGCTTGTCAGTCAAGTTGTCAGTGAATAATGTTCCAAAGATACTGATCAAGACGACGGCAAGCCAGTAGAGAGCGGGTACGTATTGCTTGGCTTTGATCTGGAAGAACAGCGAAACGGTCAAAACGGCACCCATGACCAAGGTGGTACCAGTCAGACCAAAGCCAAGGCTGACATTGAGGAAGTCAGACGCTGTTTCACCTGCCGTGGTACAAAGCACTTTGATGATCCAAAAGTAAACTGTTACTTCTGGAACTTTGCTGAGAAAACCCGCCCCTCTGTTCATCTTCTCTGTGTTCATGTTGTCATCCATTTAGGGCTTGGATACAGGTTGGTCAGCATTGACAACATTTTACCGATTGAATTGAGCCCGATAACGATTTTACTTGCGGGCCAGCTGCTGCAGCTGGCCCGCCGGCCGTCAGGCCGAAATGGACTCCCGCAAGCTCGCCAGAGCCCGGCGCTGAGCTCTCAGCACGGTCATGGTGGAGCGCCCCAGCTGCGCGGCCGCCTGCCGGTAGGAGAGCCCTTCCAGCACGGTGAGCCGCAGTGCGGCCGCCTCTGCCGCCGGTAGCTGGTCCAGCAGCTCCGCTAGGCCGTGTTCCGAAACCACCTCGGGAGAGTCAGAGTCCCGGGCTGGGATCTGGTCCAGCAGGCACCAGCCATCGGGGGTCGGGGCATCGAGGCTCAGGTGAGCCCAGGTGGTCTCGCAACGGGCGGAGGCGGGACGCCGCACCAGCAACGCCCGATCTCGGAGGTGGTGCTTAAGGGCTCCGTTGATGCAGGCCCGGAGGTACGGGACGGGGTGCTCACCGATGCAACGCTCAGCGGCCCGAACCAGTTCGAGGCGGGCGACCTGGACCAGGTCGTCCCGTTCGAGGAGGGAGGCATACCGACGGGCAAAGCTGGAGGCGATGGCGTCAGCTAGCCCGAGGTGGGCGTGCACCAAAGAGTCGCGTTTGGTACGAAGGGTTTTCATGGCTCTCGCCAGAAGGACCCCCTCCCAACAGCGACCGCCGCCGCGC
>JBAXME010000061.1:0-15639 GCA_037134455.1 Synechococcaceae cyanobacterium ELA445 | reverse complement strand
CAAACACCGCCTCGTAGAAGGCCTTGGCCCGCTCCAGATCCTGGACGTAGATCTCCACCCAGGCAAAGGCGTTGGCGGCCATGGCAGGCGACGGCACAGGTTGGGTTTCAACGTAGGCATCCCATCCGGTGTCGTCCAGCACGTTGTCCCCACTGCGCCCGATCCTTCAAGATTGCGTCGCTGGAGGGGGGACCCGTGAACATTGATGGCAAGGCCTGGCGCACCATCGGTCTGGAGGAGGGAGGCCGGTCGGTGTGGGTGATCGACCAGACCCAGTTGCCCCATCGGTTCACCACCCGTTCGATCGCCTCGCTTGATCAGGCGGCCGAGGCGATCACCACGATGGTGGTGAGGGGGGCGCCCCTGATCGGCGTGACCGGCGCCTATGGCCTGATGCTGGCCCTGCAGGTGGACTCCAGCGACGCCTCCCTGGCAGCGGCGTTCGAGCAGCTCAACGCCACCCGACCCACGGCGGTGAACCTGCGCTGGGCCCTGGAGCGGGTGCGCTCGAAGGTGGCGCCGCTGCCCTGGGAGCAGCGGGCCGAGGCGGCCCGAGTCGAGGCGGGTGCCATCGCCGACGAAGACGTTGCCATGTGTGAGGCCATCGGCGACCATGGCCTCGCGATCTTCAAGAAGTTGGCGGCACAGCGGCCGGCCGAGCGGCAGGGGAAGCCCTTCCAGGTGCTCACCCACTGCAATGCCGGTTGGCTGGCCACCGTGGATTGGGGCACGGCCCTGGCTCCGATCTACAAGGCCCACCGGGCCGGGATTCCCATCCATGTGTGGGTCGATGAGACCCGCCCCCGCAACCAGGGGGCCAGCCTCACGGCCTTTGAACTGGGCCGGGAGGGGGTGCCCCACACCGTGATTGTCGACAACGCCGGGGGCCATCTGATGCAGCACGGCGAGGTGGATGCGGTGATCGTCGGCACCGACCGCACCACCCGCACGGGGGATGTGTGCAACAAGATCGGCACCTACCTCAAGGCCCTGGCTGCCCACGACAACGGCGTACCTTTCTTTGTAGCTCTGCCCGCCTCCACGATCGACTGGGCCATCGCCGATGGGGTGGCGGAGATTCCGATCGAGGCGCGCTCGGCCCTGGAGGTAACCGAAATTCAGGGGCGGATCGTTGGGGGCGCAGACGCTGGAACCACCGCGAGTGTGCAGCTCACCCCCGATGGATCCGAAGGTTTCAACCCCGCTTTCGATGTCACACCGGCTCGGCTGGTGACGGCCCTGATCACGGAGCGGGGGGTGGCGCCGGCCAGCGAGGAGGGGTTGCGGGCGCTCTATGGCGAGCCGTAGCCCTGCTGTCGGTTGTCCCTGTTGAGAGTGGATGGTGCCCTCTGGTGGGCCATCCCCATCGCATTGCCTACCTCCGACAGCGCCTTCCGCTTCCGGCTCCATTGGTTGGCAAGCGCTGGAACAGCCCCTTGACTCTCCGCTAGAGGGGAGACCATACGGTGGGGCTGTTCCTCTGTTCACTCCCGTTTCCCATGGCTGGAGTCACGTTCCGGTGCGGGGTCTCCGCTCTCACCCTTGCTGGGCTGCTCTCCTTGCCTGCCCTGGCCCAGGTGGATCCCCATGCGGGTCATCGGGGCATGCAGGGTCTGCCTGGCAGAACGCCGCCGAGTGCAGCGGAGCCTGTCCATGCCGGCCACGCCCATGATGGGGGCCCGGCGGGCTCCACCTACGACCTGCGCTTCATCGACGGCATGGTGCAGCACCACACCGGTGCCCTGCGCATGAGTGAGTTCGTCTTCGACATCGGCCAGCCCGGGGTAGGAGCGCTCGGCAAAGCGATTTGGCGGGACCAGGCCAACGAGATCCGGGCGATGGGCCTCTGGCGCAAGGCCTGGTATCCCCAGGCGCCCGTTTATCCGGTGGCGCTGGCAGCCGGCGGCGATCCCAACAGCCTGGATGGCCTCACCCGCATGGGCCAGGCCCAGATCGATGGCATGCGGATGATGGGTGAGCTCCCCACCCGGGAGAACAGGGTGGTGTGGTTCCTCGAAGGGATGCTCCACCACCACGGCGGGGCGCTGCTCATGGCCCACGACGCTTTGGCCAAGAGCACCAACCCCACGATCCTGCGCTTTGCCAGAGGCGTGATCGTGGCCCAGCGGGCCGAGATCATCGAACTGCGGCGGATGCTGGCGGTGGAGGGATTGCGCAAACCCGCCTACCACAATTACGACGCCCTGTTTTCGTTCTAACTCTTTGCGCTCCGGTCCACCACCTCCAACACACCCCGCACCATGTTCATGCCGCAGTGGAAGGGGTAGATGCCTACCTCCGTGGGTGGCAACTCCAAGGAGGTGGTGGCCTCAAGGGGTAGATCGAGGGTCTTGTGGAAATCGGGGAAGATCACCTGGGCCACGCAACCGCTCGGATCAATGCGGTGAAACGACAGCCGCAGCGGCCGTCCTGCCTTCATCTGGATCCGTGAGGGCGCATAGCCCCCATCGACGGTGATGGTGATCTCCTGCACGCCCGCCGCGCTCTCGCGGGCCGCCACGCCACCGCCATGGCGGCCGAGGAACCACCACAGTTCCCAGGCGATCAGCGCCACACCGACGGTGGCGACCAGCACCTTCAGCGCCATGGGCTGGTCGATGGCACGCCAGAGGGGTTCGGTATGGATCAGGTTGGCCGCAAAGAGATTGGTCATCAGCTGGCGGCAACGGGAAGGGGGGCCGGCCGAAAGTTCCGCAGCCTCAGGGCATTGCTCACCACCGACACCGAGCTGAAGGCCATGGCGGCACCGGCGATCATCGGGCTCAGCAACCAGCCGGTGAGAGGGAACAACAGACCGGCGGCGATGGGGATGCCGGCCACGTTGTAGGCGAAGGCGAAGAACAGGTTCTGGCGGATGTTGGCCATCGCGGCACGGCTGAGTTCGATTGCGGCCGGCACACCGGCCAGGTTGCCGGAGATCAGGGTGATGTCGCTGGCGGCGATCGCCACATCGGTGCCGGTGCCCATGGCGATGCCCACATCCGCCTGGGCCAGGGCGGGGGCGTCGTTGATGCCGTCTCCCACCATCGCGACGGGGCCTTCTCCCTGCTCCTGCAACCGCTTCACCATCGAGGCCTTGTCGGCGGGACGCACCTCCGCAATCACCCGTTCGATGCCCACCTGGGCGGCCACCACCTCGGCCGTGCGCTGGGCGTCGCCGCTGAGCATCACCACCTGCAGGCCCAGGCGCCGCAGGGCGGCGACAGCGGCAGCTGAGGTGGGTTTGAGGGGATCGGCCACGCCGAAGCAGGCCTCGATTCTTCCGTCCACCACCACCGCGGCCACGCTGCAGGCGGCGGCTTCCAGTCGCTCCACCAGGGGTTGGAGGGCGGCGGAGTCGATGCCGAGCTCCTCCAACCAGCGGGGGGTGCCGACCCGCACGTGCTGTCCGCCAATCGATCCCTGCACGCCACGGCCGGCTACGGCTTCGAAGCCCTCCACCGCAGGGAGCTCATGGTTCTTCCATTGGCTCTGGGCATAGGTCACGATCGCTTCGGCCAGGGGGTGTTCAGAGCGGGATTCCAACGCGGCGGTGAGGGCGAGCAGGGTGCCTGCTGGCAGCAAGCCATTGGGTAGCCGTTCAAAATCGGTCACCTCCGGCTGGCCGCGGGTGAGGGTGCCGGTCTTGTCGAGCACGATGGTGTGCAATCCCCCGGCCGTTTCCAGGGCCTCGGCGCTGCGGAAGATCAGGCCGTTCTCGGCCCCCTTGCCGGAGGCCACCATGATCGAGGTGGGGGTGGCCAGACCGAGGGCGCAGGGGCAGGCGATCACCAGCACGCTCACCAGAAACAGCATCGCCAGCACGGCGTTGCCGCTGATCAGGAACCACACCACGAAGGCGGCAATGGCCAGGGCGATGACCACCGGCACGAACCAGCCCACCACCTGATCGGCCAGGCGCTGCACCTGGGTGCGGGAACTCTGGGCCTGGCGCACCAGCTCCACGATCTGGGCCAGCACCGTGTCGCCCCCCACCCGGCTGACGCGAAACGTGAAGCTGCCGCTGCGGTTCATGGAGGCGCCGATGACGGCGTCGCCGGCCGCCTTGGCCACGGGCGTGGGTTCGCCGGTGAGCATCGATTCCTCCACCCAGGAGCTGCCCTCGATCACGTCCCCATCCACCGGGATCTTCTCGCCCGGGCGCACCTGCACCAGGTCTCCCACCACCACCATCGATACAGGAACGTCAACCGGTTCTCCCTGCCGCAGGACACGGGCGGTGGGGGGCTGCAGCTGCAGGAGCCTGCGGATGGCTTCAGAGGTTTGCCCCCTGGCCCGGGCCTCCAGCAAACGGCCCAGCAGCACAAGGGTGAGGATCACCGCGGCGGTTTCGTAGTACACATCGGTTGGCAGTCCTTCGGCGATCAGTACCTGGGGAAAAGCGGTGCTGAACAGCGAGGTGAGGTAGGCGATGCCGGTGCCGGCCGCCACCAGGGTGTTCATGTCGGCGGAGTGCTGCCGGAAGGCCGAGAGGGCGCCGGAGAAAAAGTCACGCCCGCACCAGAACAGCACCGGGGTGGTGAGAAGCAGCTGGGTCCAGGGGCTGGTGAACCAGGGCGGCAGGAAGGAGTGGTGCCCTTCACCGAGCATGTGGGGCAGGCTGGAGAGCACCACCAGCACGGTGAGCACGGCAGCCACGCTGACCTTGCGGCGCAGCAGGGTGCGTTCCCGGGCCAGCTCCCGCTCCATGCCGTCCGCCGAGGCGGCCGGGCCCTCGGCATGGCAGCAGGGTGGGCTGGGGGAAGGGGCGTTCATTGGGGGCCTGACATCAAAGGGGGTGGAGGATTGCTGGGGCCGATTCCTGCAAGCTATGGAGGGCACCGTCAGCTGGAGGGTCTGGTTCCTGGATCCCATACCCCAGTGGGGAGGCGACCATGGGAATCGGCGCGATCCGTGCACGTGGCGGACCAACAGGCTCACTTGGTCTTGGCCAGGGCCCTCTCGTAGGCAGAAAAATCCGAGCAGGGCATCCACTGATCTCCCATCGCGAAAACTCCTTTGCATGCGAGCTGCCTGGCACGCACGGCGGCCCCCTCCTTGGTGGGGAACATGTCATTGGCCTGGGCGTGAACGCTTCCGGTTCCAAGCAGGAGGAGAACGGCGACCCAGCCGGCGGGACGGAACGTCATCGGGTCGCAAGCTGAGCAGGTTTTGATTTTAGAGTCTCCTGTGCGCTGGAGTGTCAAGTCCCCATGGCCGTCCTGTTCCGACCCGCCACCAACCCCGCTGTTGGCATCCGGATCGGCGAGCTGGCCAGGCGCAGCGGCCTGCCGGTGAAGACCCTCCGCTACTACGAAGATCTCGGCCTCCTGCCGGCGCTGGGTCGCAGCAAAGGTGGCTACCGGCTGTTTGGTGAGCAGAGCCTGGGCCGTTTGGAGTTCATCCGGCGGCTCAAGAGCCTCGGCCTCCGCCTGGAGGACATTCAGGAGTGCCTGGCGGTTCACGATGCCGGAGAGCTCCCCTGCGGCGACATCCAGCGGCAACTCCAACGACAGATCGACCTGGTGGACGAACGGCTGCGGGAGCTGCGTCTGTTCCGGCGGGAACTGCAGGGGCTGCTGCAGAACTGGCAGAGCGCCCCAGCGCCGAACAAGGCTGTGATCTGCCCCAATCTCAACGTCTGAGCGTGCGGTCCGGGCGTTCCGTGAACAATCGGCTGGAGGGTCCATTCGTTCGCCCAGCCATGGCCACCGTGGAGATGGTCGTCTCAAAAGCGGTGATCAACGAATGGTCAACAACGATCCACGCCGAAGAGTGTTCGGACGGCCCGCCCTTGTGGTGCTGGCGGCGGGAGGCCTCATCACAGTTTCCCTATGGGCTGGCACCCGATGCCTGGCCCAGGGATGGGGCGGTGCAGGCATGCATGGCTACGGCTACGGGAGCGGTGCGGTTGGTCCGGGCCGGATCGGGATGGGTCCGTCGGATCAGCAGTTCATCGTGATGATGATCCCCCACCACGATGGGGCGATCGCGATGGCCGATCTCGCCCTTACCCGGGCCCAGCGGCCCGAGATCAGGGAGCTGGCGAAGAGCATCAAGGCCAGCCAGACCCGCGAGAACGCCCAGATGGGCACCTGGTACCGCCAGTGGACCGGCAAAGCTGTGCCCAGCTGGGGACCGGGTACGGGCTGGGGCTGGCAGGGGGGCATGGGCATGGGCATGGGTGGAGGAATGGGGATGGGCGGGGGCACGAACCTCGTTGCCCTACGCGCTGCCCCGGACTTCGACCGTGCCTTCATCGAGCAGATGATTCCCCACCATCAAATGGGCGTGATGATGGCCTCAATGGCCCAGACCAACTCTCAGCACCCGGAGCTTCGCCAGTTGCAGCAGGCCATGGTCCGGGTGCAGAGCGACGAGATCCAGCAGATGGAGCAGTGGTACCGGAAGTGGTACGGGAAGGGCTCAGCTACCTGAAGGCTGCCCCACCAACGAGCCTGGAACAGGCAGCCCAGAACGTGCCTAGGCGAACTCTGTCAGGGTTAGGGATGAAGGGCCGCCTGCCTGGGCACACACGGCAACCGCAGGCTCACCAGCCACGACAACCCCACCATCAGGCACGAGGCCCACAGGCAGGCCTGCATCCCCCCCACCAGAAACAGGGCGCCTGAGAGCAACGTGCCCACCAGCCGGCCGGCCGCGTTGGCCATGTAATAGAAGCCCACGTTGAGGCTCACCGATTCGGCATCGGTGTAGGCCAGCACCATGTAGCTGTGGATCGAGGAGTTCATCGCGAACACGGCCCCGAACGTTGCCAGGCCCACCACCAAGGCGATGCCTGGGTTGCCCACGTTGCGCCACAGGCTGATGGCGATCAGGGCGGGGATGGCCGTCAGCACGGCGCCCCAGAACTGCACGGCAGACACCCCTGGAGGTGCGCTTTGGCCCCAGCTGCGCCGCAGGGCCGGTGCCGAGGCCTGGATGATCCCGTAGCCGATCACCCAGAGGCCCATGAAGCCTCCCACCTCCCAGTACTTCCAACCCAGGGCCGCCTGCAGGAACACCGGCAGTGCCACCACAAACCAGACATCACGGGCGCCGAAGAGGAAGAAGCGAGCCAGCGACAAAACGTTGATGCCCTTCGATTTGGAGAACAGGGCCGTGATGGCGGGCTTCTCCTTCATGCGCCCGATCTCACCGGGTAGCACCAGGGTGATCAGAAAGGAGAGGAACAGACCCGCGGCCATGGCCCCAACGGCGGCGCTGAAGCCGAGCTTGGTCAGCAGCAATCCCCCCAGGAAGAACCCCACCCCCTTGAGGGCGTTTTTGGAGCCGGTGAGGATCGCCACCCATTGGAACAGCTGGTTCTCGCCCCGGCTGGGGTCGCCCGGGGTTTCCGGCACCACCGTCTTGATGGCGCTCTTGGCGCTCATCTTGTTCAGATCCTTCGCGATGCCGCTGATCGCCTGGGCCACCATCACGTAGGCCACACTCCACCAACGCGGCCAGTCGTCGGCCACGGGAATCAGCATCAGCAGGGCCGCCACCTGCATCAGCGTTCCCGCCCAGAGGGTGAGCCGCAGCCCAAAGCGGGCCCCCAGCCAGCCGCCGTAGAGGTTGGTGATGATTCCGAAGAACTCGTAGAAGAGAAACAGAAAGGCGATCTCCAGGGTGGAGTAGCCGAGCTGGTGGAAGTGGAACACCACGAGCATGCGCAGGGCCCCATCGGTGAGGGTGAAGGCCCAGTAGTTGGCCGTGACGACCGCGTACTGCTGCAGTCCCGTGAGGTGTTTCATCCGGCGGCACCTTCCAGGGCTGCACGTTCCAGCGCAGCCACGTGGCAGGCCAGGTCAGCCATGCGGCAGCTGTAGCCCCACTCGTTGTCGTACCAGGCGTAGACCTTGAGCTGGCTGCCGCCCGTTACCATCGTGGAGAGGGCGTCAACGATGGAGCTGCGCGAGTCGTTGACGTAGTCGATCGACACCAGGGGCCGGGTTTCGTAGCCGAGGATTCCCTGCAAGGGGCCATTGGCGGCGGCCTCGAAGGCGGCATTGACCTCCTCCGCAGTCACGGCACGCTCCAACTCGAACACCGCGTCGGTGAGGGCGGCATTGAGGAGTGGCACGCGAACGGCGTGGCCGTTGAGTTTGCCCTGCAACGCAGGGAAGATCAGGCCGATCGCCCGGGCCGAGCCGGTGGTGGTGGGGATCAGGCTCTGGATGCAAGAGCGGGCGCGGCGCAGGTCGCTCTTGAAGGCATCCACCACCACCTGGGTGTTGGTGACGTCGTGGAGGGTGGTGATCGAACCGTGGCGGATGCCGAAGTTTTCCTGCACGACCTTCACCACCGGCGCCAGGCAGTTGGTCGTGCAGGAGGCGGCGGTGAGCAGCCGGTGGCGCTGGGGTTCGTAGAGGTGGTGGTTGATGCCGTAGACGATGTTGAGGGCTTCCTCTCCGGCGATCACCCCCTTGACCGGGCAGGCCACGATCACCCGTTTGAGGCCCGACAGGGAGAAGTAGGGCTCGAGGGTTTCGGGTGTTTTGATCTTGCCGCTGCACTCGAGCACCAACTCCACACCGGCCCCATGCCAGGGCACGGCGGTGGGGTCCTTGTGCTGGCTGTAGTCCACGGACTGGCCGGCCACCAGGAAGCCCGTTCCGCCCACTTCCACCTCCTGGGCCCAGCGGCCATGGACGGAGTCAAACTCGAGTAGGTGAGCGGCGGCGGCGGCGTCTCCTGCCGGATCGTTGACATGCACCAGCTCAATGCCGGCGCGGCCCCAGAGAGCGCGGAACACCAGACGGCCGATGCGGCCGAATCCATTGATTCCGATCTTCATGGGCAAAGCCGCGGTGCCACGAACATAAATCAACTAGAGTTGATTTGATGCGTGTTGTCGATCACATGGCTGATCCAGGGGCTCTTGCCAGTCCGGCCATCCAATCCGATCAGGCTCGAGCCCTTCTCAAGGCCCTTGCTGATCCGCTGCGCCTACGGGTGATCGAGGCCCTGGGCGGCGGCGAGCGCTGTGTCTGCGATCTCACCACCGATCTGGGCCTGGCCCAGTCAAAGCTCTCCTTTCACCTCAAGGTGCTCAAGGAGGCCGGGCTGCTGGCCGATCGCCAGGAGGGCCGCTGGATCTACTACCGCCTGCGCCCCGAAGCGATCGAACAGTTGCGCAGTTGGCTGGCGGAGCTGGGTGCGCAGTGCAGCAAGCCCGCCACCTGCTGCCCGTGAGCGGCCTGACCCCGGCACCGACCGGCCAGCACCGGACAGCCGAAGAACGTGCCGTCCTGGCTCGGTTGTCGTTGCTTGATCGCTTCTTGCCGTTGTGGATCCTGTTGGCGATGGCGGGCGGTCTGCTGCTGGGCCGCTTCTTCCCCGCCATTCAGGGCGTTCTCGATGCCGTGAGGATTGGCAACACCTCCCTGCCGATCGCCCTGGGGTTGCTGTTGATGATGTACCCGGTGCTGGCCAAGGTGCATTACGAGGAACTGGGCCGGGCGGCGCGGGATCCGCGCTTGCTGGGGCTGTCGTTGGTGCTGGTCTGGGGCCTGGGACCGGCGCTGATGTTCGCCCTGGCTTGGTTGTTGTTGCCCATGCAACCGGAGTTCCGCACCGGGCTGATCCTGATCGGTCTGGCTCCCTGCATCGCCATGGTGTTGATCTGGATCGATCTGGCCCGGGGAGATCGGGAGGCGGCCGCCCTGTTGGTGGCGATCAACTCCATCATTCAGGTGCTGGCCTACGCCCTGCTGGGCGGCTTCTACCTCAAGGTCCTGCCCGGCTGGCTGGGCCTGGCCAGCCAGGATGTGGCCTTCTCGATGGTGGAGATCGCCAGGGCGGTGCTGGTGTTCCTGGGGCTGCCGCTGGCCGCGGGTTTCCTCACCCGCCGGATTGGTCTGCGCCTCAAGGGGCCCCGCTGGTACGAAAAGCACTTCATCCCGTTCATCAGCCCCTTTGCGCTTTACGGCCTGCTGTTCACGATCGTGGTGATGTTCGCCTTGCAAGGCCAGGCGATCACCTCCGATCCGCTCACGGTGGCCAGGGTGGCGGTGCCGTTGCTGCTCTACTTCGCGATCATGTGGACCGTGGCCTTCCTGGTGGGCCGCCGCAGCGGCCTCAGCTATGCGAAAACGGCGACGCTTGCCTTCACCGCCGCCGGCAACAACTTCGAGCTGGCCATCGCCGTGAGCATCAGCGTCTGGGGGGTCAGCTCCCGCCAGGCCCTGGCTGGGGTGATCGGCCCTCTGATCGAGGTGCCGGTGCTGGTGGCTCGGGTGTACCTATCCCTTGGGCTGCGGCCCAGGGTCCAACCGATGGGGTGAGCTCAGAGGGTGGGGCCCAGCAGGCTGATCGGGTCCGCAGCGCCATCGGGCTGCAGCGTGAGCCGGGTGTAGGTCCAGCTGCTCCCTGACTGGCGCGCTTCCACGTGGAGGGTGCCGCTGCCCCTGGGGCCCTGGAGAGGAATGGCCAGGCTGGCCTCGCCGTTGTTGCCCGAGCGGTTGATGCTGCCGGAGACGACGAAACCACCGCTGATCGGTGTACCCAGCCTGCTGATCACGATCGGATCCGTTTGGGCCCGGCTGAGGGCCTCCTTGTAGGGGGTGGAGGCCTTGATCAGGCCGAACACGAACGTGACGATCAGGGCGATGGTGCCCACCATGCCGGCTACCGCCGTGAGGCAGCCGGTGGGCACCAGCCATTTCCAGTTACGGCCCCACCAGTTGGGGGCTGGCTTGGTCTCCATGGACTCACTCTCGCACCGCTCGACGGGGCTAATCAGCGCTCTCAGCACCAACTGGCCCGATCACCGGGACGATCGAGCAGGCCGAGAACGTTGGCCTCGAGCACGCGATAACTGACGTTGCCGGTGAGCACCTGGCGTCGGTCGTCCAGCAGGATGCAGGGGCTTGCGTGCACGCCATCGGAGAGGGCCCGGCTCAGGTCGGCGCTGAGGGCGGCCCAGGCTGAGCCGTCATTGAGGCGCTCCCGCAGGGGGCCGATGGGCAGCCCCAGTTCGGCGGCCACCTCGAGGCCCACCTCGACGCGGGAGATGTCGCGGCCATCCCGGAAGAAGGCAAGCCGCAACTGCCAGCCGAATTCCTCCAGCGGGGTGCGGCCCCCGTAGGCCTCCACAGGTTGCAGGAGGCCCGGCTCCTCGGCGCTGAGCCCATCGGCGGCCTTGAGTAAGGCGTGGACCGTCAGCGAGGTGGTGGGCCGGACCTGGGTCCAGGCATGGGGGTGGACGCTGACGTGGCTGAAGCCTGCCGCCACCTCACGCATGTGGCTGGCGTACCCCTCAAATCCTCCCCGTTCAGCCCAGCCGACGCCGATTTTGGTGGCCGTGTCGCCGAAAACGGAGAACAGGCGCCGCTCCACCGTGGTGCGTGGACCGAGGGTGCGGCGCAGCTCATCGAGCCGGATTTCGGAGACGTAGGCCCAGATGCAGAGGAGGTCGGAATAGTGGAGGATCGAGACCGTGCTCCTCATCGCTGCCCACCACGACCATGGTCCAACCTAGGGATGGATGGAGCTTGCAAAACCAGCACGCATCGCCCACAACCGCCCCCAAGGTTGTGCTTGCGTTCTGCGCCGGCCACTCTTAAGTTCCCGGCGCCCAGCCCCTGACCTGGTGCGGGACGACCCAACAAGCAAGCGGTGATTCCTGGTGCTGGACTGTGCCGCCCTGTTCATCTCCGATCTGCATCTCGGTTCCAACCAGTGCGAGGCCAAGGAACTGAGCCAGTTCCTGGCCCTGATCCGCCCCCAGGTGCTCTATCTGGTGGGGGATGTGATCGATCTGCAGGCGATTCGCATCAACGCCAATGTGAGCGAACGCTTCCTCACCGATCAGATCGATCGGGCCTTTGAGAGCCCAGGCGCTGACCCGCTGGAGAAGGGCTGGTTCGGACCGCGCAAACTGCTGCGCACCACCCACCTGCAGGTGTTGCGGGACCTGCGGGATCTGAGCCAGAGCGGTGTGCGGGTGATCTATGTGCCCGGCAACCACGATGCCTACCTGCGCAAATACGCCGGCTTCGACACCAGCTCCTTCGCCATCCACCGCCAGGACGTCTACACGACGCCCGATGGCCGCCGCCTGCTGGTGCGCCACGGCGACGAGTACGACGGTGTGATCCATTTCCACGAGCGCATCGCCGGGCAGCTCACCCGGGTGCAGGAGCACTACAGCCAGCTGATCCAGTGGTTTCGCAGCGCCGGTGAGGCCCTGCTGCCCGTGACTCCGCCCGAGAGCTGGAACCCGGAGGCCATCCTGGAGGCCGCCGTCGAACTGCTGGCCGAACCCTGGGACTGGCCGGTGCCGGCTGCCCGGGGGTTGGAGAGCTCCCCCTTCTCCCTGGCTTTCGCCCTCGAGCGGGTGATCAAGAGCCGCACCGGCCACGACCGGGTGCTCAAACGGCTGCTCACCCAGCACCTGTTCCGGGAGAACCGCCAGGGTCAAGGGTTCGCCGGGGTGGTCAATGGCCACACCCACATTCCCGAGGTGACCTCCTTCCAGGCTCCCCAGGAGGCAGGTGGCGATCCCAGCGCCCCCTGCCACATCACCACCTATAACGACGGCAGCTGGGCCCGCAGCCAGCGGCAGCTGGGCCGCACCGCCCTGGTGGTGGCCCATGACGGCACCATCGGCATGATCCGTTTCGATCGCCGCCAGGGCCTCGTGCCCTTCCAGCCCCCCCGCTTTCCCTTCAATAGCTATCCCCTGCGCCCCTGTTCGGTCTGCGGCACGTTGGTGGCGGATCTCTCTAAAGCCGATGGGATTGGCGCTGTTGTTCACCCGGAGATAAGTAAACCTTTACCTCTGGCCGATAGGGTCCGGCCGTGATTCCTGCGTGGACGATTCCCGTTGGCCATCGATTTGCTCAAGGCCATCTTGATGGCCTGGCTGTTGCTCATCGCCGGAGACTTTCTTTCCACCTTCATTTATCACGTTCCTGAACACGCCTTCGGTCGCTTTCATGTGGGCGTGCACCACGGCAAGAACCGTGATTTCTTCCATTACGCCGTGCTGACGCGCCATCCGCTGGTGATGCTGGATGGCTTTTTGGGGTCTGTGCCCTATCTGCTGGTGGCGCCCCTGGCCTGGCAGGTGTCACCGCTGGGTGCGGTGATCGGTCTGGTGCTGGGGGAGGCCCATGTGGTCTGGCGCCATGTGACCAGCCTGGGGTGGACCACCCCGGCCCCCGTGCGCTGGTTATGTGATCGCCTGGCAGTGGTGACACCGGAGCGCCATTGGGATCACCACAACAATGCTTTCGCCGCCTTCGGCGACATCTTTACCTTCTACGACGCGCCAGCCCAGCAATGGCTGCGGCTGCTGCGCTACCTGCGGCGGCGCATCCGTCAGTTCCGGCTGGGCATGGCGCAACCGGCGGGGGCGTGAGGGGGGGATCACCCCTTCAGGGCCACCACGGTGCCGGCCACCGCGATTCCGCCGGATGGGGGGATGGATATCTCAAGGCGACCGGGGCGCCCCATGGCCTGCCCTTGAAGCACCGTGATCCGGCAGGGGGGATCGACAAGGCCGAGGGAACGCAGGTACCCCCCGAGGGCGGCGGCGGCCGAACCGGTGGCCGGGTCCTCCACCACGCCGCAGGTGGGGGCGGGGTTGCGGGCGATGAACACGTTGGGGCTGGTCCGGTGCACCAGCTGCAAGGTCAGCAGACCCTCCGTATCCATCAACGCCCGCAGTCGCTCAAAGGGGTAGGTGAGGGAATGGAGCAGCGTTGGCTCGTGCGCGGCCAGCACCAGATGCCAGGCGCCCGCAAAGGCCCGCAGGGGTGGCAGGGCCGGATCCAGATCGCCCAGGCTCCAGCCCAGGCAAGCCAGCACCTCCGCCAGCACGGCGGCTTCCACCGGCCCCTGGCGCGGCTCCACCGAGGTGAGGGAGGCCACCGCGCCGCCGCCGTTGAGTTGCGCCTGCACCGGCACTGGCCCCACCCGGGTGTGGAGCACGTAGGTGTCCTCGCCCGAGCGTGCCGCCAGGAGAGCGCCGCTGGCGATGGAGGCGTGGCCGCAGAAGGGCACCTCACCCCCCGGGCTGAAGTAACGCACCGTGTGGCCGTTGCCTGCCAGGGGTGCCAGGAAGGCCGTTTCCGAATAGCCCACGGAGGTGGCCAGGGCCTGCATGGCCGCCTCGCTGGGCAGCACCTCCCCCAGCCAGACGCCTGCGGGGTTGCCCCCGCTCAGTCCATCGCTGAAGGCCGCCAGCCGATGCAGGGTGCCGCCGTGGACAACCTCGCCGGGGAACAGCTCTGACTCCATGGCCTCAGCCCCCGCTTGCGAAGGTTGGCCCCCAGAGCCGCTGGGCCCAGTGCAACGGGAGGCTCAGGGCGATCAGCCCCAGGGCCAGCAGGCTGTTGGTGGTGTCCCCCAGGGCGGCACCCATCAGGTAGGCGAAGGACCCCAGCCCCACCACGCCGGCGGCCCAGGGGGCCAGGGAGGGCTTGAACGGCCGCTCCAGCAGAGGCTCCTTCCGGCGCAGCACCAGCAGGCAGACCATGCCGCAGAGGTAGAGCAGCACGTAGAGAAGGGAGGCCACCCCCAACAGGCGGTCAAAGTCGGCGAACAGCACCAGCAGGCCGCTGAGCAGCACGGTGGCCCCCAGGGCGATGGCGGGGGTGCCGTTGGGGCGCACCTGGGCCAGCGCCGGCAGGAACAGGCCCTCGCGGCTGAGGCCAAACAGGATGCGCGGGGCGCACATGATCGAGGTGTTCACGAGCCCCAGCGAGCAGATCAGGGCCAGCACCAGGATCACCACGCCGCCCACCGGGCCGAACAGGATCTGGGCGGCCTTGGCCAGGGGCAGATCGGAGGCGGCCAGCTCGGCCATGGGCAGCACCCGCAGCAGGGCCAGGTTCACCAGCAGCACCAGGCCGATCACCACGACGATGCCTCCGATCAGGGAGCGGGGCAGGTCGCGGGCGGGCTCGCTGAACTCCTCGGCGAAGTAGATGGGGCTCTGCCAGCCGTCGTAGGTGGTGATCACCGCCTGTAAGGCAAACACCGACGCGACCGCCAAGGCGCCACCAGAAGGAACGGCTTCGCTAGTTGTGGCCCCATGGGCGGGGGCCCAGACCAGGCAGGCGGCCACCAGGGCCACGATCGCCAACGCCTTCACCAGGCTGAGCAGTTGCTGGCTGAGGCTGCCGGCCTCCAGGCCCGCCAGCTGGATCAGGGCGAACAGCAGCAGCACCAGCAGGGCGACGGATGCGCTGCCCAACGGCAGGGAGGGGAACAGGTTGAGGGTGTAGGCGCCGATGGTGACCGCCACCCAGGCCAGGCCGGCGCAGTGGCTCACCCAATCGATCCAGCCCACGGCAAAGCCGGCCTGATCCCCCAACGCCCGGCGGGCATAGACCGTCCAGCCGCCGGCGAAGGGCAACGCGGCCCCTAGCTCCGCCACAGCGATGGCCCCCAGCAGCACGTAGAGCCCACCGATCGCCCAGGCCCCCAGGATCAGCGGCGCGCTGCCCAGTTGGGACGCCACCAGCCCGGGGGTGCGCAGGATGCCGGCGCCGATGGAGCCGCCCACGGCCCCGGCGATGCCGAAGCCGATGCCGAGGATCGAGAGCAGGTGGCCGGCGGTGGCGGGGGCCTTCGGGGTTTCAGGACTACTCAAAGGGGAGACGCCTGGTGGGGGGAGCCTAGGGA
>JBAXME010000060.1:0-17335 GCA_037134455.1 Synechococcaceae cyanobacterium ELA445 | reverse complement strand
GTTCTCCAGCTTGAGGCCGGCGTCCTCGGTGATCAGCTGACCGTTGGTGAGAACGGCGATGTCCTCGAGCATGGCCTTGCGGCGGTCACCGAAGCCGGGAGCCTTGACGGCGGCCACGTTGAGCACGCCCCGGAGGCGATTGACCACCAAGGTGGCAAGAGCTTCCTTCTCGATGTCCTCGGCAATGATCAGCAGGGGCTTGCCGGTGCGGGCGATCTGCTCAAGAACGGGCACCAGGTCCTGCACCAGGCCGATCTTCTTGTCGGTGAGCAGGATGTAAGGCTCATCCAGCACCGCTTCCATCCGCTCGGTGTCGGTGGCGAAGTAGGGCGAGATGTAGCCCTTGTCGAAGCGCATGCCCTCGGTGACCTCCAGTTCGGTGGTCATCGACTTGCCTTCTTCGAGGGAGATGACCCCCTCCTTGCCCACCTTGTCCATCGCATCGGCGATCATGCGGCCCACTTCTTCGTCGTTGCCGGCGGAGATGGTGCCCACCTGGGCGATGGCATTGGAGTCGGAGATCGGCTTGGCGTGTTCCTTGATCTTGGCGACCAGGAACTCAGAGGCCTTGTCGATGCCCTTTTTGAGGGTGATGGCGTTGGCGCCGGCGGCCACGTTGCGAAGGCCCGCCTTGACCATGGCGTGGGCCAGGACGGTGGCGGTGGTGGTGCCGTCACCGGCGGCGTCGTTGGTCTTGGAGGCGGCTTGGCGGATCAGGGCCACACCGGTGTTCTCGATGTGATCCTCGAGCTCAATCTCCTTGGCGATGGTGACGCCGTCGTTGATGATCTGGGGAGCACCGAACTTCTTCTCCAGCACCACGTTGCGGCCCTTGGGACCGAGGGTGACGGCGACAGCCTCGGCAAGGATGTCGATGCCGCGTTCGAGGGCCCGGCGGGCTTGCTCGTTGTAGATAATGCGCTTGGCCATGGGAGGCGGAGTCCTTCTGGTGAAGGGATGAATGGGGGAGGGTTGAAAAGGTGGTCAGGATCTGGCCGACAGGGCAAGAGCCGACCGATCAATCAGTTGACGATCGCGAGGATGTCCTTTTCGGACAGGAGCACGAACTCGTCGGTGCCCAACTTGATGTCGGTGCCGGCGTACTTGCTGTAAAGCACTTTGTCGCCGATGCTCACCTCAGGAGCCTGGCGGGAACCGTCTTCGTTGCGCTTGCCAGGGCCCACCTGGACGACTTCGCCCACCTGGGGCTTTTCCTTGGCGGTGTCAGGCAGGAGGATCCCGCCGGCGGTTTTTTCCTCCGATTCGGACACCTTGATGAAAATGCGGTCTCCAAGGGGTTTGACGGTGGAGACGCTGAGAGAAACAGCAGCCATGGGTTGGTTCGAAGACAACAGGCATGGCGCTGAGAGCGCCACGGGAGAGTCGAGTTAGCACTCGGCCAGCTCGACTGCCAACCTAGGTGGATCCTCCTTGCCGCCGCAATCGATGGCCTGTGCGGGTGTCCGAACCCCACGCCGACCGGTCGGCCTGCACGGGGGGCCGAGGTGCGCTGAAGTTCACGGTCTAAAGAGGGCCGAGTGGTAAGGTTGCGCCGCTCCAGTGGGTGTGCTTCCCGCGGCGCAACCCCCTTTCAGCGAATCCTCCTTCCCTATGGCTGCTGCTGCTCCCGCCAAGAAAGCTGCCACCGGATCCACCGGCATCGTCCGACAGGTGATCGGCCCGGTTCTGGACGTCGAATTCCCCGCCGGCAAGCTGCCCAAAATCTTCAACGCCCTGCGCATTGAGGCGAAGAACTCCGCCGGCCAGACCATCGCCCTCACGGCGGAAGTGCAGCAGCTGCTCGGAGACCACCGGGTGCGTGCCGTAGCGATGAGCACCACCGATGGCCTGGTGCGGGGCATGGAAGCCACCGACACTGGTGCTCCGATTTCGGTGCCCGTGGGTGAAGCCACCCTGGGTCGCATCTTCAATGTTCTCGGCGAGCCCGTGGATGAGAAGGGCCCCGTGAGCACCACCCTCACCTCTCCCATTCACCGCGACGCCCCCAAGCTCATCGAGCTGGAAACCAAGCCCAAGGTGTTCGAGACCGGCATCAAGGTGATCGACCTGCTGGCTCCCTACCGCCAAGGCGGCAAGGTGGGTCTGTTCGGCGGCGCCGGCGTCGGCAAAACCGTGTTGATCCAGGAGCTGATCAACAACATCGCCAAGGAGCACGGCGGTGTCTCCGTGTTCGCCGGCGTGGGTGAGCGCACCCGCGAAGGCAACGACCTTTACGAGGAATTCAAGGAATCCGGGGTGATCAACTCCGAAGACCTCTCCAAGTCGAAGGTGGCCCTCTGCTACGGCCAGATGAACGAGCCCCCCGGCGCCCGCATGCGCGTGGGCCTCTCGGCCCTCACCATGGCCGAGCACTTCCGTGATGTGAACAAGCAGGACGTGCTGCTGTTCGTCGACAACATCTTCCGCTTCGTTCAGGCCGGCTCCGAAGTCTCGGCTCTTCTGGGTCGCATGCCCTCCGCCGTGGGCTACCAGCCCACCCTCGGCACCGACGTGGGTGCCCTCCAGGAGCGCATCACCTCCACCTTGGAGGGTTCGATCACCTCGATCCAGGCGGTCTATGTGCCCGCCGACGACCTCACTGACCCCGCTCCCGCCACCACCTTCGCCCACCTGGATGCCACCACCGTGCTGAGCCGCGGTCTCGCTTCCAAGGGCATCTACCCGGCCGTGGATCCCCTCGATTCCACCAGCACCATGCTTCAGCCTGCGGTGGTGGGCGAGGAGCACTACCGCACTGCCCGGGCCGTGCAATCCACCCTGCAGCGCTACAAGGAACTGCAGGACATCATCGCCATCCTCGGCCTTGATGAACTCTCCGAAGACGACCGCCGCACGGTGGACCGGGCCCGCAAGATCGAGAAGTTCCTTTCCCAGCCCTTCTTTGTGGCGGAAATCTTCACCGGCCAATCGGGCGAATACGTAAAGCTCGAAGACACCATCAAGGGCTTCAACCTCATCCTCGCCGGTGAACTCGACGACCTGCCCGAGGCAGCCTTCTATCTGGTGGGCAATATCGATCAGGTGCGCGCTAAGGCCGCCAAGATCCTGGCTGACGCCAAGGCCTGATCAATGGCACTCACACTCCGCGTCCTGGCCCCTGACCAGAGCGTGTTCGATGGCAGCGCCGAAGAGGTGATCCTGCCGAGCACCACCGGCCAACTGGGAATTCTTCCCGGCCACATCCCCCTTCTCACCGCCCTCGATGTGGGCGTGCTGCGGGTGCGGGAATCCGGTACCTGGAGGGCGATCGCCCTGCTGGGGGGCTTCGCTGAAGTCGACTCCGATGAGGTCACCGTGCTCGTCAACGGCGCCGAACTGGGCAGCACCATCGATGCAGCTGTCGCCCAGCTGGACCTGGAGAAGGCCGAGCAGGCCGCCGCCGGTTTCGAGGGCCAGCCCCCTAGCACCGAGAAACTAAAGGCTCAGCAACAGGTTTCCCGCGCCCGCGCCAGACTCCAGGCCGCTGGCCTCTGAACCAGGGCCGGCGGCACCAGCCGCCTCGAGCCCCCTATCCGGCTTCCCCCTGGGTGGAGCCGGATTTTTTTACCTGGAACCCTCCGCGAACCACGGGCAAGCAAAGGATCGCGGAGCCCCAAGGAAGAGACTCCAGCAAAAAGCGCCCCCCGAAGGGAGCGCCATTACGGACTGGATCCAGGCCGGGGAACCCGGGGGGATCAGGCGGTACCGCAGAAGGTGACGTCAGGAAACTTGAGCTTGGCCTCCTCGAGGGACTTGCCTTTGCCCTCTTCCTGCCAGTAGTTGATCACCTCGGTGGCCTTGTTGAGAACCTCCACCCGCTCGTTGTCGGTGATCCAGCTCTTGCCCTCCAGCTCGGACTTAAGGGTTTCCCAGGCATCCTCCCGGGGCCAGAAGAAATAGGCCGTCAGCGGGCTCGGACCACCCCCGACGATCTGGTCGACGGCCAGGGCGACGTTGTCAGGCAGCCAGAGGATCTTGAGCAGGAAACGGCCCTCATCAGCCTTGGGAGTGCGACCAGAGGGAACACCGTTCTCATCGAGGGTGGCCGTAGCCAGGGCGGCGCTAGCGCCGCGCAGCACCGGACGCCCCTGGGTGGTTTCGTCGTCGGCGAGGCCGGCCTCGGCGCCAATAACAGCGCTCACAGCGACGCTCTCAGGGCCCGTCATGGTTTCTGCGCTCAAGGATGGGGGACAAACAACTAACCTACCAGTCGCTGGAGCCTCCCTCCTGGGTCCCCGAGCCGTTCTGCTGTTCGACATCGATGGCGTGATCCGGGACGTGGGCGGCAGCTACCGCAGGGCCCTGGTCGAGACGGTGCACCACTACGGCGGCTGGCGCCCCAGCCCCGCCGCCATCGACGAGCTCAAGGGTGAGGGCTCCTGGAACAACGACTGGGAAGCCAGTGCGGAACTGCTGCGGCGCGGTGGTCTCGATCCGCTGCCCGCCTTTGATCAGCTGGTGGAGGTCTTCAGCGGCTTCTACTTCGGCGGCGATCCCGGCGGCGATCCCGCCCACTGGACCGGCTTCATCCGCAGCGAGCCCCTGCTGGTGGACAGCGCCTTCTTCACGGCGCTGGAGGGGGAGGGGATCGCCTGGGGCTTCGTCAGCGGCGCCGAACCCCCCTCGGCCCGTTTCGTGCTCCAGGAACGTCTGGGCCTGGCGGCCCCACCCCTGATCGCCATGGGGGACGCCCCCGACAAACCTGACCCCGCCGGGCTCCTACGGCTGGGGGAAGCCCTTGCCGGAGCAGCCCTTGGCCCAGGTTGTCCCCCCATCGCCTACCTGGGCGACACGGTGGCCGATGTGCACACGGTGCAAAGGGCCCGCCGCGAGGTGCCCGGGCAGGCCTTCCTCAGCCTGGCGGTGGCACCGCCCCACCTGCACCCTCCCGAACTGGGCGACAACCGCAGGCACTACGAGCAGAAGCTCCTGGATGCCGGTGCGGACCGCGTCATCCCCCACACCGGCGCGGTGCTGGAGGCCCTGATCCCCCAACTCTCCTGAGGGTTCAGCGTTCCATGGCCGCCGGGGCCTTGAGGGCTGCGGCCGAGAGCACCTCATGGCCATGGGTGGTCACGGCCACATCGTCCTCGATGCGGATGCCGATGCCTTTCCAGCGTTCATGGATCTCGGGCTGCCCCTCCGGCAGCGGCAAGCGATCGCTGACATAGATCCCCGGCTCCACGGTCAGCACCATGCCGGGCTCCAAGGGCACGGGGTGTTCCCCGAGCCGGTAGGCGCCCACATCGTGCACATCCAGCCCCAGCCAGTGGCCGGTGCGGTGCATGTAGAGATGGCGGTAGGCCCCCTGCTCAATAACCCCGTCCACCGAACCCTGAAGCAGGCCCAGCTCCAACAGCCCCTCCACCAGCACCCGCACGGCTGTGTCGTGCACCTGCTCGGCGTCAGTGCCGGGGGCCACCCGTTCGATCGCCGCCAGCTGGGCCGCCAGTACCAGCTCATAGAGATCTCGCTGCTCCGCACCGAAGCGGCCGTCGATCGGGAAGGTGCGGGTGATGTCGCCGTTGTAGTAATCCCCCAGGCTGCAGCCGGCGTCGATCAGCAGCAGATCGCCGGCCCTCAAGGGCGCCTGGTTGCTGGTGTAGTGGAGCACGCAGGCGTTGTCGCCCCCGGCCACGATCGAGCCGTAGGCCGGGCCGCGGGCCCCCTGCTCGAGGAAGTGCTGCTCGATCACGGCTTGCACCTGGCGCTCCCCCAGCCCAGGCCGGGCCACGCGGCGGGCCAGCTCATGGGCTTCCGCCGAGATGCGGGCAGCCTCGCGCATCCGCTCCAGCTCGGGGGCGCTTTTGCGCAGCCGCAGGCCGTGCAGGATCGGGCAGGGGGCCACGAGCCCCAGGGCTGCCTGACCACTGCGGGGGGCCCGATCCAACTGCTGCGCCCAGGCCTGGAGCACAAGCGCTTCAAGGCCGGGGTGGCGGCCCACCCGAAAGGCGATCCCCTCGGCCCCCTGCAGGTAGGGCCCCAGCCGTTCAGCCAGCTCGCTCAACGGATGGGCCAGGTCGGCACCGAAGTGCTCCACGGCCCCCTCGCAGCCCCAACGGAAACCGTTCCAGACCTCTGCCGCAGGCTCCTTGGGCTGCACGAACAGCACGAAGGGGTTCTCGCTGCGGTGGGGCAGAAACAGGGCCACCGCTCCCGGTTCATCGAACCCCGTCAGATACCAAAAGTCACTGTTCTGTCGGAAGGCATGCTCCACATCGGCGTGGTGGGTCACCAGGGGAGCCGCGGGAATCACCGCCGCCACCCCGCCCAGCTCCTGGAGAAACCGGGTGCGGCGCTGCTGGAATTCAGCCGGATCGATCACCATGGGCTTGGACGGTGGAACTTGGTGGAAACGGCGGGAAGGTGGCACAGCCGATTAAATGAGAGTGTCAGATCGCGCGTTGCTCCTTGTCAGGCCAGACCCCCCCGCTTTGGGATGCCATGACGGATAGGCCATGAGCGAGCTCCTGGGGCTGGCGGGCTTGGTGGTGGTGATCGTGGTGGGTTCCGCCGTTTGCTCGGGCGTGGAGGCGGCCATCTTGACGGTCAATCCCCTGCGGGTGCACGAACTGGCCGGCAGGCCCTCGCCGCCGCGGGGGGCCCGGTCCCTGCAGCTGCTCAAGAACCGCCTCGGCCGTGCCCTGGCGGTGCTGGTGATTGCCAACAACGCCTTCAACATCTTCGGCAGCCTGATGCTGGGGAGCTACGCCGGCTGGGTGTTCCATCACCAGGGCATCGACGGCGTGGCCCTGCCCCTGTTTTCGGTGGCCCTCACGGTGCTGGTGATCCTGCTGGGGGAAATTCTGCCCAAGGCGATCGGCAGCAGCATGGCGTTGCCCCTGGCCCTGGGCAGCGCGGCCCCTGTGGCCCTACTGCTGCGGGTCATGCTGCCCCTGGTGGTGCTGCTCGAATGGATGATGCCCGCCATCACCGCCGAGAACGAACTCTCCACCGACGAAGAGGAGATCCGCCTGTTGGCCCGTCTTGGCTCCCAGAAGGGCCTGATCGAGGCCGACGAGGCCGCCATGATCGGCAAGGTCTTCCAGCTCAATGACCTCACGGCCCGCGACCTGATGGTGCCCAGGGTGGCGGCCCCTACCCTGGCGGGCCAGGCCAGCTTGGCCAGCCTGCGGGACACCTTGATCGCCAACGCCTCCCCCTGGTGGGTGGTGCTGGGGGAGGAGGTGGACGAGGTCCTGGGCGTCGCCAGCCGGGAAAGCCTGCTGTCTGACCTGCTCACGGGCCACGGCGAGGCCAGGGTCGCCACCCGCACGGAGCCGGTGGAGTTCGTGCCGGAGATGATCCGTGCCGATCGCCTGCTGACGGCCTTCCGGCGCAGCAACCGTTCGGTACGGGTGGTGGTGGATGAATTCGGTGCCTTCGTGGGGGTCATCGGTGCCGACGCCGTACTGGCCGTGCTGGCGGGCTGGTGGCGGCGGCGGCAACCGGTGGCCGAGGACAGCGCATGAGCCCCCCCCCCAGCCACGATCGCTGCACCTGGCTGCTGGAGCGCTGGCGGCCCCAGCTGCGGCTCTCCGCCCGTGAACGGTCGATGCTGGGGCCGGAACTGGCGGCCCTCGACGGCCAGCTGGAGCGGTTGCGCCAGCGGCGGCTGCGGGTAGCGGTCTTCGGACGGGTGGGGGTGGGCAAGTCGAGCCTGCTGAATGCCCTTCTGGGCCGGGGCCGCTTCGCCACCGATGTGGCCCATGGCTGCACCCGGCGCCAGGACCACGAAGCCTGGGATCAAACGATCCCAGGCCTGGCCTGCATCGAGCTGGTGGACACCCCCGGCATCGACGAGATCGCGGCTGCCGCCCGCCAACGGCTCGCGGCCCGGGTGGCCCTCGGGGCCGATCTGGTGCTGTTCGTCCTCGATGGTGATCTGACCACACCGGAGGTGGCCGCCCTCGAACAACTGCTCCAGGGCGGAACGCCCCTTTTGCTGGTGGTCAACCGCATCGACTGCTGGCCCGCCGAGGAACTCCCGCAGCTGATGGCGAGTATCCGCAGACGCCTGCCGACCGCCGCGGCCCACCTGGTGCCGGTGCCGGTGGCCGCCGCCCCGCGCCGGGCCGCCCTCCGGGAGGATGGTCGGGTGCGCAGCGAGTCGGAACCGGCCCGGATCGAGCCCCTGAGGAATCAGCTCAGCGAGCTCTTGACGGCCAGCGGTCCCCTGCTGCTTGCGCTCAACAGCCTGAGGGCCGCTGACCGCTTCAGCCAGAGCTTGCACCGATGGCGACTTCGCCACGGCCGCGAAGCCGCCCGAGGGCTCATCGGCCGCTTCGCGGCCCTCAAGGCCACCAGCGTGGCCGCCAACCCCCTGGCCCTGCTGGATGTGGCCGGCGGACTGGCCCTTGACACCACCCTGGTGGTGCAGCTCTGCCGTCTCTACGGCCTCAACCTGGACGGCCCCCAGGCCAGGCGCATGCTCGGGCGCATCTCGGCCCAGAGCGCCTTGCTGGGGGGAGCCCAGCTGGGGATCCAACTGCTGCTGGGGGGGCTGCGCCAAGTGCTGCTGCTGGCGGTGCCCCTCAGCGGCGGCCTGAGCCTGGCACCGGCGGCACCGGTGGCCATCGCCCAGGCGGCCCTGGCCGTCGCCGCCACCCGACGCACGGGGCGCCTGGCGGCCAGCGAACTGCTGCGCAGTGCCCAGGTGGGGGCAGCCCGGCCGGGCGCCCTGCTGCGCCGCCTGGCACGGCAAGACCCGGAGGTGCGCCGCTGGCTTCAGACCTGGCAGAGCCAGCCCACCGACCTGCCGCTGCAGGCCCTGCTGCCATGAGCGTGACCTCCGCCAAACCGGATCCCACCACGGTGGCCCTGTTCGGCACCAGCGCCGACCCACCGAGCCTCGGCCACCGGGCCCTGCTGGCGGGTCTGGCCCGCCACTATCCCCTGGTGGTCACCTGGGCCAGCACCAACCCTTACAAGCGGCATGGTGCCCCCCTGGCCATGCGGACGGCCCTGCTTCAGGCGCTGGTGGATGGCTTGTCCAACCCCCACCTCCTCCTGGACCAGGGCCTCAGCAGCACCCGGGCGATCGAAAGCCTCGCGGCGGCCCGGCGACGCTGGCCTGAGGCCGAGCTGGTGTTTGTGGTGGGAAGCGATCTGGTGGATCAGATTCCCAGCTGGTTTGATGCCGCCGGCATCCTTGCCTCCTGCCGACTGGCGGTGGTGCCGCGCCAGGGTTGGCCCCTGGGGCCCGAGCAACTGGAAACCCTGAAGCGGCTAGGGGCCTCCATCGAATTGCTGCAGCTTGAGATTCCCGCCACCGCCAGCTCCGCCTTCCGTCTCCAGCCCGATCCCGCGTTGATCCCGCCGGAGCTCTGGCCTGTGCTGCTCCAACACGATCTCTATGGCCTGGCGGGGGCTGCCCCCTCCGGCGGAGCGGCCGGCAGGCCGCGGCGCTGATGCGTCTTGCCCTGGCCCAGATCAACCCCCTGGTGGGGGATCTCCGCGGCAACACCGAGCTGCTCAAGCGTTTCTGCCTGGAGGCCGCGGGGCTGGGGGCGGATCTGGTGGTGGCGCCTGAGCTGGCCCTCTGGGGCTATCCCCCCCGGGACCTGCTGTTGCGGGCGACCCTGCAACGGGAACAGGACCAGCTGCTAGGGGAGCTGGCCCGGGAGCTGCCTGGATCCATGGGCCTGCTGCTGGGGGTGAGTGATCCGGCCCCCGACGGACACCAGCCGGCCCTGTTCAACGCCGCAGCCCTTCTGCAGGGAGGATCCTGGAGGATCGTGGCCCGCAAGCGGCTCCTGCCCAGCTACGACGTCTTCGACGAGCGGCGCTACTTCCGACCCGCCCAGCTGCCCTCGCTGTTGGAACTGCCCCTGGCGGGCCGCAACTGGCGGCTGGGGGTCACCATCTGCGAAGACCTGTGGGTGGAGGAGAACCTGCCCATCGCCCGGCTGGCGGGGGCCGATCCAATCGCCGATCTGATCCCCCTGGGGCCCGACCTGCTGATCAACCTGTCGGCGTCGCCCTTCAGCCAAGGCAAACCGGCCCTGCGGCACCAGCTGGCCCGCTCGGCGGCCGGAAGGCTGGGATGCCCGGTGGTCTACGTGAACCAGGTGGGCGGGAACGACGAACTGGTGTTTGACGGGGCCAGCTTCGTGGTCGATGCCGGCGGCCGGATTCGACTGCAGCTCGCCTGCGCCCAGGAAGATCTGGCCCTGTGGAGCCCGGATGCCCGGGTGACCTCTGCGCCCGGAGACGACCCGCCAGGGGCGACGGCGGGCGAGGCCCCTCCGCCACCGATCGAACAACTGTTCCGCGTGCTGGTGCTGGGGGTGCGGGACTACGCCCGCAAATGCGGTTTCCAGCGGGCCCTGCTGGGGCTGAGCGGAGGCATCGATTCCGCCCTGGTGGCCACCATCGCCGCCGCCGCCCTGGGCCCTGACCAGGTGAAGGCCCTGCTGATGCCCTCCCCCTTCAGCTCCGAAGGTTCTCTCACCGATGCCCTGGCCCTGGCGGACACCCTGGGCCTGGCCCACCACACGGTGGCGATCGAGGCGCTGATGACCAGCTACAGCGCCGCGCTGGCAGATCCCCTGGCTGGCCCCCCCCTGGGGCTGACCGCAGAGAACCTGCAGTCGCGGATCCGGGGCACGCTGCTGATGGCGGTGGCCAACCAGCAGGGGCAACTGCTGCTCTCCACAGGCAACAAATCGGAGCTGGCGGTTGGCTACTGCACCCTCTACGGCGACATGAATGGGGGGCTGGCGGTGATCGGCGATCTCTACAAGACCACCGTCTTCACCCTCTGCGCTTGGCTGGACGGGTCCGATTCGGCACCCTGCCGCCAGGACTTCGGCCTCCCCGCAGGCGGTCCCCTGATCGGTGAGGCAATCCGGCACAAGCCCCCCAGCGCCGAGCTCAGTCCCGACCAGAAGGACAGCGACTCCCTGCCCGACTACGCCGTGCTCGATCCGGTGCTGAGGGCCTTCATCGAGGAGTTGCGCACTGCCGAGGAGCTGATGCAGGCGGGCACCGATCCTGACCTGGCGCTGCGGGTGCAGACCCTGCTGCGGCGGGCCGAGTTCAAGCGCCGTCAGGCGGCGCCACTCCTGAAGGTCAGTGGTCGGGCCTTCGGCAGCGGCTGGCGCATGCCGATCGCAGCAGCCATCTGAGGCCCAATTTCCCCCAACGTTGGCCATTGGCAGCGGGAATCGCCAATCTGTAGGGAGCTTCCACACATCATGTCTGCCTCCGGCCCGGCGGCTCCGATCGCCAGCATCGGCGTCCCCAGCGAAATCAAACGGGATGAACAGCGGGTGGCCCTCACCCCGGATGGGGTTCGGGAACTGGTGGCCCATGGGCTGGAGGTGCGGGTGCAGCAGGGCGCCGGCTCCGGCGCCGGCATCTCCGACGAGGCCTTCACCGCCGCCGGGGCCCGCCTGGTGGACCGCGAGGAGGCCTGGGCAGCCCACCTGGTGGTGAAGGTCAAGGAACCTCAACCGGAGGAGTTCGACTTCCTGCGCAGCGATCTGGTGCTGTTCACCTACCTGCATCTGGCCGCCTATCCCGAGGTGGGACGGGCCCTGCTGGAGGCCGGGACCACCGGTGTGGCCTACGAAACAGTCCAGCTGGAAAACGGCAGCCTGCCGCTCCTGGCCCCGATGAGCGAGATCGCCGGACGGCTGGCGGCCCAGGTGGGGGCCCACCTGCTCGAGAAGCCCCACGGCGGTCGGGGGGTGCTCCTGGGGGGCTGCACCGGGGTCCAACCGGCCCGGGTGATCGTGCTGGGGGCGGGAACCGTGGGTTGGCACGCGGCGCGGGTGGCCGCAGCGATGGATGCCGAAGTGCTGCTCCTCGACCATTCCCCCCAGCGGCTGCGCAGCCTGGAGTCGGATCGTCGTGGCCGGCTGGTGAGTCTGGTGAGCAGCCGGGGGCTGGTGGAGCGACTGGTGCCCAGCGCCGACCTGCTGATCGGGGCCGTGCTCACCCCCGGGGGCCGGGCCCCCACCCTGGTGGACGAGGCGCTGGTGCAACAGATGCGACCGGGTTCGGTGATCGTGGATGTGGCCATTGACCAGGGCGGGTGCATCGCCACCAGCCGGGAGACCACCCACACCGATCCGGTGGTGACCGTCCATGGCGTGCAGCACTACGCCGTGGGCAACATGCCCGGTGCCGTGCCCTTCACCTCCACCGAGGCCCTGGTCAGCGTCACCCTGCCCTACATCCTCGGCATCGCAGGCCGGGGATTGGTGGAGGCGATCACCGAACGGCCGGAACTGGTCTCCGGTCTGAACACCATCAACGGGGCGGTGTGCCACCCCGGCGTGGCCAAGGCCCTGGGGGTGCCGACCCGCCATCCGATGGCTTGCCTGCGCTGACTGGCCTCAAGCCGGGACCACCAGGCGCAACGGACGCCGCAGCGCCTGGGGGTCCAGGCCCTCCCGCAGGGCCAGCACCCAACCGGCCGCCTCTGCATAGCTAACGGCCCGCAGCACCTCCACCCCGAGCCGCTCTGCGGTCACCTCCAGAACGGAGACGTTTTCTTCCACCGCGATCACCGGCACGCCCCTCTCGAGGCAGCAGAGCACGGCCTCGCCCCCCAAGGCGCCCGCGGGAACCACGATGGCTCCGATCTGCTCGGATCGGAGGGCCCCCTCAGGCGGCCTTTCAGCGCTTGGGCCCAGGGGCCACAACCCGGGTGCCCTCGAGAGGCCCACCAGCACGCAGGGCAGGAAGGTGGTGCCGATCTCCTCTGCCGCCGCCCTGGGATCGAGAGCTGGATCCAGGGGCAGGGGGGCCAGGGCCGGCGCATGGGCGCAGGGCAGACCCAGGTGACGGCCGAGCAGATGGCTGATCACGGCCTCGGCCCCCGCCAACGCATCCACGCCGGCACCCTGGCGGTAGTCGGCAAGTGCACCGCTGAGTGGATCATCCGGGAAGCGAGCCACAACGGCGATGGCCGTGGCACCGGCCTGCCGCAGGCACTCGCCTGCCTCCAACAGCGCCTGGGGCCGCCCCAACCGCCCCCAGCTGCTGCCGCTGGGGCCCTGGCTCAGGCTCACCTGCAGCGGCTCGTCGGTCGTCACAATCGGGCCGATCCGCAGGCCCAAGGTGGCGCGGCAGGCATCGATCACCTGCAAATGCCGCAGCCGCAACTCCGGCTCCATGCCCGCATCGAGGAGCACGCCCACCGTCTGGCTACGGCAGGGCACCAGGGCCAGGTCCCCGGCGGCGAAGCGATCGAGCGCCCATCCCTCGACGTAATGGATGCGGGGGTCGCTCCAGTAGAGAGCGGCCCCGTTCATCACATTGGGATGGGTGATCAGGCAACCGCTCGCCGCCGCCAGCAAGCGGGCGCTGGGTAGACCGTCGCCGGCGAAGCCGCCGATTCGGCAGCCGATGCCGGTGGGAATCACCATCAGCGTGGGCAGGGGAGGCGAGGTGCTCACCGCAGCAACACCGCCTCCACACGCACCCTCCGGCCCTTGGGGCCGTCAGTTGCCCCAGCCCCAGTGGCCTCCAGCGTCTCCACGGCCGTGATCGCCCAGCGCAAGGGATCACCGTGGCGGGCCAGGGCAGCGAGCACCTGGGAGCGCAGCGGCCCTGGTCCCAGCTCAAACCAGAGATGGAGGGGCTCCAGCCTCACTTCTGGTATTGACCAAACTGGGCCTCATAGAGGGCATCCTCCTGGGCCGCCAACAGCCGCAGATCCGAGCGGGGCGTGGCCACGCACAACAGGGCGTAACCCTGGTCCTGAAGCTCGGCCTTCACGCCCATGGCATCCGGCTGGTGCACCTGGCCCTGCAACAGAAGGGCCGCACAGGTGGTGCAGACGCCCGAACAGCAGGAGCTGGGCAACGCCACCCCAGCCTCCTCCGCAGCCGCCAGCACGGTCTGGTCCGAGCGACAGGGAAAGGTGTGCTCGCTGCCGTTCAACTCGGCGATCACGGTGAAGGTGTCACTCATGGAGATGCCCGGCGCGGATACTCAGACCACAACATCCCCATCTTCCAGGACGACGGGACGCCAGAGGCTGGGGTGGGGGGGCAGGTACTCCGCCGACGACCGAGGACCTTGCTCGGCCAGGGGGGAGGTGAGCACGAAATCGAAACTGACCGAAAAGCGTCGGTCGTCATCGTCGTTGGCGCCCACGCCATGGTCAACGGCAGCGGGAAAGAACACCACCAATCCCGCCCGGGGGGCCACCTCGGCCCAGGGGGCATTGAAGTGCGAATCCTGCCGGATCGGACCACCGTGGCCCACCGCCAGACCGGGCACCAACTCGTTGATCGCCCGGGGCGGATACAGCCGTAGGCAGCCACTGGCGCCGCTGCCGTCGCCGTTGAGATAAACCACCGCACTCAGGTGGGCCGTGGGGTGGTGATGACGCCCCACCACCTGGCCCGGCTCGCTCACCACCGGCCAGCAGCGCTGCACATGGAGGCTGACCGCAGAGAGTTCAAAACCAATCCGTTGGAGATAAGCCAGGGCGTGGCGCTCCACCAGGCGGCAGAGCTCCCCGAAGGCGGGATGGCGATGGAGCTGCCCCTGGCCGTGCAGGTCGCCGGTCCAGGCGCAGGCTGGATCGGGATTGCCGCCTGCCGCACCGCGAAGATTCAGGATCTCCTGCAGCATCACGGCCAGATCGAGGGGATCCAGCCTCAGCTGGGCACTGCCCAGGGCGAGGGGAAACAGGGACTGGATCGCCAGCTCGCTGGCCAACGGCAGGGGAAGGGGCAGCGGCTGGGGAGCGGAGGCAGAAAGATCCATGGCGGCAAACTACAAAAAAGCCGGCCCGAGGGCCGGCTCTGAGCAAAGGGGATCCCAAGAGACCCCAATCGAACGCAGGCCGTCAGGCCATGGCAACCGCGCCGCCAACCACTTCCAGGATCTCCTGGGTGATGGCCGCCTGGCGGGCCTTGTTGTAGTCAAGGGTGAGGGTCTTCGCGAGGGCCTTGGCGTTGTCGCTGGCATTGTTCATGGCCGTCATCCGACTGGCCAGTTCGCTGGCGGCAGCCTCCTGCAACGAGCGCAGCAGCTGGTTCTGTAGGTAGAGAGGCAGCAGCGCATTGAGGAGCTGAGCGGGGCTCTGGTCGAATTCAAAGGCAGCCTTCAGTGCTGGTGCTTCGTTCGACGGGCCCGAGCCCACCTCCACCTGCAGCCGACCTTCGCGGGTGGTGAGACGGAAGATCTCATCATCCGGACTGGCGATGCCCTGGGGGTCGAGGGGGAGGAGCGTCTGGGAAACGGGAGTGGAGCTCACCAGGTTGATGAACTTGGTGAAGATGATCTCCACCCGATCCGTGCTCTCGGAAAGGAACTCCGCCAGAATTTCATCAGAAATGCCCCGGGCCTCATCGGCGTTGGGCACCTGCTCCAGGCCCGTGAAGGTGGCCCGCACGGGGTAGGAGCGGTTCTGGAAATAGGTGATCGCCTTGCGGCCGATCAGCACCAGATCCACGGTGAACCCCTGGCCCTTGAGTTCAGCGAAGCGCTGCTCGGTGCGCTTGATGATGTTGGCGTTGTATCCACCGCAGAGGCCCCGGTCCGCCGTCACCACCAACAGGGTGATGGTGCCTACGGGACGGCTCTGGAGCAGGGGAACGTCGTCGCCTTGTAAGCCGAGGCTGGATTGGAGGTTTTCCAACACGCGGGCCAGCCGGTCGGCAAAGGGCCGACTGCGGAGCACCTGCTCCTGGGCGCGACGCACCTTGGCCGCCGCCACTAGGCGCATGGCCTCGGTGATCTTGCGGGTGTTCTTGACCGAACTAATGCGGTCTCGGATTGCCTTGAGGTTCGCCATGGGTTAGGGGGTGCTCAGGCGGAAACGAGGAAATTGGCCTTAACTTCTTCGATGGCGCTCTTGAGCAGGGCTTCAGACTCTTCGCTGAGCTGCTTCTCGCTCTGCACCTTTTCAATGAAGTCGGCGCGGTTGGTCTTGAGGTACTCCCGCAGCTCGCGCACGAACTGGGCCACCTGTTCCACAGGCACCTCATCAATCAGGCCCTTGACGCCGGCGTAGACCACGGCCACCTGTTCCGCAAGCACGAGAGGGCTGAACTGGGGCTGCTTGAGCAGCTCCCGCAGGCGCTTGCCCCGGCCCAGCTGTTTCTGGGTGGCGGCATCCAGATCGGAGGCGAACTGGGAGAAGGCGGCCAGTTCATCGAACTGGGCAAGTTCCAGCTTCAAGGTGCCGGCAATCTTCTTGATGGCCTTGGTCTGTGCGGCACCACCCACCCGGCTCACGGAGATGCCCACGTTGATGGCGGGCCTCAGGCCGGAGTTGAACAGGTCGGAGCTCAGGAACACCTGACCGTCGGTGATCGAGATCACGTTGGTGGGGATGTAGGCCGAAACGTCGCCGGCTTGGGTCTCGATGATCGGCAGAGCGGTCATGCTGCCCTTGCCGAGGGCATCCGAAAGCTTGGCAGCCCGCTCCAGCAGGCGGCTGTGGCAGTAGAAGACGTCGCCGGGGTAAGCCTCACGACCAGGGGGACGGCGCAGCAGCAGGGACATCTGGCGGTAGGCCTGGGCCTGCTTGGTGAGGTCGTCGTAGACGATCAGCGTTGCCTTGCCCTTGTACATGAAGTACTCGGCGATGGCGGCACCGGTGTAGGGAGCCAGGTATTGGAGGGCCGCAGCCTCGGAGGCACTGGCCGCTACCACCACGGTGTAGTCAAGGGCGCCGCGCTCCCGCAGCACTTCAATGATGTTGGCGACCGAGGCATTCTTCTGGCCGATGGCCACATAGACACAGACGACGTCTTCACCCTTCTGGTTGAGGATCGTGTCGATGGCGATGGCCGTCTTGCCGGTCTGCCGGTCACCGATGATCAATTCCCGCTGGCCGCGACCGATGGGAATCATGGCGTCGATGGCCGTGATACCTGTCTGCATCGGCTCATGCACCGACTTCCGCTGGATGATGCCGGGGGCAGGGGATTCGATCAGCCGATCTTCCGTGGAAGCGATCTCCCCCTTGCCGTCGATGGCCAGGCCGAGGGGGTTCACAACCCGCCCCAGCAGGGCGTCTCCCACGGGCACCGAAGCAATCTTGCCCGTTGCTTTGACGGTGCTTCCCTCCTGAATGCCGAGGCCTTCGCCCAGCAGCACCACGCCGACGTTGTCGTCCTCAAGGTTGAGGGCAATGCCCTCGGTGCCGTCCTCGAAGGCCACCAATTCACCCGACATGACCTTTTCGAGGCCGTAGACCCGGGCGATGCCATCGCCAATCTGCAGCACGGTGCCAACGTTGCTAACCGATACAGACTTGTCGTAGTCAGCGATCTGCTGCTTGAGGATCGCGCTGATCTCGTCGGGGCGGATGGAAACCATGGTGGGTAGTCCCCTGGGGGGGAAGGCGGTGGGGGAAGGG
>JBAXME010000059.1:0-17645 GCA_037134455.1 Synechococcaceae cyanobacterium ELA445 | reverse complement strand
GGCCTCCGGGGGTATCAGCTCGGTGGAACAGGCCCTCGATCTGGTGGAGGCGGGGGCCAGCCGGCTGGGCACCAGCCGGGGGGTGGCCCTGATGCAGGCCCTGCGCCGTGGCGTCCCCGAACGGGACGGCTGAGCCATGGGCCCCGAGCGGATCCTTGAAGGGCTGTCGCTCTCCTGCAGCGCCCTGGGCGAGAACGACCGGCTGCTGACCCTGCTCAGCACCGAGGAGGGCCTTCTGCGGCTGGCGGTGCCAGGGGCCCGGCGGCCCAAAAGCAGCCTGGCGGCCGCCATCCCCCTGGTGCTGCTTCGCCTGCAGGTGGGCGGCGGCCGCGGCCTGCGGCGGGTGCGCCAACTCACCGTGCTACGCAGCTTCGCTGGGCTGGCGGGGCGCCTGGAGACCCTGGCGGCAGCCCAGAGCCTGGCGGAGATAAGCCTGCGGCTGGTGCCCAGCGGCGAAGGGGTGCCGGGGCTCCTGGACGATCTGCTGATGCACCTGGGGCGGCTGGAGGCCGTGGTGACGGAGCGCCAGGACAGCCTGGAGGCCCTGGCGATCACGGTGCAGGGCCACGTGCACCTGCTGGCCCTGGGGGGCCTGGCCCTGCCTCTGCAGACCTGTGCCCGCAGCGGCACCCCCCTGGAGCCACCGCTGGGGGACTGGAGCTGGCGCGCCAGCCTGGTGCCCGCCGAGGGGCTGGTGATCGGGGCGGTGCCCGGTGCCCTGCTGCTGCTGAACGCATCGGAACTGGCCCTGCTGCAGCGGCTGCCCCGGCCCGCCGTGCCCCGCAGCCGCAGCGGCGACCTGTTGGGCCCCGAGGCGGTGTGGCTGCGGCTGCTGCAGGCGGTGGAGCTGTGGTGCGGCGAGCACCTGGAACGGCGCAGCCGCTCCCTGGGGCTCTTGCGGGGCTGCTTCGCTCCCGGACACCCGGGGGACACCGGCGCTGGGCGATCATGAACGGGCGAACAGCCCTGCCTTGAGCGCATATCCCCCGCCCGGTGCCCCCCCCTCCTCCGAGCCCGGTGACGGAGACCTGCGGGCGGCCGGCCTGCCGGCGGTGCTCGCCCTGCCGGAGTTCCGCCGCCTCTGGTGCGGCCAGGTGCTTTCCCAGCTGGCGGACAAGTTCTACATCGTGTTGATGGTGTTCCTGATCGCCCAGTACTGGGTGACGGACACCCCCCAGAGCACGGGCGCCCTGGCGGAGGCCGCCACGGTGTTGCGCATGGACCTGGAGACCAGGGCCCAGATGATCACCCTCTTGGCCACGGGCATCTACGTGGCCAACACGATTCCAGCCGTGGTCTTGGGGTCCGTGGCGGGGGTATGGGCCGACCGCTGGCCCAAACGCAATGTGATGGTGGCCTCCAACGGCCTGCGGGCGGGCCTCACCCTGCTGGTCCCCCTGTGTCTGATCGATGGGCCCCACTGGCTGGGCCTGAGCTGGGGCTACTGGGGCCTGGTGGTGATCACCTTCCTGCAGTCAGTGCTGAGCCAGTTCTTCGCCCCGGCGGAGCAGGCCTCGATCCCCATGCTGGTGCCCCAGCCCCTGCTGCTGGCGGCCAACTCGCTCTATCAGGCCTCCAGCATGGGGGCCACGATCGTGGGCTTTGCCCTCGGCGATCCCCTGCTGAGGCTGCTGCGGGGCCTGCTGGCCCATGTGGGCCTGCACAACGGTGAATTCCTTCTGCTGCCGGCCTGTTACGGCTTCGCCGCCCTGGTGCTGAGCACGATCCAACTGCAGGAGCGGCCGCGGCCGGTGACCACCACCACCATCTGGTCCGAGATCGGAGAAGGGCTCGAGGTGCTGCGCGACCGCTCCAGCGTCCGCAACGCCTTGCTGCAGCTGGTGCTGCTCTACAGCCTGCTGGCGGCCCTCTACGTGCTCTCCATCAGCCTGGCCTCCTCGATTGACAGCCTGGGCCCCACCCAGTTCGGCGCCCTACTGGCCATGAGCGGCGTGGGGCTGGCGGTGGGGGCCCTGACGGTGGCCCAGGTGGGCCATGGCTTCAGCCGGCGCCGGTTGGCCTCGGCGGGTCTGGGCACGATCGCCTTCTGCCTGGTGCTGCTGGGGCAGGTGCGCGGCAACCTGGTGATCACCCTGGGGCTGTGCGGCGTGCTCGGGGTGGGGGCGGCGATGCTGGCGATCCCGGCCCAGACCACAATCCAGGAGGACACGCCGGAGAGCCTGCGGGGCAAGGTGTTCGGCCTGCAGAACAACATGATCAACATCGCCCTGAGCCTGCCCCTGGTGCTGGCGGGGGCGGTGGTGAGCCGCTACGGCCTGTTGCCGGTGTTGTGGGCCCTGGCCGCCCTCGCCCTGCTGGCCGCCCTGCTTGAGCGCCCCTGGCAGCGCTGCTAGCGTTTTCGTTGGAACGAAGCACGGCCCCGGTGGCTCACATTGCCTGGCTAGGCAAGAAATCTCCCTTCTGCGGCAACGTCACCTACGGCCTGAGCACCACCCATGCCCTGCGGCAGCGGGGCCATCAGATCAGCTTTATCCACTTCGACACCCCGGCCGCCCAGCAGCTCAAAGGGCTCAGCCAATTGGCCCAACTGAGCCAGCTGGCGGACCCTCTCTTCCACTGGGCCCCTACGGCACCGGAACCCGGTGAATCGCCGGAGGTGGCCCTGCCCTACCTGGTGAAGTCCCAGGTGTACACGATCCCCTCCCCAGGGGCCCAACGGGAATTCAGGGAATCCCTGGAACGGCTCAAGCCCGATCTGGTGCACGCCAGCCTCACCCTCTCCCCCCTGGATTTCCTGCTGCCGGACCTCTGCCAGCAGCTGGAGGTTCCCCTGGTGGCCACCTTCCACCCGGCCTTCGACGCCGGCTTGCGCAACCTGACCGCCGGCACCCAGCAGCTCACCTACCAGCTCTATGCCCCGACCCTGGCCCGCTGCGATCGGGTGATCGTGTTCTCCGAGCTCCAGGCCGAGGTGCTGATGCGGCTGGGGGTGAAGGAGGAGAGGCTCGCCGTGATCCCCAACGGCGTCGACGTGGAATCCTGGCGACCGGCCAAACAGACCCCCAGCCCCGAGCTCCAGCAGGTGCGGGGTCGACTGGGGGAGCGGCGAGTGTTCCTCTATATGGGAAGGGTCTCCACCGAAAAAAACGTGGAGGCCCTGCTCAAGGCCTGGCGGCTGGTGCGACCCCAGGGCTGCCAGCTGGTGATCGTGGGCGACGGTCCCCTGCGCAATGGGCTGCAGTCCGTTGGCGACGAGAGTGACGTGCTGTGGTGGGGCTACGAATCGGATCTGGATCGACGCATCGCCCTGCTGCAGGCGGCGGAGGTGTTCCTGCTGCCCTCGCTGGTGGAGGGGTTGTCCCTGGCGTTGCTGGAGGCAATGGCCAGCGGCACCGCCTGTGTGGCCACCGATGCGGGCGCCGACGGAGAGGTGCTCGAGGGGGGCGCCGGCATCGTGATCAGCACCCAGGGGGTCACCACCCAGTTGCGCACCCTGCTGCCGGTGCTGCGCGACCAGCCGGTGCTCACCGCCGAACTGGGTCGCCGGGCCAGGGAGCGGGTGCTGGAGCGCTACACCCTCACCCGCAACATCGATGCCCTGGAAAGGCTCTACGGCGAGCTGGTGCCGCGGGCTGCTTTAACGGCTTAGGCAGTCGGCCCAACCTCCAGCTCCGCGCAGCAGGCGGCAAAAGCGGCCGCCGGATCCCCGGCGGCGCTGATCGGCCGGCCGATCACCAGGGAGCTGGCGCCGGCGGCGATCGCCTGGGCCGGGGTGAGCACCCGGGCCTGGTCGCCCGTGGCGCTGCCGGCCGGACGGATACCAGGGGTCACCAGGGCGAAGGGCTCCGGGTGGGCCAGCCGCAGGGAGGCCACCTCCAGGGGTGAGCAGACCGCCCCGCCAATGCCGGCGGCGGCGGCCAGGGCCGCCAGGCGCGGTACGTAGGTCTCCAGGGGCTCATCAATCGCCAGCTCCGTGGCGAAGCGCGCCGGCTCCCAGCTGGTCAGCACCGTCACCGCGAGGAGGGTGGGCGAGGCCACACCCGCCGCCGCCGCCCCCTCCAGGGCGGCCGCCTGGGCGGCCACCAGGGCAACGTGGCCGGCCGCGGCGTGCACCGTGATCAGCTCGGCCCCCAGCCGGGCGGCGCTGCGCACCGCACCCGCCATGGTGGCGGGGATGTCGTGGAACTTGAGATCCAGGAACACCCCCAGACCCCGATCCCGCAGGGCCCGCACCACCTCGGGGCCGGCGGCGGTGAACAGCTCCAGGCCCACCTTCACCCGGCGCAGGTCGGGGATCCTTGCCACCAGCTCCAGGGCGGAGGCCGCATCGGGGCGATCAAGGGCCAGCAGGATCCGCTCGGCGGGCGGTGGCGGGGCAGTCAAGTCGGGGCCGAGCGATTCGCAAGAGGCTACGTGGGGCGTTCCGTGCGCCCAGGCAGGGCCTGAGCTGGCCTTAGCCCCGCACCAGGCGCCGGAAGGTCTTCTTGCCCAACTGCAGCACCTTCCCCTCCAACTCCGATGCGGCGGCGAACTCTTGATTGGGGTCGCTGAGTTTCTCCCCGTCCAACTTCACGCCGCCACCCTGAATCTGGCGGCGGGCCTCGCTGCTGCTGGCGCAGATCCCCACGGCACTCAGCAAGTAAAAGGCCTTGGCGGGGAAGTTCACCACCGCCAGCGACACCTCAGGCACGTCGGCGTCGGCCGCCCCTTGGGCCGCTGCCCCGTCCACCAAAAGGGCCGCATCCGCCTGGGCCGCCCGTGCCGCCGCCTCGCCATGGAGGGCGGCCGTGATCGCCAGGGCCATGGCCTTCTGGCGCTCTCGGGGATTGGCCGGCAACGCCGCCAGATCCAGGCCGGTGAGCAGGGTGAGGTAATCGTCCACCACCCCATCGGGTACCTTCTCCAGCTTCGAGTAGGTGGAGAGCGGGTCTTCGCGCAGGCCCACCGTGTTGCCCAGGCTCTTGCTCATTTTCTGGACCCCATCAAGGCCGGGCAGGATCGGCAGCAGCAGGCCGAACTGGGGCCGCTGGCCGAAGTGGCGCTGCAGGTCGCGGCCCATGGCCACGTTGAACTTCTGGTCGGTGCCCCCCAGTTCCACATCCGCCCCAATCGCCACCGAGTCGTAGCCCTGCAGCAGCGGGTAGAGAAACTCGTGCAGCGAGATCGGCGTACCGGAGCCGTAGCGATTGGCGAACTCCTCCTTGGCCAGCATCTGGCCCACGGTGGCGGTGCCCAGCAGCTCAATCACCTTCGGCAGGTCCAGGCCCGCGAGCCATTCACTGTTGCGGCGCACCTCCAGCCGCCCAGGGGTCTCGAAATCCAGCAGGGCCCGCGCGGGATCCTGCCCCAGCCCCAGCTGCACCAGGTAGGTCTCGGCGTTGGCCTCCACCTCGGCGGCGCTGAGCTGCACCCGGGTGGCGCTCTTGCCGCTGGGGTCGCCGATCCGGGCGGTGAAGTCACCGATGATCAGTACGGCGGTGTGGCCCGCGTCCTGGAAGGCCCGCAGTTTGCGGAACAGGATCGAGTGGCCGAGGTGGATGTCGGAGCCGGTGGGGTCGATCCCCAGCTTCACCCGCAGGGGCCGACCCGTGCGTTGCGCCTCCGCCAGCCGCGTCCCTAGGCGCTGGTCCGGATGGTCCTCGGCGCCGGCGGGGAACAGGTCAGCCATGCCCCGCTCCAACCAGCCCGGCAGTGCCCCTGCGCCCTTGGCCATGGCCACGCGTCCCTGCGTCTACGAAGACGGATCGTAGGCAGCGGGCTTAGCCCGCCTTTTCCAGCTCCCCCTTCATCCGCTCCAGGGTGAGGTTCATCTGGGCAAACATGCCGTCGGGGGTGAGGCCGAACTGGCCCAACTGGGTACGCAGCTGCTCCACCGTGAGCTTGGCCTGGAAATCCTCCGAGAGTTCGAACCGCTTCATGAACACCTTGTAGCGGTCCATCAGGGCCTCCATGCGCTCGATGAACAGCTTCTTGCCCTCGCGGTCGAACTTGCCGTACTCACCACCGAGCGCCATCAGCTGCTGGTAATCGGTGAACAGGGACCGGGCTTCGTCCTGGACGATCTCCGAATCGAAAAATGCCATCGAACCCGCCGGGCCTATGCAGCTGGCTCGATTGTGGTCGGCTGGCGTACCCCTGGGGAGTACGGATAGACGTATTGATGGGGGGTGTCTGAACGCCTCCCCCAGGCCCTGTAGCCCGCCAGCTGGGGTGGTTCAACCAGTGTAAAAACGAGAACAGAAGAGCTACGGCGCAGGGGTGACACTGAAAGCCTCAATGAACTGATTTGGTGATCGGCGTGGACTACACCCCCTTCAAGGAGCAAATCCACCGCAATGTTCTCGAGAGCCGGTCATTGCTCGGAACCAGCAGCCTGGTGATCTGCTCCGCCAATCGCCTCGCCCTTGGCATTGTCAGCGGTTGGTTGAGCAGCCCTGACCAACTGCTGGGGGTCGCCACCACCGAGGCCGAAGGCCTGGCTCTGGTGGAGCGGCACCAGCCCGATGTGGTGATCTCCAGCGACCAGCTCGACCAGGGCTGCGGCATGGCCTTGGTGGTGAACTGCAAGACGAGGGCCCCCGAGCGCCGCACCCTTCTGGTGGTCACCAACCCCCGGCGGCGGGCGCAGATTCGAGCGGCCATCCGCGCCGGCTGCGACGGAATCTGCCTGGAGTCGCAGATCGGACTGGGCAGCGGGGCCGCCGCACTGCAGGCGGTCTGCAGGGGTGGGCTCTACTTGGACAGGGAGCTGCGCAGCCTGTTCAACCACCCCGAGCTGGACCGCCTTGCGGGCCCGAGCTGCGAGCTCACTGCTCGGGAGCTTGAGGTGCTGGCCCGGGCCATGGAGGGGGCGAACAATGGCGAGATCGCCAACTGCCTCAACATCACAGCCGAGACGGTGAAATCCCACATCGGCCACGTGATCGTCAAGCTGGGCGCCCGCAACCGCACCCACGCCGCGGTGCTGGCCGTACGGCTGGGCTTGGTGGACTGATCCCGAGCTCGGTAAGGTCGGGGGTCTCTGTGCGCGCCCCCGCCGCCATGGCCAAGGGCCACTGGTTGGATCCCCTCGCCCGCAGCCTGCTGGCGGCCATGGGTCAGCTGCCGCCTGGGGAGCAGCGGCCGGCGCCAAATCCCGCCTCGGAGGATGCGGAGCGGATCGAACGGGAGCTGCTGGGCCTGAAGTTGCGCCAGAACCCCGGCCTGCGCCTGGGCAGCGCCGAGGAGGTGCGCCATGCGGCCGCCCTGGGCTGGCGCCTCGATGTGAACCGGGCCACCGCCGCCGACTGGCTGCGGCTTCCGGGCTGCACCCCCCGCCAGGTGGACCTGCTGCTGCGGCTTCAAGGGGGCGGGGTACAGATCAGTGGGCCGGAGGATCTGCAACGGGTGCTGGAGTTGCCCGAGCCGCAGCTGCGGTGCTGGGAGCCGTTGCTGCTGTTCCGTTGGTATGGCTCCGCCCCTTCCCCTGCCGCCGCTCCGATCGATCTCAACCAGGCCAGCACCGAGCAACTGGAACGTCACGGGGGGCTTTCGCTGGAACAGATCCGACGACTGATCCGGGAGCGGCAGCGGGGGGGCTTCCTCGATCTGGCTGATCTGCAGGACCGCCTGCAGCTCCCCGCCGAGGTGGTGGAGGGACTGATCGGCAAGGTCCGCTTTGGCCTGGGTCCGGTGGGACCGAGCCTGCCCCGTCCCCGCAGCGGCGGCGGCTGAGATGGCCCGTCAGGGGGATCTGTTCCAGGGCAGCGGCAGCGGCCCGCTCGCCTCCGGCAACGCGGCGATGGGCCTCCAGCTGCAGCGCCACCAGCTGGAACAGTGGCAGGCCCGGCTGGCGGCGTTCCAGGGCCCCCTGTTCGAAGCGGCGGCGAGCGCGGTGGCACCAGTGCCAGCCCAGCGGGACCTGTTCGGGGGCACCCAGGGGCCAGTGGGGGGTGATCTTCCCCGGCTGGGGGCGGCGGATCCCGTGGCCATCGCCAGCCACTTCAACCCCCTGGAGCTGAGCCCCCAGAACCTGCTCTTCTGGCGCTGGCCCACCCCTCCCCAGAGGGGAGCGGCCGTCTATCTGGTTCTCGACCAGCCCACCCACCTGGCGGTGCCGCTGCTGCTCTATGTGGGCGAGACCGCCCGGGCGGAACAACGCTGGAAGGGGGAGCACGATTGCAAGGCCTACCTGGCCGCCTACGGCGAGGCGGCGGCACAGACAGGGCTCAACTGCCGGCTGAGCATCCGCTTCTGGTTCGACGTGCCCACCGCCACCCGGCCCCGGCGCCAGCTGGAGCAGGCCCTGATCCGCCACTGGCTGCCTCCGTTCAACAAGGAAACCCGCCAGCGCTGGGCCACCCCCTTCACGGCGGATCCGGCTTAGCCACCTGGCCCGATCCGGAGCCCAGGACAGCATCGCTACGATCGCTGCCCCAGGACGGACCGTTGATGGAGTTTCGCTGCACCCCCGCCGATGCCGGCAGCTGGACCGGCGAGACCCTGGCGGTGGGACTGTTCAGCGGCGACGCCGGCGCCAGCCTTGCCCCCCTGGAGGCCCGGTTCGGACCCGGGCTGGCGGAACGGCTCCAACAACGCCGCTTCAAGGCCAAGCCCGGCGAAGTGATCAGCTTCGAATGGCTGGGCCAGAGCCCCCGCACCCTGGTGCTGGTGGGTCTGGGGGAGGCCGAGGGCTTTGACCTGGGCGGCCTGCGGCAGGCGGCGTCTGCCCTGGCCAAGGCCTCCCTGGCCAGTGGGGCAGAAGACCTGGGCCTGGCCCTGCCCGCGGTGGGACCGGAGCCGGGGGTGTGCGCCGCTGCCGTGGCCGAGGCGGTGCGGCTCAGCCTGTTCAGCGACCAACGCTTCAAGAGCGCAGCGGAGCCCCGTTCTCTCCCCAAGGTGGTGCATCTGCTGGGCTTCGATGGGGCGCTCGACGCGGCCCTGGCCGTCGTTGGGCCCACGTGCGCGGGCGTGGAACTGGCCCGCCAACTGGTGGCGGCCCCACCCAATGTGGTCACCCCCCAAGGGCTGGCGGACACTGCCGCAGCCATCGCCACCGACTTCGGCCTCGAGCTCAAGCTGCTGGAGCGCTCCGACTGCGAGGCCCTCGGCATGGGGGCTTACCTGGGGGTGGCCCAGGGCTCCAGCCTGCCGCCGAAGTTCATTCACCTGATCTACCGCCCCAACGGGCCCGTGGAGCGGCGGGTCGCCCTGGTGGGCAAGGGGCTGACCTTCGATTCCGGCGGCTACAACCTGAAGGTGGGTGGCTCCCAGATCGAAATGATGAAGTACGACATGGGCGGCAGCGCCGCCGTCCTGGGTGCCGCCCGCGCCATCGGCGAACTGCGGCCCGAGGCCATTGAGGTGCACGTGATCGTGGCCGCCTGCGAAAACATGATCAGCGGCGAGGCCATTCACCCCGGCGACATCCTCACCGCCTCCAACGGCAAGACAATCGAGATCAACAACACCGATGCCGAAGGCCGTCTCACCCTGGCGGACGCCTTGGTGTATGCCTCGGGCCTGGAGCTCGATGCGGTGGTGGATCTGGCCACCCTCACCGGCGCCTGCGTGATCGCCCTGGGGGAGGAGATCGCCGGGCTCTGGAGCCCCAGCGACGCCCTTGCGGAAGCCCTGGTGAGCTCCGGCCGCCGCCGCGGCGAGAGCTTCTGGCGCATGCCCCTGCAGGAGTCCTACAAAGACGGCCTCAAGAGCCCCGTCGCCGACCTCAAGAACACCGGGCCCAGACCGGCGGGATCGATCACGGCGGCCCTGTTTCTCAGGGACTTCGTCAAGCCAGGCCTGGCCTGGGCCCACCTCGACATCGCCGGCACCGTCTGGAGTGACAAGGGCCGTGGCCTGGATCCCGCCGGGGCCACGGGCTTTGGGGTGCGCACCCTGGTGGAGTGGATCGCCAGCGGAGCACCCGCTTAGGCTGGACCCGCCAGACGCCCGACCTCGCAGCCATGGCCGTTCAGAAACTGCGCTGGTATCTGCGAGCCCAGCTGGGGGTGTTGCTGCTCCCCCTGGGCCTCTGCCTGTTCGGTGAGGCGGTCGTGCGCAAAACCCAACAGGCCATTGGCCAGCCCCACGGCCCCTGGTTCTGGTACGGCACCCTCAGCCTGATCTGCGTGACGGCAGGGGTGGGCCTGATGGTCGAGAGCGGCCTGCTACGCGGCTACCCCCGCCATCCGAGCTGAGCGGCCCTTCGTCGCCCCTGAACCATTGAGGCCGGATGGCCAGCCAGCTGGAGACTCCAGGGCATGGATCTGCCAACGGGCCCGCTCACTGCAGGAAACGAGCAGGCGCTCAAGATCATCGGCGGCATGCTTAGGGCTCTCATAGGGGCCCACATGGCGGGTCTGCAGGCCCTCCCGAATCGTCAGCAGATACATCCCTCACCTGCGTTGCTGTCGAGTTCAGGCTAAGCGCAGTTGGTGGGAATAGGGGCGGGCAAACGTACCGATCCGGGATCAATTGTGAGGCACGACACCCCTGGACTTCTTCAGCTTTTCGTAAGCTTTCTGAAGCACTCAGATCCCCCTGAGGGAAACCTTGGGCGCATGATCTTTAGGGAACAACCCAAGGGGCACTGCTGCGGGCTTTGCCGCCCCAGAGCTTGTCCAGTCGCTGGTCACGGCCACAGGCCCAGCGGTAGTAGTTGTATTTGAGTTGGTTCCTTTCGGCGTAGTTCTGGTGATAGGCCTCGGCGGGCCAGAAGGGTGCTGCGGGTCGAATCTGCACCTTCAGTGCCGCAGGGGTTTGCTTCAGTTCCCTGGCTGCCGCCAGCTGACTGGTGCGGGCTGCCGCGGCCTGGCCATCGCCTGCGGTGAAGATCACCGGACGGTAGGAATCACCCCGATCGCAGAACTGGCCGGCCCCATCGAGGGCATCCACATTGCGCCAGTAGGCCCTCAGCAGCGTGGCGTAGCTGAGGCGATTGGTGTCGAAGCGCACCTTGACGCTCTCCTGGTGTCCCGTGCCGCCGGCGGAGACCTGGGCATAGGTGGGCCGGGCGCCAGGGCCACCGCTGAAGCCGCTCACGGCTTCGATCACGCCACTGAGATGTTCCAGGTCATGCTCGAGGCACCAGAAACAGCCGCCGGCAAACACCGCCTCCTCGATGGCGGCCTGGGCCGGGGCCGCGAAGGCAAAGCAGAGAATCAGGATTGCCAGCACCAGGGGGCGCCCAAATCGCACGGGATGACGCATCAGGGGGAGCCGGGGGCTGCAGCGGGCAACTGGTCCAGGATGGCAGCCGCTGCCCGCCGGGTGACGCCCGGCTCCCCCAGGGTCTGGCGCAGGCGGCCATAGCCATCCAGCATCCTTTGGCGGGCGGGACCGGGCCCCAGCAGGGGGGTCGCCGCCGCAGCGATCGCCTCGGCGGTGAGGTGCTCCTGGAGCAATTCCGGCACCAAGCGCTCGTTCAACACCAGGTTCACCGGCGAGATATGGGGCACGGAGAAACGCAGCAGGTGCCGGGCCACGAAGGCCGTCGGCCGGCTGACCCGATAGCCCACCACCTGGGGCACGCCCCGCAGCGCCAGTTCCAGGTTCACGGTGCCGGACTTGGTGAGCGCCAGGTCAGCGGCGGCGCAGAGCGCCGGGCGCAGCCGATCGGCCTCGGCGGCAGGCACCACGGTCGCCTCCAGGCCCGCCGCCGCCACCGCGGCGGCCAGGCGGGCTTCGAAACCCGCCAGACCCGCCGGCACCATCACCCGCAGGCCGGGAAAACGGCGCTGCAGGAGGGCCGCCGCCTCAATCAGGGGCGGCAGCAGATAGCGCAGCTCCTGGATGCGGGAGGCGGGTGACACCAGCAAGAGGCGCTCGTCCGGCTCCAGTCCCAGTTCATGGCGGGCCTGATCGCGGCTGGGCAGACCCACCAGGGTGTCCAGCAGGGGGTGACCCACCCAGCTGACCTCGGCCCCCTGGGCGGCGTAGAAGCGGGCTTCCTCAGGGAAGATCGCCAGGATCCGGTCGGTGAAGGCAATCAGCTGGGTGGTGCTGCCTTCGCCAAAGCGCCAGGCCCATTCCTGGGGGGCGATGTAATACACGATCGGCAACGTCGGACAACGCCGCTTGAGCCGGCGTCCGAGGTTGACGTTGGCGGCCACGTAGTCGATCAGCACCAGGCCATCGGGGGGGTGACTACGCAGCCAGCGGCCCACCCGACGCTGCAGCCGCAGGGTGGGCAGCACCAGGGGCAGGACTTCCCAAAGGCCGATGGAGCCTAGGGCGGTCGTGTTCGCCAGCAGCCGGGCCCCGGCCCGCTCCATGCGCTCCCCCCCGAGGGCAACGATCTCCAGGGGCAGTCCACGCCGTTCGGCCTCCTGGTGCAGGGCTTCGATCAGCAGGCCACCTTGAAGGTCGCCGGAAACCTCGCCGGTGCTGACCAGCAGACGGCTCATGAACGCTGGGCAGGCAACGGCCCCCGGCGGCCCGGTGAGATCGAGGCCTCCAGAAAGCCACACAACTCGTCGGCAGCGGGCAGAAGGGGCAGCTGCCGGGCCTGCTGCAGCGCATCCGCCAACACCAGTTCACTGCGGTAAAGCAGGTTCCAGATCTCCTGCAGCTGGCGGAGCTGTTCACCGCCATCGCGTTCGCTGAGGCCGCTGCGCTTGAGGCCAATGCGATTGAGCCCCCTCAAGCGCCCGGGATGGCCTTCCACAATCATGAAGGGGGGGATATCCCGGTCGATGCGGCTCATGCCGCCCACCATCGCCAGCTTGCCAATGTGCACGAACTGGTGGATCCCCAGCACCCCACCAATGACGGCCCGGTCACCGATGACCACGTGACCGGCGATGGCCACGTTGTTGGCTACCACGATGCGGTCCCCCAGGTGGCAATTGTGGCCGAGGTGGCTGTAGGCCATCAGCAGATTGCCATTTCCCAGGCGGGTCTGCTCCCCCTCGGCCGTGGCCCGATTGATCGTGACGCATTCCCGGATGGCGTTGTCATCGCCGATCACCACGTCGGTGGGGGCGCCGTTGTACTTGAGGTCCTGGGGTTCAAGGCCGATGCAGGCCCCGGGGAAGACCCGGTTGCGCGCGCCCATGCGCACGCGGCCATCGATCACCACATGGGGGCCCACCGAGCTGCCCTCCCCAATCACCACCTCGGGGCCGATCACGGCGTAAGGGCCCACCACGACGCCGGTGTCCAGCTCCGCCCGGGGGTCCACCACTGCGGTGGGATGGATCGTCACCTGTACAGCCGAGCGCGTCATCGTCTCAGTCCAACAGAGAAAACATCAGGTCGCCGGAGCAGACCAGGTCACCGTCAACGGTGACCTCCGCGTGCACCTTGCCAAAGCGTTTGCGCTTGAGACTGAGCAATTCGCAGCTGATGCGCAACTGGTCGCCCGGCACCACCGGACGGCGAAAACGCACCCCGTCGATGCCGGCAAAGACGAACAGGCCCTTCTCGAACTCAGGCATCTGGATCACGATCAGCCCCCCCACCTGGGCCATCGCCTCCACGATCAGCACCCCGGGCATCAGGGGCCTGCCAGGGAAATGGCCCTGGAACTGGGGCTCGTTGAGGGTCACGTTCTTGATGGCCACCGCCCGCTTGCCCGGCTCATGCTCGATCACCCGGTCCACCAGCGCGAACGGGTAGCGATGGGGGAGCAGGCCCAGGATCTGCTCACTGGTGAGCACGGGGGCGCCGGTGGAGGAAACGGACAAGGGTTGAATCAAGAGGGGCGGGACTGGGCGGCAAGGACCGCGGCCAGGGAGGTGTGAAGTCCGTGGGAGCCGCGGTAAGCAAACACCTGGGCCTGGGGGAGGCCCACCAGTGCCAGATCCCCCAGCAGATCCAGCAGCTTATGGCGCACCGGTTCGTCGAGGAAGCGGAGGGGGGGGTTGATCCAGTGATCCCCATCACAGACGAGGGCGTTGTCCAGGGCACCGCCCTGGATCAGGCCGGCGGCTCGCAGCTGCTCGATCTGCTCGCGGAAGCCGAAGGTGCGCGCCGGAGCCAGCTCAGCCACGAACGTGGCGGGGCTGAGATCAAGGCTGAAGAGCTGGCGGCCTATGGCCGCCTGGGGATACTCCACGGCCGCGGCCAACCGGATCTTCTCGGCGGGCAGGGCGGTGATGAAGGCACTGCCCTGCTGCACCGTGACCGGGCCGTCGAGGACCTGCAGCGGTGGCCGCTCCCCCAGGCAGGTGAGGCCTGCTTCGGCGATGGCCTCGACCCATCCCTGGGCTGAACCATCGAGCAGAGGGACCTCCTCCCCCTCCACCAGCAGCTCCACATGGGTAAGCCCCGTACCCACCAAGGCCGCCAACAGATGCTCCACCGTGGCCAGGCGCTGCTCCCCCGCCTGAAGGGCTGTGCACAGACGGGTATCACGCACCTGATCGGGATGGAGCTGGGTGAGTTCGCCCGCCGCTGGACCAAGGGAGCCCAGCCAGATTCCGGCTCGATCAGAGGCCTGCAGCCGCACCCTCGACCGGGCACCGCTGTGGAGACCCACTCCGACCCGTTCCACCGGCGCAGCCAGGGCCCAAGCCTGCTGGTAATCCTCTGGCCAAAGGTTCACTAGAACTTCCAGCCCACACCGAGGTTGAAGCGCCAGTTGCTGGTGAAGTCCTGGCTGGCCACCTCCAGCCGGAGGGGCCCCACCGGGGTGCTGACGATCAGACCGGTGCCGACCGAGAAGCCCTGGCCTGGCTTGCCGAGCAGGGCACCCGGGTTGCCGGGCACATTCTTCTGGCTGCCGAAAGCGGTGCCGCCATCGAGGAACAGCTCGCCGCTGACGATGCTGAACAGGGGGAAGCGGTATTCAATCGTGGCCTCGCCATAGTTGCGGCCCACCCCCAGGTTGCAGTCGTAGAAGCCCCGCACGGAGTTGGAACCACCCAGGCAAAAGGCCTCATAGGGGGGCAACTGACCCACGTTGGCGCCAACGGAGGCCTGGAAGGCAAGGGCCTGCTTGCAATCGGCTGCCTCGCCCCGCTTCGGACGACAGCCCTTGTAGAGCCTGAGCCAGTTCACGGGGATGTAATAGGTATAACTCCCCCGCAGGCGGTTAAAGGTGGGGGAATTGGGCCCAACAGTGATGAACTGCTCCGTGCCGAGGCTCAGAAAATCACCCTTGGTGGGGTTGCGGGGGTCGTTCAGCCGGTTCATCGTTGCCGCCAGCCTGATGCCTACCAGCTGGTTTTGACTGGCGCAGTTGTAAGCGATGCAGATGACATTGCTGACGTTGGTGGTGCTGCCGTTGAACGGTGTCACCCCATAGGGCATGCTGGTGCCCGAGAAATTAATCGGGCTTACCTGCTGGGCGTTGAGACCGAGAATCAACGTCCAAGGTGCCTTCTTGAACGGATCCCCCCCATTGAGCGGACGGATGGCCTGGATGCTCGCGCCGAAGCGCTGCAGGGCAATCGAGTTGCCATCAAGAGCGAACCAGTTGTTGTTAACCCCAAGGGCACCATTCTGCTGCTGGGCCTGCTGGACACTGCTGTAGGTCTTACCGGCCAGATTGGAGGAGCCGTAGATGTTGTTGGCTATCGCCGTGGACGGTGCCTGATAGAAGCCAGAGGAAACATTGGAAACGGTGAGGAAGTTGCCCTCGTTCTGGCTCTGGAAAATCTGGGGAACTTCACGGCTGACGAACAACCGGACCCGAAGGGCCGTGCGGAACTTATCCCCCTTGATCCAGGGGTCGGTGAAAGACAAATCAGCCAGGCCGCCGAACTGGCCGTAGGTGAAGTTGATCGACGAATCCCAGGCCCGTCCCGCCAGGTTGCTGTCCGACAACTGGATCTGACCGAAGACCCCCTGGCTCTGGCTGTAGCCCAGGCCGCCGGAGAGGGAGCCGGTGGATTGCTCAACGATGCCGAGCACGATCACCACCTCACCCGGCTTGGCGGGCAAGGGTTTCAGGGTCACCTTGACGTCACCGAACAGGCCGGTGCCGTAGAGGCGCTTGATGTCCTCCTCAAGCTGACGCCGGTTGAACACCTCACCCGGCTTGATTGAAATCTCCCTGCTCACCACCCAGGGCTTGGTTTTGCCCTTGATCGGCTGTCCCTTGTCGTTGGTGCTGCCTCCCTCCTTGTTGAGGAACTGCACCTCGACACCACTGACCAGGCCCTCGCGCACCTGCAGCTCCACCGTCCCCTCGGGGCTGACCCTGTTGGGACCCGTGACCCTTGCCAGGGAGTAGCCCTGGTCGGAGTACCAGCGCTGCAACTCCAGCAATCGGCTCTGGAGGGAGTTGAGGTTGAGGGTCTTGCCGTAGTCGGCGGCAAAGGTGTCCTTGATCACGGCCGCCGGCAGCTTGGCCTTGGCGGGTTCGATCACCACCTTCTGCAGCACCGGATTGGGCGCCACGGTGACCACCAGGCGCACGCCAAGGGGGCCGTCGACCGGCTGGATGCGCACATCGGAGAACCAACCGGTGGCATAGACGGCCGAGAGGTCGTTCTGGAGCTCGCTGCGGCTGACCCGGGTTCCCGGACGGGCTGCCATGGCGTCATAGACCGCCCTCTCCAGCCGCTCGCGCTCGGGGTGATTCTCCACGCCCTTGACGGCCACCTCACTGATCAGCACCCGGGGTTCCGGCGCCATCGGGGTGAACGGCTCACCGCTGGGGCCCGGACCGGCGGAGGGGCCGCCGGGGGCGGCATCGGTCTGCTGCGATTGGGGGGCTGGTTGCGCCTGGGGAACCGGTTTCGACTGGGGGGCTGGATCCGCCTTGGGTGCCGCCTCGGCCTTCGGTGCGGACTCGACCTTGGGGGAGGTGGCCGGCTGGGCCAAAACGCCAACCGGTGCCAGCAACGCCACCATCCCCAGGGTGGCCGCTGTGAGGGGAAGAGCGCCCTCGATGCCCAGGGAGCCACGGAACCGGGGGAGGCGGATCATGCTTTCGCGTTTGCCGGCCATGGGTTTCCGTCGCAAAGGGGCCACCGCCGCAAATTGGGCTGACCTTACTGGTAGAAGCGCGGTTCTTGGCACACCCCTTGGACCCGTTTGAGGACCTCCCCGTAGGCCTCGATCACGCCGCCAAGGTCCTGGCGGAACCGATCCTTGTCAAGAATGCGATCGCTTTCGTCTTCCACCTGGCGGTCCCAGAACCTGCAGGTGTCGGGGCTGATCTCGTCGGCCACCACCAATTCGCCATCGGCCGTAAAGCCCAGCTCGATCTTGAAATCCACCAGGGTGAGCCCCAGGCCGTGGAAGAAGCCCTCCAGCACCCCATTCACCCGGCGGGCCAGGTCCTCGATCGCCGCCCGCTGCTCCGTCGTCACCAGACCCAGCCGCTCCAGCCGGGCGTCGGTAAGCAGGGGGTCACCGAAGGCATCGTCCTTGTAATACAGGTCCAGCAGAGGCGGAGCCAGGGGCGTGCCCCGCTCAATCGGCATCTGCTTGCACAGGGAGCCTGCAGCAACATTGCGGATCACCACCTCAATCGGAACGATCGAGACCGGGCGCACCACCATCCAGTTGGGGCTCAGCACGCCCAGGTAGTGGGTGGGGATCCCGGCCGCCTCCAACCGCTCGAACAGCAAAGAAGAGATCTGGCAATTCAGCGTGCCCTTGCCCGCCAGCTGGGCCTTCTTGAGGGCGTTGAAGGCGGTGGCGTCGTCCTTGAACTCCACCGCCAGTCGAGCGGGCTGGTCCGTTGCGTACACACGCTTCGCCTTGCCTTCGTAGAGGAGGGGGCCGAGGGGGATGGCGGTCATAGGGGG
>JBAXME010000058.1:0-18199 GCA_037134455.1 Synechococcaceae cyanobacterium ELA445 | reverse complement strand
GTGCCAGCTCAAGGGCGGAAAGGCGGGGGGGACGGGGCCTGCGCCAGCCGCAGGTTTTGGCCGAGGCCACTCGCTTCCCATTGATGGACCAGGGCGGCTTGATCTAGGGGAGCGAGGGGTGGCAGCTGGGCGAGCACCGGCACCCCGGCCAGGGCGTTCAAGGTGGCGGCGTTGTTGGCATGGGGGGGGCCGTTGAGCACGATCCCCAGCAGCGGCAGGCCGCGCCGCCCCAGGGCCTCCACGGACAGCAGGGTGTGGTTGAGGGTGCCCAGGCCGCTGCGGGCCACCAGCAGCACCGGCAGACCCCACCGCTCCAGCTGCTCAATCTGGAGCAGATCAAGCCGCAGGGGCACCAGTAGACCACCGGCGGTCTCCACCACCAGGGGGCCCGCCAACGGGGGGAGCTGCAGTCGTTCCGCCTCGATCCGCTGCCCTTCCTGTGCCGCCGCCCAGTGGGGGGAAACCGGGGCCGCCAGACGGTAGGCCTCCGGCAGCACCCGCTGGGCGGGAAGGTCGAGCAGGGCTTTCACCCGGTCGCTGTCCCCTCCCCCTTCCAGGCCGCATTGCACCGGCTTCCAGTAGGTGGCCCCCAGTCCCTGCACCAGCAGGGCGCTGACCACCGTCTTGCCCACATCGGTGTCCGTGCCGCAGACCACCAGGCGATGGACGGTCATGGGTTCTCTTCCATGGGTCGTTGACCCACCAGGATCTGCACTTCCCAGCCCAGGCTCTTGAGACCACCCTCAGCCTGCCAGTGGTTCTCCAGGGCATGCAGATCTGCGGGTCGCAGGCGCCCGAATGGGCTGGCTCCGGCGCCGAGGCCCTTGAACTCCCTTAGGAAGCCCAGGGCCGAGCTGCGACGGCGGCGGAAGCGCAGGAGTTGGTCATGGCGCAGCCGTAGGTGGCTCTGGGCGACGGCCCTTAGCTCACTGGATGTCGGCAGAGGCAGGGCCGTGCACGGCACCCCGGCGCTGCGGGCGGCCCGGTGCCACTCAGGGAAGCTGCCTTGGGTGGGCAGGGCCAGGGCAAGCCAGCCACCGGGACGGAGGCAGCGACACCAAAGCTCCAGCTGCTCCATGGGCCGCTCCAGCCACTGGAGGGAGAAGCTGGATGCCAGCAGGGCCGCCCCGTTGAGTTGGGCGGGCAGGCCCCGGTTGAGATCCCAGAGCAGGGAGGAGGATGCCTTTTCGGTGGCGCGCTCCCATGGGGCCCTCTCCTCTTGTTGCAGCAGTTCGGCGCAGTTGTCCAGCCGTAGCAACGCCAGGTTCTGCCCCTGGGCCTCCAGGGCCCTGGCCAGCAGGCCGCTGCCCGCCCCCAGGTCGGCGCGCGGACCCTGGGGCAGGGGGAGATCCCGGCAGAGCCGCCCCAGGCGCCAGGCCACGGATCGCTGCAGATGGGCCAGTTGGTCGTAGCGGGAGGCCCGGCGGGCAAAGCAGCGGCGGACCTGGATCGGGAAGGTTTCCGCCGGGGTCTCAGGCAAGGGAGTGGTGGCGCAGCGGGGATCAGCCATGGGGGCCAGTTCCCCCCAGCGCCTGCTGCAGCCAATCCAGCACGGGCCCCAACAGGTCTGCCCGCAACAGGCTGTGTCCGGCCCCCTCCAGGGGCCAGTGGGTGGCTGCCGGCAGGGCCTCCACCAGTTGCCGCCGACACTCCGGCGCCACGATCCGGTCGGCCCCCGCCTCCACCACCAGCACCCGGGCTTCATTGGGGAAGCCTTCGGGCAATCCGTTGCAGCGCTCCAATCGATCGAGGTCCTCCAGCAGGCGCTCGAGGCCTGCGGGCGGCACCCCATCCTCCCGGGGGCCAGCCGGCAGCAGCTCCACCGGATCGGGGGCCGCCGCCTCGGCTAGGAAGTCCCGCAACAGGGCATCCACTGACCCCTGGCGCAGCCGCCGTGCCATTCCCGCCAGGGCCTGGCGGCCGCGCCTGCCCTGGGGCCCCTCCGGCACGAACCGGCCGAAGCTGGCCAGCAGCACCACCGCTTCGGCGCCGGCGAGCACCTGAGGTGGCACCAGATGCAAACCGAGGGAGTGCACCAGCAGGGCCCGACGGCCCTGGATCCGCCAGGCGGCAGGGAGGGGGGCCTGGCGGCCGTAGCCCCGCTCCCCCGTGTTCAAGGGCCAGCCACGCCCGGCGGCGGCCTGGGCCCAGGGGGACCAGGCCCGGTGGTCGCCTCCCCAGCCATGCATGGCCAGGAGGGTGATCGGGGGCGGTGGGTTCATCGCCATCGCCCCAGGGCCCCGACCAGTCGCTCCAGGCTCCCCGAGGGCAGGTCTCGCCGCAGCACAAGCCGCAGGCGGGCCGTGCCCTCCGGCACCGTGGGCGGACGAATGGCCACGGTCAGCAGGCCTTCGGCCTCCAGGTGCCCTTGCAGGGCCAGGGCGGTGCCGTCGCTGCCCACCGTCAGGGGCAGGATGGGTCCGGGGCCGGGGAGCGGCGGCCAACCCGCCTCTTCCAGGCTGCGGCGCCAACGGTCGGCGCGCTCCAGCAGCTCGGCGCCCTGGTGCGGCTGCTGCTCCAGCAGGTCGAGGGCCGCCAGGGCTGCGGCCGCCAGGGGCGGCGCCAGGGCGGTGGAATAGCGGAACGGACCGGAGCTCTGCAGCAGCCAATCGCCGATCAGGGCATCGGCTGCCAGGAAGGCGCCACCGCTGCCGAAGGCTTTGCCGAAGGTGCCGCTCACCAGGCTCACGCCTTCCAGGCCATGGGCCAGGCCGCGGCCTCCGGGCCCGAGCACCCCCAGGGCATGGGCCTCGTCCACCACCAGAAGGGCCCCGAACCTCTGGCAGAGCGATGCCAGCGCAGGGAGATCGGGGCTGCTGCCTTCCATGCTGAACAGGCTTTCGCTGAGCACCACCAGCCGCCGCTGGCTCCCATCGGCCCCTGCCCGCGCCAGGTGCCTCTCCAGGTCCGCCAAGTCGTTGTGCTGGAAGCGCCGGAGCCGGGCACCTGAGGCCCTTACCCCCACCAGCAGGGAGTGGTGAATCAGCCGGTCGGCGAGCACCAGCGAATGGCGGTCGGCCAGGGCCAGGACCGCCGCCAGGTTGGCCTGGAAGCCGCTGGGGAAGAGCAGCACCCGTTCCCGCCCCAGCCACCGGGCCAGGCGCCCTTCCAGTTCGCTGTGCACCTGCCGGCTGCCACTCACCAGTCGGGAGGCCCCGGCACCGACGCCATCGGTGGCGATGGCGTCGCAGGCTGCCTGCCTCAACCGGGGGTGCTGGCTGAGGCCCAGGTAGTCGTTGCTGGCCAGATCGAGCAGGGGCCTGGCTTCCAGCGGCTCGCTGGTGTTGTTGTCGCAGCCGCTCCCCAACGGATGAAGGCCCGCCGGGGACACGGGCCGGAACGGCCGCAGGATGCGCCGCCGTCCCATCGGTAGGCGCTCCAGGGAGCGCCGGAGGGATTCGAGGGGGTCGGCGGCCAAGGGGAGCTAGGGGCCCGGGGTAGGTCGCAGTCTGGCCAATAGGATTGACGGATGTCGATCGCCAGCTCCGACGTTCCGCCCCTGGAGGAGCTTTTCCCGTTTCCGCTGGATCCGTTCCAGCTGGAGGCGATTGATGCCCTCAACCAGGGGCATTCAGTGGTGGTCAGTGCCCCCACCGGATCGGGCAAGACCCTGGTGGGCGAATACGCGATCCACCGAGCCCTGGCCCATGGCCAGCGGGTGTTCTACACCACCCCCTTGAAGGCGCTCTCCAACCAGAAACTGAGGGATTTCCGCGAGCAGTTCGGCCCCGAAAACGTCGGTCTGATGACTGGCGATCTGAGCGTGAACCGGGAAGCCAAGGTGGTGGTGATGACCACCGAGATCTTCCGCAACATGCTCTACGCGGAGGTGGACCGGGGCGACGATCCCCTCGCCGATGTGGAGGCGGTGGTGCTCGACGAGTGCCATTACATGAACGACAGCCAGCGGGGCACGGTCTGGGAGGAATCGATCATCCACTGCCCGCCGCCGGTGCAGCTGGTGGCCCTCTCGGCCACGGTGGCCAATGCCGGCCAGCTCACCGATTGGATTGAGCGCGTCCATGGTCCAACGCGGTTGGTGCTGAGCGATTTCCGGCCGGTGCCGCTGGCCTTCAGCTTCTGCAGTGCCAAGGGGCTGCACCCCCTGCTCAACGAGGAGGGCACGGGGCTTCACCCCAACTGCAAGGTTTGGCGGCCCCCCAAATCCACCCACCGCCGAGGACCCAAGACGCCCCGGCCCCCCCAGCCGGAGGCGGCGCCGCTGCCGTTCGTGGTGGCCCAGATGGCCGAGCGCGACATGCTGCCCGCCATTTACTTCATCTTCAGCCGGCGGGGCTGCGACAAGGCCGTGCGCGATCTGGGGCGTCTCAACCTGCTCACGTCCCAGGAGCAGGCACGGGTACGCACGCGTCTGGAGGCCTTCGTCGCGTCCACCCCCGAGGCGGTGCGGGAGGGGGGCCACGATGACGCCCTTTTGCGGGGCATCGCCGCCCACCACGCCGGCGTGCTGCCCGCCTGGAAGGAGCTGATCGAGGAACTGTTCCAGCAGGGTTTGGTGAAGGTGGTGTTCGCCACCGAGACGCTGGCAGCCGGCATCAACATGCCCGCGCGCAGCACCGTGATTTCGGCCCTTTCCAAGCGCACCGAGAGGGGGCACCGCCCCCTGATGGGCAGCGAGTTCCTGCAGATGGCCGGCCGGGCCGGCCGCCGTGGCCTCGACACCCAGGGGTATGTGGTCACGGTGCAGAGCCGCTTCGAGGGGGTGCGCGAGGCGGGTCAGTTGGCCACCAGCCCGGCCGATCCCCTCGTCAGCCAGTTCACCCCCAGCTACGGCATGGTGCTGAACCTGCTGCAGCGCTATGAGCTGCCCAAGGCCAAGGAACTGGTGGAGCGCAGCTTCGGCCGCTACCTGGCCACCCTCGATCTGGCGGAGGACGAACGGCGGATCGCTGACCTGCGTCAGCAGCTGGAGAGCCTCTCGGGCTCCGCCACCGAGGTGCCCTGGGATGACTTCGAGGCCTACGAGGAGGAGAGGGGCCGGCTGCGGGAGGAACGGCGCATTCTGCGGATCCTGCAGCAGCAGGCGGAGGAGACCCTCGCCAACGAGCTCACCCTGGCCCTGCAGTTCGCCAGCGTCGGCACCCTGGTGAGCCTCAAGGCTCCCCAGCTACGGGGGCGGGTGACACCGGCCGTGATCGTGGCCAAGCGTGAGGGGGCTGGACAGTTCCCCCTGCTGCTCTGTCTCACCGACGAGAATGTCTGGATCGTGGTGCCTTGCCAGGCGGTGGTGAGCCTGCATGCAGAACTCAGCTGCCTGCAGGTGAAGGATCTGGTGGAGCCGCCCGAGCTGCACCATCCCGGGGAGATCCGCCACGGCGACCAGGCCAGTGGCGGACTGGCCTTGGCGGTCGGGCACATGGCCCATCGCCACGACATGGCCACCCCCCAGTACGACTTGGCCGGGGAGGTGCGCAGCCAGGCTCTGCTGGTCCAGGAACTGGAGCAGGCCCTGGAGACCAACCCGGCCCATCACAAGGGTGATCGAAAGCAGATCAAGAAACAGCGCCGCCGCATGGAGGAGCTGGAGGAGGAGATCGCCGAGCGACAGCGGATCCTGCACCATCGCTCCAATCGCCACTGGGATACGTTCCTGGCCCTGATCGAGATCCTCCGTTTCTTCGGCTGCCTGGACGATCTCGAGCCCACCGAGATTGGCCGCACCGTGGCGGCCCTGCGCGGTGACAATGAGCTTTGGCTCGGTCTGGCCCTGATGAGCGGCCACCTCGATGAGCTGGAGCCCGCCGACCTGGCGGCGGTGCTGGAAGCGATCTCCACCGAGGTGAACCGGCCGGATCTATGGAGCTCCTACCCGCCGCCCCCTGCGGCTGAGGAGGCCCTCCATGACCTGGGAGGCATCCGGAGGGAGCTGTTGCGCCATCAGGAGCGTGCCGCCGTGGTGATGCCCCTCTGGTACGAACTCGAACTGATGGGGCTGGTGCATGCCTGGGCGAAGGGCACCAGCTGGAGTGATCTGATTGCCAACACTTCCCTGGATGAGGGGGATGTGGTGCGGATCATGCGTCGCACTGTCGATCTACTGGCCCAGATCCCCTATGGCGAAGCCCTCAGCGAACAGCTGCGCACCCATGCCAGGGCAGCACTGAAGGCCATCAACCGCTTCCCGGTCTGTGAGCCGATTGACATGGTTGTGCCGGCGGGGGCTGCCCCCAACCCCGCCACCGCCAAGGCGGTTCCGGTGCCATCGACGTCGAACCCCTTGCCCACGGCGGGGGCTGGGGAGCCTGAACGGGCCGCCTGAGGCCTCCCTCAGATCGCCAGCCGTTCCCAGATGATCCCCAGCTGGGCCTGGTGCAGGTCGGTGGCGAAACAGCCCGCCAGCTGTTCGGGGCTCAGTCGGGAGGTAACGGCGGGATCGGCCTCCAGTTGGGCGCGGAAGTTGCCGCCCTCCATGTTCCAGGCGGCGTGGGCGTGGCCCTGAACGATCCGGTAGGCCTCCTCGCGGGCCAGGCCGCTCTCCACCAGGGCCAACAGCACCCTCTGGCTGAACACCACGCCGCCGTAGACGTTGAGGTTGCGGGCCATGTTCTCCGGGTAGACCCCCAGGCCCTTCACCACGGCCGTCATCTCCCGCAGCATGAAGTGCAAGGTGGCGGAACAGTCCGGCAGCATCATGCGCTCCACCGAGCTGTGGCTGATGTCCCGTTCATGCCAGAGGGCCACGTTCTCCAGGGCCGCCACGGTGTAGCTGCGCAGCACCCGGGCCAGCCCGGAGATGCGTTCACTGCGGATCGGATTGCGTTTGTGGGGCATGGCGGAGCTGCCCTTCTGCCCCTTGGCGAAGTTTTCCTCCACCTCCAGCACATCCGTGCGCTGCAGGTTGCGGATCTCGGTGGCGATGCGCTCCAGGGTGGCGCCCACCAACGCCAGGGTCTGCACGAACTCGGCGTGGCGATCCCGGCTGATCACCTGGGTGCTGGCGGTGTCGGGCACGAGGCCGAGGGCCGTGCAGGTGAGGGCCTCCACCTGGGGATCGGTGTTGGCGTAGGTGCCCATGGCGCCGCTGACCTGACCCACCGCCACCACGGTTTCCAGCCGTTCCAGTCGCTCGCGGTTGCGCTCCGTTTCCGCCAGCCAGCCGGCCACCTTGAAGCCGAAGGTGATCGGTTCGCCGTGGATGGCGTGGGAGCGGCCGATCATCACCGTGTCCTTGTGGGCACGGGCCAGCTGCCGCAGGGCTTCGGCCAGGGCGTCCAGTTCGGTGCGGAGCAGGGCCACCGAGGCCTTCAGCTGCAGGGCCAGGCCGGTGTCGAGCACATCGGAGCTGGTCATGCCGACGTGGATGTAGCGGCCCGCCTCGCCCACGTGCTCGTTCACGTTGGTGAGAAAGGCGATCACGTCGTGGCGCACCTCGGCCTCGATCGCTTCAATCCGCTCCACCTCAAAGCTGGCCGTGGCTCGGATCTGGTCCAGGGCGTCGGCGGGTACCCGCCCCAGCTGGCACTGGGCAGCGGTGGCGGCGATCTCCACATCGAGCCAGCTCTGGAACTTGGCCTGCTCGCTCCAGATGCGGCCCATCTCGGGCAGGGTGTATCTCTCGATCAAGGCCAGCGCGTGGCAACGTCGCTCCCAATGTATGGGGCGGCACCCACCCCCTCAGGCCACCAGGCGCAGCAGTCGATGGGCCACCTCCCACTGCACCTGGCTGCCCCAGCTCTGCTGCCGCACCCAGCAACGTCCGCCCCGGCAGTGCAGCAACTCGAAGGGAGGCAGGTCGGCCGGCTGGTTCCGGAGGCGCACGAAGCTACCGGGCCTGAGCAGTTCGAGCACCGTTGCGGTGGGCCGCTGGAAGGGAACCAGGGTCCCACCGCCCCGGGGGGTCTCCCTCTGGGTCGTGGCCATGGCCCTGACGCGGTAGAGAACCATCCTCTGGCGCATTGATCCCGAGGGCGCCACTTTGCAGATTTTGTTCCGTTTCGGCTGTGGTTTGATGTCGAAATGGCCCGAAAACGCCGACTGGACCTCCATCTGCTCAGCCTGGGGCTGGTGGAGAGCCGCCAGCAGGCCCAGCAACTGATCCGGGCTGGCCGGGTTCGAGCATCCGGGCAGGTGCTCGACAAGCCCGGCATGGAGGTGCCCCTGGAGCTGGAACCGGAGGTGCAGCACTTGCCCCGCTTTGTGTCCAGGGGCGGCGAGAAGCTGGTGAAGGCCCTGGACACCTTTCCGATCGAGGTGCAAGGCAGGACCTGCCTGGATGGGGGTATTTCCACCGGGGGCTTCAGCGACTGTCTGCTGCAGCGGGGTGCCGAACGGATCTATGGCATCGATGTGGGCTACGGCCAAACCGCCTGGAGCCTGCGTACCGACCCCCGCCTGGTGCTCAAGGAACGCACCAACCTGCGCCATCTGAGCGTCGATGAGCTCTACGGGCCCGATGACAAGCGGGCCAATCTGGCGGTGGCCGACGTGTCCTTCATTTCCCTTGCTCTGGTGCTGCCGGCCCTTCAGCGCCTGATGGAGCCCAGCGGAGCAGAGGCCGTGGTGCTGGTCAAACCACAGTTCGAGGTCGGGCGATCGAGGGTGGGCAAGGGGGGGGTTGTGCGCGATCCCGAGGCCCATGCCGATGCGATCGAGGGGGTGATTGCGGCCGCGGCGCCCCTGGGATGGCGACCTGAGGGGCTGGTTGCCTCGCCGATCACCGGGCCGGCCGGCAACCATGAATACCTGCTCTGGCTGCGTTCTGCCTCCGCTGCCGAAGTGGAACGCTGGAGCGGTTCAACGCTTGCCCTTGGGAGGATTGCTATCAAAAAACTGGTGGTCAGCACGCTGACCACCAGTTGAGGGGATGCCCGGCACGGAATTTTTTGCGTGCCGAAGAGTTTGGGGATGCGGGGCCGTCAGATGGCGCTGCTGTCCTTGTCGCCGGTGCGGATGCGGATGACCGACTCGATGTTGCTGATGAAGATTTTGCCGTCACCGATTTCACCGGTGCGGGCAGCGTCCTGGATGGACGTGATCACCGTGTCGACGCGGTCATCGTCAACCACAACCTCGAGTTTGAGTTTCTGCAGAAATTCAACGGTGAACTCTGATCCGCGATAGCGCTCTACTTGGCCTTTCTGGCGCCCAAAACCCCTCACTTCGCTCACCGTCATGCCGATGATGCCGGCATTGACAAGGGCGAGTTTGACGTCCTCAAGCTTGAACGGGCGGATGATGGCCTCAACTTTTTTCATGGATCCGGGGATTCATTTCAGGGGGAGTGTCCCAGGGCGGTGCCTGAGAAGGGGGAGAGAGGCGTCCTGGCAGAGGAGTTCAGCGGAAGCCGAGCCATTCAGGAATGGGCTGCAGCCATTAGGCCGCAGCGGCTGAAGGACCGATGTAGCCATTGCTACGGGCATGCCGTTGACCGCAGCAAGCTCCGTTGGCCATTTGGGAGGCATCTGCTGGCCAGCAGATGCGCGGGCCGACGGGGCACGCGGTAGAGCTTTCCAAGGACCAATCTCTTTTTAGGCCTGACCGGATGTCCGCAGCGAACAATTGGCTGTTTTCTTTTGGGATCGTTGTAGAGAATCGCCCGTTTCGTAGCATCCTGAACCTGAGATGCCCAGCGCTCTGTCCATGACCGCCGCACCCTCCTCCACGCCGGCTTCCCCTGTTACCCGGACGCCCCTCTACGGCCAGAGGGCGATCGAGGAGGCCCAGCTGGTGTGCTTCGACAATCCCGCTGTGGGTCGGGCCTATGAGGTGGCGATCACCCTGCCGGAATTCACCTGTCTCTGCCCTTTCTCCGGCTATCCCGACTTTGCTGTCCTGCGCCTCCTCTACCAGCCGGGGCCGAGGGTTCTGGAACTCAAGGCCCTGAAGCTCTATGTCAACGCCTGGAGGGACCGCTCCATTTCCCATGAGGAGGTGGTCAACCGCATCCTCGATGACCTGGTGGTGGCCGCAGAACCGGACTGGATGCAGATCGAAGCCGACTTCAACCCCAGGGGGAATGTCCACACCGTGATCCGGGCCAGCCAAGGCGTCCGTCAGGCCTGCTGAGGGGGCTGCAGGCGGCTGAGCAGGGCAGGCAGCTCGGCGGCGAAGGCGGTGAGGTTCCGGTTGCACAGGCCCCCCACATGCAGGCGGCCGCGCTCGCTCTCCCCAACCGCCCACAACTGACGGGTGGCCACCAGGCTGAGGGCACAACCCACCAGGGCGATGGCGAAGCCGCCGTAGACAAGGGGCACGCCGGGATCCCGTTTCAGCAGCAGGCCGCTGGCAGGAAGGATGGAGTCCACCCGCACGGGAAGTCCCTTCACCTCGAGGGCCTCAGCTCCTGGCAAGAGGCGTCCCAGCAGGGCTGCGTTGCTGTCGTAGATCTCCACCGGCCCCGCCTCGTTGGTCACCGTCAGCAGGATGGGATCGGAGCCGTCCGGCCTCGTGGGCAGCACCAGCCCCCAGATCTGGGGGCCCAGTTGGGGAAACGTCTGAAGGGGGAGCTGCAGCAGGGGGCTCTTGCCCAGTTGAACGGTGATCGCCGCCAGGGCCCAATCGGCCTGATACAGGGTGAGCCCGTGGTAGCGGAGGGGATGGTTGACGCTGATCTCGGTGACCAGATCATCAAGCCCGGTGCCGTTCCTGACGGTCAGCTGGGACCGGAACTGTTCCGGCCGACCGGCCGGGTCCCGGTCGATCGCAAATTGATCGAGCACCAGGGTTGCCTGGCTCTGGCCGCGGCTGTCCAGCAGCTCCAGTTCGTTGCCTGGGGCCAGGAAGCGCTCCACCCGCTGGCCCCCCAGGGCGCCCCAGGCGGAACCCACCAGCAGAACCACCAGTCCGGCGTGCACCAACAGGGGACCGACTCGACCGATGACCCCCCGACGGGCCGAGAGGCGGTTGTCGTGGCGTTGGACTTGCCATCCTCCCTGCAGCAGCAGGGTCTCGAGCTGGTCCAGATCGGCTGTGGGGTCCTTGGAGGGAACCGTTTCAGCAACGCTCAGTTTGCTGAGCTGACGGGGGGAGGTGTAGTCGATCCAGCGCAGGGCGGCCTGGAGCGATGGCCACTGGCGGCGCCAGCTGCACAGCACCAGAGACAGGCCCAGCCAGGCCAGCAGCCCCAGGAACCAGCCACTGGAATACACATGGTCGAGTTGGAGTGCCAGGAGGCCGTCTCCGTTGACCACCCCAAGCCAGGGGGAGGCGTCGTAGAGCTGGTGGTAATAGTCGGCCGATTCCTGCTGGGGAATGGCGGTGCCCAGGCCACTGGCGACGGCCACCAGCAACAGCAACACGATCGCGAGCCTCAGATCCGAGACCCAGGCCAGGGAGCGGCCCAGGGCACGAAGGAAAGGCGAGGCGGCCAGCGGCGAGGTGGAGGTCATGGCAGATGGGCCACCAGGGTGAGACCGCCGGTGATCACCAGCACGACCCCGCTGATCGGTGGCACCCAGCGCCCCACCGAGCGCAGGGCCAGCAGGCGCGGCAGGCTGGCGGCCACGGTGCCCGCCAGCACCAGGGGGAGCACCTGGCCCAGGCCGAAGCAGGTGAGCAGCACCATGCCCACCACGGGCCTGCCGTTCTGGGCCATCCAGCCCAGCAGGACGGCCAGAACCGGTGTGGTGCAGGGGGAGGCCGCTAGGCCGAAGGCCAACCCAGCCGCCACGGGGGCCAGGGATGCCGGCACCCGTTGCCGCCAGCGCTCCGGGTCCGGTCCAGTGGGCAGGCGCAGCGGGATCAGGCCGAGCAGGTGGAGACCCATGACCAGGGCCAGGGCGGCCACCAGCACGGGAACCACCCCTGGAACCCGCCCATAGAGCTGGCCCAGCAGGCCGCTGGCCAGGCCCAGGAGCACCAGGGAGGCCACGATGCCAGCCGCGAAGCTGAGGCTGCGCACCCAGGCCCGCTGGCGCCGGTCTTCGAAACCGGCCAGGTAGGCCAGGGTTACGGGTAGCAGGGAGAGGGAGCAGGGGCCCAGGCTGGTGAGCAGACCACCTGCGAAGACGAACAAAAGCGTGCCGGGTCCAGGCGCCGAGAGGGAGGTGCGCAGGATCTCCTCACTCCAGCGGGCCAGATCGGAGAGGGTCAGCCCGAGGCTGGTCATGGGGGCTTGGTGCAGTCCTCACCCTATCGGGGCGCCCCGCGCGCGCCGGCGCTGGGGCCGTCCGGCTTCCAATCCAGCCGATTCCAACGAGCATCGGATCAGAAGGCCCGCCGTCAGAAGGCTGGAGAGCAGGGAATTGCCGCCGTAGCTGACCAGAGGCAGGGGAAGGCCCGTGGTGGGCATGGCGCCACTGGCCACGGCGATGTTGAGGATCGACTGGCCCACCAGCAGGGCCGTGCAGCCGATGGCAATCAGACGCTGTTGGTTGCTGCGGCAGCTGAGGGCCACCCGCAGCCCAACGAATCCGAACAGCAAGAGGAACAGCAGCAGCATCACGGAGCCGACATAGCCGAATTCTTCGGCGAAGACGGCGAAGATGAAGTCGGTCGACTGGATCGGCAGGTACTGGAGCTTCTGTGTAGACAGTCCGAAACCCTCTCCCAGCGCTCCCCCGGAGCCAATGGCCAGCAGGCTCTGCACCAGTTGGTAGCCGTCCCCCTGGGCATCCTTCCAGGGGTTCAGGAAGGAGGTGACCCGGAGACGCTGGTAGGTGTTGATCAAGATGCTGGCCCCACCCACCAGGCCACCGCCCACGGCCGTGGCCAAGAGGGTGCCCAGATTCAGACCCGAGCCCAGGGCCATCAGCCACAACAACAGCCCCGTGAGGGCGGCGGTGCTGAGGTTGGGTTGTTTGAGGATCAGCAGAATCAGACCGGCGAACACACCGAGCCAGAGCAGTTTCTGGTCGAAGGCGATCCGTTTCCAGTGGGCAAAGAGGGCCGCCCCCTGGAGCACCACGAAGGGCTTCACCAGCTCCGAAGGCTGGATCTGGACCGGGCCGATGACCAGCCAACGGCTGGCCCCATTCACCGTGCTCCCCGCCACCAGGGTGGCGGCCACGAGCAGCCCCCCTATCAACAAGGCTGGGCCGGCTAGCCGGGTCCAGCGCCTCAGGTTGACGCGCAGGGCGAGGAGCAGAAGCCCCCAGCTCGCGATCAGCCAGATGGCCTGCCGCTTGAGGTAGAAGGCAGCATCGCCCATCTCCCGCTCGGCCACCCACCAGCTGGCCGACGCCAGGATCAGTAGCCCCATCACGCTCCAAAGGGCCACCATCCCGAGGAGCAGCCGCGCTTCGGCCGGCCACAGGGAAAAGGGGAGTGGCAGGAGCCCCCGGGGAGAGGGGGTCTGGCTGGATTCAGGCGAGGGATGGCTGGTCGCGATGCCGGGCAAGGCCATGGGGCTCAGGCAGTGTTCCTATTCAGCCGCTTGCCGACCACGCTTGAGACGAGTGTACGGACAAAAAAAGGCCCGGCCAGTGCCGAGCCTTGATTCGTTGAAGCTTGAAGGGTGATGAGGTCAGTTACCGACGTTGATTTGACGGCGGCCGGTGACCAACTCAACCTTCAGAATCCTTCCACCCTGCTTCATGATGCGCTGTTGCTCAGCGAACCAGCTTTCGAAGGGCACCCACTTGGTGAAGTAGGTGTTTTGGAGTTCACGTTGCGTTCTCGCCTTTTCAGGACTGGGAATGCAGGCCGTGATCTTGAACAGACGCATGGGGTGATCCTCGCGGAGAGAGCCGTTATGGGATCAGTTGCCCAGGCCGGAGCTGATGTAGTCGAGGTAGGTACCCAGCTCACGTCCGGCCTCAGGGCCGATCAGGGAAGCTGACGACTCCTTAATGGCCTGGATCGCTTGAACGGTGGCGCCGATGGGCACACCCAGGGAGTTGTAGGTCTCCTTGAGACCATTCAGCACCCGCTCATCAAGGATCGATGCGTCACCAGCCAGCATGGCGTAGGTGGCGTAACGGAGGTAGTAGTCGAGGTCGCGGATGCAGGCCGCATAGCGACGGGTGGTGTACATGTTGCCACCAGGACGGGTGATATCCGTGTACAGCAGGGTCTTGGCAACGGCATCTTTGATGATGCTCGAAGCGTTGGCCGAGATGGTGGCTGCAGCGCGAACACGCAGTTCACCGCTGGCGAAGTACTGCTCCAGACGACCGATGGAGGAGTCGTCGAGGTAGAGCCCCTGAACGTCGGAGACGTTGATGACGTTGGTGATCGCGTCTTGCATAGGTCCTGGGAGGAGGCGGAGGGTGGAGGGGAAGGCCTCAGGAAAGAGCGCCGATGAGGTAATCGAAGTAGAAGCCTGCCTCTTCGGCGTCAGCTCCGGTGAGAAGGGAGGCGGAGGCTGATTTCAGCTCACGCACAACTTCTGCCATGGCTTCCAGGGGGGTACCGAGGGCGCGATACATCTCCCGGGCTCCGATGACTCCGATTTCCTCGATGGGCGTGACATCACCGGCCACGATCCCGTAGGTCACAAGGCGGAGGTAGTAGTCGACGTCGCGAAGGCAGGACGCTGTCATTTCCTCGCCGTAGGCATTGCCTCCCGGGGAGATCACGTCAGGACGCTTCTGGAAGAGTGCGCCGCCGGCCTGCTTGACAAGACGCTCGCGACTCTCGCTCAAGACCCGAGCCACCCGCAGCCGGCGCTGACCGCCGGACACGAAGGACTTGATCTGGTCGAGTTCGCCAGGGCTGAGGTAGCGGGCTTCGGCGTCCGCGTTGATGATCGAGTTGGAGACGATGCTCATGCAGTTCTGCCTCGAAACAAGCGGTCGCCGTGAAGGAGACCGATATCCGGTGGGTAAGGGTGGGGAGTTGCCTGTGGCTCCTGCGTGGGCTCCGGGGTGGGAGCTTTCCGTGGAAGGAGCGGCTTTGGCGCAAGGAATGGCAAAGCCATTGACCTGCGCTTGGGCCAGGCTGCAAATCAGTTCAACTGATCGCCGAATCATTCTGCGGCAGCGGGCCGACCCGGCCTGGTCACCGGTAACAGTTCTTCACGGTGCGTCGATGGCTGAGATCCCTTTGCGCGCAATGGCTTTGGCGGGAGTTCTTGATAGGGCGACCATGGTGCAAATGTTAATTATTTGTTGGCAGCCATCTGCCGTCCCGCGGCATTGGAATGGGATTGATTTCTGTCTCGATTGCGATGCCCACAGAAAGGCCCCCGACGGAGAGTCGGGGGCCTTGGTGCTAGGGGCCAGGCCCGTGTGGCTCAGATGGCTCCCTTGATCGGCGGATTCAGGGCGGCGTTGCCGCCGTAGAGCGAAGCGGTGCGATTGAGGGTGGCTAGGGGGATGCCGTCCTGGGTGTCGAGCCCCCGAAGGAAGGGCACCGTGTCCGTGCCGAAGCTGGCCGCGTATTCCTCGCTCCCCAGCAAGGTTTCAAGGGCAGCCTGTTGACCGTGGGTCGCTCGGGTGGCGAGAAAACCACTGACTTCATCCGCCTGAGCCGCTCGTCCCAGCAGGGCCAGGTAAGCGGCAGTAGCGGCCCTCAGGGGGGCCAGACGGTTGAGCCTTTGCTGGAAAAGATCGTTGGCGGCCAACAGGGAAACGAACTCGGCGACAGAGATGTGACCGTCCCTGAGTTGGGATTCGGCGTCTCCAAGCCGCTCGGCGGCCAATGGTTCGCGGTTCAGCAGCTGGCGATAGGCGTTGCGCAGAACAAGTTGGAGTTCCGTTTCATCGGCGTAGCGTGCGAGGCGCACAGGTTGGGCGAGGCTGCGGCGACGGCTGAGTCCTTCGGGGCGGCCGGGACGCAAGGCCTTGGCCATGGCCGAGAACGGCTGCTCGACGATGGTGAAGCCGCGGCTGCTGCCAGTGACGGCTTTCCAGGTGGAGACACCGGCTAGGGGGAAGAGGTGCTGGCAGGGCCGGGGAGGCTCGCCGGAGCTGAGCTTCCCGTTGGGAAGGCTGTCCAGGCGGCGGAGACTCCCTGGTTTGCCTGCCATCGGGCTGCACTCCAGCGGCGCTCGGGGGTTGGGTTCTGCCGCAGGCTCTGGGGGCCTGACGTTCCCTGGAGCGGGGCCGGTGTGTCTCCGCCACTGATTTTGGCGTTCCAGCCCCGCAGCACCACCCGCTTGCGGTCGGGCAAGTTGCGGGGGGTCAGGTCTGAGTTGGTCTGCAGGCCTTGCTGGGTGCTGACATCGGGGCGCTTGAGGGGCTGGAGGTCGGCGTAGGCCAGGGGATCGAAGGGGCGCTTGAGCGCGGGCACCCGACGGGCGTTGAGGTCGCCAGGGGTGATGAATCGCTCGTAGGGAACGGTGTCTTCCCCAAAGGATTCGTTGTATTCACGGCTCTCAAGGAGGGTGTCCACCACCCCGTAGAAGCCCTTGCGAGCGGCGATGTCGAAGTAGGCGTTGATCTCCCAGCGGCCAAAGGTGGGACGGCCCAGCAACCTGCGGTGGATGATCTCGATGGCCTTGGTGATGTACAGGCCGTTCCAGTAGCGGCGGCGGAACGCGGTGGAGCGGGCCACCTGCCGGATGAACTCCCGCAGGCTGATGTCGCCGTTCTCGAGCTTGATCTCCTCAACGCTGAGGCGCTCGCCGGCATAGCCGGCGGTGCCGAGCACCTGCACGTAGACGGCATCGATCACCGACCGGGTACTGGATTCCGTGGTCCGCACGCTGGGCTGACCGCTGCGGCGGGGGACCGAAGAGCCCCCCGTGGAGATCTGCTGAAGGCGCACCACCCTGGGGCCGACGCGGCGGGGGGTGGCCTTGCGGAATTGGGGGCTGTCCATCTGGCCCGGTTGGCGGATGCCGTTGCCGATCAAGATGCGACGGTTGTCGTATCCGATCGGGGCCGGACGGGTGGCCACCGATGCCGTGCCGGAGGGGAAGATCGCCCCGTAGTTCAGGGCCAGGGGGTCATTGCCTCCGCCGTAGGCGTGTTGGTCGGCGAAGGGCTGCCGGTAGGAGGCGTAGAGGGTGACGTACTGAGGAGCCCCCTCGAACGGGGCGCTGAAGCGGAACAACTTGCGGTGGGAGCCCCACCCTGCCGATTCCTGGGCCTCTTCGCCGATGTCCCGCAGATAGGGAACCGTTTCCTCACCGAAGGTCTGGGCGTACTCCTGCGTGTTGATCAGGGAGTCAACAAGGCCCTTGAGGCCCTGGGCGCTGACGATGTCGAAGTAGCGGGTGAACTCTTCGCGGGAACTGATGCCCCGACCCAGGAAATGGCGGAAGGCCAGTTCGACGGCACGGCTGTTGGAGAAACGGCCATAGAACTGCTGGCGGTACTCCTTGCTGTGGCCTAATGCGCGAATGAATTCGCGCACGGAGAGCTGTCCCTGGCGCAATTGCGTGGCCTGAACGGGAGCCACGACCTGGCTGTAGCCCTTGACGATGTCCCGCTCGAACACCTGCCGGTAGGCCGCCCGGATCACTTCAGCCTTTTGACCGCCGCTGAGCTGGGGCTTCATCACAAAGCGCTGGGCACCCTCGGCCGCAAGCGCGTAGATCGCCGGCAATTGGAGGCCCTGGTTCTCGGGGCTCCCCAGCCGCACCCGCGGGGAGGGGGTGGGAACCTCCAGTTCCTTGATCAGCACGTTGAAGGCGTCAATCACGAGCCGGCGCGCTTCGGGCTCGTCCTTGAACAGTCCAGCCGCCGCAGCCCGCATTTCCTGCAGGGCCACGTTGGTGGCGGCCAGGGAACACCCCTTCTCCAGTACGTCGCGGAGGCCTCTGGTGTTGACGGCCAAGATGCTGGGATCGCCGGCCATCACGGCGTAACCGACATAGCGCAGGAACCAGGCCAGATCCCGGATGGACTTGCGCATCCGTTCGGTGCCGTAGCGGGCCACGCTGATGGGGCTGAACCCCGGCGGCAGCACAACGCGCACGTCGGCTTCTGCCTGGATTCCCTCGAGCAGACGGCCGATGACCCCCTTGCTGGCGCTTCCCTGGGCAAAGGTCTGCACCGATGCCGCGAAGGCGACCTGGTCGGAGGCCAGGGGTGTGCCCTCCTGGGATGACCCCCTGGTGGCGGGCGTCAGGGGGGCATCCAGGTAGGAGAGGGGGGTGCCACCGGAAAAAATGCGGTTGGCCGCCTTGGCGACAATTCCTTCGGCATTGGCCGACAGGCGCTTGGCCACCAGAACCCGGGCAAGGCCGCTCTTGAAGAAGGTGCCGAGGTTGTCGAGTTCGCCGAGATCGGGGAAGCGGTCCTGCTGCTCCGCCTGACGGACGCTGGATAGCGGCAGGGTGTCGTACCGCTGGGGGGAGACCCTGGTGCTGCCGCTGCTGGCGGTCACGGTCATGAACGGGAGCGAGCCGGGC
>JBAXME010000057.1:0-18246 GCA_037134455.1 Synechococcaceae cyanobacterium ELA445 | reverse complement strand
TGGGGGTGCTGGCGGGCAGCGCAGGATCCACCCGCAAGGACAGGGTGATCAGGGCGGGGGCCACCCCCTCATTGGTGATCAGCAGTTGCACCGGCGCACTGGTCACCTTGTCGAGGCTGATCACCCGCAAGGGGCCCTTGGCCTCCAGCAGGGAGCCGTCCGCACCGAACACGCTCATCTGCATCAGGGGGGAACCATTCACCCCCAGCACCAACCGGGAGCTGGGGGTGATCTGAATCGAGAGCAACCGGGCGCCACCGGCCTCCACCTGGGCCGAGAGCACCCGGGTCTGGCCCAGCTGGGTCTGGATCTGCTCGATCTGGACATTCGCCAGAACCTTCTGGGCGGCGGCGTACCAAAGCTGACGGAATGGCTCGGGGGGGATGTCCTCACCGGAGCGACCGGGGAAGAGGTTCTGGGCCGAGCCGGACACCAGCTGGCGCAGCACGGCGGGGCTGAGGCCCTGGCCCCCGAGGCGGTCCTGCTGGGCCTGCCAATCGGCGCTGCTAAAGCTCCCCAGGCGACGACGCATCTCCAGGGGCAGTTGCTCCACCCGGGCCAGCCACTCCTCGGCCAACTCGTTCCAGACCTTGCGCAGGGGGGCGTCCTCAAGGGAGTCGCTGGGCAGCCGCCCACCCCGCTCGGGGAACTGGGCCAGCAGGTTGGCGTCCACCAGCTTCAGGAACCAGGCCCGGTCGATCTGCAGGGCCCGCAGGCGGTTGAGCAGTTGCTGGCGCTGATCCACCTCGGCCGGCGGCAGGCTGGCGGGCAGCTGCAGGGCCGATTGGGGATCGGGGGCGGTGGGCTTGCCGCGGCTGAGGAAGAACCAGCCCAAGGCTGTGCCCACCACGGCAGAAATCACCAGGGCAATCACCACGGGCCACAGCCGGCCTTCGGCCTCTTCCTCCTTCAACTCCGCTCGGGTGCGCAGGGGCTGCCCCGCCGCAGGCCCCTCGGCGGACCGCAGCGGCGGCAGCTCCGGTTCCGGCGCCCGCTGGCCGAGCGATGCCGCAGGCGGAGGCGCGTCGAGGGGGGGCGGAGCGGCCTGGGGCACCAGCACCACGGTGCGGTCCGACCGGGCCACAGGCCCCGTGCTCTCGGGCATGGGCAGCTGTTGGAGAGCCTGCAGGGCCTGGGCGGCGGTGGTGAAACGCTCTGCCCCATCGGCGCTCAGCAGCTTCAGCAGGGCGTCCCGGAAACCCGGTTCGCCCTCCAGCCCCGGTGGCAGACGCCAGGCAAGGGTGACCGGATCGAGCAGGTCAGCGGGCTCCTGGCCGCTCAGCAGCACCAGGGCCACCACCCCAAGGCTGTAGAGGTCCATCCAGGGCTGGGCGGGTTCACCGCGCACCAGTTCGGGGGGGGCGAAGCCGGGGGTTGCCCCCACCAGGCCCGCCGGTGCGGAGGCGGTGGCCGAAAGTCCGCGCACCAGGCCGAAATCGAGCAGCACCGGCAGGCCGTCCCGGTCGCGGCGCAGCAGGTTGGCGGGGGTGAGGTCGCCATGGAGCAGATCCTGGCTGTGGAGCACCGCCAGCACCGGCAGCAGCTGGCGGAGCAGCAGCAGCACCTCGCCGGCGCCAAACACCAGCTGGCGCTCGCGGCGGGCCTCCAACAACTCCTGGTAGGTGGGGCCCCCCTGCCACTCCCGCACCAGCCATACCTGGCCGCCCTGCTCCACCACGCCGCCAAAACGCGGCACCTGGGGATGCAGCACCCCCTGCAACCGGCCCCAGAGGTCGCGGAAGGCCTGGGGATCCTGGTCCGCCGCCAGCTGGCGGAGAGCCACCGGCGCATCGCCGGCGAGCTGGTCGCTGGCGCGCCACAGCACCCCCTGGGGGCCATCGCTGAGTTGCTGCTCGAGCCGATAGCGATTGCCGATCAACTCGACGCTCATGGGTCGCGCCTCGGCTGGTGCAGGCCCTTGCTGCCCAGCCAGTCGGCTTCATAGAGGCGGGAGCGGTAGCGGTCCCCGCTGTCACAGAGCACGGTCACCACCGTGTGCCCCGGCCCCAGCCGCCGGGCGGTCTCCACCGCCGCGGCCACGTTGATCCCCACCGAACCGCCCATGAACAACCCCTCCTGCCAGAGCAACCGGTAGATGGTGTCGAGGGCACTCTGGTCATCAATCCGCACGGCGTCATCCACCGGAGCGCCTTCGAGGTTGGCGGTGACCCGGCTGTTGCCGATGCCTTCGGTGATCGAGCTGCCCTCCAGGCTGAGCTCGCCGGTGGTGGCCCAACTGAACAGGGCGCTGCCATGGGGATCGGCCAGCACGCAGCGCACCTTGGGGTTGCGTTCCTTGAGGAAGAGGGCCACGCCGGCGAAGGTGCCGCCGGTGCCGGTGGCGGACACCCAGGCATCCACCTTGCCGCCGGTCTGCTCCCAGATCTCCGGGCCCGTGCTGTTGTAGTGGGCGCGGCGGTTGGCCAGGTTGTCGAACTGGTTGGCCCAGATGGCGCCGGGGGTTTCGGCGGCGATCCGGCCGGAGAGCCGCACGTAGTTGTTGGGGTCCCGATAGGGCACCGCCGGCACGGTGCGCACCTCGGCCCCGAGGCTGCGCAGCAGGCCGATCTTCTCCGCCGACTGGGTGTCGGGGATCACGATCAGGGCGCGATAGCCGCGGGCATTGCAGAGGTGGGTCAGGCCGATGCCGGTGTTGCCGGCGGTGCCCTCCACCACGGTGCCGCCCGGCTGGAGCAGGCCCTGCTCCTCCGCCTCCTGCAGGATGCCGAGGGCGGCCCGGTCCTTGACGGAGCCGCCGGGGTTCATGAACTCCGCCTTGCCCAGGATCTCGCAGCCGGTCTGCTCGCTGAGGGCATGGAGGCGGATCAGAGGGGTATGGCCGACCGCGCCCACGAATCCCTGGGTAATGCCCATGGCGCCGGATTTGCTCCCGCACAAGAAGTTGGGTGATCGTAGGTGGCGCGGCCGCTCCCGGTCCCCGCGGCTAGCGTCGTTTCAACCACAGTCCACTGGTGCCTACGCTCCCGAACACCACGGCGGCGATGAGCCGCCTGAAGGCGATCCGCGGCCACAGCGAGGCCCTGATTGCACCCCTGGAGCCCGAAGATCTCTGCCTGCAGGGCATGGCCGACGCCAGCCCGCCCAAATGGCATCTGGGCCACACCAACTGGTTCTTCGAGACCTTCCTTCTGGCGCCGGAACTTCCTGGTTACGAAGGGGCCAACAGCCAGTGGGGCTTCCTGTTCAACTCCTATTACGAAACCATCGGTGAGCGGCTGGCCCGTCCCCATCGAGGGCTGCTCACCCGCCCCACGATCGCAGCGGTGCTGGCCTGGCGGAATCAGGTGGACGAGGGCCTGGCCCACTTGATCGACGGCCCCGATCCCCGCACCGACGGCCGGATCCTGGCCCTCGTGGAGCTTGGTCTCCAGCACGAACAGCAGCACCAGGAGCTGCTGTTGATGGATCTGCTGGACGGTTTCGGCCGCAACCCGCTCGAACCCGCCTACCGCACCGATCCGGAGGGCCCGGAGGCCCGCTACGAAGGGCTCCGGGCGGAAGCGGCGGCCCACTCGGTCGTCGCCGGTTGGTGCCCCCATGGCGGCGGTCTGGTGGAGATCGGCCATCCGGGAGAGCCGGGGGGTGGCTTCCACTTCGACAACGAGGGGCCCCGCCATCGCCAGTGGCTCGAACCCTTCGCCCTCGCCGATCGGCTGGTGACCAACGCCGAGTTCGGCGCCTTCATCGCCGATGGCGGCTACCAGCAGCCCCAGTGGTGGATGAGCGAGGGCTGGGCCCTCGCCCGCCAGCGGGACTGGCAGGCGCCCCGTTACTGGAGGGGAAGTGGCCCGGCCCATGGCTGGCAGTGGGAGTTCACCCTCGCCGGCCGCCGGCCCCTGCACCCCGATGCTCCCGTGCGCCACCTCAGCTGGTTCGAAGCGGACGCCTATGCCCGCTGGGCCGGCGTCCGCCTGCCCACGGAGGCTGAATGGGAGGTGGCTGCCGCTGCCGAGCTGCTTGGTGAGGTGGGACACCTGTGGGAATGGACCGCCAGCCCCTACCGCCCCTACCCCGGCTTCCTGCCCGTGGCCGGCGCGGTGGGGGAATACAACGGCAAGTTCATGAGTTCCCAGTTCGTGTTGCGAGGCCATTCCTTCCTCACCCCTGCTGGCCACGGCCGGCTCACCTACCGCAACTTCTTCCCCCCCTCCAGCCGCTGGATGGCCAGTGGTTTGCGTCTGGCCCGCAGCGAGCGATGACGGCCCTCCTGCCCCAACCGGAGCTGATCGACCTGCACCCGGCGCCCGCGGACATGGCCCGACTGGTGAGGGAGGGCCTCCAGCGCCAACCGCGCCAGCTACCGGCCTGGTTCCTCTACGACGAGGAGGGCTCGCGCCTGTTTGACGCCATCTGCCGGCAGCCCGAGTACACCCTCACCGTCACCGAGACCGCCCTGCTGGAGGCCTGGGCACCGGCCATCGCCAGGGCGATGGGATCGGGCGTCCTGGTGGAGTTCGGGGCCGGCAGCGCCCGCAAGGTGAGCCCCCTGCTCAACGCCCTGGCCCAACCGGCCTACGTGGCCCTCGACATCAGCTCGACCCACCTGAACCAGGCCTGCCGTGACCTGGTCCAGCGCCATCCCGACGTGCCCGTCCTGGGGATCTGCTGCGACTACACCAGCCTCCAGCGCCTGCCGGACCACCCCTTGCTGCGGGATCGCCCTCGTCTGGGATTCTTCCCCGGCAGCTCCCTGGGCAACTTCACGGGCCCGGAGGCCGTGGGGCTGCTGAAGCAGTTCGCCCGCCTGCTGGGCCCCGGCGGCCAGCTGCTGATCGGCATCGACCAGCCCAAGAGCGTCCAGCGGCTGGAGGCCGCCTACAACGACCGGGCAGGCCTTTCCGCCGCCTTCGCCCTCAACCTGCTACACCGCCTCAACCGGGATCTGGGGGGCAGCTTCGATCCCGCCTCCTTCCGCTACCGGGCGAGCTGGCAGAGCGAGCACCAGCGCATCGAGATGGCGCTGATCAGCGACCACGACCAGTGGGTCAACGTTGCCGGATGCCGATGGCACTTCGAAGCAGAGGAGCCTCTGATCACCGAGCACAGCGTCAAATACAACGCCGATGCCTTCCTCGCCCTGGCGTCGAAGGCGGGCTGGGCCCCCCGCCATCGCTGGAGCGACCCCGCCGGCGACCTCAGTGTTCATCTGCTGGAGCAGGCAGACTTGGAAACAACGGAAGCTCGGATCCATGGGCAGGGATGAACAGCGGCGGGCGGTCCGGGCCGTGCGCGAAGGACTGATCGAGCAACTCGAAGGCCTCTACCGCGAAGCCTTCGACCGGATTGGCACCGAAGACCTGGGCGAAGGGGCCATCGCCCGTCTCACCCAGCTGTTGCTGCGCTCCCGGGAAGCGGCGATCACCCCTCTCCAGGAGGAGATCGAGGCCCCCCTGATCACCAGCGCCCCGTCCCAGGTCCCCCATCAGGCCCCGGCGGGCGGGGCACCATGAGCTCCAGCTGGTTTGAGCAGCTGGAGGCCCGGCTGGAACAACAGCTGGAGGAGTTCCTGAACGCGAACCCCCACCAGCAATCCCTGCTCGATCAGGAGGAACTGCAGGAGCGCGAGCGGCGGCTGCGCCGCAGGGAACAGCAACTCCAACAGCAGGCCATCGATCAGCGCAACCAGCTGCTGGCACTCGCAAGCGACATTTCCACCTGGCAGCAGCGGGTGGAGCGGGCCCGGGGCGCCCAGGCCCCGGAGCTGGCCAGCAAAGCCCAGGCCCACGTGGATCAGCTGATGGGCCAGGGCCGTGACCGCTGGAAAGCCCTGGCGGAGCTAGGGGAGGAATTTCGGCGCCTGCGGCAGGAGCTCGAGGAGCTGGGACAGCAGCCCCAAGCGGGGAGCGGTGGCGGCAAGGACGGGCAGACGGAGGCGAATGGGCGGGGCCTGGACCTGGAGCGGGACTGGGCGGAGTTCGAAACCCAGCAGGAGCTGGAGCGTCTGCGCCGTAACAGGAAGCCCTGATCCATGGGCTTCCTGCTCGCCAAGCTGCTCCCCCTGGCGCTTTACCCCCTCGGCCTGGCGCTGGTTCTCCAGATCGTCGCCCAGACGCAACGCCGCCACCGCTGGGCGGCAGGGGTGGCGGCCGGCAGCATCGCCCTTCTCTGGATCAGCGCCATGCCCTACACGGCCCGGCAGCTGATCTGGAGCCTGGAGGAACCCAGCGCCGACCTGACCCCCAACCCCCTGCCCCGGGCGGATGCGGTGGTGGTGCTGGGGGGCGGGATCAGACCGCGCCTCGCCCCCCGCAGCACCGTGGAGCTCAACGAAGCGGGCGACCGGCTGCTCACCGGCCTCCGGCTGATGCGCCAGGGGCGGGCCCCCACGTTGGTGGTGAGCGGCGGCAGGATCGGTCTGGCGGCCGATGACCCCTCGCCACCGGAAGCCCTCGCTGCCCGCTCGCTGGCGATCGAGCTGGGCCTGGCCCCAAAGGCGATCGTCACCAACCCCCGATCCCGCACCACGGCCGAAGAGGCCCAGGACATCGGCAGGCTGGCCCGGCAACGGGGCTGGCAGAGCGTGCTGCTGGTGACGAGCGCTACCCACCTGCCGCGGGCCATGGCCAGCTTCCAGCGCCTCAGCGGCCTGAGGCTGATTCCCATTGCCTGCGACTTCCAGCTGCCCTCGCGCCGCAACTGGGGAAGCCCCACCGCCGCCAGCTTGCTGCGGGATGTGCTGCCCGATGCCGAATCCCTGTACCTCAGCACCGTGGTGCTCAAGGAGTACCTGGGAATGGCCAGTTACCGCCTGCTGGGGCGCAGCTGAGGATGCCTACTTCTTAGGGACAGGAGGCACCAGGCTCACCCCCTCGGGGGGCGGGGTGGGATCCGGATCGGCGATCAGCATGTGCTGAAGCACGATCTCAGGGCGTTCGCTATCCCGCCAGCGGATGCGGTAGGCGGGCATCTTGGTGCCCCGACTGGTGGTCTGCTCCACAGGCTCCATGACCCAGCCCCGACGGGAGCGGCCCTGGGGATTGCGCTTGACCACTGCATCCGCGTGCTTGAAGCGGAAACCTACGCGCTCACCACTCATGGGCCGGTTGAGATTGCCTAGTGGGTCCATTATCTCACTGCGCCGGTTCAGGAGCCGATTCGGCGCTTTCCAGGCCTTCCCGCTGCTCCGGACGTAGCAGCGGGAAGGCGATCACATCCCTGATGCTGGGGCTATCGGTGAGGAGCATCACCAGGCGGTCGATGCCGATCCCAAGGCCGCCGGTGGGGGGCATGCCGACTTCGAGGGCGTGGAGGAAGTCCTCGTCCACGCCCTGGGCCTCCAGGTCTCCGGCCAACTTGCGTTCCTGTTGGGCCTCCAGCCGCCGCCGCTGGTCCACCGGATCGATCAATTCGCTGAAGGCATTGGCCGTCTCGCGCCCGACGATGAACAGTTCAAAGCGCTCCACCAACCCAGGTTTGCTGCGGTGCGACCGGGCCAGGGGTGAATTCTCCACCGGGTAATCGAGCACGAAGGTGGGCTGGATCAGATCCGCCTCCACCCGCTGCTCGAAGGCCTCCACCAGCAACCGCCCCACGGAATCGGCCAGGGCCGGCACCTGCAGCCCCTGGGCCTCCATGGCGGCGGCGGCCTCGTCTCGGCTGGTGAAAGCATTGAAGTCAAGCCCGGTGGCCTGCTCCACCAGTTCATGCATGGTGGCGCGCCGCCAGGGGGGGGTGAGATCGATCTCGGTTCCCTGGTAAGTGATCCGGGTGCTGCCGCACACCTCCTGGGTGGCCTCGGCGACCATCTGCTCGGTGAGAACGAGCATGTCGATGTAATCGGCATAGGCCTGGTAGATCTCCACCGAGGTGAACTCGGGGTTGTGGCGGGTGCTCACCCCCTCGTTGCGGAAGATGCGCCCGAGTTCATAGACCCGCTCAAAGCCGCCCACCACCAGCCGCTTGAGGTGCAGCTCTGTGGCGATCCGCAGGGTGAGGGGCAGATCAAGGGTGTTGTGGTGGGTCTCGAAGGGGCGGGCATCGGCGCCCCCGGGCACGCTCTGCAGCACCGGCGTTTCGATCTCGAGGAAACCCCGCGCCTCCAGCCAGCGGCGCAGGGCGCTCACCAGCCGGGCCCTACGGCGGAAGGTCTCCCGGGTGTGGGGGGAGACGATCAGATCCAAATAGCGCTGCCGGTAGCGCTTCTCCACATCGGCCAGGCCATGCCACTTGTCCGGCAGGGGCTGCAGGCTCTTGGTGAGCATCGACCAGCCCTTCACCTTCACCGACAGTTCACCGCGGTCGGTGCGCCGCAGGCTGCCGTGGACCCCGATCAGGTCACCGGCGTCCACCAGGCTGGTGAGATGGGCAAAGGCCTCGGGATCTTCCGGCATCGAGTCCACCAGGGTGGCCTTCTCGATGAACAGCTGAATCGGGCCGGATTCGTCAGCGAGGGTGAAAAAGGCGATCTTGCCCATCACCCGGCGGGTCATCACCCGGCCGGCCACCGCCACAGCCACCTCACGCTCCTGGCCGTTGGGCAGATCGGCATGGTCCCGCTGCAGGTCCGCAGCGCGGTGACTGGGGTCGAAACGCAGGGCGTAGGGACCCTGTCCCAGGTCGCTGAGGGCGCGGGCCTTCTCCAGACGGGCATGCTCCAGGCGGTTCGGGCGCAGCTCGCTCACCGTTGGGGTTCGGTCGGGAGGCCCCATCCTGCAGGACCACGCGCAGGCCCCAGCGGCGGGAGTGCCCTCAGGCGATGGCGCCGGCCAGGGCCGGTTCACCGACCCGCTGGGAGGAGTAGCCGGTGCCGCGCACGGTGAGAATCAGCTCGGGGTTGCGTGGATCGGGCTCGAGCTTGCCCCGCAGCCGGGCCACGTAGACGTCGACCACCCGCAGATCGGCGGCACGGCGGGGGGGGTAACCCCAGAGCTGTTCAAGGATCTCCGCCCGGGGCACCACCCGGCCCGGATCCCGGAACAGCAGCTCCAGCAGGCTGAACTCGGTATAGGTGAGGCCGATCCGCTCCCCCTCGCGGGTGACCTGGCGGCGGTTGGTGTCCACCACCAGATCGCCGACCCGCAGGACGCCGTGACCCACGGGCAGTTCGCGGGGTTCGCTGGCGGCCGAGCCCCGGCCCACCCGGCGCAGGATGGTGGCGATGCGGGCCTCCAGCTCCTTCGGGCTGAAGGGCTTCGGCAGGTAGTCGTCAGCTCCGAGATCCAGGCCCGCCACCCGTTCGGAGATGGCATCGAGGGCGGAAAGAAAGATGATGGGCACGCAGGTTTCGGCCCGCAGGCGCCGACAGACGGCGAAACCATCCAGCTTCGGCAGCATCACATCCAGCACCACCAGATCGGGCTGTTCCTGGTGGAAGAGGCTGAGCGCCTCTTCGCCGTCTTCAGCGCAGATCACCCGGTAGCCCGCCAGCTGCAGACGCATCAACAGAACCCGGCGGACCGCCGGCTCGTCGTCCACCACCAACACGGTGGCCTGATGCTCACCATGCCCGGATTCGAAGGGATCGTCCTGATCAGAACTGGCCTGATCAAGGCCTGAATGATCCTCCAAATGCATGGCATTCCGCCAGATGAAGAATGACAACACTACCTTTCGGGTAGGGCCGAATGAGCCGTAACCGGCTGGAACCAGGCGGTTTTCGCCAACTCTTAAGGATTCATACCGATCGCCTGCTGGTGTGGGTCCCCGCACCCCGCCACCAGGGCCCTTCTCGGAGAGCCCGCCAGGGTCTAGGGCCAGCGGGCCTCGGCGTAGCGGTTCCACTCCAGCGCGGCGGCCTTGAGGGCGGCATCGCTGCTGAGTTGCCCCAGCATGGCCCGTTGCAGCTGGGTGTAGACGATCGCCTGCAGGCGTTTGATCCCTGGGTTGGCGGGCACCAGCACCCGGGCCCGCTCCAGGGTGGTCAGCGACAGCCTGCGGGCCTGCCGCACCCGGTCATCGGCCGATCCTGGGGCGCCTGGTTGGGCCAGCCCTTCCCCCACCAGGCGGAGGGCCCCAATGGACGAGGGCAGCACCTTGGCCTGATCGGCGAAGCGGGCCTGGTTGCGGGCATTGGTAAGGAACAGGGCGAAGCTCACCGCCTCCCGGGGCAAGCGGCTCTGCCTGGGCACCGCCAGGTTCATCACCGCCACGTTGGCGGCCCCATCTGGGCCCACCAGGGGCGGATAGGGGACCGTGGCAGCGGCAACGGTGGGGGCGTTGGTTTGGATGCTGCGCAGGAACTCGGCGCCGCTGGCCACCTGGGCCAGGTCGCCGCTCTGGTAAAGCTCGATCGCCCGGCGGAACCCCTGGCTGACCACCTCCTTGGGCAGCAGGCCACGGCGGTAGAGGTCGGTCCAGAAGGCGAAGGCCCGCCGGCCTTGCGGCGTGTCGAAGGCCGCCCGCTGGCGCCCATCCGTGAGGGTCACCCCCATCTGCACCATCGACTCCAGCAGTTCCGCCGAGTCATCGGGCACCACGGTGGTGAACAGGGCGTAGCGGCCGGTGCGGCGCTTGACGGCCTCGGCATAGGCCGGCACCTCCTGCCAGCGCTTGGGCGGCTCCCTGTAACCCGCCCGTTGGAGCAGATCCCCGTTGGCCAGGGTGATGCGGGTGGTGAGATACCAGGGAATGGCGATCTGGTGGCCGCCCGTGCGCCCCGCTTCCCAGATGCGCGGCAGGTAGGTGGCACCGGCGCCGGCGGGCAAGACGGGATCGAGGTTCAGCAGGCCACCCTTGCTGGCCAGATTGGCGGCGAAGAGAGGGTTGAGGTTGACCACGTCCGGGGCAGAGCGGGCGAACACCGAGGCCAGCAGCTTGCGTTCCACCGACCCCCAGGGCAGGTCGGTCCAGCGAACGGTGACGCCGGGGTTCTGCCGTTCCCATTCGGCGATCACCTCCTGCATGTAACCGTTGAACTTGGGCGCCAGATCAAGGGTCCAGAACTGGAGCTCCCGCTTAGGGGCCTGGGGGCGAGCGCAGCCCGCCAGCGCCACTAGGGCAACAGCGATGGCTGCGCTGCGGGCAATCCGGGTGCGGGACCATCGCAAGGGCAGCCAACGCGAGAGGTTCGGGCGCATCATCAGTTCAGCCCCGCAGGGAGGAGATCTGCCGCCGCCAGAGCAGCAGCTGCAGGGAGCAGAGCATGGGCGCCAGCAGGGCCGTCACAAGTGTCTGGGCGAACAGGATCTGGACACCACTGAGCCGGAGCACCTCCAGTGGAGTGCCTTGGAGGGCGAACTGGAGCATCAGGCTGAGGTTGAGCAGCAGGGCGCCGAGCAGGGCCAACAGACCAAGGCTGAAGCTCCGTTCCACCGGCGGGCCTTGGCGGGAGATTTGCCCCCACCACCAGCCCAGCAGCACCAGGGCAGGGACCTGGCTGGCGCCGCCCAGGTTGAGGGCGTCCAGCATCAAACCCAGGGCAAAGCCCGCCAGAGCCCCGGAAACGGGACCATCCACCAAGGCCCAGGGCAGCAGCCAGAGCACGGCCCAGGAGGGGGACACCCCCGCCAACTTGAGCAACCCCGGGGAGGCCATCGCCAGCAGGGGAACGGCCAGGGCCGAGGCGAGGCACCAGGGCTGATGGGAGAGCCGCGCCATGGTTCAGCGGGAGGAGTTCAGAATCACCTGCACCCCATCGACCGCTTCCACGGGGGCACTGAGCTGGACGACCGCCTCAGGTGCCGGCACGGCTTTGTCGTTGATCGCCTGAATCACCCCGACGGTGATGTTGGGGGGCACCAGGGTGCTGGCCGGCGACGTGACCACCACATCCCCCGGACGCACCTGGGGATCCTTCTCCAGGAAGCGCAGCACCGGCCGGGCGGTGCCCACTCCGGTGAGCAAGCCATGGCGCTGGGTGCGGCCCACCCACACCCCCACATGGCTGCTGGTGTCCGTGAGCAGGGTGACCCTCGCGGTGATGGGGGTGACGCTGGCCACCCGACCCAACAACCCTCCCGGGGCCAGCACCGCGTCGCCGGGGTGGATGCCCTGCAGTTCTCCCCGCCCGATCAGCAGCTGCTGCCACCAGCCCCCAGGCTCCCGGGAGATCACCGGTGCCATCAGCAGCTGTGGATGGGCGTGGCTGAGATCAAGCAGGGTGCGCAGGCGCCGGTTGTCCTGCTGCAGCTGGGCCAGCTGGGTTTGGTCGGAGAGCTTCTGGGCCGACTGCAGCCATTCCTGCTGGGCCGAGCCAGGCCAGAAAGGGGCGCTGAGCAGGGCATAGAGCTCGCTCAGGAAGGCCCCCTTGCTGAGGCGGATGCCCGCCAGCGCCAGCAGCAACAGCAACCAGGGCCAACCCTGAACCAGCAGCCGCGGCGAGGGGACGCGGAAGGAGCGTCCGGGGGGCATCGGGATCAGGTAGTGGTGCGGGAGAACTCAGGGGTGTCCAGCACCCGCTCCAACCGTTTGTAGTCCTCCAACACACAGCCACAGCCGTTGACCACGCAGAGCAGGGGGTCCTCGGCGATGTGGGTGAGGATGCCGGTCTCGTGGCTGATCAGGTCGCTGATGCCACGCACGAGGGCACCGCCGCCGGCGAGCATGATGCCGCGATCGACGATGTCGGCCGCCAATTCGGGTGGGGTGCGCTCCAGGGTGCGCTTGACCGCCTCGACGATCACGTTGAGGGGTTCAGCCATCGCCTCTCGGATGTCGCCGGCGCGCACATTGATCGTGCGGGGCAGGCCCGAGAGCAGGTGCAGACCACGCACGTCCATGGAGGTGTTGTCGTGGCCGTCGTCAGGGAAGGCCGAGCCGATCCGGATCTTGATGTCTTCCGCCGTGCGCTCGCCCACCACCAGGTTGTGCACCTTCTTGAGGTAGACGCCGATGGCCTCGCTGAGTTCATCGCCGGCCACCCGCACCGACTCACTCAGCACGGTGCCGCCGAGGCTCAGCACGGCCACTTCGGTGGTGCCACCACCGATGTCGACGATCATGGTGCCAACAGGTTCGGTGACGGGCAGGCCCGCACCGATGGCAGCCGCCACGGGCTCATCGATCAGGTGGACCTCGCGGGCACCGGCCAGGCCGGCCTCCCGCACGGCCCGCCGCTCCACACCGGTGACGCCGCTAGGGATGCCGATCACCAGCCGGGGGGCAACGATGCCGCGGCCCTCGTTGCCCTTCTGGATGAAGGACTTGATCATCTGCTCGGCGGCGTCGAAATCGGCGATGACGCCATCGCGCAGGGGCCTCACGGCCCGGATGTTGCCCGGGGTGCGGCCGAGCATCAACTTGGCCTCATCCCCCACCGCCAGGGGAACCCCCTTCTCAAGATCGAGGGCCACCACGGAAGGCTCCTGCAGCACGATGCCCTTGCCGGAGACGTACATCAGGGTGTTGGCCGTTCCCAGATCGATGCCGATGTCGCGGGAGAGCTGGAAACGTCGGAAGAACACGGGGGACCCACCAGGACGGTGAATCATAGGAGTGGCTGCCGAAGCCCCTTCAGCGGCCTCTGGGAACCCCGACCTGGTACAGCCGCCAGAAAGGGTGGAACTCCTTGAACGAAGCGCCCCAATCGGTTGGCGCATCATTGATCCATCACAACCAAGGAGACAACGCCATGGGCGTCAATTCCGTCACTCTCGTCGGCCGGGCCGGCCGCGACCCCGAAGTGCGCTACTTCGAATCCGGCAGTGTCGTGGCCAATCTCACCCTGGCGGTCAACCGCCGCGGCCGCGACGAGGAGCCGGACTGGTTCAACCTCGAAATCTGGGGCAAACAGGCCCAGGTTGCCGCTGACTACGTCCGCAAGGGATCCCAGCTGGGGATCATCGGCTCGTTCAAGCTCGACCGCTGGACCGACCGGACCACCGGCGAAGAGCGCAGCAAACCCGTGGTCCGGGTGGACCGACTGGAGCTGCTGGGTTCGAAGCGGGATGCCGAGTCGTCCAGCGCCTACGGCGAAGGGGGCGGTGGCTTTGGGGGCGGCTCCCCCAGCGAGGAGGAAGTGCCGTTCTGAGGTCAGGGGCAGTCCTTGGGGTCGGACAGCCTCCTAGTGGCCCGTCCGGCTCTTCCGCCAGGTGCGCAGCCCCAGCCAGGCCACCGCAGCAGCGGCGGCCACGATCAACAGCACTTTGATCGCCTTCGAAACGGGTTCGATCCAGTGCTCCACCTGGCTATAGCTCTCCCCGAGTGCTAGGCCCGCCAGGGTGAGCAACAGGGTCCAGATCAGGCTGCCGGCCGTGGTCCAAATCAGAAACGGACCGATGGGCATCAGTTCGATGCCCGCCGGTACGGAGATGAGGGTCCGGATGCCAGGCACAAGTCGCCCCCAGAACACCAGGGCAATGCCATGGCGCGCAAACCAGCGGCGGCTGCGGGCCAGGTCCTCGGGGCTGATGCCAATCCAGCGGCCATGGCGCCGGAGCCAGCCCTCAAGCCGCTCCTCATTGACCAACCGGCCCACCCCGTACCAGGGAAGGGCCCCGAGCACCGTGCCCAGCAGGCCCGCCAGCACCACGGGCACCAGGGCGAGCTGCCCCTGCTGCACATAGAACCCCCCCAGGGGCATGATCAGCTCCGAGGGGATCGGCGGGAACAGATTCTCCAGGAACATGGCGGCGAAGATCGCCCCGTACCCCAGCCAAGGATTGGCCTCCACCGCAGAACCAATCAACTGGGGCAATTGCTGGACCAGTTCCGTCAACCCCATCCGCTGGCTTCAACTCAGACGTCGCTGAGTCTTCCATGGCGGCGGCGATCAACCTCCCCAGGCCATAAAAAAGCCCGGCCATCCGGCCGGGCTAGGGATCCCCTCACTCGGGAGGTTCAGTAGCGGTAGTGCTCGCTCTTGTAGGGCCCTTCCACCGGCACGTTGATGTAGGCGGCCTGATCGGAGGTGAGCTCGGTGAGTTTGACGCCGATCTTCTCGAGGTGAAGACGGGCGACCATCTCATCGAGATGCTTGGGCAACACGTACACCTCCTTGCCGTACTGATCACCCTTGCTGAACAGCTCGATCTGGGCCAGCACCTGGTTGGTGAAGGAGTTGGACATCACGAAGCTGGGGTGGCCGGTGGCGCAGCCCAGGTTCACCAGGCGACCCTCGGCCAGCAGAATGATCTTGTTGCCGGACGGCAGGATGATGTGGTCCACCTGGGGCTTGATGTTGTCCCAGGTGTACTGCTTGAGCGAGGCCACATCGATCTCGTTGTCGAAGTGGCCGATGTTGCAGACGATCGCCTGATCCTTCATCTGGATCAGGTGCTCATGGCGGATCACCCTGAAGTTGCCGGTGGCGGTCACGAAGATGTCCACATCGCCCACCACCTCATCGAGGCGCACCACGCGGTAGCCCTCCATCGCCGCCTGCAGGGCGCAGATCGGATCAATCTCAGCGATCATCACGATCGCACCAAGGCCCCGCAGCGACTGGGCTGAACCCTTGCCCACGTCGCCGTAGCCCATCACCAGAGCCACCTTGCCGGCCACCATCACATCGGTGGCGCGCTTGATGCTGTCGACCAGGGATTCGCGGCAACCGTAGAGGTTGTCAAATTTGCTCTTGGTGACCGAATCGTTGACGTTGATGGCCGGGAAGGGCAGCTCGCCGCTCTTCTGCAGCTGATAAAGACGGGCAACGCCGGTGGTGGTCTCTTCGGTGACGCCTTGGATGGTGGCGTGGATACGGGAATAGAAGCCGGGCTGGGCGGCGAGCTTTTGGCGGATCGAGTTGAAGAGGGCGGTTTCTTCTTCGTTCGAAGGGTGATCAAGAACGGAGAGATCGCTCTCAGCCTTGGTGCCCAGAATCACAAGGCCGGTGGCGTCGCCGCCATCGTCCAGGATCATGTTAGGGGTGCCGCCATCGCCCCACTCGAGGATGCGGTGGGTGAAGGCCCAGTATTCATCGAGTGTTTCGCCCTTGTAGGCGAACACGGGAACGTTGGCCGCGGCGATCGCGGCGGCGGCGTGGTCCTGAGTGGAGAAAATGTTGCAGGAGGCCCAGCGCACCTCGGCGCCGAGGGCCACCAGGGTCTCGATCAAGACCGCGGTCTGGATCGTCATGTGCAGCGACCCGGCGATTCGGGCCCCCGCCAGGGGCTTCTCGGCGCCGTATTTCTCCCGCAGGGCCATCAGGCCGGGCATCTCGGTTTCGGCGATCGCGATCTCCTTGCGGCCGAAGTCGGCCAGGCCGATGTCGGCGATCACGTAGGACGTGGTGACCTGCAGGGCAGGCGAGCTGGGGGCGGCAACCATGGGGTTCGCGGCAATGTGGATGGACTTGGGGTGTTGGGCCGATGAAATCGGCGGTGAGGGTGCGATCGGAACGGCAACCCCCCCAGGGAAAGCCTGGGGCCTGGGAATATCTGCAGAGACGCCGAGGCTTCGGGCTCGCTTAAGGCGAATCTACAGGGATGGACCAGAGCAACGTGTTCCTCGCCGATGCGGCCGCCACCCTGGCGCTGGGCCAGTCCCTGGCCGCCGAGTTACGGGGTAGGCCCAACCTGGAGCGCCTGCTGTTGCTGCGGGGGCAACTGGGGGCCGGCAAGACCTCCTTGGTGCAAGGTCTGGCTTTGGGCCTGGGCATCGAGGAGCCGATCACCAGCCCCACCTTCGCCCTGGCCCAGCACTACGCCGGCCAGCTCGATGGCGAAGTCACCCACCTGATCCATCTGGATCTCTACCGACTGGAGGGCCGCGCCGCCGCCGACCTGTTCCTGCAGGAGGAGGAGGAGGCCCTGGCCCAGGGGGCCGTGCTGGCGGTGGAGTGGCCGGAGCGGCTGGGATTCGAGCCCGCCGGCGCCCTGGCGCTGGATCTGGTGATGGAGGGGGAGGGGCGGCGGGCCCGTTGGATCAGAACCCTCTGAGGGTCGAGCGCTGGGCCAGAAACGCCTGCACCTCCGCTTCGCTGGGCTGGGGATCGATCGCCCCGGCCCCCTGACAGACCAGGGCACCGCAGGCACTGGCGAAGGCCATGGCCTGGCGCACCCGGCCAGGTTCGGCGCCGCTGAGCAGCTCCGGTTCGGCGCAGATCCGATGCAGGAGGCCCGCCAGGAAGGCATCCCCCGCTCCGGTGGTGTCCACCACCTCCACGGTCCAGGGGTCCGCCGTGCCCCCATGGCCCCCCAGCCACCAATGCAAGGGGCCGCCGCCATCGGTGATCACCACGGCGGGCCGCTGGGGCAAGCCGGCCTGAATTCGTTGCGGATCCCGCGTGGCGAAGAGCCACTGGGCCTCCTCGGCCGCCAGTTTCAGCAACCGCACCTGGTCCAGCAGCGGCCCCATCGCCTCCAGGGCCGCTGGGGACGGACCCGACCCCACAGATGCCTGGGCATCCCAGAACGTGGGGCGCCAGTTCACATCCAGGGCGATGGCCACGCCGTTCTGGGCCGCCCGTCCAAGGGCCAGTTCCAGGGCCTGGAGCGAGGCCGCGCTGGCCAGGGGGATCGTGCCCACCAGCAGCCAGGCGGCCTGGGGCATCAGCCGCTCCAGAGGTTCGGCCAGCTCCTCAGCGGCGAAGGCCTGGTCAGCGAAACCAGCGCCCCGATCACCGGCGAAGCCCTGGAAACAGCGCTCACCACAGGCATCGCGCCGCACCAGCACCACCCGGCTGGGTCGCTCCCTATCCCACTGCAGGGCGGAGACATCCACCCCCCGCAGCTCGAACAGGGAATGGAACGCGGCGCCGATGGAGTCCCGCCCCAGCCGGCCCAGGAAGGCCGCCGGCGTGCCGAGGCGGGCGAGGGCACAGGCCACGTTGGCGGGCGCTCCACCGAGGCGGTCATCGAGTTGATGAGAGGGGGCGCTGGCCGGATCCCCACCCGGCGGCCCCAGGCGGTCCACCAGGGCCTCACCGAAACACAGCACCATCAGGCCGTCGCGGCAGTGTCCCCAGGTTGATCAGCAGAGGCACCCGCGGATGGCAGCCCAAGCCTCTCCCTTAGCGCCGCCATGATGCGGGCATTGGCGGCCGGGAAGGGATAGTCGCCAAGGCGATCGGGCTCCACCCAGCGCACCTGTTGACTGGCCAGGGGCTGGGGTTCGCCGGACAGCCAGCGGCAGAGATGCACCACGAAGCGCAGCCGCTTGTGGCTGTAGGCGTGCTCCAGGGTGAGGAGTTCCTCGCCAACCGCCACCTCGATCGCAAGCTCCTCGCGCAGTTCGCGCCGGATCGTTGCGGCGATCGCCTCGCCGGGCTCCTGCTTGCCACCGGGAAACTCCCAAAGGCCCCCCAGCAGGCCCTCGTTGAGGCGCTGGTCGATCAACACCCGGCCGACCGAATCGAGCACCACCCCCACGCCGATCACCTGGAAGGGGAGGGGGCGGGGGGCTTCGACC
>JBAXME010000056.1:0-18596 GCA_037134455.1 Synechococcaceae cyanobacterium ELA445 | reverse complement strand
CGGGCGAAATCGCGCAGCACCGCCTTGTCGAGTTCCGGCCAGAGCTGCAGCAGGGCGAAGGAGCCATAGAGCCGCACATCCAGGCTCTCGTACCAGGCGTAGTCAAGGCACTCCAACACCCCGAAGCGGCCCACCGGATCGGTGGGGCTGGCGGCGGTCCAGAGGCTGCCGCCGCTGGCCAGGTCGTAGAGCTCGTTGAGCAGGGCCATGCGCAGCTCCTCGGGCAGGTCGCTGCGCTCCAGCACCGGCGCCTGCCAGGCCTCGATCTGGTCCCGCCAGTCGCGCCAGTCCCGCAGGGCTTCGGCGGCGATGGCGGCGGCGTTGTCGCCGCCGGGGCCAAAGAAATCGGTGTAGCGGCGCAGGGCGCGGCTGCCGGTGGCGAAGGCCGTCACCGGCAGATCCCAGCTGATCACCACCGGCAACTCGATGGCGGCCCCGGGCTCCAGGCGGAAGCGCAGGGCGATCGCGGCGCTGGCCTGTTCGCCTGCGGTGCTGGAGCGGGTGTTGTTGCTCGCGGGGATGGAGCCATCACGGCTGAACGGCTGCCACAGTTCGCCGCCACCGCCGCTGGGATCCCAGCGGCTGCAGCGCAGCACCTCCACGCCCTCGAGGTCATCCGGCACCGCCAGGCACCATTGCCCCTCCCCCTCGGCCAGCGGTTCGCTGCGCAGCCCCTCCAGCAGCACCCCCGTCAGGCCCGGGGCCTCCAGGGCACGGTTGTGCTGGCCCAGGCCCCGGCCGATGGCCGGCACATAGTTGTGTTCCGGGCTGCCGTCGTCGCGGAAGGTGACGGCAGCACTGGGATCGGTGTTGGTGAACCAGCCCACCGTGTTGCGCCAGCTCAGCAGCAGCGACAGGTCCAGGGGACGGTCGGTGGGATTGGTGAACACCCAGCGGAACGCCGCCACCGGGTAGCTGCTGCGCTGGTAGTCGCCCGGGAGGATCGGGCTGAAGGCTTCGCAGCGCACCGTCGCTTGGAAGACCCCCTCGTAGCTGAACCAGCTCAGGGGATAGCGGGCGGCGTAGGTGCCGGTGCTGCCCTCGGCGGTGCTGGCGGGGTACCAGCTCCAGTCCCCCAGGGGGGCGGTGGTGGCCTCCGGCCGGGAATCATCCCGCTGGGGGGCTGTGGCTAGGGCGTGGGCCCGGCTCTGCTGGCCGTTGCTTTCGTAGAGGGCGAACTGACAGTCGGGCAGCGAGCCGAACCAATGCTCACCCCCATCGAGGTGCCAGAGGTTGAAGGCCCCGTCGGGGCCCCGGCCGAGGCAGCCGGCCCCGAAGCCCCCCAGGGGGGCGCCGTGGTTGGGGCCGTCGTCCAGGTTGCTGGCGTAGCGCACCGTGTAGGGCTTGTCCCAGCCCAGGCCGATCGGCCGCTTCCAGCTGGCGGTGGGGGCGGGGTTGGCGCCGCCGGAGCCCTTGCCCCTCAGCAGCTCATTGAGGGCGGAGAAGCCGAGGCGCGCCATGGCAGGGCCGGAGGTGGGCCCAGCTTGTCAGAACCCGCCGATGGCCGGGCCTGTTGCACCACCGGCCGCCGTTGGGCTTGCGCTGACCTCCTGGTCGATCAGGGCATCGAGGGTGACGGCCGACCGCACCAGCGCCTGGTAGTGCTGCACCACCCGCCGGTTGCGCTCCAGCCAGGTGCCCGGATCCCCTCCGTCGCCCGCCAGCAGTTCCCGGTCCCCATTTTGGCCCAGCAGGGCGATCACCAGCTCGTGGATCCGTTGGCGGCGATCGGCCATGGGCGGGGGGCAGCGGGGGTGAGCATCATGATCCGATCGGCGGGAGCGCAATCGCGTGGGGTCACTCCTTCGCCTGGATGTGGTGGGCACCGACGCCGGTGGCGTGGACACCCTGCCGGGCCCCGCCCAGGGGCTCCTGCGGCGGGCGGCGCTGGTGGCGGCGCCGTCGCGGTTGCTGGCGGGGCTGGAGCTGTGGTGGCGCTCTGAAGCCGAGGCGGGCCGGCTTTCTGTCGAGGCGGCCTGTCCCCAGCTGGTGGCCACCGATCAACCGGAGGGGGCCTTGCCAGCCCTGGTGGCGGCCCTCGCCGCCCACCGGCCGGCGGTGGTGCTGGCCAGTGGCGATCCCCTCTGGTTCGGCATCGGCCGCCTGCTGCTGCAGCACTTCGGCCCCGGGGCGCTGCGTTTTCACCCCGCCCCCAGCTCCCTGCAGCTGGCCTTCGCCCGCATTGCGCGCCCCTGGCAGGACGCCAGCTGGATCAGCCTCCATGGCCGCGATCCCGAGCCCCTGGCGGGGCGGCTGCAGCAGCGCCCGCCGGCCCTGGCGGTGCTCACCGATCCCGGCCGTGGCGGCGCCGAGGAGGTGCGCCGCATCCTGGCGGCCTCCGGTTTGGAAGCGGCCTATGCCTTTTGGGTGTTGGAGCGCCTGGGGCATCCGGACGAGCGGGTGCAGCGGCTGGTGCCCCAGGCGCCCCTGCCTGTCGATCTCGATCCGCTCCATCTGGTGCTGCTGGTGGCCGAGGCGCCCGCGGATCCCGATCCCGCCACCCTCCCCCTGTTTGGTCTCGACGACGGCCTGTGGCTGCAGCAGCAGGACCGCCCGGGGTTGATGACCAAGCGGGAGGTGCGCATCCAGCTGCTGGCCGACCTGGAGCTGCCCGCCAATGGCGTGCTCTGGGACCTGGGTGCCGGCGTCGGCAGTGTCGGTCTGGAGGCCCTGCGGCTGCGGCCCGGCCTAGAGCTCTGGGCCCTGGAGCGCCGCGGTGGATCCGCCGCCCTGATCGCCGCCAATGCCCGCCGCCTGGGGGTGAGGCCGGCGGCGATCCTGGAGGGGGTTGCCCCTGGGGCCCTCGCCCCGTTGCCCGATCCCGACCGGGTGTTGATCGGGGGCGGCGGCCGCCAGCGGATGGCCATCCTGGCGGCGGTGCTGGGGCGTCTGCGGCCAGGCGGGGTGGTGGTGCTGCCCCTGGCCACCGTGGAGGCCCTCGCCGAACTGAGGCCCCTGCTGGAGCAGGCCGGCCTGGCGGTGCGGGTGTCCCAGCACCAGGCCTGGCGCGGGGCGCCGCTGGCCGATGGCACCCGCCTGGCCCCCCTGAATCCCGTGCTGGTGCTCAGCGGGCGGCGGGCACCGGCGGCTTGAGCGGCGCCAACCAGCGGATCGGTGCCGGCCCGCCGGGGGTGATCCCCAGCGCGGCCGCCTGCCCTGCCCCCAGCTCCACCACTCCGTCGACGGCCGCTTCCGGTCCATAGCTGCGGCACGGCAGCCTCGGGCAGGGGGCCGCCGCCTCAATGGCCACCACCCGCTCGCCCCGCACGAACACCATGTCGAGGGGAGCGGGGGTGCGGTGCATCCAGAAGCTGACCTTTTGGGGCGGATCAAAGCGGAACCACATGCCCCGCAGCGGTTCAAGGGGCGGCCGCTGCATCAGTCCCCAGCTGAACTGCCGTGGGGTGCGGGGCACCTCCAGGCGGATGCAGCCAGGCGATGGGCTCGCGGTGGTTGGGAGACACCACTCCGCCTCCAAGGGCAAGAACTGGGGCGGTCCCGGGGGATTGGCCGACGGACTGGAGATGGCGGCCTTGGGCGTCGGGGTGACGGCGAGCAGGGCGATCAGGGCAAAAGGGAGGCTCATGGGGAGGGGGGGGCCAGGCGGGGCGCGCCATCGCTGAGGCTGTAGCCCCGGCCGCGCACGGTGTGCAGCAGCCGGCGTTCGCCGCCCTCTTCGAGTTTCTGGCGCAGGTAGCGCACGTAGACCTCCACCACGTTGCTGGCCACCCCCTGCTGTCCCTTCCAGACGACGGAAAGGATCTCCTCACGGCTGAGCACCTGCCCCTGATGGCGCAGCAAATGCAGCAGCAAGCCATACTCCCGGGCCGTCAGTGCCAGCTGGCGCGGACCCCGCCGGGCCCGGCGGGTGTCGGGCTCCAGGGTCAGATCGGCCAGCCGCAGCCCCGGAGTGGTGCCCTGGCGACGGGCGCTGACGCGCAGGTGCAGGCGCAGGCGCTGCAGCAGGTCACTGGGGGGGGCGCTGGAGAGCCAGAAGTCATCGGCGCCGACGCTGAGGCAGTGGGACCGGCCTTCGACGCTGTCGCTGCCGATGTCCAGCAGCTGGGGCACTTCGGGCAGGTCCTGGCGCAGCACCTTGATGGCTGCCGTCGAGTCGTCGGTCAGCACCGCCACGCCGGGGGGCTGGAGGCGCAGGCTGGTGAGGTTGGGGGCAAGGGCCAGGTCCGCCACGGTCCAGCTCAAGGTGGCGTAGCCCGAGGCCTCCAGCCGCCCGGCCAAGCTATGGGAGGCGGTTCCCAGCAGCAGCACCAGGGTCATGGGGCCTGGTGGCCCCCACCGGGTTTGGCCACATGGGGCAGGCCCCACCCCAGCTTGTTGCGCAGCACCTGGAAGAACTCGTGGTTCTGCAGCCGGATGAAGCGGGCCGGGTGGTCGCTGCGGCGGATCAGCACCCGGTCCTCCGGCCAGACGTAGCAACCGGCGCTGCCATCGACCACCATCATCAGCCGCTCGGGGGTGGCCGGAAAGACCGTCACCGGCTCCTGATCGCTGAACACCAGGGCCCGCGACGCCAGGGAGTGGGGGGCGATGGGGGTGAGCTGCAGCACCGGGCAATCCGGGGTGATTACCGGCCCGCCGGCACTGAGGGCATAGGCGGTGGAGCCGGTGGGGGTGGAAAGGATCACGCCGTCGGCGGCGATGTCCACCGGAGCGTGGCGGCCGATGGCGATCTCGAAATGGCACATGGAGGTGAGGGGCTCCCGGTGCAGGGCCATTTCGTTGAGACACAGCACCTCCCAGCGCCGCTGTTCCCCTCTCATCACGCTCACCACGAGCATGCTGCGGTCCTCCACCGTCCAGCGGCCGGCCACCAGCTGCTCGAGCACCTGGTCGAGTTCGCTCAGGTAGGCCTCGGCCAGAAAGCCCAGGTGACCGGTGTTGATCGTGAGGATCGGCAGCCCGATCGGCGCGGTCTGGCGGGCGGCCGAGAGCACGGTGCCGTCGCCCCCCAGCACCACCGCCAGGGCCATGTCGGCTCTGAAATCCCTGGGTACGCAGGCGCTGTAGCCCAGGTTGCGCAGGTGCTGGTCGGGATTGGCGAAGCCCACCATGCCGCCGGAACTGCTGGTGCGGCAGACGCCATAACCGGCCGCCTCCAGTCGACGCTCGATCACATCGGCGGTGGTGACGGCCAGTTCCTTGCCGTCGTTCACGATCAGTCCGACACAGGGCACCGATCGGTGGGGCGGGGGTGAGCTGAAGTTTATGGAGGCAGCCTCAGAACTGTTCAAGGAAACGCAGATCGCTGTTGAACAGTCGCCGTATGTCATCGATGCCGTGGCGCACCATGGCGAAACGCTCCACCCCCAGGCCGGCGGCGAAGCCGCTCCACCGTTCCGGATCCAGCCCCAGGCCCTCGAGCACGGCCGGATCGACCATGCCGCAGCCCATCACCTCCAGCCAGCGGCCGCGCCATTGCACGTCCACCTCGGCGGAGGGCTCGGTGAAGGGGAAGTAGCTGGCGCGGAACCGCACCGGCAGATCCCCGAAGAAGGACTGCAGAAAGGCGGTCACCGTGCCGCGCAGATGGGTGAAGTCCAGTCCTTCGTCGATGGCCAGCACCTCCACCTGGTGGAACACCGGCGAGTGGGTGGCATCCACCGCATCGCGGCGGTACACCCGGCCCGGCGCAACGATCCGCACCGGTGGAGGGTTCTTTTCCAGGTGGCGGATCTGCACCGGCGAGGTGTGGGTGCGCAGCAGTTCGTGACCTGAGAGGTAGAAGGTGTCCTGCATGTCCCGGGCCGGATGGTGGGGCGGGATGTTGAGGGCCGTGAAGTTGTAGTAGTCGCTTTCGATCTCAGGTCCCTCCTCCACCCGGTAACCGAGGCCGCAGAAGATGTCGACGATCTCCTCGGTGGTGGTGATCAGCGGGTGGCGGTGGCCGGCGGGGACGTAGGTGCTGGGTGCCGTGACGTCGATCCGTTCCTGCTCCAGCTTCTCCGCCAGGGCGGACGCCTTCATGGTGCTCAGCCGCTCCCCCAGCTGCCCCTGCACGAGTTCCTTGAGCACGTTGGCCCGTGCCCCCACCAGGGGCCGCTCCTCGGCCGGCAACCGGCCCATGGCGCCCAGCACGCCCGAGATGCGCCCCTTCTTGCCCAGCAGACCCACCCGCAGGCCTTCCAGGTCGGCCGGGCTGGCGGCGGCTGCGATCTCCAGGGCGGCCTGCGCTTCGAGCTGCTCCAGCTGGTCGTTGAGCTGCTGCAGGCTGGGGGAGGCGCTCACGGCGGCGGAACGGGGACCACCGACTGTAGGCAGCGACGGCGGGGCACCCTGCCTTTGGGGCCGTTGCGTCTAGCTTGCGGTCACCAAGGACAAGCTCATGGAGCCCCTGCGGATCCTGATCAGCAACGACGACGGGATCTTCGCCGAGGGCATCCGCACCCTGGCTGCGGCAGCGGCCTCCCGGGGGCACCGGGTCACGGTGGTCTGTCCCGACCAGGAACGCTCGGCCACCGGCCACGGACTCACCCTCCAGACCCCCCTGCGGGCCGAGCCGGCCGATGAGCTGTTCGCCGATGGGGTGCGGGCCTGGGCCTGCAGCGGCACCCCCTCCGACTGCGTCAAGCTCGCTCTGTTCAGCCTGTTGGAGGAGCCCCCGGATCTGGTGCTCTCCGGCATCAACCATGGCCCCAACCTGGGCACGGATGTGTTCTATTCCGGCACGGTCTCGGCGGCGATGGAGGGCACCCTGGAGGGCCTGCCCGCGCTGGCGGTGAGCAGCGCCTGCTTCCAATGGCGCCAGTTCGATGGGGCCGCCCGCCTGGCCCTCGAGGTGGCGGAGCGGGTGCTGGCGGAGGGGTGGCCGGAGGGCCTGCTGCTCAACCTCAACGTTCCTGCCCTGTCCGAGGAGGCGATCGCCCCGGTGCGCTGGTGCCGGCCTGGGGTGCGCCGCTACGTGGATCAGTTCGATCGCCGCAGCGATCCCCGTGGCCGCACCTACTACTGGCTGGCCGGCGAGGTGGTGAACGATCTGGAGTCGGCCGGCGCCGGTCCCCTGGAATGGCCCACGGACGTGGCCCAGGTGGCCCAGGGCGGGGCGGCCCTGACCCCCCTGCAGCCTGAATTGTTCTGGCGCGGTGGCCTGGGGGCTTTGCCGCAGTTGGGCTGATCCGCCGTTGACCTCCTCAGCGGGGGCGGGGCCGATAAACGCGCTGCAGCAGCCAGAGGCTGATGATCAGCCCCAGCAGGTGGGCAAAGAGCACCTGGGTGTTGCTGAGCACCGAGAGCATCTCGATCGAGGTGATCGGCAGCCCCACCACCCGGCCGCCCGTGCCTGGCGCCCCCTGCATCTGGGCCCCGAAGAAGCCCGGCACCTGTTGGGAGGCCTGGACAAACAGGCTGCCGGCCAGCGCTTGGTAGCCCACCGCCGCCAGGGTGAGGCCGATCAGATCCGCCAGCAGCCCCCGCTTGATCAGGCGGGCCGTTTCCCCCTTGGAGGGATGGGCAGGGCTGGCCAGGGCCCGGCCGCAGAGCACCACCAGCCAGCCCTGCCACAGGCACCACAGCAGCAGCAGGAACGAAAGGGTGGTAAGGGAGAGGCCAGGACCAAGCCCAAGGGCGCGGGAGGAATTGGCGGAGAACTGGCTACCGATGTTGTTGAAGATCAGTACCCCCACCACCACCACGCCCAGGCAGAGCTGGATCCAGAACCTGACCCAGCCCATGCGCCGCAGGGCGGCGGAGATCTGGAGAAGGTCCAGGCGGTCGGCCATGGGGTGCGGCGGAAATCCGGGGTCAACCCCCCAAACTTGCCATGGGAGGATCCAACCGGCGAGGTCCGCACCCCCTGCATTGATTCCCCTGCGATCGCCCCAGGACGCCCGCCTCCCCACCGCCGTGGCCCTCGGCAGCTTCGATGGCCTGCACCGGGGCCACCGGCGGGTGATCGAGGCCATCACCGAACGGGTGCAAGGCGCGGCCCCGCCGGACGCGTTGTCCCCAGGGGCTGTGCCAACGGTGGTGAGTTTCTGGCCCCATCCCCGCGAAGTGCTCTACGGCGACCTGCGGCTGCGTCTCGACCTACCTGCGGAAAAACTCTCCCTCCTCGAGCCCCTGGGCATCGAGCAACTGGTGTTGGTGCCGTTTGACCATGCCCTGGCCGCCCTCAGCCCCGAGGCGTTCGTGGAGCAGGTGCTCGTGGGCCAGCTGCGGGCCCGTCAGGTGGCGGTGGGGGAGAACTTCCGCTTCGGGGCCGGCCGCAGCGGTGACACGGCTGCCCTGACGGCCATCGGAGCCCGCCACGGCATCGACGTGCGGGTGGTGCCGATGCTCTGGGATGGGGCCGAGCGGTTCAGCAGCAGCCGGATCCGTCGTGCCCTTGCCGCCGGCCGTTTGGAGGAGGCGGCCCGGATGCTCGAGCGCCCCTATCGCTTCAGTGGCCGGGTGGTGCGGGGCCGTGGTCTGGGGCGGGAGTTGGGCTGGCCCACGGCCAACCTGCAGGTGGACGGCCGCAAGTTCCTTCCCCTTGAGGGGGTCTATGCGGCCCTGGTGCGCCTTGACGGCGGACCGCCGCTGGAGGCGGTGATGAACCTGGGCCCCCAGCCCACCGTGGACCCCATTGCCCCCTCGGCGGTGGAGGTGCACCTGCTGGACCGTCAGATCGAACTGGAGGGCTGGGAGCTGGAGGTGGAGCCGGTGGCCCTGCTGCGCCATCAGCAGCGCTTCGACAGCCTTGAGGCTCTTTGCGCCCAGATTGCCCTCGATGCCCAGCGGGCCCGTGACCTCACCCGTCCGTTGGTGTCGGCCTCAGGTTCGTCTCAGCCGGTCGGGTAGGCGTTGCCCAGGCCCCAGACGATGAAGGCGCCGATACCGCCCAGCAGCAGAATCCCTGACACCAGCACCAGCATCGGGTTGTCGGCTTCGCTCTGCCCCATGACCTGTGGACTGCTCGCACTCCCCTCACCCTAGGCAGCCTCCCCCACCCCACCACAGCCTTCTGCGACACCGAATCCCCCCTGATTTCGATCTTTTCCACGAATCCAATGGAGCCTTTGCCACCCGACCCGGGCGCCCGGGATCAAACCGCCATCGAGCGCTTGCTGGACGCGAACCTTGATCGGGCCCGGGAGGGGCTGCGGGTGGTCGAAGACTGGTGCCGCTTCGGCCTCGGCCGCGAAGATTTGGTGGCCCGCACCAAGGACCTGCGCCAGCGGTTGGGACTCCTCCATGACAACCGCTTCAAGTTGGCGCGCCACACCGCCTCCGATCCGGCGGCCGGGCTGGGCCACCCTGCCCAGGAACTGCGCCACACCCCGACCCAGGTGGTGGCGGCGAACTGCGCCCGGGTGCAGGAGGCCCTGCGGGTGATCGAGGAGTTCGGCCGTGGCGGGGAGGGCCCCCTGGCCCGGGAGGCGGCCGCCGCCCGCTACGCCCTCTACGACCTGGAGGTGGCGGTGTTGAGGGCTGCGGCTGGCGGCAATGAACGGCGTGATCAGCTGGCCCGCTGCCGCCTTTATCTGATCACCAGCCCCTCGCCAACGCTGATCGCCACCGTGGCCGCTGCCCTGGAGGCGGGGGTGCGGCTGGTGCAGTACCGCAGCAAGCAGGCCGACGACGGGGAGCGCTGGCGGGAGGCCCGCGAGCTGCGGCAGCTCTGCGGCCGCCATGGGGCCCTGTTCATCGTCAACGACCGCATCGATCTGGCCCTGGCGGTCGATGCCGACGGGGTGCACCTGGGCCAGGGGGACCTGCCGCCTTCCGTGGCCCGGCAACTGTTGGGCCCTGAGCGCCTGATTGGGCGGAGCACCGGTGAGATCGCCCAGCTGCGTCAGGCCGTGCTGGATGGCTGTGACTACGTGGGCGTGGGACCCGTCCACCCCACCCCCACCAAGCCGGGCCGGGAGCCCGTGGGTTTGGCCTACGTGCGCCAGGCGGCGGCGGAGTCTCCGATCCCCTTTTTCGCCATTGGCGGCATCGACGCCGCCACCCTGGCCCCCGTGCTCGCCGCCGGTGCCCAGGGGGTGGCGGTGGTGCGGGCGATCACCGAGGCGGCAGATCCGGGTCAGGCCAGCCGCGAGCTGCTGGAGGCCCTGGCATGAGCAGCGGGCGGCAAATCCAGGTGGTCCTCAATGGTGAGAGCCGCCCCTGCCCTGGGGGTCTGCACCTGGAGGCAGCCCTGCGGCATTTCGGCTATGAACCCCGGCTGGTGGTGGTGGAATTCAACGGCACGATCCTGCCCAGGGCCCAGTGGCCGGGCCAGCTGGTACGGGAAGCCGATGGACTCGAAGTGGTCACCATCGTGGGAGGGGGTTTCTAGAGTTCATGTCATTCCTGCGGTGACGCCGTTGTCTCCCACCCGGCCTTCCCTGCTGCTGCGTCGCTTTTGCGGTGCTCTGCTCGTGCCGGTGCTGCTGGCTGGCTTTCTGCTGGTGGCACCTGAGCCCTCCCAGGCGGCCAGTGGGGGCCGTATCGGCGGCGGCAGCTTCCGCTCGTCCCCCTCTATCCCCCGCAGCTACGGCGGAGGGGGCAACCGCGGCGGTTACGGCGGTGGGTTCGGTGGCGGCGGCATCGGCTTCCCCTTCCTGATTCCGATCTTCGGCTTCGGTGGCGGGGGCCTGTTCGGCTTCCTAATCCTGATGGCGATTGTGGGTGTGATCGCCAACGCTCTGCGGGGCGGCGGCGGTGCCCTGCAAGCTGGGGGTGCCGGTGGTGAGCTGGCCTATGCCCCACGGGCCGATGGACCCGTGGCCATCGCCCAGCTCCAGGTGGGGCTGCTGGCCACGGCCCGCGACCTCCAGGTCGACCTGCGCCGGCTGGCTGATTCCGCCGACACCGGCAACAGCGCCGGCCTGCAGAAGGTTCTGCAGGAAACCACCCTGGCCCTGCTGCGGCAGCCTGATCTGTGGGTCTACGCCAATGGCGAACTGGGCCAGGTGCCCTTCGCCTCGGCCGAATCCACCTTCAATCGCCTTTCGATGACCGAGCGCAGCAAACTGCGCAGCGAAGTCACGAGCAACGTGGGCGGTCAGCGCTTGAGTGCCCCCTCCACTACGGCCGGCAACGCTGATGCCACCAGTGATTTCATCGCCGTCACCCTGCTGGTGGCTAGCCGCGGCCGCATTCCCCTCAAGTCGGTCACCAGCGCCGAGGAGCTGCGGGAGGCCCTTCGCATCCTGGGCTCGGTGCCCTCGGCCGAGCTGCTGGCCCTTGAGGTCATCTGGCAGCCGGAGGGGCAAGGGGAGGTGCTGAGCACCGAGGAACTGCTCACCGCCTATCCCCAGCTGCAGCACCTCTGATCCCCTTGCAGGCCTTGGCTGCGGGCCGCACACTGCGCTCGAGTTCCCGATTCAGGGCATGCCGCGGCGACAGCTTCAGTGGGTGAATACCCCGGTGCTGGTGGAGGCTTTGCAGCGGTATGAACAGGGCCTGCTGCCCCTCTCCCTTCGCCGTTGGGTGGAAGCCTTGCTGGAACTGGAACCCCCTTCTTCTGGCCCCCCGCGGTTGGGCTGAAGCCCCGTGATCCATCCCCTCAGGGGCAAGCCCGCAGGATCCGCAGCGCCGCCATGGCGGCTCCATAGCCGTTGTCGATGTTCACCACCGTGAGCCCGGGGGCACAGCTGGCCAACATGCCGTGCAGGGCCGCCCGCCCCCCCTCACTGACGCCGTATCCCACGGATACCGGCACGGCGATCACCGGTTGGGGCACCAGCCCCGCCAGCACCGTCGGCAGGGCCCCCTCCATGCCGGCGCAGGCGATCAGCACCCTCACCGGGCGCAGCTGCTCCAGCCGTCCCAGCAGGCGGTGGAGTCCGGCCACCCCCACGTCCACCACCAGGTCGCTGGCCACCCCGGCGCAGGTCAGGGCCAGGGCGGCCTCCTGGGCCACGGTCAGGTCGCTGGTGCCGCCCGTCAGGATCGCCACCGAGGGCGGACCGGCGGGCTTCGCCAGGGGCCCCAGGGTGAGGCAGTTGCTCTCAAGGTGGTGGCGGCAAGCCGGAACCAGGGCCTGAACCGCCGTGGCCTTGGCCTCCCCCACCCGGGTGACCAGGGCGGGCCGGTCCAGGGCCGCCAGGCGCTCCAGGATGGCGGCGATCTGCGCCGCGCTCTTGTGGGCCCCCCAGATCGCCTCCGCCATCCCCAGCCGCCGTTGCCGCTCCAGGTCCAGCTCCGCCAGCTGCTCGATGCGCCCGTCCTGATCGGGGAGTGGGGTCATGGCAGCGCCGGCGCGCCACCACCACCGAGCGCGGCATCACCAGCGTTGCCCCGGATCAGGAGCTCATGGAGCAGTTCCCCGTTGGACACGATCGGGAAGGGGTTGGGGGGCGGCACCCTATCCACTGCTGCGGTGCCCTGGGCCCCCAGGCAGCGGCGGGCGGCCGCCTCGAAGTGTTTCTGCACCGTGTCAAGGCTGGTCTGGGGGATTCCCTTCCAGTCGCTGCGGTGAGCCCAGCCGATGATCAGCAGGGCCTCCTGCCGCTGGGGATCCCAGTAGAGCTCCCGGCCCCGGTAGCCCTGCCGCTGCGCCAGCCAGGGCTCCCAGACCTCCGCCTCGGCCCGCCGCCAACAGGATCGGCCCTCGCTGGGCACCCGCAGCCTCAGCACCTCCAGCACTTCGGTGCTCTCGGGCACCAGGTTGACGGCACCGCTCGAGGCCCCCGCCGGAGCGGGCAGAAGCAGGGTGAGCAGCAGCACAAGCAGCACCACCAGTTGCCGTCCGGCCAGGACGATGGACGATCCAGGCCCGCGGGTGCTCACGGTTGTTGCAGCAGAGCCACCGCATGGCAGGCGATGCCCTCCTCGCGGCCCGTGGGGCCGAGCCCTTCGTTGGTGGTGGCCTTGACGCCCACCCGGTCGGCCTCGATGCCCAGCCGCCTGGCGATGTTGGAACGCATGGCTTCGATGTGGGGTTTGAGCCTGGGCCGCTCGGCCACCACCACCGTGTCCAGGTTCACCACCTGCCAGCCCCGCTGCTGGACCAGGGCCACCACCTGCTCCAGAAGCACCAGGCTGTCGGCTCCTTTCCAGCGGGGATCCTCGGGGGGGAAATGGAGGCCGATGTCCCCGAGCGAGAGGGCCCCCAGCAGGGCATCCATCAGGGCATGCACGAGCACGTCGGCGTCGCTGTGGCCATCGAGCCCGAGGCCATCGGGGTGCTCCAGCGCCACACCCCCCAGGATCAACGGCCGACCCGGCACCAGCCGATGGATGTCGTATCCGTTGCCGATACGGAGCTGCATGGGGCCGTTCGCGGTTCGCTTTGCCTCAGTCTTTCAGCCCCTGTTGCTGCAGCCAGCGGCTGTGGAGATCGGGGCGCCGCTCCAGGGTGCGCTGCAGCTGTTGCTCGGCCCGCCAGCGGGCGATGGCGCCGTGGTCGCCGCTGCGCAGCACCTCCGGCACCTCCAGGCCCCGGAAGCTGGCGGGTCGGGTGTAGTGGGGATGCTCCAGCAACGGTCCGCTGTGGCTTTCCTGTTCCAGGGAGGCGGCGGTGCCGACGGTGCCCGGCAGCAGCCGCACCACCCCATTGATCACGACCATGGCCGGCAGCTCGCCGCCGGTGAGCACGAAATCCCCGATGGACACCTCCTCGTCGGCGAGGGTGCGGATCCGTTCGTCGAAGCCCTCGTAGTGGCCGCAGAGCAGCACCAGTTGATCGGAGCTGTCGGCCCAGCGCTGCAGGTCGCTCTGCTGCAGAAGTTGGCCCTGGGGGCTGAGCAGCAGCACCCGCCGCCGGGGCAGGACGGGCAGCGACTCCATCGCCGCAAACACCGGTTCGGGTTTGAGCACCATGCCGGCGCCGCCGCCATAGGGCTCGTCGTCCACCTTGCGGTAGCGATCGGTGGCGAAATCCCGGGGGTTGTGGGTGTGGAGGCTGGCGATGCCGGCGCGGAAGGCCCGGCCGATCACCCCCAGGCCCTGGAGAGGGGCGAAGGCCTCCGGCGCCAGGCTGACCACGTCGATGCGCAGGCCACTCATGCCTCCTGGGCGGGGGGGCGCGACACACGGCGGATCTCGGAGCTGAAGCTGGCCTCGCCCGGTCGGCCGTCGGCGTACTGCTCCACGGTGCTGCGCAGGCGCAGGTTGGGCTTGGTGAACCAGATCCGCTCCCGCCTTTCCCGGTCCTCCAGTTCCACCATCAGCTCCAGGCTGCCGTCGGGCCAGAGTTGCCAGCGGCCCCGCACCTCTGCGTCAGCGGCCCCCTCAGCGGCCCCAGCCCCGGCCTGGAAGTGGCCATCGGCCTGAAAGCGCAGTTGGCGCCGGCCATGGCCCTTAGGGGTGACCGCCAAACCGCCCATATCCCCTTCGGCTTCGCCCTCCAACCACTCCACCAGCAGATCACCCCGCTCGCTGCTGTGCCATTCCTCGTTGCCGGCGGCCGTGAGCTCGAAGCGGCTGCGCAGGCTCATCCATTCACCGGCGCAGAACGCCAGGAACCCGCTCAGGTCACGGGGGGGGAACGGCTCGCTGCTGGCGGTCAAGGGGTCGGGGGAGCGCGGGGAAGGCGTCCATCCTCTCAGCCGTCGCCCCGATAGCCCAGTTCGGCCAGCCGGGCGGGGTTGCGCCGCCAGTTGGGCACCACTTTCACGAACAGCTCCAGATACACCGGCCCCTCGAACACCTTCTGCATCTGCGCTCGGGCGCCGCTGCCGATGGTCTTGAGCATGGCGCCCCCTTTGCCGATCAGGATTCCCTTTTGGCTGGAGCGCTCCACCATGACCGTGGCCAGCACGGCGGTGCGGGGACCGTCATCGACGATCCGATCGATGCTCACCGCCACCGAGTGGGGCACCTCCTCGCGGGTGTGGTGCAGCACCTGCTCCCGGATCAGTTCCGCCAGCAGCAGTTGCTCCGGCTGGTCGCTGACGGCATCGGCGGGGTAGAGGTGGGGGCCGAGGGGAAGCTCGGCCGCCAGGGCCTCCACCAGGGCGTCCGTGCCTGCGCCCGTAAGGGCACTCACGGGATGGAGGGGCCAGGTCAGGGGGGGGCGTTGCTGCGGTGTTGCGAAATCCCCCCGCCCCGCCAAGAGCTCCCGGTAGCTCCCCATCAGGGCCTCGGCCCGCTCAGGATCCACCAGGTCGTGCTTGTTCAGGGCCAGGTGCACCGGCGCGCGGGCCTGGCGCAGCAGCTCAACGATGTAGTCGTCACCCCGGCCGGCCGGTTCGCTGCCATCCACCAGCAGCAGCACCACGTCCACCTCGCCGATGGCGCCCCGGGCGCTTTGCACCAGCCGCTCCCCCAGCAGATGGTGGGGCTTGTGGATGCCGGGGGTGTCCAGCAGCACCAGTTGGGCGGTGGGGGTGGTGAGGATCGCCCGCAGGCGGTTGCGGGTGGTCTGGGCGACGGGGGAGGTGATCGCCACCTTCTGGCCCATCAGCTGGTTGAGCAGGGTGGACTTGCCCACGTTCGGCCGGCCGATCAGGGCCACGAAGCCGGAGCGGAAGCCCTCCGGGGTTAGGGGAAAGGCCCCAGCGTCAGCGGCACCCCCGGGTCGATCATGGATCTCCATACCCTCAACACTGCCAGCCCATCGGCCCGCCATGACCGACTCCCCCGTTTCCCCAGCTGCCGACTCCTCTGCCGCTGCCTCCCCATCGGCCGCCCTGGCCCCCGATTTTTCCCAGGCGATGGAGATCGCTGCCCAATGGCTGGGGCTCTGGGAGCGGGGCGAACTGAGTGACGAAGTTCTGGCCGACCGGGTGGGCGAACTGGTGGCCAGCCGCGATGGGGCCCGCGGTTTCTTTGTGGTGGCCCTGGCGGGCGATTCGCCCCTGATGGACCGTTTGCCGGAGCCCCTGGTGCTCCAGCTCAGGGCCGCCGGCGAGGGGGTGGTGGATCTGACAGCCCGCAACCTGGCCATGAGCACCGCCATGGCCCTCCACCACCGGCGAAGCGGGGATGGCCAGCAGCAGGAGGGCTCCGAGCGGGTGCAACTCCGCTGCACGGAGCTGCTGCGGCTGCTGGAGCCGGAGGCGGTGAAACGGCGCCTGGAGACCCTGCTGGCTGCCACCGCCGGTGCGGGCGAAGACGTGGCCTTCCTGGCGCGCTGGGGCTACGACGACCAGCAAAAAGCCGCCATTGCGGCGGCTGTGGAGGCTGTGGCGGAATGAAGCTCAGTCGCGACGGCCGCCGCCGTTGAGGGCAATGATCAGCCGCAGGATGAAGATGAACAGGTTGATGTAGGTGAGGTACATGCCCAGGGCGCCGGCCAGGTACTGGTCGTCGCTGTAGGTGCGGGGCATGGTGTAGAAGTCGACGAAGGCCGCTCCCACGAAGAGCACGGTGCCGAAGCCAGCGATCAGCAGCTCCATGCCACCGCCGCCGAAGCCGGGAATGAAGATCCCGCCCACGATCTGGACCACCATGGCGATCAGCAGGCCGATGATCCCAAGGCCCACCACGCCACTGAGGGCCTGGCCGACGCTGTCGCTCATGCGCCGGCCCACCACCGAAGCGATCACGAAGGTGATGCCGGTGGCAAACGTGGCGGTTCCAATGGCGCCTATGCCTGCAACGTTGAGGGCGTAGCTAACGATCCCGCTGAGGGTGAACCCCGTCAGCAGGCTGTAGAGGGTGAGGATCGGCAGGGCGGTCCCGTTGTTGCCCTTCAGGGCCGCGTTCTGGGCCACGAAGAACAGGATGAAGTTGCCGATCAGCGCCACCCAGAACAGGGGCATGAAGATCGGAGAGTGGCTTTGGATTAGCGCCAGTCCCCCGGCCACACCGCCGGCGGTGAGCACCATGCCGCCGCCCACGTAGGGCAGCGCCTTGTTCACCACGTTGGGGCCCACCAGCGCACTGCTCTGGGCGTCGCGGATGGCTTCTTGGAAATTGCTGCTTGCGGGCATGGTCCACCGATGGGACGAACTCCCCCCATCCTGCCAGTGCTGGCCGGGGTTTGCAGTCGTCGTGGGGCTCCAGTAGGTGTGGATCTCCCCCTAGGGCCACTCCGGTGCCGATCCGAGCGCGCCGATGGAGGGCAGCAAGGCGAGCCGCCCTGTTCGATTCAGGGTGCTGGGGTGACGCTGTCCCGGCGCTCGTAGGCCTGCACCACCCGCTGCACCAAAGGATGGCGCACCACGTCGGCGGCGCTGAGCCTGCAGATGGCCACCCCCTCCACCCCCTCCAGCACCTGGGCTGCATCGATCAGGCCACTGCGCTGATGGGCGGGCAGGTCGATCTGGCTGGGGTCGCCGGTGACGACCATGCGCGAGTTCTCCCCCAGGCGGGTGAGCACCATGCGCATCTGGGTGGCCGTGGTGTTCTGGGCCTCGTCGAGGATCACGAAGGCATCGGCCAGGGTGCGGCCACGCATGTAGGCCAGGGGGGCCACCTCAATCACGTTCTTCTCCAGCAGGGTGGCGGTGCGCTCGGTGCCCAGCAGGGTGTGCAGCGCGTCGTAGAGGGGCCGCAGGTAGGGATCCACCTTCTGCTGCAGATCGCCGGGAAGGAAGCCCAGCCGCTCCCCGGCCTCCACGGCAGGCCGGGTCAGGATCAGCCGCTGCACCTTGCGCTCCTGCAGCATCCGCACCGCCTGAACCGTGGCCAGGAAGGTCTTTCCGGTACCGGCCGGCCCCATGGCCAGGGTGAGGTCGTGGCGTTCCATCGCCTCGACGTAGGTTTTTTGCCTGAGGGTGCGGGGCCTCAGCAGCACGCCGTTCTGGGAACGGGCCAACACCTGGTGGCCCAGCTCGCGGTGTTCCGCCCCCCGGCCGGTATCGAGGGCCGTCAGGGCGGTCTGCAGATCCACCGCCGTGATCGGCTGGCCCTCCTGCCACAGGGGACGCAGCAGTTCCACCAGGGCGGAGGTCCGCTCCAGTTGGCTGTGGCTGCCCTGGATCATCACGGAGAGCCCCCTGAGCACCAGGGAGGCGCCAGTGAGATCTGCGATGAGATGGAGGGTGGCCTCCGCCTCCCCGGCAAGAGCCAAGGCGGCGGAACTATCCGGCAGGTCGATGCGGAAAGAAGCAGTGCCGTCGGCCCCGACCATGGGGCGAGGGCTCAGGCTTCCGCCGCCGCGGCTTCTGCTTCTGCTTCGGGTTCAGCGGCAGCGGCGGCAGCAGCGGCAGCAGCAGCTGCGGCGGCTTCTGCAGCGGCGGCAGCCTCAGCAGCCTTGGCCGCAGCAGCTTCCTTGGCCGCTTTGGCAGCGGTGGCTTCGCGTTCGGCGGCCTGCTTCAGCTTGCCGACGGTTTCAGCCGGACGGATGGTTTTCTCCACCAGACCAGCTTTCTCCAGCAGGGAGCGCACGGTGTCGGTGGGCTGGGCCCCCTGGCTCAGGCGCACGCGGATGGCCTCGGTGTTGAGCCGGGTTTCATCGGTGCGGGGGTTGTAAAAGCCCAACTCCTCGAGCGGACGACCGTCCCGGCGGGAGGTGCTGTTGGTGGCCACCAAGCGGAAGCTCGCTTCCCGCTTTTTGCCAAACCGCTTCAGCCGGAGCTTGATCATCGTGGCCTTGCCTTGCTTGCTGGAACTGGGAACGGCGGTGAAAACACGCGCCAAAGAACAACCATACCTTGCCGGCTGTCCCCCGTTAGAGCTGGCCAAATCCCTTGCGTTTCTTGGCCGGTTTGGCGGGCCGTGGCGCCCCACCTCCCCGGCCGGCAGCACCTGGCATGCCAGGGAACCCGCCCATGCCAGGC
>JBAXME010000055.1:0-19113 GCA_037134455.1 Synechococcaceae cyanobacterium ELA445 | reverse complement strand
CGTTCAGCGTGGTGATCCCGCCGCCGAACGTGACCGGCAGCCTGCACATGGGCCATGCCTTCAACACGGCCCTGATTGACACAATCGTGCGCTTCCAGCGCCTGCAGGGCAAGAACGTGCTCTGTCTGCCTGGCACCGACCACGCCTCGATCGCCGTGCAGACGATCCTGGAAAAGCAGATCAAGGCCGAAGGGGCCAGCAAGGACGACCTGGGGCGCGACGCCTTCTTCGAGCGGGCCTGGGCCTGGAAGGCCGAAAGCGGTGGCACGATCGTGGGCCAACTGCGGCGGCTGGGTTATTCGGTGGACTGGGGCCGGGAGCGCTTCACCCTCGATGCCCAGCTGAACCGGTCGGTGGTGGAGGCCTTCGTCAAGCTGCATGGGCAGGGCCTGATTTACCGCGGCGAATACCTGGTGAACTGGTGCCCCGCCTCCGGTTCAGCCGTCAGCGATCTGGAGGTGGAAACCAGGGAGGTGGACGGGTACCTCTGGCACTTCCGCTACCCCCTCAGTGGTGGCGCCGCCGCCGATGGCTCCGACCACCTGGTGGTGGCCACCACCCGCCCGGAAACCCTGCTCGGCGACACGGGGGTGGCCGTGAACCCATCCGATGGGCGCTACGCGGCGTTGGTGGGGCTCACGCTCGATTTGCCCCTGGTGGGCCGCTTGATTCCGATCGTGGCCGATGACCACGTGGATCCCGCCTTCGGCACCGGCTGCGTCAAGGTGACCCCCGCCCACGACCCCAACGACTTCGCCATTGGCCAGCGCCACGGCCTGCCCCTGATCACGGTGATGGCCAAGGACGGAACCATGAATGCGGCCGCCGGCCGCTTCGCCGGCCTGGATCGCTTCGAGGCCCGCAAGGCGGTGGTGGCGGCGATGGAAGAGGGCGGCTTCCTGGTGAAGGTGGAGCCCCACCGCCACAGCGTGCCCTTCTCCGACCGGGGCAAGGTGCCGGTGGAGCCCCTGCTCTCCACCCAGTGGTTCGTGCGCACCGAGCCCCTGGCCGAGCGCTGCCGCACCGCCCTCGACAACTCCGCCGGCCCCGAGCCCCGCTTTGTGCCGGAGCGCTGGAGCAAGGTCTACCGCGACTGGCTCACCGACATCCGCGACTGGTGCATCAGCCGCCAGCTCTGGTGGGGCCACCGCATCCCCGCCTGGTTCGTGGTCAGTGAAACGGGCGGCGTGATCAGCGACGGCACGCCCTACGTGGTGGCCCGGGACGAGGCCGAGGCCCAAGCCAAGGCGCAGGCGCAGTTCGGCGGCGATGCCGTACTGGAGCAGGACCCTGACGTGCTCGACACCTGGTTCTCCAGCGGCCTATGGCCCTTCTCCACCCTGGGATGGCCCGATCCGGATGCCCCCGATCTGGCCAAGTGGTACCCCACCAGCGTGCTGGTGACGGGCTTCGACATCATCTTTTTCTGGGTGGCGCGGATGACGATGCTGGCCGGGGCCATGGAGCCCCTCGGTGGGGGCCAACCGTGGAGTCCGTTCGCGGATGTCTACATCCACGGGCTGGTGCGGGATGAGCAGAACCGCAAGATGAGCAAAAGCGCCGGCAACGGCATCGATCCGCTGCTGCTGATCGAGCGCTATGGCGCCGATGCCCTGCGCTTTGCCCTGGTGCGCGAGGTGGCGGGGGCCGGCCAGGATATTCGCCTCGACTACGACCGCACAACCGACACCTCCGTCACGGTGGAGGCGTCCCGCAACTTCGCCAACAAGCTCTGGAACGCCATCCGTTTCGCCTTGATGAATCTGGAGGGGGAGACGCCGGCCACCCTGGGGGATCCCGATCCGGCGGCGTTGCAGCTGGCGGACCGCTGGATTCTCTCGCGCCTGGCCCGGGTGAACCGCGAATCGGCCCAGCGCTACGGCAGCTACGCCCTGGGCGAGGCCGCCAAGGGGCTCTATGAGTTCGCCTGGAACGAGGTCTGTGACTGGACGATCGAGCTGCTCAAGCGTCGCCTCAACCCACGCCCAGCGGTGGAAGGCGAGCCGCTCAGCCCCGAGGCTCTGGCCGATCAGCATATTGCCCGCCAGGTGCTGGCCAAGGTGCTCAGCGAGCTGCTGGTGTTGCTCCATCCCTTGGTGCCCCACCTGTCCGAGGAGCTCTGGCATGGGCTCACCGGTGAGCCGGAGGAGACGTTCCTGGCGTTGCAGCCGTGGCCTGTGGTCGACGAAGTTGCCCTCAATGGCGAGCTCGAGGAGACGTTCGCTGAGTTGATTGAGGCAATCCGGGTGGTCCGCAACCTGAGGGCCGTGGCTGGGCTCAAACCCTCCCAGGCGGTGCCGGTGCTGTTCATCACCGGTCGTTCCGCACTGGCGGCGGTGCTCACGGGAGCCAGCGCCGATATCGCCGCCCTCACCAGAGCGGAGAGCGTCCAGGTGCTCGATCCCGCCGCCGCCGCTGCCCAGCCGGCCGCCCGCGCCCTGGCGGGGGTGAGTGGCGAGCTCCAGGTGCTGTTGCCGATTGAGGGGGTGGTGGATCTCGATGCCCTCAGGGGTCGCCTGGAGAAGGACCTGGCCAAGGCCACGAAGGAGATCGCCGGCCTGGCCGGGCGCCTCGCCAATCCCAACTTCGCCGGCAAGGCGCCGCCGGAGGTGGTGGCCGAATGCCAGGCGAATCTGGCGGAAGCCGAGGCCCAGGCGGCGCTGGTGCGGGGGCGCCTGGCCGAGCTGGCTTAAGGCCTGTGGCGGCGGGCGTTCAGAACGCCTGGATGCCGCTGATCAGCAGGAAGGCCGCCATGCCGAAGAACACCATCAGGCCAAGGGCCCACTGCTTGGGTGTCAGCCAGTGGTTGAAGCGATCGAGCAGGGTTCGGCCGCCCTGGCCGCCGAGGCTCACCAGCAGGGGGGGCACCAGGCAGGGGCTCAGGGTCAGCAGCACCAGCACAATCAACGGCCCAACCTCCCCCCCGCTGGCCTGGCCCGCCCGGGTGACGTCGGCCACGGCGGGAAAAAAGAGCACCAGGCTCGACATGTTCTGGGCCATCACGCCGACGCCGAGGGCGAAGGCCCGCAGATCCGGCCGCTTGGGGCCAGGACCCGTGGGAGCGGTGGCCCTCCGCGGTGGATGGAGCAGGAGCTGGATGCCGAGCACCAGCATCACCAGCCCCATGGCCAGCCGCAGCGCCACGGAGATTGCATCGGCGCCATCGGGGCGCGTGGGCAGGGCGCGGCCCATGGCCAGGCCGATCGCCAGCCAGATCCCCACCACCAGGGCATTGCCGGCGACGAACAGCCAGCCCCGCCGCAGCCCTGCTGTCGGTTCCCGGATGCAGTAGATCTCGCCGGCCACCACCAGGGGGCTCACGGCCGCGCCCAGTCCCAGGGGCAGGATCTCCAGCAGGATTGGTTGGCTCAAGGTCAACAACCGCCGCAGAGCGCGGGACACGCAAACCCATGCTCCCATTCATGGCCGCGCACAAGGGTGGATCCCGCCGCTGGTGATGGGGGCCCGACGGGCACGTTCCCCAGTGGGATTGCCCTAAGAGGATTCGGTGCGGCAAACGGTGACCGCATCACCGATGTGCGTAGCTGTTGAATCCCGGATGGGTCAGCCTGGCCATACATGGTCGGTGTCCCAACCCTCGCTACCGCACCATGTCCATTAGCCCTGGCAATGGCGAATCCCGTCTGATCGGGGCCACGCCCTTCCCCCGGGACCAGGAGCACACCGACCTCGGTGTCTATCTACGCAGCCTGGAGACCCAGGTGCATGCCATGGCGATGGAGATCGATGCCCTGCGTGAACTGCTCCAGGAGGCGGGGGTGACGAACAACACCAGCTTCAGCGCCAAGGTGGCCGAGATCGACGGCCGCGATGGGGCCGTGGATGGCCGACTGCAGCACCGCAACGACCAGTCCTGTGGCTCCTGTGGCCGTAAGCTCAGTTGGAACGCCCGCCGCTGCGTGTACTGCGGCAGCACGGATCTGACGGCGGCCATCCAGCCGGGCTGAGCCGTTGCCGCACCCTGCTCCTCCTAGGCCGCTCAGCCCTCGACCAGTTGGCCACCCTCGAGGGTGACGATCCGATCGGCGATGTCGAGGATCTTGTTGTCGTGGGTGACCATCACGATCGCGGCGCCGTTATCGTCCGCCAGCTGGCGGAACAGGTCGACCACATCTCGGCCGGAGCTCTTGTCCAGGGCGGCGGTGGGTTCATCGGCCAACAGCAGTCTCGGGCTGGGGGCAAGGGCCCTGGCGATCGCCACCCGCTGCTTCTGGCCGCCTGAAAGCTTCTCCGGGAAGTAGTCCAGCCGCTCCGCCAGCCCCACATGGCCGAGCATGGTGGCGGCGCAGGCCTCCATCGCCGCCCGGCCCCGATCCAACCAGGTGGGCGTGACCTCCAGGCCGAAGCGCACATTCTCCAGGGCCGTCAGGTAGGGCAGCAGATTGTGGGCCTGGAAGATGAAGCCTGCCTGGCGTCGCAGTCGGGTGAGAACGGCGTTGTCTGCATGGAGTAGCTCCTCCCCCAGCACCTTGAGGCTGCCGCTCTGGGCGGCCCGCAGGCCGCCGAGCATGGTCAGCAGGGTGGTCTTGCCGGAGCCGGAGGGCCCCGTGAGGATGACGATCTCGCCAGCGTGCACCGTCATGTTGATGTCGGTGAGCACCTGCTTGGCGGCCTCCCCCTCGCCGAACCAGTGGTTGAGATGGTGGAGCTCGATGCGCAGTTCGCGCCCGACTGCAGCGTCCAGCGGCGTCATCAGAAGATGTCGGCGGGGTCGAGCCGCCGCAGCTTGCCGGTGGCCAGCCAGCCCGAACCGGCCGACATCACCAGGGTCAGGCTGAACACGGCCAAAGCTCGCTGGAGAGTCATGGCGATCAGCAGCGAGGTGGAGCGGGCCAGCAGCGCATAGAGGCCCATGGACAGCAGCAGGCTGGGCAGGAAGGCCAGGGCGGCCAGCAGCAGCGATTCCTGCACGATGAGGCCAACGACGAAGCCATCGCTGTAGCCCATCGCCTTCATCGTGGCGTACTCCGGCAGATGGTCGCTGACGTCGGAATAGAGGATCTGATACACGATGATCGCGCCGACCACCAGGCCCACCAGCACCCCAAGGTTGAAGATCAGTCCGAAGGAGGTGTTGTTGCGCCAGTGAGCCACCTCCATGTTCTCCAGTTCCTTGAGGGTGAGCACCTTCACCGACGGATCCAGAAAGCTGTTCAAGGTGGCCTGCACCTGCAGCGGGCTGACGCCCGCTGTCAGCTGAATCACCCCGAGCTGGATGTCGTCACTGGTCTGATCAGGGAACCAGGTCTTGAAGTTGCTGGCGGAGGTGAGCAGGTTGATGTCGGCGGCAAAGGTGAGGCCCATCGTGAACAGCCCATTCACCACGGCCCGCCTGCCGCGCAGTTCGGTGTCGTAGGTACCCTCCCGGGCCACCACCTGGCCCACCGGACCCGCCGCCTTCTTGGAGAGGGTGTCGAAAAAGAGGCCATCGGGCCGCAGCAATTTGCCAGGATCGGCCGTTACTTCGGGGATGCGCAGGGCCGGATTCTCCGGCGATAGCCCGAAGATCAGCGCCTGTTTTTTCTCGCGGCTGTCGCGGTTGAGCCAGTCGGTCTTGCCGATGTAAAGGGGCGTCACCGCCTTCACGCCCTGCACCCCCAGGGCCTGGATCAGGCGGCTGCGGGGCAGGTTCAGCGGTTCGCCCAGGTTGGTGTAGCGGCGGCTCACCATCACCAGCTCGCCGTTGATCCTCTCCAGGGGGCGCTTCTGGCTGGCATACAGCCCACTGGCCAGCCCCAACTGGAAGAACACCAGCACGTTGGCGAAGCTCACCCCGGCGATGGCGGCGAGCAGCCGCATCGGTCGATGGCTGGTCTGCCGCCAGGCCAGGGGTGTGCGGCGCAGGGCGGTCAGCGGGTTCATCGCTTCTGAACAGCCAGAACGCGGTCCCGGGCCGCCTTCTGGCTGGCTTTCTGGGTCGCCGTCAACGGGGTGAACAGCACGTTCACCTGCAGGTAGTTGAGGTGGCTGGCCACTGCCGACTCCTCCGGGGTCAGGCCGATCTTCACCTCCAGCACCCGCCGGTCCAGGTTCTCGCCCGCCTGGCCGCTGAACACGGTCTGGCGGCTGACTTCGCGGGCGATCTCCACCACCTCCCCCTGCACGCTGCGCCCCTTGAAGCCGTCGGCGCTGAGGCTGACCTTCTGGCCCAGGGCGATCAGTGGGCGATCGCTTTGATACACCTCGGCGATCACGCCCATGCGGCTGCTGTCGCCCATCTCCAGCAGGCCGTCTTCTCCGGCCTTGTCGCCGGGGTGGGCATGCACCTTGAACACGGTGCCGGAGAAGGGGGCGAGCACCGTGGCCTTGGCCCGCTCGACCTTGTCCTTGTCCAGCGACGCCCGGCTTTCGCGCAGCTCTGCGGCCAGGGTGCCCTTGGTGGTGATCGCTTCGGCCAGCTGGGCCTTGGCACTGTTTTCGTCGGCCTGCAGCTTCTCGACCCGGTTGGCCGTGGTGGCCCCGGCGGCGAACAGCTGTTCGGCCCGCCGCGCCTCGGCGCTGGCCTGGCCCAGGTCGGCCCTGTAGCGGGCGATGACGCTGTCCTGGGCGGCCAGCTTGCTCTGGGCCACCCGGATCGCCGCCTCCGATTTGCGCACGCTGCTCTCCAGCGTGTCGAGGCTTTCCAGCACCGCCAGGGGCTGGCCTTTACGCACCTCCTGGCCCTCTTTCACCAGGATTTCGCGCACGCGGTCATTGGTGAGGGAACTGGGCACGGTCACCTTGCTGATGCCGTCCAGGGGCTCGATCCGGCCCAGGGCGGACACCTGCCGCGGCAGCAGCGGCACGGCCCGCTGGGCCTCTGCCTGTTTCTGTTCGCGCTTCTGCCACAGGCGACTGCCCAGCCCGGCAAGGACCACCAGGGCGAGCAGGGCGGCAATCAGGGGCCAGGGTCCGCGGCCGCTCTGGCGACCGGTGGGCTTGGGCATGGTCATCGCGCGACGGCTCCTCGCCTCTGCTGGTTATAGGGCGCTGCGGCTGCTGGGGGAAGCGGCCAAGGGGATCGATGAATTTGCCTGGAAGGAATGCTCCCCGCCCCGCAGCATCGGCGGATCAGTGCGTGGCCAGGCCGCTGCTCTCCAACCTGGTGGCAGAACTGCAACTACTTTCCCATCCGCTGATTTTGCAACTTCCCGCAGGTCTCTGGCATGGGTTCAGTGGTGTACCGATGGAGATGTTCCTGGCTTTTCAGCTTTGGCCAGCGGTCGACAAGACTATCCTCGATGGCTCCTTTGCATAGACTTTCGTTGAACTGATCAGGGCGATCAGGATGGTGAGCAACCTGGGGGCCGTGCCCGGACTCCAATCGTTTCAATCGGTGCCGGATGCATGCCTTGCCCCTTGCGCTGAGGTGCCGATGAACGCCCATGTCGACCTCACGGCCCTGTGCCGGGTTGAGAGGGTGCAGGTGCTGCTGCCGATCGAAAGATTGGTGGATCTGGGCTGAGGCCGGCTACAACACCGATGGCCAAGCCCGAACCCCTTTTCCCCACTCCGCTCTGGAGCTTCAACCACCCCGACCTAGGCAGCCTGGGGCCCCTGGCTGATCGGGTGCTGGAGCTGGAGCGCCATGATCCCAACGGGCTCTCGCTCACTAACCAGGGTGGCTGGCACAGCGCCACGGGCCTGTTGCAGGATCCCCTTTTTGAGGGCTTGTTTCGCTGGGTGGCCGTCTGCTGCCGGACGGCCTTCGAGGCGGCGGGCTGGGACCTGGAGAGGGCGAACCCCAGCTTCAACAACGCCTGGGCGATGGTGAACCGCCTTGGCGACAGCACCCGGGCCCACCTCCACCCCAACAGCCTGTTCAGCGGTGTCGTCTACCTGCAGGCCCCGCCCGGGGGAGGGGCGATCGCGTTTCTCGATCCCCGAGCCGGCGCCCAAGTGCTCCTGCCTCCGCTCCGCGCGGGGGCCGAGGGGGCCTTTTCCGGTCGGGTGCGTCGGCATCCTGAGCCTGGTTTGTTGCTGCTGTTCCCCTCCTGGCTCTGGCACGAGGTGGAGCCCAGTGCTGCCGAGCTCCCTCGCATCAGTGTCAGCTTCAACGTGGGCATGCGCCCGGTTCCGGGGAACTCCGAGGGCTGAAGGAATCCCTTCGGCCCTCGGAGGACCACCCATCAGATCGTGGTGACCATGGCTGGATTCCAGGTGGGGAGGCTGGTGCCAGCCAGCTGCAACTGCTGGAAGGCGCCACCGGTGTAGCCCACCGTGAGGGTGCTGCTGCCCAGGCCTCCCAGGACGGTGATGCCATCGGCCAGCACCAGTGCATCCTGGGCGCTGAAGTCCAGGAGGATATCCCTGCCCTCCAGCTGATCGCGGGTGATCAGCACCTTGTCGGCACCGGCACCGAGGGTGATGCGGTCGCTGCCGATGCCGCTGCGCACCACATCGTTCCCGGCTCCGCCATCGATGATGTCGTCCCCGGCGCCGGCACGGATGTAGTCATTGCCAGCGGATCCGATGATCTCGTCGTCGCCGCCCCGGGTGTGGATGTAGTTGTTCACCACCCCAGGCAGGATGCCACGCGCGGAGCCCGCGATGGTTTCTGTCTCGCCCCTTTCGTTCGACACCTGTTCGGTCATGACCACTTCCTGTTTGGAGCCATCACTGAGGAACTCCAGCTTGATCACATCCTTGGATGAGGATTGAGCTGGCAGGTCGCCGCTGAAGCCTCCTTTGGTGAGAGTGAGTTTGAAGTCACCGGTCTTTGGCAGCAGGTTGGGGTCAAAGAGCTTGCCGTTGAGGTTGGTGGAGTCCACATCGAGCAGGAACGTTTTACTGCGGTCAGTGGAGTTGTTGAAATTGAAGACACCTTTCACCGGAGTGCTGCCTGTGGGCGGCAGTGGCAGCGGGACCGGGGTGGGCACAGGTTTGGAGCTGAAACGCAGGATCTGCCCCCCTTCAACAATTGTGTTGGTGGCAATGGCACCGTCCTTGAGGCCGTGTGCCTGAACGTCGACGAAGAAATCGGTGCCCGGAGCGTGTCCGTAGAGGTTGGAGACATCAATGACACCGGAGGTTTCCCACTCACCGATGTTCTTGCCATCGACCACCTTGAGGCTGTCGGTCATCCCTGTGGGGATGGCGGAGCGATCGATCTGGAGGATGCGGGTGGCCTTGCCGGTGGTGGGATCGAGTTTCCAGACGCTGCCTTCCTGGGGGCCCCAATCGGCATCGCTGGTGACAGCGCGGTCCTCGTTGAGGTAAATGAAACCATCGGCAGACCAAGCGAGGTTGTCCTGGCTGCGGATGCCGTTCTGCTTGTTGGCGGCATCATCTCCGTCGTAGGCGACCTTGAGGGTGGCTGCGCCCGGGAGCCCTGCGGTGAAGGTGGTGTCGAGGGTGTAGGTGGTGCCGTAGGTGTCAAGGAATTCGGCGTTGCTGGTCTGACCGGTGGCGTTGAAGACCACCTGGTTGCCCTTGCCGAGAGCATGGTTGTAGTCCTCATCCTCGATGCGCGCACAGGCGAAGGCGTTGAGGGCGAGGGCCGCGTCGTGGATCTTCTTGGTGCCGAGGTAGCCGAGCTTGTCGTAGCCGGAGGTGGGATCGGTGCTGGCCTTGGAGGGATCCTTGATGGCCAGCTCAACCCAGGAGCCGGCGACGGTGGTGCCGGTGCCGAAGATTTCGGTGGGGCGATCTTTGGCGGCGCCTTCCTTGGCGACCCAGACGTAGACCTTGCCACCGGAGAGGCCGTTGCGTTCGAGGAAGGAAGCCTTGGGGTCGGTGCTCTTGGTCCCCACGTAGAGCATGGGGAAGGAGGGTGTGGCGTCGTCACCGAGGAAGATGGCGACCTTGGAGGTGTCACCTGTGTCGACGAGGGTGGCCCCTTCCCAGCTGCCGAAGCCGAGATCGGGGAGCTGATAGAGGACGCCGTTGTCGACGTCGAGGGCGCAGAGGGAGCCGCCGAGGCCCTTCTGGACGGTGGCATCTTCCTCACCCATGAGGAAGATGCGGTTAGCGAAGCCCTTACCGGCGCCGAAGGTGTCCTTTTCGAAGAGGTTGGCGGAGCAGAAACGGGTGAAGCCGTTGAGGAGTCCTGTATCGCCGCTGATCTGGGCGGGATCGGTGACGGTCTGGCTGTAGCGATCCACCACCTTGCTGTAGGCGAGCCCACCGCCTTTGATGGCATTGGTGTCCTTATCGATATCCAAGTACTGGATGCGGGCTCCGGTCAGCTCGGTGCCGTTAGCCAGCAGATAGCTGTACCCGGCTGCTTTGCCAATTTCGGCATTCACCAGTAGACGGATGGTGCTGGCGTCCTTCAGGTATGCTCCCTGGCCATCGGGGATGCCCGCCGGCGTGAAGCCGCCGATTGATTCACCGAAGGTGAACAGAGATGTGACGTCGTAACCGGTGGCACTGATGTCCAGGGATTTCAGCTGGTTGGGAGCATTAAGTCCCTTGAGTTTGTTGAAGCCCAGCAGTTGCCCCCCTTCAACAATTGTGTTGGTGGCAATGGCACCGTCCTTGAGGCCGTGTGCCTGAACGTCGACGAAGAAATCGGTGCCCGGAGCGTGTCCGTAGAGGTTGGAGACATCAATGACACCGGAGGTTTCCCACTCACCGATGTTCTTGCCATCGACCACCTTGAGGCTGTCGGTCATCCCTGTGGGGATGGCGGAGCGATCGATCTGGAGGATGCGGGTGGCCTTGCCGGTGGTGGGATCGAGTTTCCAGACGCTGCCTTCCTGGGGGCCCCAATCGGCATCGCTGGTGACAGCGCGGTCCTCGTTGAGGTAAATGAAACCATCGGCAGACCAAGCGAGGTTGTCCTGGCTGCGGATGCCGTTCTGCTTGTTGGCGGCATCATCTCCGTCGTAGGCGACCTTGAGGGTGGCTGCGCCCGGGAGCCCTGCGGTGAAGGTGGTGTCGAGGGTGTAGGTGGTGCCGTAGGTGTCAAGGAATTCGGCGTTGCTGGTCTGACCGGTGGCGTTGAAGACCACCTGGTTGCCCTTGCCGAGAGCATGGTTGTAGTCCTCATCCTCGATGCGCGCACAGGCGAAGGCGTTGAGGGCGAGGGCCGCGTCGTGGATCTTCTTGGTGCCGAGGTAGCCGAGCTTGTCGTAGCCGGAGGTGGGATCGGTGCTGGCCTTGGAGGGATCCTTGATGGCCAGCTCAACCCAGGAGCCGGCGACGGTGGTGCCGGTGCCGAAGATTTCGGTGGGGCGATCTTTGGCGGCGCCTTCCTTGGCGACCCAGACGTAGACCTTGCCACCGGAGAGGCCGTTGCGTTCGAGGAAGGAAGCCTTGGGGTCGGTGCTCTTGGTCCCCACGTAGAGCATGGGGAAGGAGGGTGTGGCGTCGTCACCGAGGAAGATGGCGACCTTGGAGGTGTCACCTGTGTCGACGAGGGTGGCCCCTTCCCAGCTGCCGAAGCCGAGATCGGGGAGCTGATAGAGGACGCCGTTGTCGACGTCGAGGGCGCAGAGGGAGCCGCCGAGGCCCTTCTGGACGGTGGCATCTTCCTCACCCATGAGGAAGATGCGGTTAGCGAAGCCCTTACCGGCGCCGAAGGTGTCCTTTTCGAAGAGGTTGGCGGAGCAGAAACGGGTGAAGCCGTTGAGGAGTCCTGTATCGCCGCTGATCTGGGCGGGATCGGTGACGGTCTGGCCGTAGCGATCCACCACCTTGCTGTAGGCCACACCGCCCGCCTTGATCTGGCCCGCGTTGTTGAGGTCGACGTAGTTGATCCGTGCGCCAGTGAGCTTTGTTCCGTTGTCGAGGCTGTACGGAGCGCCGACGGCCTTCCCGATCTCACTATTTACGAGCAGCCGGATCGTGTTGGCATCCACCCGATAGGCCCCTTGGCCATCGGGAATACCGGACAGAGGGTATTGCGGATTGGTGCCAAAGGTGAACAGCGGCTTGATGCTGAGTCCGCTGTCATTGACGAGTTTAAGCTGGACCGGATCGGTTTCAGAGGGCAGGCTGCGCTGGCTCTGAAGACCGTCGATCGAGAAGCGCAAGATGTCGCGGGGTTGGTTGGAATCGGAGGGAGTAGGGAACGTGTTTTTGGCGTAGGAATCAGTCCCCCGCACAGCCACGTTGAGAACTCCCTCGGGTGTTACTTCGAGAACGGAATAGTTGAAGGTGTCCGGGGTGTAGAAGTCGACGGGGCTCGGCTTGGCGTCGGCATTGGGATCCCCTTCCCTCCAGACGTTAAACAGGCCTAGGAAGTTGGGATCGAGGCCAATGGGATTCACCCCAGCAGCGATCTGTTTGGCGGCCAGATCGTCGGCGATCTTTTTGATGTTGGCGAAGCTGTGGTCCGTGACAGTGTCGGGGCCGGTGGCGCCAATCGGACCATCGACGACGCTGATGGCTCCGGGGACGGGCTTGTAGATGGTGGGTTTAGCGGGATCGGGCACATAGAGCACCTCGTTGATGCGCCCTTGGTGGTCGTCGCAGGCCAGGAACACCACATTGGTGATGCCGTTGTCGGCAATGAACTTGAGCAGGTCATTCCGCTCTGCCCGGTAGCCACCCATCCAGGATTTGCCGCCGTCGTCGCCGGAGCCCACGGCGCCGATCTGGTCGATGGGATCGGTGACGCTGACGAATTTCCAGATGGTTCCAGCTTTCTGGGCATCCAATAGGGTTTGCTTCAGCCAGACCAGCTGGGTGGAGCCCAACATGGTTCGGTTGGCGTTGTCAGCACGACTGCCGGTATCGTCAGCTCCGGTGGCTGTCACCAGCCGTGCATCGCGGTAGCTGCGGGTGTCGGTGTTGATGAACGTGACGTTCTTACCCCACTGTTGGGCGCCGTAGAACTTCGCGGTTCCGTTGGTGCGCGGATCACTCGGGGCCGTCAGGATTTCGGGTTGACGGACCGGTTGGTAGTCAAGGTAGGCCTGGGTGAGGGTCTTGAAGCTGACGCTCTGGTTGATGTAGGTGCCTGTAGTATTGACATCCAGATTCACATCGGTCGTTCCTTTCCCCGAGAGCTTGCCCAAGCTCAGGGGGGCGCCACCGTTGATGAGCTGTCCGTTGCCTAGTTCGTGGTTGTCGAACGAGGTGTAGGTGCCTTGGGCGGAATAGAAAGTATCGAGGCTTTCAAATGTGCCAGTGGTGCCGACAGCCTGGTGGGTTTCCAGGTATTTGCGGCGATAATCGGCCAGCAAGGTTGTCGCTGAAACGGTGCCCAATTCCACATCCTTGGTGGAGGCAGTGGCAGGCGAGCCGGTGGAAGCGGTTTCGTAGATTGTATCGCCGTCGAAGTCAAAGAAATCGAGTTTCTGCTTCTTCAGGTCTTGGGTTGACAGGTAGGGGGCCATCAAGCCATCCACATCACCGCTGTGGCCGAAGCGCACCGTGCCAATCGATGTGGCCAGTGGTGCCGTCTTGAATTGGCCCGTATCACTGACGCTGCCGCCGTCGGTGGTGCGGTAGCGATAGAAGTAGCTGGTGCCACCTTTCAGGCCGGAAAGATCGGTCTTAACGGTGTAATCGGTGCTGGCGGAGGTCTTGGTGGTCTGGCTGAAGGCCACCACCTTGAAATCGGCTGTTTCAGACAGCTCAAGGACTAGATCTGCGGCTGCTCCTGTGTTGTCTTTTGCGGAGACTTGGGTGCGGGTCCAGAAGATTCCAGAGGTGGTGGTGGCGTCGCCAGAGGCCAGACCCGAGAACCAAAGAGCCATGAAACCAGCACGAATGCAAAAACGATTCACATCATGTAGGTGGTTGGTTAAGGCAGCATTCAGGCAAAGTTAGTTTTCTTCTATCGCTTTCTTAATGTTTGTGTTCAGTTGGGTGTCGCTGCCTTGGCCATCTACGATTTGGTGGCCGTTGGGGTAACCCTGCGGCGAGGGGCTCAGGCCGATGCCGGGTGAGGGGATGGATCAAGCGCTGCACCAGCTCCTCCCCTTCCTGCTCTCCCCCTGGGGGGCCGTTGCCTTCATCCCCCTCTACGCCCTCTGGGTCACCCTGCTGCTGCCGGGGGTTTGGGCCTCGATGCTGGCTGGGGCCCTCTACGGCACTTGGCTGGGCAGTGCCGTGGTGTTCGTGGGGGCGTCGCTAGGGGCGATGGTGGTGTTCCTGCTGGGGCGCGGCTGGCTGCGGGGCTGGAGCCGCCAGCGCCTGGCCGCCTGGCCGAAGCTGGGGGCCATCGAGCAGGCGGTCAGCCGGGAGGGGCTCAAGTTGGTGGTGCTCACCCGCCTGTCTCCGGCCTTCCCCTTCAGCTTGCTGAACCTGGCCTATGGGCTCAGCGATGTGAGCCTGCGGGACTACTCGATCGGTCTGATCGCGATCCTCCCTGGCACCATCCTGTTCTGCGCCCTGGGCGCGCTCGCCGGTGATGTGGCCCGCTTCGGGGAGGTGCTCTCGGGAAGGACCGATCCCACCACCTGGGCCCTGAGGATCGTGGGCCTGGCCGCCACCGCTGGCTCGATCTGGGTGGTGGGCCGGGCTGCCCGCAAGGCCCTGGAGCGCGATGGGAGCGACCAACCCTGAATTAGGAAACCGTGGGGTCAGGCTCCTTCAGGCCCCAATCCCGCAGCGCTGCGATCAGCACGAACCAGGCCAGTCGCACCCGTGCGATCGCCCCGGGGCGTGCGGCCAGTTCGCTGTACTTCGCGCGGCCGCATTCGGTCTTGATCAGCCGGAACACGGTGGGCCTGGCCTTGCCCCCGTGCAGATCTGGCGAGGCCATGGCAGGGGAGAAAGGTTGCCAGCCAACTCTAGGCAGGGGTCCCACCGTCGCCCCCGCTCCCCTGCCCCTGCTCGGCCCCCATGGACTGGACCCAGATCGCCACCATGCCGGCGATGGGGATCGAGAGGAACACCCCCAGCAGCCCCGCGGTCCGCTGGCCGATGAACAGGGCCAGGAACAGCACCACCGGGTTCAGCTCCATCGCCTTGCCCATCACCCGTGGGTGCACGACGTTGTCCTGGAACTGTCCGAGCAGCACTGAGGCGATCAGGGCCCGCAGGGCGATGTCACCCCCCTGGGAGGCGTAGACGAGGGCTGTCACCAGCAGGATGCCGAGGGTGGCGCCGATGCCGGGGATCGCATCGAGCACCCCCACGATCACCGCCAGCAGCAGGGCGTACTTCACCCCCACCAGGGGGAACACGATCGCCGTGCCCAGCGTCAGGAACAGCATCAGCAGCAGCTGGCCGTTGATGAAGCCCAGGAAGCTCTGGCGGAAGATGCGGGCGAACTTGTCGCGGTGTTGCTCCGGCAGCAGGCCCAGGAAGCCGTTCCAGAGCTTCTCGCCATCGATCAGCATGTAGAGGCTGATCACCGCCCCGAAGATGCCGGTGAAGGCACTGGTGAATAGGGTTTGCACCACCCCCAGCCCGGTCACCAGGCCGGTCTGCAGCAACTGGGCGACCCTGTCGAAGCCGTAGCTCTTCAGATAGCCGTGGAGGGGGCTCAGGTCCTGCTGGCGCAGGGTGTTGCGCAGCTCCAGCACCAGGCTCTGGCCCTGGTTGAGCACCTGCAGCCCCACCAGGGCCACAAAGGCCAAGGTGAGCCCCACGGCCCCCAGGGCCACCAGGGTGATGGCGAGGGGCCGGGGCAGGCGCTGCTCCAGCCAGGCCAGGGGCACGTTCAGCAGCGCCGCCACGATGCCGGCGGCCGTGAACAGGGCGATCGTGCTGGAGAAGTAGTTGAACAGCACCACCGTGACGCCAACGCTGGCGACGATCAGTAGATAGCGCACGAGGTTGGTGGTGCTCATTGTTCGGCCCACGCCGCCCTGGTGGCCGGATGTTATTCGGCGCCTTCGGGGCCGTCGCTCGGGGCCAGCAGCTGTTTGAGCCCCTCCTCATCCAGCACCGGCACCCCGAGGGCCTCCGCCTTGGCCAACTTGCTGCCCGCCTCTTCGCCGGCCACCACGTAGCTGGTTTTCTTGCTGACCGCACTGCTCACCTTGCCGCCGGCCGCCTCGATCAGGGCCTGGGCGGCGCTGCGGCTGAGGCTGGGCAGGGTGCCGGTGAGCACCAGGGTGGAGCCGCTGAGGGGCCCCGTACCGCCGGGTCCGCCCGCCGTCGCCCGCTCTTCGGCGTTGGCTTCCAGCGGCAACCCGAGGGCCCCCAATTCCTGGAGCAGGGCCCCGTTGGCGGCGGTGGCGAACCATTGCTGCAGCGACTGAGCAATCTCACCGCCGATGCCGAACACGGCCGTGATCGCCTCGGGTTGCTCGATGGCGGCCTTCCCCAACTCCGCCGCGCTGGGGAAGGTCCGGGCCAGGGCCTTGGCGTTCACCGCCCCCACATGGTGGATACCCAGGCCATAGAGCAGCCGGTGCCAGGGGCGCGTTTTCGAGGCCGCCAGGGCCTCCACCAGGTTGAGCGCCGACTTCTCCCCCATGCGCTCCAGGCTGGCCAGCAGGGCCCCGTCGAGCCGGTAGAGACCGGCGATCGAGCCCACCAGCCCCCGGTCCACCAGCTGCTCGATCAACTTGCTGCCCAGCCCGTCCACATCGAGGGCATCGCGGCTGACCCAGTGGCGCAGGGAGCCCCGCAGGATCGCCGGGCAACTGGAATTGACACAGCGGGTCGCCGCCTCGCCCTCTTCCCGCACCAGCTCCGAGCCGCATTCCGGGCAGGCGTGGGGCAGCTCCAGCCGCACCGCCCCCGCCGGCCGCAGTTCGCTCAGCACCCGCACCACCTCGGGGATGATCTCGCCCGCCTTGCGCACCACCACCGTGTCGCCGCCGTGCAGGTCCAGTTCCGCCAGGCGATCGGCGTTGTGGAGGGTGGCGCGGCTGACGCTGGTGCCCGCCAGGGGCACCGGTTCGAACTCCGCCACGGGCGTCACCACCCCCGTGCGGCCCACCTGGCAGGTGAGGCGCAGCAGGCGACTGGGGGCCTCCTCGGCCGCGTACTTGAGGGCGATCGCCCAGCGGGGGGCCTTCTGGGTGAAGCCGGAGCTGTCCTGCAGGCGCAGGTCGTCCACCTTCACCACCACCCCGTCGGTGGCGTAGGCCAGGCCGTGGCGCCGCTGCTCCCACTGCTCGAAGAAGGCCGCCACCGCCGCCAGATCCGGGCAGCGCTGGGCGTTGGGGTTCACCCGGAAGCCCGCCGCCTGCAGCCAGGCCAGGCTCTGCCATTGGCTGCCGGGCCGCGGCGGATCCCCCGCTGGCGGTTGCCAGCCGTCCGGCAGGTGCAGGGTGTAGGCGAAGAAATCCAGCTGGCGCGCCGCCACCACCTTGGGATCCAGCTGGCGCAGGGTGCCGGCACAGGCGTTGCGGGGATTGGCGAACGGGGCCTCGCCCCGGGCCTGCCGTTCCGCGTTGATCACCGCGAAGGTGTCATCGCGGATCAACGCCTCCCCCCGCACCTCCACCCACTCCGGTGGGTTGTCCAGCTGCAGCCGCAGGGGAACCGCCTGGATCGTGCGCACGTTGGCGGTGATCTCCTCGCCCCGCTCCCCATCGCCCCGGGTGGCGGCCCGCACCAGCACGCCGTGCTCGTAGCTGAGGGCCAGGGCATTGCCGTCGATCTTGAGCTCACTCACCATCGCCACCGCTGGCAGGGGCTGCCCCGGCTCAGGCAGGCGATCCAGCACCCGGAGCAGGCGGGTGTACCAGGCTTCCAGCTCCTGGGTGGTGAAGGCGTTGTCGAGGCTGAGCAGGCCGATGCGGTGCTCCACCGAGCTGAAGCCCGTGGCTGGGGCGCCGCCCACCCGCTGGGTGGGGCTGTCGGGCGTCACCAGCTCCGGGTGGGCGCTCTCCAGCTCCAGCAGTTCCCGGTAGAGCCGGTCGTAGACCGGATCCTCCATCTCGGGGGTGTCGAGCACGTAGTAGGCGTGGGCCGCCCGGTTGAGCAGCGCCCGCAGATCCCGGGCGCGATCACCCGCGGTGGAAGGAGTGGCGCCCATGGGATGGTGCGGCCGCAGGCCTCAGGTGGCGGCCAGCTTGGCGATCCGGTCCACCCGCCAGTCGTCCTCCACCTTCACGAAGGTGAAATCCAGGGGCAACTCCTCCTTGGAGTCGGCCTTGAGCTTCACGGTGAGGATCATCTGGCCCTCCTGCAACCGGGGCCGGCCAGATTTGAGGTTGTTGTACTTGTTCAGTTGCAGCCCCGCCAGGAAGCGGATGAACTGCTGCCGGTTGACGTGGGAGCGGTAGTTCTTGGTGGTGAGCAGGTAGGCGGCGTCGATGCGGCCGGAGGCCACCTGGGTGAAGAACTGCTTGATCAGCGGGTTGATGCCCCGGGCGCTGATCACCAGCTTCACGGCCGTGTAGGTCCAGTAGAGGAGCAGGGCTCCGGCACTGGCCAGGAGCAGCTTGGTGCCGATCTCTCGGGCCAGGACCAGATCCATGGGGCTCAAACGGTTCGTCGGGGCCCATGAGTCTGACGGACGACGGTCAGACTGGAGAGCGACGTGTGCGGCTGTCGCAGCATGCCCCTGGAGCCCCTGCTGCCCCTGTTCCACCGCCTTGATCGGGAGCACTTCGGCAGCACCCTGGCGCCGGGGGGCCGCCCCCTGGTGGACCTGCGCTGGAGCGACGGGCGCATGAACCGCACCGCCGGTCTCTACAAGCGGGGGCGCCGCGCCGATGGCAGCGACCTGTGCGAGATCGTGCTGTCGCGGCCGCTGCTGGAGCCCCTGCCCCGGGAGGCCACCCTGGGCACCCTCTGCCACGAGATGATCCACGCCTGGATCGACCGGGTGCTGGCCACGGAGGAGGTCCATGGCCCCCTCTTCCGCGCCCGCATGGCGGCCATCAACGGCGCCCAGGCCGACTTCCAGGTCAGCCTGCGCCACCGCTACCCCCTGCCGGTGCGCACCGCCCGCTGGCGGGCCCGCTGCCCCAGCTGCGGTGTGACGGCGGCCTACCGGCGGCGCCAGGCGGGGGTGGCCTGCCGCCTCTGCTGCGACCGACTCCACGGCGGCCGCTGGCACGCCAGCTGCCAATTGATCTTCGAAGCCACCGCCGCCTAGGGTGGGACCTGCGAAGGAAGCCCCCATGGACACCTTCCTGTGGGTGTTGCAGTTCAGTGGCGTCGGCATTGCCCTGGTGGGCCTGGGCCGCGAGCGCTGGCTGCGCGCCCGGCGCCAGTAACGTCAAGTCATGGTCGGCCCCAGCAACAGAGGACGGCGCCGGGCGCGCAGCCAGCGCTCGCGGCCCAGGCCCACCAGGGCAATGCCGA
>JBAXME010000054.1:0-19233 GCA_037134455.1 Synechococcaceae cyanobacterium ELA445 | reverse complement strand
AGCGCTTGGCCTCCACCAGAAATTCGTCGTCGCAGGTCTCCTGGCGCTTCTTGGTCAGGGGCCCGGTGTTCTCGATCCGCTGGCTGCCGTCGGGATTGGCCCAGCTGTGGAGCACACCGCGGGGGCCGTAGTTCTTCTTGAAGTCGGGAAAGTCGTGGGGGTTGGGGTAATCCCGTAGTTCCGGTTCTTCCTCGGCATTGAGGTGATAGAGGTTGCCGAAGAACTCATCGAAGCCCTGGTTGGTGGGCAGGTGCTCATCCCGGTCGCCGAAATGGTTCTTGCCGAACTGGCCGGTGCGGTAGCCCAGGGGCTTGAGCAGGCCGGCGATGGTGGGATCCTCGGTGCGGTAGCCAAGCTCGGCCCCAGGCAGCCCCACCTTGCTGAGGCCGGTGCGGAACACGCTCTGACCGGAGATGAAGGCGGCCCGGCCGGCGGTGCAACTCTGCTCGGCGTAGTAGTGGATGAACTTGCCGCCCTCCTTGGCGACCCGGTCGATGTTGGGGGTCTGGTACCCCATCAGCCCATCGCTGTAGCAGCTGAGGTTGCTCTGGCCGATGTCATCGCCCCAGAGGATCAGGATGTTGGGTTGGCCGTTGGGCATGGTGGGAAGAGCCGGGAGGTGGCAGGGGTTGGCGGAGGGAGACCGCTGGCGAACGGGCGAAGACCTCCGGCAGGAGTGCTCCGACGCCCCTGGATCATGCCCACGGCGGCAGGGTGGGATCACCCCAAAAGTGCAAATTCTTCAGGTCTGCGGTTCGGGCAGCGGTCGCTTCGGGGTGCTTCGCTTCTGAGGGCCGCGGCGTTCAACGCGTCAGCAACGGCCCATAGCGTGACGTTGGCAGCTCGGGGCTTGGCCTCTGGGCCCTGGGAGCTCCGGCGATTTTGGGAAGATAGGGTCCCTGGACCGCTGGAACGGAGCATGGTGGGTCCTTTCGAGCCTTGGGGCCTGCGCTCCCGCTGGTTCCGTTTTCTTTTGCCCCTGCTGGCCGTTCTGCTGGCGACGCAGCTGCTGGTGGCGGCCCACCTGGCCCGGGCGGTTGACGCCCCGACCCCGGCCTTCGTCGAACTCGATGGCCGCCGGGTGCTGGAGATCCGGGCCGGCGTCGGTGCCCAGACCCCGGCGCAGATGACACTGCGGGGCAGCCAGCGGCTGGCCGAGTTGGCCTCCAACTACTCGATCGAACCGGGGCAGATCGTCGTTCAGGAGGACCCGCCGTACACCACCATCGGCCTGATGCGGGGTGACGACTTCGAGCCCAGCATCTCGGTGGACGACCGCAACGCGGCCCGCTTCCAACTCAGCCGCCAGCAGCTGGCCCAGCGCTACCTGGATCAGATTCGCGCGGCGATCGTGCGCTATCGCCAGACCCACCGACGCTCGGACTGGCTGCGGGGCACCGCCCTCGCCCTCCTTGCCCTGGGCTTTTACATCCTCTGGCTGCGGGGTCAGATTTCCCTGAACCGGCGGCTGGAGCGGTGGATCAACGACCCCTCCAACGGCCGGATCCGGGGACTCCAGGTGGGCGGTAACGAATGGCTGACCGCCGATCAGGAGCGCAGCCTCCTTGACCCCCTGCGCCGGATCGTGCACGGGGCCGTGCTGGTGCTGGTCAGTTACCTCTCCATTCCCCTGTTCCTGGGGCTGTTCCCCCCCACCCAAGGCCTTTCTGAAACCCTGCGGGGCCAGATCACCGGCCTGGTGGTGGGAGGCGCCCAGGCCTTTTCCAGGGCGATCCCCGACCTGATCTCCGTGGTGGTGATCCTGGCCCTCAGCGTGCTGCTGATGCGGGCCAGCAACGCCTGGTTCCGGGCGGTGGAGCTGGGCAACCTGCGCCTGCGCTGGTTTTATCCGGAATGGGCCCGGCCCACGGCCCGGCTGGTGGGGATCGGCATCCTGCTGCTCGGCGTGGTGCTGGCCTACCCCTACATCCCAGGAGCCAACAGCAAGGCCTTCCAGGGGGCCGGCCTGTTCGTGGGGGTGCTGGCGGCCCTGGGCTCCAGTGCCGTGGCCGCCAACCTGATCGGGGGGTTGATGCTCACCTACACCCGGGCCTACCAGGAGGGCGACCGGGTCAGCATCAACGGCACCGTCGGCATCGTTCACGACTCCGCCCTGCTGGTGACCCGCCTGCGCACTCCCCGCAACGAGGTGGTGAGCATCCCCAACGCCACCGTGCTGGGGGCTTCGATCATCAACTACAGCCTCTCCCGTCGGGAGATCGCCCAGCCGGTGGTGATCGCCACCACCGTCACCATCGGCTACGACGTGCCCTGGCGCCAGGTGCATCGGCTGATGCTCGATGCGGCCAAAGCCACCGCCGGCATCAGTCAGGAGGCGCCCCCCTTCGTGCTCCAGACCGCCCTGAACGACTTCCACATCAGCTATGAGCTCAACGCCTACGTGCGTGATGTGGACACCTACCGCCGCACCCTCTCCGATCTCCTGGGGGCCATCCAGGACCAGTTCGCCGAAGCCGGTGTCGAGATCCTTTCCCCCGGGTATCACGCCATGCGCAACGGCAACGGCAGCACGGTGCCCCCCTGGCCGGTCGAGTCCTACGGCCCTCACCAGGCAGCGCCGCCCACCGCCGGTTGAGGCCTCCCTCAGCCCAGCAGTGCCCTCAGCCGGGGAAGCAGGGCGTCGAGGGCCCGGCCCCGGTGGCCCAGCCGGCGCTTGAGCTCCGGGTCCATTTCGGCAAAGGTGAGGCCCGCCTCGGGTACCCAGAAGATCGGGTCGTAGCCGAAGCCCCCGTCCCCGCGCTGGGCCTCCAGGATTTCTCCGGGGCAGTGGCCCTCCACCTCCAGCACGGTGCGGCCATCGGGATCGGCCACCGCCAGGGCGGCGGTGAAGGTGGCGCTGCGCCCAGCCAGGGTGCCGGGCGTGCCGGCGGTCTCGAGCTCCCGCAGCAGGCGGGCGATCCGTTCCCTGTCGCTGGCCGCATAGCGGGCCGAATGGATGCCAGGCGCCCCCCCCAGGGCGGCCACGCTCAGGCCGGAGTCGTCGGCCAGGGCCCAGTGGCCCGTGGCCCGGGCCACCGTTTCCGCCTTGAGGCGGGCATTGGCGGCGAAGGTGCTGCCGTTTTCCTCCACCTCCAGCCCCGCCGGTTGGGGACGCACCTGCACCGGCAGATCGGCCAGCAGGGCCGAAAATTCCCGCAACTTGCCCGCGTTGCCGCTGGCCAGCACCAGCACGGTGCCGCCGCCTGTGTCCACGGACCCTCCGCTCATGCCCCCTCCGCCAGCTCCCTGGCCCACGCCAGGATTTCGACCACCCTTCCATCGCTGGGGGCCTCGGCATACAGCCGCAACAGCGGTTCGGTGCCGGAGAAGCGCAGCATCAGCCAGTGGCTCGGCCCCAGCCGCAGCTTGACCCCATCGGTGCGAATGATCTCCCGCACCGGTTCGCCGGCCACTTCCTGCGGAGGGGATGTCTGTAGCTGCTGCTCCAGCCGCTGGCGACTGGCCATGTCCTTGAGGCGCAGGTCCAGGCGGTCGTAGGCGCTGGCACCTCCGTAGTGCTGCCGCAGTTGATCGATGCGAGCCCCCAGGGGCAGGCCCCCCTCCACCAGGGCCTCCACCACCAGCAGGGCAACGAACAGGGCATCCCGCTCGGGCAGGTGCATGCCGAAGCCCACGCCGCCCGATTCCTCGCCGCCGATCAACACCTCACCAGCGAGCATTTCGCTGGCGATGTACTTGAAGCCCACGGGCTTTTCGATCACCGTGCGTCCCAGGTGTTCCGCCACGGCTCCCATCAGGTCGGAGCCGCTCACGGTTTTGATCACCGTGCCAGGGAGGGCCCGGGCCCGCGCCAGGTGATCAATCAGCAGGGGAATGAGCAGCTGGGTACTGGCGTAGCGGCCCTGTTCATCGATGGCGGCGATGCGGTCGCCGTCGCCATCGAACACGATCCCCACCGCCGGTTGGCCAGCGGCTGTGCTGGCGCGCACCTTGGCGATCAGTTCCGAGAGATAGGGGGCCAGGGGCTCGGGGGGGTGGCCGCCAAAGAGGGGGTCGCGGTTGGAGCGGATCTCCTCCACCGCATCCCCCAGCAGGGCCCCGAGCCCGCCGGCGGCGGAGCCGTGCATGGGGTCCACGATCACCCGCAGCCCCAGATCCTTCAGCCCCCGCGCCAGGGCTGCGGTGTCCACCTGCCTGCGCAGGCCATCCAGGTAGCCGCCCCAGCCGTCGAAGCGGGGCGTCTCGCCATCGATCGGCACGGTGATGCCACCGGCCTCCAGACGCCGCTCCACGCGGGCGGTGAAGTCGCCCTCCACCGAACCCCCGAAGTGGCCTTTGATCTTGAGTCCTAGCCATTCGGGCGGGTTGTGGCTGGCGGTGATCACCAGGGCCCCCAGGGCGCCCCGTTCGACCACGGCCCAGCTGCAGGCCGGCGTGGGCACCGGCGTGTCGGTCAGCACCGGTTCCAGGTCGGCGCCCCGCACGGCGGCGGCGATGGCGGCGGCGAACTCGGGGGCAAGGAACCGTCGGTCGTAGCCGATCACTACCTCACGGCTGGTCAACCCCTCGGGCGCGGAACGCTCCAGTTCCCGGGCCGCGGCGGCGGCCACGGGCAGCAGGCGCTCGATGGTGATGTCCACGCCGAGGATGCCCCGCCAGCCATCGGTGCCGAAGGCAATCGGGCTGGGCTCCAGGGGCAGGGGTGCGGAAACCATGGCGGGGTATTGGGTGGCCTAGCCGTAGCAGCGGCAGGTAGCTCCTGCGGGGCTGGGGGTGCCGGCCTCGTGGCAGGCCACCAGGCCGCCGTAGCGTGGCCGGATGGGGCCTGCTGTGCTGAACGATCGGCGACCGATCACCGACCGACTCTTGCGCAGCTGGTTGCGCTGCAAGCGCAGGGCCTGGCTCGATGTGCACGGCGACCCGGCCGAAAGGCTCTGGACGGCCCACCGCACGCTGCAGCTCGACGACCAGCGCCGCAGTTTTTCCACCCTGGTGCCCACGCGCCCCCGCCATGGGGAGGCGGCTTGCGTCGACGGGGCCGAGGCGGTGGTGGGCCTGCGCCTCAGGAGCCGTGGGCCCCAGGGGTTGGAGTTGGAGGCCCACCCGCCCTTGTTGCAGCGCGTTGAAGGCCAGAGCCGCTGGGGGGCCTGGGCCTATCGGCCGGTGATCGCCCGCCAGGGGCGCCGACTCACCCGCGAGCACCGGCTCACCGTCAGCCTCTGGGGTTTGCTGCTGGCCCAGACCCAGCGGGCCCCCGTGGCCCAAGGGCTTGTGGTGGCTGGTTCGGGCTCCGCCTTTACCCAGGAATCGTTGAGCCTCACTCCCTCGTTGGAGCGCCAGATGGAGGGTCAGCTCTTGCGGCTGGCCGAGGAGCTGACGGCCGAGAAGCCGCCGCCGCTCACCAATGACCGCCGCAAGTGCACCCTCTGCAGCTGGCGGGGGGCCTGCGGCCGTGCCGCCGCAGCCGAGGGCCACCTCAGCGAGGTGAGCGGTATCGGCGCCAAGCGGCGGGAGCTGCTGGTGGAGCTGGGCTTGCCCCGGCTTGCGGACCTGGCGGCCGCCGATCCTGAACAGCTGGCGGATGCCCTCGAGGTGCATGGGGAGCAGCACCGGGAGGTGGCAGCCCAGCTGGTGGCCCAGGCCCTTGTGCAGCAGGGCGGCATGCCCCGGCGCCTCGATCCGAATCCGGCCCTGCCGGAACTGGCGACGGCCCCGGGTGTGCTGCTCTACGACATCGAGTCGGATCCGGATGCCCGCGACGATTTCCTGCATGGCTTTTTGCGGGTGGAGCGGGGGCCCGATGGTTGGTCTGAGGCCCCAGCAGCGCCGTACCAGCCCCTGCTGGCCCTCTATGAGCACGGGGAGGAGCGCCTCTGGTTGCGGTTGCGCCGCCTGCTGGCCCGCTACCCCGACTGGCCCGTGATCCACTACGGCGAGACCGAATCACTCGCCCTGGTGCGGCTGGCCCAGCGCCAAGGGGCCGGAGAGCAGGAGATCGAGCAGTTGCGGGCCCGCTGCCTGGATCTGCACCAGCGGGTGCGCCGCCACTGGCTGTTGCCGGTGAACAGCTACGGCCTCAAGGCCGTGGCCGGCTGGCTGGGCTTCCACTGGCGCCAGAAGGGGGTGGATGGCGCCCGCTGCCTGCTCTGGTGGCGCCAGTGGCGCTGGGGCACGGCCACCCAGGCACGCGGTAGTCGCCATCACCTCAGCCGAATCTTTCTCTACAACCACGACGATTGTCTGGCCACCTGGCGGGTGGCGCTGTGGCTGCTCGGTGAGGACGGGCGCCCGTCCCCTTAGGCCGGCCGGCCTGCCCCCACCGGAGGCGCCACGAACCCTTCGGGGATCGAGAGCGTCAGGCCCAGGCCCCCTGATCCGGGCGCACCCGCCCACAGCAGGGGTTCATCCAGGGTCTGGCGGCGCACCAGGGCCAGGCCTATCACCCGGGTGCTTTCCCCTGGGGTGGCAGGCAGGGCTAAGGCGGAGGTGATTCGACCGGCCCGCTCTCCTGAGGACGTGGTCAGCGGGGTGCCGGCCGAGGTGAGGGCCGCGTCCCCCTCACTCCCATCGCTCAGGGCCACGAAGCGGCGCAGCTGCTGCTTGACCCCGTCGTAGGTGCAGAGCTTGGCCAGGGTCTCCTGGCCCACGTAACAGCCCTTGCTGAGGCTCACCCGGTCGGCCAGCCCCAGCTCGAAAGGGTTGGTCTCCCCGTTGATCTCCCCCGGAGCGGCCGGGCGGCCAAAGCGCAGCCGCCACCGTTCCTGTTCGGCGGGTTCCAGGGGAGCCAGCTCCGACCAGGGGGCCGGTAGGGGAGAGCCGTCGGGCCAGAGCAGCCGCTCACCCAGGAGCCAGCCCTCTCCATCGCTGGGGGGGAAGGGCTGCCATGTCCCCGGCTCGCAGCAGGGGAGGGGGCTGGTGGGAGCAGGTGGGCCGATGGGGGTCACCAGCACGGCCTCGATCACAGGCCCCAGCTGCACCTGGTCGGCGGGAAACAGCACCCGGTCCAGGGCCTGGTGGACCTGGGATCCATCGCCGGCCGTCACCACCAGCCAGGCGCCATCCTCGACCACCATCACTTCCGCAAGGGCCCGCAGGCGGGCGGTGGGACCGATGCTGCAGGCGGCCAGGCACTGGCCGGGCCGGGCCCCCTCCAGCACCTGGCTGGTCTGGCCATGCAGCACCCGAAGGCTGTCGGGCCCCGTCAGCCGCATCAAGCTGGCCGCCTCCACCAGGCGGCTGGGGCGTGGCGGTTGCCATGCCCAGGGCGAGGGTGCCGCCGTCATGACCCCTGCGCGGCGGTGGTGGCGATTTCTTCGAGCAGGAACAGGCTCACCAGCTCCAGTCCCTCCTGCGCCATGGCGCCAACGCCGCCCTCCTGGCGATCGACGATCGTGACCACCCGCTCGACGACGTAGCCCGCTTCCCGCAGCTGGCGCACCGCCTTGAGCGACGAGCCTCCCGTGGTCACCACGTCCTCCAGCACCGTGATCCGGCTGCCCGGTTCAGGCAGGGGGCCCTCCAACCAGGCACCGGTGCCATGGCCCTTGGCCTCCTTGCGCACGATCAGGGCGTCCAGGAGTTGGCCGTCGAGGGCGGCGGCCTGGGCCACGCCGCTCACCAGGGGGTCGGCACCCAGGGTGAGACCCGCCACCGCCACTGCCTCGGGTTCCACCTGGGCCAGCAGTGCCTGTGAGAGCAGGGCGAGGCCAACTCCGCTCAGGCTGACTGGCTTGCAGTTGACGTAGTGGTGGCTGCTGCGGCCGGAGGCGAGGGTGAAGCTGCCATGGCGGTAGGCCCGTTGGGCCAGTAGATGAAGCAGCGCGGCGCGCCGTTCGACGGGGGTTGTGGGCAGGGTTGCGGTACTGAGAATGGCCATCGGCGGGGCGGGACGTGGCGTTCCATCGACAAGTTGTCTAGTTTGCGCTTAGAACCAAATGAGACCCGTGGCCTGTTCCATGGCCCCTACCCCTTCCGTGACCCACCTCCCCCGGTCGCTGGCCGCCGCCCCCTTTGCGGCCAGGTTGCACAGCCTCGCTGTGCCAGCCGTCCTACTCGGCTTGGGGATGGTGTTCACCGCCACCGCTCCGGCCCAGGCCGGCCCCGTGGTCTGCAACACCACGATTGAGGCCCCCCCGCTGGCCCGTCAGGCCGACGGCAGCACTCCTCTCCGTCCGGTGGAGGTCACCCGCTGCGGCGTCGTCAAGACCACCAGCGAGCTGGTGGAAAATCGCTTCTACAGCTACACCGCCCCCTTCGCCCAGGGAGTCAGCATTGTCGGCCAGATCAGCGATGTGCTCGGTCTGGCGATCCCTGGCCGCGACGGCGGCAAGATCGTGGCCTTCGGGTTCCCCGACCAGACCATCGTCTGGGATGGAACAGCCGTTCAGAACACCTATCAGGTTCTGCTCGAGGAACAGAGCAGCCCGATCGCCTGGCGCACCGCCGACGTGAGCAACGGCTTCTGCAGCGGGTTGCCCAAGGGATCCTGCGGAGCCACCATGACGACCCTGCCGGCCCCCCAGCCCTTCCCGAGCTATAACCCCGTGCGCGGTCTCTGGTAAGCCCGGAGCCTTGGGGGTCTAGCAATCTGGTGAATGCAGCGAACTCATAATTCGCCTTAGCCGGGTTCGATCCCCGGGACCCCCATTGGTGGACCCATTGCACCGCAATGGTTATCCCAGAATTCTCAGATCAGGATCACCCAAATCGTGGGCTTCGGCTCGAGGGATCGTTCGTTTGACCGACTGGCTGCATTCAATTTGATGTGGCCAGAGGAGAGCGCCCAGCGCAATGTGCCTAGGGTCGGCATAGCCGGCATCGATCCGTACCGTTGGTCCGTCGGGCTCTCTGCTGCTGCCCATGCGCTACCTCGCCCTTGCCGGTCTACTGGTCCTGCTGGCCTTCTTCGCCGCCGGTGAATTCGCCCTGATCCGCCTGCGGCCCAGCCGGGTGCAGGTGCTTGAGGCCGATGGTCGCCGGGGAGCCTCGGCGGTGGCCCGCCTGCAGCAGAGGCTGCGCCGGGCCCTGGTGGCCACCCAGCTGGGTGCCACCTTGGCCCTGGTGGCCATCGGCTGGGCTGGCCGCGGCGTGGCGGCGCGGCTGGACCCCACGGTTTCCCAACCCTGGATCGACCTGCTCGTGTTCCTGGCGCTCGTGCTGCTGGCCACCCTGGTGGGCGGACTGTTACCGAAGGCCTGGGTGCTGCACCGGCCGGAGGCCTCCGCCCTGCGCTTGGCCCCGCTGCTGGAATCCACCACCCGCAGCCTGGCTCCCCTGTTGAGTGTGCTGGAACGCCTCAGTGACGGCTTCCTTCACCTGCTCGGCCTGCCCCGCAACTGGGACCAGCTGGTGCCGGCTCTCTCTGCGGGCGAACTGGAGACCTTGATCGAATCCAACAGCGTCACCGGCCTGATGCCCGATGAGCGCGACATGCTTGAGGGCCTCTTCTCCCTGCGCGATACACCCGTAAGGGAGGTGATGGTGCCCCGATCCGGCATGGTCACTCTGCCGATCACGGTTTGTTTCGGCCAGATGATGGAGGCGGTCCATCAGACCCATCACGCCCGGTTCCCCGTGATCGGTCAGTCCCTCGATGACGTGCGTGGCGTTCTGGATCTGAGGCGTCTCGCCGAACCCATCGCCCGCGGTGAACTCCAAGGCGATACCCCCCTGGCCCCCTATGTCACCCCGGTGTTGCGGGTGCAGGAGATCACCCCCTTGGCCGAGCTGCTGCCGGTGATCCGCAGCGGCCAGCCCCTGGTGGTGGTGGTGGACGAGCACGGCGGCACCGAGGGGCTGGTCACGGCGGCCGACCTCACCAGTGAGATCGTCGGCGAGGAGGAGGGTCCCCAGAACGACCCCCATGATCTCCAGCAGCTCCTGGACGACACCTGGCTGGTGGCAGGGGATCTTGAGATCTTTGAACTCAACCGCCAGCTGGGCCTGCAATTGCCGGAAGCCGACGGTCACCACACCCTGGCGGGTTTCCTGCTGGAGCGGCTCCAGCACATCCCTTCCGCTGGCGAAAGCTTGAGCTGGCACGGCCATGGCTTCGAGATTGTGGCCATGGATGGCCCCCGGATCGAGCGGGTCCAGATCACCCAACGCTCCAGCGAGGAACGCAGTTCCGAGCGCCCCGGCGAGCGCGCTGCTGACCGCTCAGCTGACCGATCGCTCCAGGAGGGGACCTGATCGTTGATAATGCCGGTACTGGGTGTCCGGTGGACAGTGACGCAATGACCGATGCCATGACCCCGGTGAAAGTGGGCGTCATCGGTATCGGCAACATGGGCTGGCACCATGCCCGGGTGCTCAGCCTGCTTCGGGACGCTGAGCTGGTGGGGGTGGCCGACCCCGACGCCGAGCGGGGACAGCTGGCCGTGGACCAATTCGACTGCCGCTGGGTGGCCGACTACCACGACCTGCTCTCTGAGGTGGAGGCGGTCTGCATCGCCGTGCCGACCCTGCTGCACCATCCCGTGGGCATGGCCTGTCTGAAGGCGGGGGTGCATGTGCTGATCGAGAAGCCCATCGCCGCCAGCCAGGAGGAGGCGGCCGAGCTGATCCAGGCCGCCGAGGCCGCTGGCCGTCTGCTGCAGGTGGGCCACATCGAGCGTTTCAACCCCGCCTTCCGGGAGTTGCTCAAGGTGGTGGCCAACGAGGATGTGGTGGTGCTCGAGGCCCGGCGCCATAGCCCCAACGCCGATCGGGCCAACGATGTCTCGGTGGTGCTGGATCTGATGATCCACGACATTGATCTGGTGCTGGAGCTGGCGGGGGCTCCGGTGGTGCGCCTGGCCGCCGCGGGCGGCTGCAGCGCCGAGGGCCCGATCGACTACGTCAACGCCACCTTGGGCTTTGCCAACGGGGTGGTGGCCAGCCTGACGGCCAGCAAGATGGCCCACCGCAAGATCCGCAGCCTCAGCGCCCATTGCCGCGCCAGCCTCGTGGAAACCGATTTCCTCAACCGCAGCCTCCGCATCCACCGCCGGGCCCACCAGTCGATTTCGGCCGACCATGGCGAACTGCTCTACCGCAACGACGGTTTCATCGAAGAGGTGATCACCACGTCGATCGAGCCCCTCTACGCCGAGCTGGAGCATTTCCTCCAGTGCGTCCGGGGGCGGGAGGTTCCAGCGGTGGATGGCCTGCAGGCCTCACGGGCCCTGCAATTGGCTGATCTGATCGAACGGGCGGTGGAGCAGCCGTCCCTTTGCATGGCCCTCGACGAGCCGATCTGAGGCAGGGCCTGCCCTTCAGCTCACCTGGGTGAGTTCCTTGAGGGCCAGGATCTGCCAGCGCCTGCAGGCGGCCGGGGAGGAGCGGTAGAAGCGATCCCAGGCCTCCGCTTTGTGCACCGGGTAGCTCTCGGAGCTGAGGTGGCTGTTCTCCTGCTGCCAGCCCACCCGCACGGCGTGGCCGATCACCACATCGAGGGCCAGGTAGTCGTCGAATTGCACCTGGGGGTTGGCCCCGACGAATGCCATCAGCGACACCAGCGTTTCGGTGCAGAGCTGGCGGTATTCCGGTGCCTCGATCTTGCTGAGCAGGTGCTCCACCAGGGAGGCGAAGTTGCGCTCTCCGGCCGTCTTCTCGGACAGCAGGGCACTCTCCAGGCGGTTGCGCCGCTCCAGTTTGTCGCCGATGACCACTCCCTTGCAGTGGTGCAGCAGATCCCAGATGCCCGGATAGAAATCCCGGGGAACCCGCTGGAGGGCCCCCAGCCGCTGCCGGTGTTGCAACCAGCCGTTGCCGCTGGGCAGATCCTCGAGCGGATCGGGCACTTCCCAGCGAACGCGGCCGCTCACGTGCAGCTGTTCCTTGCGCTGCAGGGCTGCCCTGGCATGGTCGCCATCGGCCAGCACCGCCCGCAGTCGCCGCCGGATGGCATGGGGGGGCAGATCGCAGAGGGCCTCGAAGGCCTCGTCGGCGGGCAGGTCGCGCTCACTGGCCAGCTCGCCGGTGAGGAGCAGCAGCAGTTGGCCCAATTGGAGTGTGAGGCTGCCGCTGAGCAGGGCAGGCTCCAGCCGGGCCAAGCTATCCAGGGCCAGCAGCAGTTCCTGCTGCAGCATCCCTTCGCGCCCGTCTTCGCCGCTGAACCGTTCGATCATGGCGGCGATCGCCAGGCTGCCCTGGGGTTGGCTGATCAGGGAGTCGTGGGTGTAATTGCGACCCACCACCACCTGCTTCTGCCGCACCAGCAGATCCGTGAGGGCGTCCTCCAGCTGGGGGTGGATCAGACGCATCACACCGGCGCAGCGGCGCACCACATTCCAGTCCGCCTCGGCCAGGGCACGGCGGTAGACCGCCTCCACCAGCGCCAGCAGCTTCACCGGCCCGCTGCTGGAGGGTCCCTGCAGGATCGAGTTCGGCCCCAGCCGCCGAACCAGCTGCTCCAGCAGCTCGGCTTGCTCGGGCAGCGAGGTGCTCAGCCAGAGGCGGTGGGCCAGATCAGCGATCGGGACCACCACCAGCTCCAGCTCCAGTTCCTGCTGGGCGGTGAGGGGCTTGAGGCTGGTGCTGGCCCGCAGCAGCGGGTCGGCGTTCGTCTGGGGTTCGGGGTCGGCGACGGCCTGGGGCGGCAGGTCGACCCAGCACACCTGCTCCAGCAGTTCCCCCAGGGGAGCGAGCTGGACGGGCACCGATTCGAGCAGGCCACTGCCCAGCGCTTCTCCGAGACGCAGGAAGGCCTCGGGGTTGAGTCGGAAGGCTGCTTCGGTCACGGGGATCAGCAGCAGCGGAGAGCCGCTGCCCCGCCAGTGACGCTGCAGGTTGCGCAACTCGCTGCCCACCGTGTCGGCCAGCTGGTCGGGGTCGTCGGCCAGATAGAAGGTGCCCTCCTCCAGCACCACAGGTAGGAAGGCAATGCTTTCGCCGCCATGGCGGTAGAGACGGGCGGTGGCCATGCTTTCCATCCGCACCGCTGGATGGCCGCTCAGCCCCAGCCTGGGATTGCTCCCCACCCGGGCCATCCGCTCGGACAGTTCCCTGGAGCTGGCCACCCGGGGCCCACCAACCTGTGCCGATGCCCCGGCAGTGACGGGTAGTCCTGCGTTCTCGAGGGCCAGGGCCACCGCTTCGCTATCAGGCACCAGGCTCACCAGCACCTTCTCGGCGCCAAGGTTCTCGGGGCGGCGGCGGCCGCTGGGATCCAGATCTGCGGGCAGCAGCAGGCCGTTCAGCATCAGGTCGCCCAGCCAGGTGAGGCTCTGGGTCCACAGCAGGGGCACGTTGGGGTTGGGCTCCCGCAGTTGGCTCCCCGGTGCTAGGCGCTCGGCGGCGATCGCCGCCTCCGGCACCAGGTAGAGCTCCGGCAGCAGGGGTACCCCGTCCACCACGACGCTCACTGCCTCAAGCCGCTGGCGCCAGCTCCAGGCCTCCTGCCAGCGCTCCTCGCAGCAGGCCGTCACCAGCTCGTAGGCCAAGAACAGGGGCCATTCGCATTCCAGCGCCGTGAAGGCCGCCAGTTCCTCCCGTTCGTAGTGCAGGCGGGTGTGGTCCTCCACCACGGTTTGGTGGCCATCGCGGGGGAAGCGCTTGTAGCCGTAGGCCCCGCCCAGTTCCTGGCGGATCTTGCTCCGGGTGCGCTGGATCAGGCGGGGATCCTCCACGGCCCAGGCGGGGTAGCCGATCACCGACAGGCAGGCGGCATCGACCTCCTTGCTGGCCGATTCCCGCGGCAGCAGGGCCTGAAGGGCGCGGCGCAGGCGCACGATCGCGTCGTGGGGGATGTGCAGCCGGCTTCGACCATCGCCATGGGGCCCATAGAGGTCCAGGCCATCGAGGGCCTCCAGGGCCGCCTTCACCAGGCCAATGGAGCTGGCGTTGCGCTCCGGGAGGCCGTGGTTGCCTTTGTCGCCCCGTTCCCAGATGCCGTAATCGGCCACCCGGTAGGCCCGGGCCACGTAGTAGACGAGGTTCTGAAGGAAGTCACGCTCATGGTTGCTCTGGATCACCACCAGGCCGGAGCGGGTGAGCTGGGCGATCTGGAGCAGGAACAGGCCCGTGGCATCCAGCTGTAGATGGCCCCAGCCGTCATCGGCCACCACCGGTTCGCCGGAGGCCGTGTCGAATTTGGCGTGGATGGCGTCGCGGGGCGCCAGGCTGAGCTTGAAGCGCTCCACCTTGGTGGCCTGGCGCAGCATGGCGTTCAGAAGACCGCGCATCAGCTGCAGCACCCGCTGCTCGAGCTCAAACACGCGGGTGGGGTCTTCCCCGAGGCGTCTGTGGGCCAGGGCCAGCCCCCACACGCACTGGATCGAATAGACGCAGTCACGCACCCAGGCGTCGCCGTAGTTGCCGTGAACGGTGTGGGCGGTGCTGGCGGGTAGCAGCCCGGTGACGGGATGCTGGCGGTTCAGCACCACGGCCTCGATCTGACGGTCGAGCTCCTGGAGGGTTTGACGGGCCTCCGCTTCCGGCAACTGCCGTGGGGCGGTGGGCATGTTGGCGGCTGACCTGGGCAGCGGAATGGTGGTGGGACTGGGGATCGTCATCCTGGGGGGCGGCTGCCCATCCGGCGGTGCTGGGGATCGTTGGTCCAGCCATAGATTCTCACTCGCAGCCCTCGGGATGGATGGCATCGATGACGACCGATCGGGTGCCGGAGCTGGGGAGGCGTGCCCACGTGCTGGGGATGCCCGTGGATGTGGTTCCCGATGTGCTGGCGGCGGCCCTCGCTCTCCACGGCCTGGGGGGCGGACAACTGGTGACCCTCAACGCTGAGATGACCATGGCGGCGCGGGAGGATCCCTCCCTCGGTGGGGTGATCGCGGCTGCCCAGCTGGTGATTGCCGATGGGGCCGGCGTGGTCTGGGCCCTCGGCCGCCAGGGCTTCCGGGTGCGCCGCAGCCCCGGCATCGAGTTGGCCCACAACCTGCTGGCCCATGCCGCCCAGGTGGGCTGGTCGGTGGCCGTTGTGGGGGCCAGCCCCGAGGTGATGGCCGCCCTGCGGCAGCGCCTGCTGACCAGCTGGCCGGGCCTGAAGTTGGCCTTCAGCGTGCATGGCTTCCAGCCCGCGGAGGCGTGGCCGGAGTTGGAACGCCAGCTGCTGGAGGCCCGCCCGGATCTGGTGCTGGTGGCCCTGGGGGTGCCCCGCCAGGAGCTCTGGATCTCCCGGCTGCGTCCAGGCCAGCCGGGCCTGTGGATGGGCGTGGGTGGCAGCTTCGATGTGTGGGCGGGCCACAAAAAAAGAGCCCCCGGCTGGATGGGGGCTCTGCACATCGAATGGCTTTACCGGCTGGTGCAGGAACCCCACCGCTGGCGGCGCATGCTTTCGCTGCCGGCGTTTGCCTGGGAGGTGCTCCGCAGTCGGTGAAAGCGGAGCCGCAACCGGGATCAATCCAGGCAATGGGTAAGGCCTGCCCTGCTCAGCGGAAGCCGACCGAGGCCTGCCAGACGAAGGCCAGCAGCAGGAAGAACAGTGGAATGATCGGCAGGATGTCCACCAGGGGGCCGAAAGCCTGGTAGGCCTCGGGCAACTGGGCCAGCAGATGCGGAGTGAAAGCGACCATCCCTGAAGGTGTATGAGGTCCGAAATCGGACGCTACCACGTGTGTGCGGCCCCAGAGCCCGGTTCCCAGGGAGCGAAATCCTCCGAAAAGATCCCCTCGCGGATCGCCTGGGCCATGGCCGTCGTGAAGCGGATCAGGTGGGTGAGGTTATGCACGCTCAGCAGGGTGCGGGCCAGCAGTTCCTCGCTGCGCACCAGGTGGTGCAGATAGGCGCGGCTGTGGCCTGTGCAGGCCAGGCAGGGGCAGCTGGGGTCAAGGGGGGTGTGGTCATGGCGGAAGCGGGCGTTGCGGAGGTTGAAGCGCTCGCCCCCCACCAGCGCCGTGCCATGGCGACCCAGCCGGGTGGGCAGCACGCAGTCGAACAGATCAATGCCGTGGGCCACGGCGATCGCCATCTCCCGCAGGCTGCCGACCCCCATCAGGTAATGGGGCTTGGCCTCCGGCAATAGGGGGCCCAGCTGACGCACGATTCTGTGCATCTCCTCCACCGGTTCGCCCACACTCACGCCGCCGATGGCAATCCCCGGCAGGTCGAAGGCGGCCACCGCCGCAGCTGATTGGGCGCGCAGGTGGGGGTAGACCCCCCCCTGGACGATGCCGAACAGGGCCTGCTCGGGTCGGTCATGCTCAGCACAGCAGCGCTCCAGCCAGCGATGGGTGCGGCCTACGGCCTCGGCCACGTCGTTTTCGCTGGCCGGAAAGGGCGGACATTGGTCGAAGGCCATGGCCACATCGGCGCCAAGGGCCATCTGGATCTGCATCGACCGCTCCGGTGTGAGCGTGATGCGGGCCCCGTCCCGGGGGGATCGGAAGACGACGCCCTCGTCGTCGATGCGGTTGAGGTGGCCGAGGCTGAAGACCTGGAACCCCCCCGAGTCGGTGAGCAGGGGGCCGTTCCAGCCCATGAAGCGATGCAGGCCACCGGCCTCCGCCACCACCGGCTCCCCAGGCTGCAGATGCAGGTGGTAGGTGTTGGCCAGCACCATCTGGGCACCCGTAGCGGCCAGTTGGTCGGTGGTGACCCCTTTCACCGTGGCGGCGGTGCCGACGGGCATGAAGCGGGGCGTCTCCACCACACCATGGGGGGTATGGAAGCTCCCGCAGCGGGCCCGGGTGTGGGGGCAGCGGGCCGTGATCTCGAAGGCGAAGGCGGCCCCGGCAGCCAATCGGGTCAAGGCGGACCAGGGGCGAGCAGACCTGAACCTAGGCGGCGTCGCGTCAGGATCGATGCCTGCCTTCAGCACCCCATGATCTCCAAGCTCCCCTGGGCCTCCCCCCCTTGGCTGCGGGATCTGGCGGGCGCCTGGGTCTTCTACAGCGTGCTGCCTGGGGCCAGATGGCCTCGACCCCGGTTTGAGCGCATCGCCCGCTTCGCCCCCTGGATCGGCCTGGTGATCGGAGGGCTGCAGGCCCTCGTGTGGTGGATGGGGGCGGGGCGGATTCCCGTGGCGGCCCAGGTGGCCCTGGTGCTGGCCCTGGGTCTATGGCTCACCGGAGGCCTGCACATGGATGGCGCCATGGACACCGCCGATGGGCTGGGGGCAGGGAGCCGATGTCTCGAGGCGATGGAGGACAGCCGGGTGGGGGCGGCTGGGGTTCAGGCGATCGTGCTGCTGCTGTTGTTGCGGGCGGCGGCCCTGTTCAGCCTCGCCGCCCTGACCCCCGCTGCGGTGACGGCCTGCCTGCTGGGGGCCCCGATCTGGGCCCGGATCGCCCCGCTGCTGGCCATGGAGCGCTTCCCCTATCTGCGGGATCAAGAGGGGGGCAGCGCCGGTTTCCACCGTCGCCACTGGCGTGGCCTGGGTCGGGAGCTCAGGCCCACCGTGGTGTTGCTGGGCTTTCTGGCGGGCCTGAGCCTGGTGGGTCAGGGACCCTGGGCCCCATGGTCCGGCCTGATCCCGGCGGTGATGGTGCCGCTTTGGTTGGGTCACCGTCTCGGCGGGCACACGGGCGACAGTTACGGCGCCTGCGTCGAGTGGACAGAGACCTGGGCCCTGGCGCTCAGCGCTGGGTTGGTGGTGCTGACGGGCCCTTAGGGGTGGCGCAGGGGGGCAGTTCCAGGCAGAAGGCGTTGCCCCTCTCCGGCAGGGAGGCCTCCAGCGATCGGGGGGGCACCACCAGGAGGAGGTCTCCCCCGAGGGAGCGGGCAAGATCCCTCGCCAGGGCCAGTCCCAGCCCCGTGCCGGCGCTGCCGTTGGCCTGCGCTCCGCGCACGCCGCGGCCGAAGATCGTCTCCCGTTCGCCCGCTTCGATGGGGGGGCCGTCATCCCAGACCGTCAGCCGGAGTCCGTTGGTCCCGGTCTGGGCATGGAGCCCGACGGCGGCTTCGCTGGGGCTGTAGCGGAAGGCGTTCTCGAGCAGGTTGGCCAGGATCTCGGCTACGGCCCCCGTGTCACCCGACCAGTCGGGCAAGGGGTCGCTGGCTTGCCAGCGGCGTCCCTGCAGGGCGGCGGTGGCGGCGGCCCGCTGCAAAAGAGGTGAGAGCAGCTCCTGGAGCCCTGCCTCTCCTGCGGGGGCCAGGGAGGGGGGAAGCATCAGGGGCTGGGGTTCCGAGGGCCCGGGGGTCAGTTGCAGGGGCCCCGCCAGCCGATCGATGGCATCGACATAGCGGTTCAGCTGCTGTTCCTCCGCCAACAGGCCTTCCACCAGAGCCCGGTTGGCCGGATCCTGGGCGAGCCGGCGCAGCAGCAACTGGCCGAAGGTGCGAAGGGCCGCCAGGGGGTTGCGCAGTTGGTGCACCAGCAGACCCAGCTGCTGGTCCTGGTGCCGGACCTGCTCCTGGAGGCGGCGCTGTTCCAGGTCGAGGCAGAGGGCCAGGGCAAGGCCATTGGCGGTGGCCTGTAGGCGCTGGGTCAGGGAATCAGACCAAGGGAGCTGATCCGTTTCCACCCGCAGGGCCCCCAGCAGCACCTGTTCGTGACGGAGGGCCAGCCAGCGCCGTTGGGCATCGGGCAGGCGCAGGTTGCGGTCGTCCTCGACCGTGGGCAGGGGAACGGCACCACTGGGCCAGCTCCCCACCGGCACGAGTGACGGCTTGCCCTCGGCGGTGGACAGGGCCAGATACACCACCACGGACCGGAGGTCACTCCGGTCCGTGAACTGGGCCAACTGCTGCTGCAGCAGGGCAAGAAACCTTTCGGAGACCTGCATTTGGGCGCTCGGTCGCGGAAGGGAAGAAAAAGTCCGGATCCGATGTTGGAAATCCGGGAAAAAGTCTTAAGATGGCGTATCGACCAATACGTTGCAGCCCGGAAGCGGACCGCAGGTTCCAGTCGTGACGGCCTTGGTTGCTTTCTTGCAGCTGAGGTTACAGCAGAGGCTGACGCGCTCCTCCGCTGTCGGTGACCCTCCCATGGGGTCACCGCATCCCCCCTGGAACCTCCAGTCGTCCTCCCGGTCCACAGATGTATGGGCGTGCCGGGCCTTCCCTTTTCGGAAGCCTCTGCAGTGGTGGTTCGCCCCTGCGATCCACCCAACCTGTCCCTCCTCTAAACCTCCCTTGATGGGAGAGGTCCTATGTCCAAGAAGCGCAAGCGGATCAGCCGTCGTCGACTCGCCGGCCAGCGGGTTCTGGCCCACGTTCCCACCCACAACCTTGAAACCGGCGAGCACAAGCCGGTCACCGCAGCTCGGCGCTACATCGCTGATGCGGCCTTGGCTGCCCCGGCCATCCTCAATGTGCGCCGCAATGAGCACACCACCGATCGCTTCTTCTGGGGCGAAAAGGGCCTGTTCAGCGCCCAGTACGCCGAGGAGAACC
>JBAXME010000053.1:0-19549 GCA_037134455.1 Synechococcaceae cyanobacterium ELA445 | reverse complement strand
CCCCGGAGACCTCCCCCCCCGTCACCACCGACTCCAAGCCTGCAGATTTCCTGCCCACCGTGGCCAGGGTTCTGGTGGTCGGCTCGGGCGGGCGGGAGAACGCCCTCGCCTGGGCCCTGGCCCGCTGCCCAGGGATCGAACGGGTCTGGGTGGCCCCGGGCAACGGTGGCACCGCCGAATTAGCGGGATGCGAACCCCTGGCCATCGGCGAGGGGGAGGCCAGCGCTCTGCTGGAGGCGGCCCTGGAGCGCCGCATTGACCTGGTGGTGGTGGGGCCCGAGGGGCCCCTGGCGGACGGGCTGGCGGATGCGCTGCGGGCAGGGGGCCTGGCGGTGTTCGGCCCTGGCGCCGACGGGGCCCAGCTGGAGGCCAGCAAGCAATGGGCCAAGGCGCTGATGGTGGAGGCAGGCGTTCCCACGGCGGGCTACTGGGCAGCCTCCAGCCTCGAGGAGGCCCTGGAGGTGCTGGAGGGCCAGCAGGTCCCCCTGGTGGTCAAGGCGGACGGCCTGGCCGCCGGCAAGGGGGTGACCGTGGCCGACAACCTTGAGGAAACGAGGGCCGCCATTGAGGAGGTGTTCGCAGGCCGGTTCGGATCAGCCGGCACCTCCCTGGTGCTGGAGGAGCGGCTGAGCGGGCCGGAGGTGTCGGTGTTCGCCCTCACCGATGGCGAACGGTTGCTGCTGCTGCCCCCGGCCCAGGACCACAAACGCATCGGCGAGGGAGACACCGGCCCCAACACCGGCGGCATGGGGGCCTATGCGCCGGCTCCGCTGCTGAATGGGCAGGCCCTGGAGCAGGTGCGCCTCCAGGTGCTGGAGCCCACCCTGGCGGCCCTGCGCCAGCGCGGCATCGACTACCGCGGCGTGATCTACGCCGGGCTGATGCTGACGCCCTCGGGGGAGCAGGTGATCGAGTTCAACTGCCGCTTCGGCGATCCGGAGTGCGAGACCCTGATGCCCCTGCTGGGGCCTGAGCTGGCCTCGGTTCTCCTGGCCTGCGCCCTCGGTCGCCTCGACCTGGCCCCCGCCCTGACCATTGCCCCCTCCTGCAGCGCCTGCGTGATCGCCGCCGCCGAGGGCTACCCCGGTGAGGTGCGCCGGGGCGACCCGATCACGGCCCAGCTGGTCACGGACGACCAGCTGCAGTTGTTCCACGCCGGCAGCCGCCGCGACGATGACGGCACCTGCCGCACCGCCGGCGGCCGGGTGCTGGCGGTGGTGGCCCAGGCCGGCAGTTTCGATGAGGCCTTCGCGGCCGCCTATGCCGGGCTGAACCAGGTGCAGTTCGAAGGCATCACCTACCGGCGGGACATCGGCCACCAGGTGCGTCGCTCCTAGGCTGCGGGCCCCACCCGGCTCCGGGAGTGTGACCACCGACCCCAGCGCAGCCGCAACCAACGCAGCCGCAACCGGCACAGCTGAAACCGTGAGCAGCGCGGAGCCTGCACCGAGTTGGCGCCCACCACCGGCCCCGGTGGGCAAGACCCCCGGCTGGCGCGAGCGGCTGGCGCTGTGGTGGGCGGAGTTCAGCCTCCAGACCAAGCTGCTGGCGGTCGCCACCCTCGTGGTAAGCCTGGTGATGACAGGCATCACCTTCTTTGCCCTCAATGGCATCCAGAGGGATGCCCGCATGAGCGACACCCGGTTCGCCCGTGACCTGGGGCTCCTGCTCTCGGCCAACGTCACCCCACTGGTGGCCGAAGGCAATGACCGGGAGCTGGCGGCGGTGGCCGAGCGCTTCTGGCGCTCGACGCGCAGCCTGCGCTACATCTTCTTCGCGGACCCCGACGGGGTGATCTACCTGGGGATCCCGATCAGCGGCACCTCCGGCAGCAGCGAACTGCTGCTCAGCCGCCGGCTGGAGCTGCCGGCCGATCTGAAACGGCGGCCCCAGAACCCCCTGGTGCGCCAACACCTCACCCCCGATGGCCAGGTCACCGACGTGTTCGTGCCCCTGGTCAGCGAGGGACGGGACCTGGGGGTGCTGGCCCTCGGCATCAACCCCAACGAAGCCAAACTGGCCAGTGCCGCCCTCACCCGCGAGGTGACCGTGGCGGTGTTCGTCTCCATCTGGGTGTTGGTGATCCTGGGGGCGGTTTTCAATGCGTTGACGATCATCCGTCCCGTCAAGGAGTTGATGCGCGGGGTGCGGGCCATCGCCGGCGGCGATTTCGCGGCCCGCATCGGCCTTCCCATGGGCGGGGAGCTGGGGGAATTGCTCAACGGCTTCAACGTCATGGCCTCGCGGCTGCAGTCGTACGACGAGGCCAACATCGAGGAACTCACCTCCGCCCAGGTGAAGCAGCAATCCCTGATCGCCACCATGGCCGATGGCGCTCTGCTGCTCGATGAGGCGGGCAACATCGTGCTGGTGAACCCCACCGCCCGGCGCCTGTTCCGCTGGGAAGGGAGGAACCTGGAGGGGCGGGAGTTGATGGGCGAACTACCCGAGGTGCTGGCGATCGACCTGCATGGTCCCCTGGATGCCCTGCTGATGGGTACCCGGGAGGGGAGCGATGTGCGCTGCAGCTTCGGCGACCCGCCCCGCACCTTGAGAATCGTGCTGCAGTCGGTGCGCGACGCCAGCGGCGAAAGCCTCAAGGGCATTGCCATGACGATCCAGGACCTGACCCGGGAAGTGGAATTGAACGCGGCCCAGAGCCGCTTCATCAGCAACGTCTCCCACGAACTGCGAACACCTCTGTTCAACATCAAGAGCTACGTGGAGACACTTCACGATCTCGGCGACCAGCTCACTGAGCAGGAAAAAAAGGAGTTCCTGGCCATCGCCAACGACGAGACGGACCGACTCACCCGACTGGTCAACGATGTTCTCGATCTCTCCCGGCTGGAATCTGAACAGGTCTGGACCCTGGAGCCCATGGAGCTGCGCCCGGCGATCGAGCAGACCCTGCGCACCTACCGGCTCAACGCCGACGACAAGGGGGTCAGCCTCGATCTGGAGGTGGATCCCCAGTTGCCCCGGGTGCGGGGCAACTGGGATCTGCTCCTGCAGGTGTTTGACAACCTGGTGGGCAATGCCCTCAAGTTCACCGCCCCAGGCGGACAGGTGCTGCTGCGGGCCTATCCCTGGCCGGACATCTGCCAGCTGGATCCGAGCACGGCGCCAAGCGGGAACAGCCCCTACTGCGAGCTCACCTCACCCCTGCCCCGGCTGAGGGTGGAGGTGGCCGATACCGGCAGCGGCATCTCCCAGGAGGACCAGGACCGTATCTTCGAGCGCTTCTATCGGGTGGAGAACGCCGTACACACCGAAGTGGGCACCGGCCTCGGCCTCTCGATCGTGCGCGGCATTCTTGACAAGCACGGCACCCGGATCCAACTTGCCAGCGAACCCCAGGTGGGCACCACATTCTGGTTCGATCTGCCCTTGGAGCAAGCTGACGGCGACGAGTTGCTGGTGGACGCCGAGCGCCGGATGCAGATGGTCAGCTTCCCAGGCTGAAGGCAGCACCGGCAGGCTTGCCCGGCCGCTCAGATGGCATCTTCACTGGCCACGCCCCTGACGATGCGGGCCAGCTCGCTGCGCTCATCGGTGTTGATGCGGTGGGGTACGCCACTGATGATTCGCTCAAAGTTAGAGAACGAGTCCTTGATCTCAGGGCCGTTACCGGTGATCACGAATTCGCGGATGCCCTTGTCATGCCAGGAGCCGCGCATCTTGAACACATTCAACGCCCGGGCCATCTCGCCCCGGATCTCCACGTACTGGAGCAGCAGGATGGTGTCGGTAATCGTGGAGATGTGGGAGTCGGTGATCGAGTGGCTGCCCATGAACTCCTCCGAGGTGTTGGTGAAGAAGCCAGCGATCTCCTCCTGCTTGGCGTAGCCGGTCACCCCGATCACGAACTGGCGGAAGGCGTTATGGCTCACCCCCCGTGCCAGAGCGGAGAGGGAGTCAATCGCCATGCGGGAGGGCTTGAACTGATTGATTTCGGTCTTGATGATCTGCATGTGATCCTCAAGACCAGTGGATTCTGGATAGGCGCAGATGATTTTGAGTAGGCCCTCCTGCTCCATCCGTTCAATATCGATGCCCCAGCTTGTTGCGTTGCGCAGCAGCTGGGCCCTCGACTCCTCATAGGCAAACAGGATGGCCCGTTCCTGGTTGGCGCAGGCGTTCTCGATGAACTTGCTCACCAGCAGGGTCTTGCCTGTGCCGGTGGCACCGGTGGCCAGGATGATCGAATCCTTGAAGAAACCACCGCCACACATCTCATCAAGCCGCGGCACCCCCGAACTGACGCGCACGTTGGAGGAGCGCTGCGTAAGCCTCATCGCCCCGAGGGGGAAGATGTTGATGCCGTTGGCGCCCATGGTGAAGGGGAACTCCCCTTTCATGTGCGTGGTGCCCCTGAGCTTGAGGATCTCCACGGTGCGGCGGCGGCGCTCGCTTTCAAGCACGTTGCGCAAAATCACCACGTTGTCGGAGACGAACTCCTCAATGCCGTAGCGGGCGATGGGGCCGTACTCATCAATCCGCTCGGTGGTCATCAAGGTGGTGACCTCGATTTCCTTGAGACGGGCGATCAGTCGGAAGATCTCCCGGCGCACCACCGAAACGGCGTCGTACTGCTGAAACACCGCCGTGATCGAGTCGATCGCGACTCGGCGGGCCTTGTACTTACGGATGGCATAGTTGATGCGCTCGATCAGACCGGAAAGATCGAAATTGCCCGCCACATCCTGTCCATCCGGATCAGGAGAGGCATCAAGGATGAAGAGCTTGTCCTGCTCCACCAGCTCCTGGAGATTCCAGCCGAAGCTGGCGGCGTTGCGCAGAATATCGAGGGGCGATTCCTCGAAGGTCACAAAGATGCCCGGCTCATCGAAATGACGAATGCCGTTGTAGAGAAAATGAAGCGAGAAAATGGTCTTGCCCGTGCCTGACGTGCCACTGATCAGCGTGGAGCGGCCAATGGGCAAGCCGCCATGACAAACGTCATCAAACCCTTCGATGCCCGTCGGTAGCTTTTGCACCTGCACCGGAGAGATGCTGCTTTGGACTGGATCCTGCATGAAGGGAGAACGGAAGATAGCGAGTTGGGGAATAGCGTTCGGATGGAAACCGAACGAGCGGCGGTGAGTTACGACCCGTCGTCCTCAAGCACCACGGAGCCCGCAGCCTCCTCGTTGAGTTCGTCGTAGAGAAGATCAAGACCAATCAGCACCCGTTCCCGATCGGAAAGATCACCGATGATCCGACGAACCGGAGGCGGGAGGATCTTGGCCAGGGTGGGGGTCGCCAGGATCTTGTCGTCTTCGGCCAGCTGGGGATTCTTGAGCACGTCGATCACCTTCAGCGCATAGAGCCCCTTGAACTCGTTCTCAAGGATGTTGCGCAAGGTCTTAAGAGCTCGCATGGAATTGGGTGTATTACCCGCCACGTAGAGCTTGAGGATGTAGGCCTTACTGACAGGCATCAGGACACCTCCTGGACTGCCATCGCCGGCTGGGCATCGCGCCGCTTGGTCAGCAAGGGAGTTTCCGCAGGAACCGAACGACGGTACATCTCGCAGAGATGGGCCATGACATCGAGAAGGGCCAGGCGATAGTCCTGGAGGAAGGTATTGCTTTGCGATTCCAATTTTAACTGTTTCCAGAAGTCATCAATCAGATTCATGTGGATCTCCACAGCCTTGGTGATGGGCAAATCCGTGAAGAAGGCCGTGTGCACGAAGCTCTCGAGCGCCTGGTTGGCGGCGGCAGGATCGCGGAAATAACTGATCAGCAAGTCGCGGTAGGTGCGCTCCAACGACTGAAGCAAGTCACGGCGATCCTGGGCGGGCAGGTTGCGCAGGAAACGGGAAGGATCCCGCTTGTAGAACACGCCCAGATAGCCGAGCCGTTCCTTGAGCCGGTTGGTCAGGGTCCAGCCGGAAGCGGGCACCGCCGGGTCGCCATCGCCGTTGGCACCCGAGCCGGAGAGCCCCCGCCGCAGAACCCGTGAGACGGCCGCATCGAGGCTGTAGGTGAGCTGTTCCAATTGGTCCGGGGGCAGGTGGACCTCGGCGTCGTGATATTCCTGCCGGCCACTCACCGCTCCCACCACGACCGCCGGCAGCAGCAGCCCCTGGCGAATGAGGTGCTGGTAGGCATCGCCGGCCAGGGCACCCTGCTCAATCAGCACGGCATCGAAGCCGTCCCTGCGGGCCTCCAGCACCGCCACCGGATCGCTCTGGTCGCCGAGCTCCACCAGCTCGTAGCGGCCGCCCGTGAGCCACTGGCCGCAGGCCTGCTGGAGCCGCGGGTCCTGGAGAAGCGACGCGATCGTGAGAGCCGGCTGGGACATCAAAGCCAGATTGGGCCCCCACAGAGTGGGCCCCAGTGTTGACGGTGGGAACATCGGCGAGGGAAGATTCTTGTTTGTCTTCCAATTGCCGTGCGCCAGGCCCAATGATGGCGGTTTTTAACCGACGCCGTCAGCCTGTCCACGTCCCCTGACAACCATGAGCCCTTCCCCCGATGCCGCCGCCTCCAGCGAGGCCAACGGCACTTACGCCATCGTCGAGACCTCCGGTAGCCAGTTCTGGCTCCAGGCCAACCGCTACTACGACCTGGACCGGATCCATGCCGAGGTGGACGACACCGTGACCCTGGAGAACGTGCTCCTGGTCAAGGGAGCCGCCGGCGCCACCCTGGGCCACCCGTTCGTGGAAGGCGCCCAGGTGGAGCTCAAGGTGCTGGAGCACCGCCGCGGGCCCAAAATCATTGTTTATAAGATGCGTCCCAAGAAAAAGACCCGCCGCAAGAACGGTCACCGTCAGGAGCTCACCCGGGTGCTGGTGCAGTCGATCACCGTGGCCGGCAAGGCCCTCGCCTGACACCCCGCGTCTCCCCACAACCTCCCCCCCCCCTCATCCATGGCCCACAAGAAAGGCACAGGCTCCACCCGCAACGGCCGGGACTCCAACAGCAAGCGCCTCGGGGTCAAGCGCTACGGCGGTGAGGCCGTCAGCGCCGGCTCGATCCTTATCCGCCAGCGCGGCACCTCCGTGCTGCCCGGCGTCAACGTGGGCCGCGGCACCGACGACACCCTGTTCGCCCTGGTGGATGGTGTGGTCAGCTTCGACACGATCAAACGCGGCCTGCGCAGCCGCAAGCGCGTCAACGTGGGCTGAAGGGTTCTCCCCCCACTGGTCGGCCAGGGCCGCCAGGCCCTGGCTTAACTGCGGTAGCCCCAGGCAGCAGGCCCTCCACCTCCGGCGGCACTCGGATGGCTGCTTCAGCCCGCCAGCCGGTAGGCCCTTGTGGTGATCAGGTAAGGGTGGAACACCTCAAGGAAGCGCGCCTGCAGGGTGCGAAAGAACCCTTCCACCAGGGCCGGATCATCGAAGTGAAAGGGGAATTCACCGCCGAACCCCTTGAAGAAATACCAGTTCATCAGGGCGATCCCATCGGCTGATAGGCGCGCGGCGAAACGCTCCAGCTGGCCAGCCGGCTCGGCCAGGTGCTCCAGCACATCCAGGCAGACCACCGTGTCGAAGCGCCCGGGGAGGGCGGGGTCGTCCAGGTCCCGGAAGCAGCGAAGCTTGGTGCCCAACCCAAAGGCTTCGGCGCGCCTGGCCACGAAGGCACGGTTGTGGGGGTTGAGATCCACGAACCACACCTGCTCCACCTGGGGCAGGGCAGCGGCGGCCAGGGCATGGGTACCGATGCCGCCGCCGAAGTCGAGCACCTGGCCGCGGGCGAAGCGCTCCTGCAGCCGCAGGGTGTCGGCGATGTAGGCGGAGCTGCCCAGGTGCCAGGCGGCCAGATCCAGCAGGTGGCCGGTGCCCACCGCCTCTTCGTAGAACGCCGAGGCCTGATCGGGATCAAAACCACCGGGGTGGAGGGCCGCCAGATCGGCGGTGCTGCTGGGCAGGCGGCGCTCGAGCTCCTGGGGGCTGAGCTCCAGATAGGCAGCCAGCTGCCGCTTAAGGGCAAACCCATCGGCAAGGAAAGCCTCCAGCCCAAGATCCGCTGCAACCACAGGCACGGCACCCCCCAAAGGATTCACGGTAGGGCTTCCCCTCGCACGGGATCTGGCTCGGCACCCAGCTCGACCCCATCCCCTGGCACCTCCAGCCAGCGCCGTAACCAGGCCACCAGCAGATAGAAGGGCAGGGTGTCGAGCAGGGCGGCCACAAACTTGAACAGGTAGCCGCTGGCGATGAACTGTCCCAGCTGGGGCAGCACGGGCCGGCTGGTCTCCACCGGCAGAACATGGGCGGCGTAGTGGCTGATCAGCACCACCGCCGTGGTGTCCACCAGCTGGCTCACCAAGGTGGAGCCGTTGTTGCGCAGCCACAGGGCCTTGCCGCCGCTGAAGCGCTTCCAGAAATGGAACAGGCGCACATCGGTGAACTGGGCCGCCAGGTAAGCCGCCATTGAGGCCCCCACCGCCCCAAAGGCCAAGCGGCGCATCTCGAAGAAGGTGGAACCGTCGGCGCCCTCCAACCCCGGCAGCACCCCGCCCAGCCAAAGGATCAGCACGATCCAACCGTTGAGCAGCAGCCCCACCCAGACCACCTGGCCCGCCTTCTCCTCCCCCCATAGTTCGCTGATCAGGTCCGTGCACAGGAAGGTGACCGGGTAGGGCAGGGCACCCACCGCCACCACGATCGGCCAGCCACCGATGGAGCCGAGGCTGAGAAAGCGGGTCAGGCCAAGGATGTTGAGCATGCCCATGGTGCCCAGAAAGATTCCGGCCAACACCAGAAAGGCCAGATCACGGCGGTTTGCAAGCGTCATGGGCTCCTGGATCGGGGCACAGCTCCCCATAGGGTGGCGAGCCAACGTCCAACTGGCCCGTCCGTGCCGCCGCCGTCGACCACCGCACCAGATCCGACGGAAGCCCAACGGGATCCATGGGGCTTCCTGGTGCTCGACAAAGCCGCCGGCCTCACCTCCCATGACTGCGTAGCCCGGGTGCGGCGGCGCTACGGCCTCAAGCGGGTGGGCCACGGCGGCACCCTCGACCCCGCCGTCACCGGGGTGTTGCCGATCGCCCTGGGGCCCGCCACCCGGTTGCTGCCCTATCTCGAGGGCACCAAGACCTACCGGGGGGTGATCCAGCTGGGGGTGCGCACCAGCAGCGACGACCTCAGCGGCGAGGAACTGGAACGGCGGCCGGTGCCCCCGCTGGAGGAAGCGGCCCTGGAGGCGGCCCTGGGCTCGTTCCGCGGGCCGATCCTGCAACGGCCCCCACAGGTGTCGGCGGTGCACGTTGCAGGGGAAAGGGCCCATGTGCGGGTGCGCCGGGGCGAGAGCCTGGAACTGGAGCCCCGTCCGGTCACGATCGAGCGGTTGGAGTTGCTGACCTGGCATGGCGAAACGGGCCAGCTGGAGGTTGAGGTGCGCTGCTCCGCCGGCACCTACATCCGTTCCCTGGCCAGGGACCTGGGGAACGGGCTGGGCTGCGGCGGCGCCCTGGCCCACCTGCGGCGCACCAAGGCCCTGGGCTTCGATCTCTCCAGGGCGGTGACCCTGGAGCGGCTGGCCCAGGATCCCCTTCCCGAGCTGGTGGATCCCCGCGAAGCCCTGGCCCACCTTCCCTGCCACCACCTGGACGCGGCCGAACTCGAGAGCTGGCGCTGCGGCCGCGCCCTGGCGGCTCCCCTGGAGCTCGCCCAGCGGCTGGCTCAGGGGCCGGAGCAGAACCAGCCCGTGGTGGTCCTGGATGCGGACGGTGAGCTGCAGGGGCTAGCCCGCGGCGGGGAAGGGGGACGGCTGCAACCGAAACTGGTGCTGAACGCGAAGGGTTAGATGGCCGGCCACAGCAAGTGGTCCCAGATCAAGCGCACCAAGGCGGTGGTCGACGCCCGCCGGGGGGCGGTGTTCACCAGGCTGGGGCGGGAGATCACCGTGGCTGCCCGCGCCGGCGGCGATCCGGCCGGCAACTTCCAGTTGCGCACGGCCATCGAGAAGGCCCGTGCGGCCGGCATGCCCAACGTCAACATCGAGCGGGCGATCGCCAAGGGCTCCGGGCGCGGCGATGGGGATGGCCCGGCCCTGGAGTCGGTCCGCTACGAGGGCTACGGACCCGGCGGGTTGGCGGTGTTGGTGGAGGCGTTCACGGACAACCGCAACCGCACGGCGGCGGAGATGCGGCTGGCCTTCAGCAAGAACGGCGGCAACCTGGGGGAGAGCGGCTGCGTCGGCTACCTGTTCGACCTGCGGGGCGTCGTGCGCCTTGATGGTGGCTGCCTTCTGGAAGAGGCCTTGCTGGAAAGCCTGCTGGAGCTGGAGGTAACCGGCTACAGCCTCGACGGAGAGGGGGCCGATGTCTTCTGTGAGCCGGCGCAACTGGAGGCCCTCCAGGGGAGCCTCGGTCGCCTGGGCTGGGCCGTGGCGGGCTGCGACCTCCGCTGGCAGGCCCACACCCCCTGCCGCCTGGGCGACCTGGAGACCCTGCGGGCCACGCTCCGGCTGCTGGAGGCCCTCGATGAACTCGACGACGTGCGCAGCGTCAGCTCGAACCTGGAGGCCGAGGATCAGCTGCTGGCGGCGGCGATGGGCTGAGCCCGAGGGCCGAGCGGTCGGCAATCACCGTCAGATCGGGGTGGGCCAGCAGCCAACTGGCGGGCACCGCCGCCTGGGGAGGATCCTCCAGGACCCGCCGCAGGATGGCCGCCTTGGAGGCACCGGTCACCACCAGAACGATCCGCTCCGCCGCCAGGATCTCGGCCAGGCCCAGGGTGATCGACCGCTGCGGCACCCGTTCGGGATCGCCGCCAAAGGCGGCAGCGTTCTGGCGGCGGGTGGCCTCCTGCAGCGAGACACACCGGGTGCGGGCCCCGGGCGCACAGGGTGGTTCGTTGAAGCCCACATGGCCGTTTTCACCCAGGCCAAGGATCTGAAGACCGATGCCTCCCGCGGCGGCAAGGGCCGCGCCATAGCGACGCGCCTCACGGTCTGGATCAGGGGCAGCTCCATCGGGCAGCCGCAGGGCGTCGGGGGGGATCCCCAAGGGATCCCCCAGTTCCCGGCGCATGGCCGCGTGGAAGGAGGCGGGGTGATCCGCCCCCAGGCCGACGTATTCGTCGAGATTGAAGCTGCTCCAGCCCTCCAGGGCGGCCCGTCGCCGGACGGGCTCCAGATCCCCCAGCCGTTGGCGCAGGGCGGCGTAGACGGGCGCCATGGTGCGGCCGGTGGCCAGGCCCAGGGGCCTTGGCTTCTCGGCGAGCAGGGCCTCCAGCAGACGATCGGCCACCCGGGAACCGACGGCGGCGCCATCGCTCTCCACCAGCAACCGTTCGCCAGGAAGCCGCCGGGACCATGGCACAACCGGCGTGATCAGGGGCGCACGCGGTTGGCCAGCACGGTGGGAATGCGCAGGGGCCCTTCAAGCGGGAGGGTGGCTGGAACTTGGGCGGTGAGGTCCCGGAAGGGTCCGACAACCGCGCCCCGGTAGAAGTGCCGCAGGATCCCCTCGAACCCCTCACCGCGTCGCGCCATCCCATAGGCACCCCACTGACTCATGCCCACGCCGTGGCCGAATCCCCGTCCGATGGCCACCAGACCAGCAGGGGGCGGGGACTCGAGCCGTGCCCCTGGGGGGAAGATTGGCGGATCCTGCAGGGAGACACCCGTGGCTGAATCCACCGGTGCCGAGTCCCGCAGCCAGGGGGAGGGTCGTAACGATGACGGGGGACGGCCAGAGGACTGGGCCGGACCATCAGGCGGGGACTGTCCAACAGACTGGGACCCTCCAACAGGCTGGGACCCTCCAACAGGCTGGAACCCTCCAACAGCCAATGCAGACCCCGTGGGCAAGGGCTCGAAGCGCACCGTGGTGCTCTTGAGACCGAGGCGGCTGCGCAATTCGGCGCCACTGAGCAGCAGTTGGCCCCGGGGTCCCACCACGCGAACCTGGCGCACCCGGCCCGTGGACGTGGTGGCCAGCACCTCGATGCGGCTGGCCCCTCCGATCTCCGCGAACGCCCGCTGCAGCGCATCGGCCTGCAGCACCTGGCGCCACTCGCGCACGGGGCTCAGGTCATCGAAATCAGGAACACTCACCAGGTAGGGGAGCTGCCGGGACCAGAGGTCGCCGCTGTTCTCCGTGCTGCCGCCGCTGCTGCTGTGGAAGACGGCGTTGATCAGATCCCCCTGATAGGTGAGCACCAGGGCGCGGGTGGCCCGCACAGCCTCCCAGGTGGAAGGGGTCTCGGCCTCCACCCCCCGGTAGGCCTGGCTGGCCACGGTGGCCCGCAGGTCGAAGGGGGCAGCGGGTTTGCGCTGCTGCAGGGCATAGGTGCGGGCCGCCACTGCCTGGGCCCGCAGGGCCTCCAGGGGCCAGCTGGCGGGCATTTCGCTGCCCACGACGCTGGGGAGGTAGGTCTCGATGCCCAGGTGGTTGATCACCCGCAGGCTGGAGCTGCCCGGCAGCAGCTGCAGGCGGCCTCGATAGCGGCGGTTCTGGAGCCCCAGGCCTCCCTCGGCGCCACCATCCGCGAGGGGCTCAATCCAGAGTTCGTTAACCCGCAGCGGACGCGGTAACCCCAGGGCCTCCACCAGTCCCCCCGCCAGCCGCAGCTGGAGGTTCTGGCCGCCGGGGGCCTCCGCCAGCACGGTGCCACCGGCATCCCGGACCCGCAGGCCCCCCGACAGCCCACTGACGGTGAGGTCGTTGGACTCCAGCAACAGGACCCTCACCTGGGGTTCGGTCTGCTGGGCGCGGCCCACTTCGGTGGTCAGCAGTGGCAGCGCGAGCGCCAGCAGGCCGCCCGACGCCAGCAGCCCCACGAAGGAACGGCACCGCAGGCGCTGGAGGGGGGGGCGGAGCATGGCAGCCGGTTCAGGGCGAACAAAGGCGGCGCCATTGTGACCGGGGGAAGGCCGACCCGCCAGTTCCCTGGCGTGACAGCATTGGACTTGAGAGAGTCCGGGCGTGCAGATCACCTTTCTCGGCACGAGCTCGGGTGTCCCGACCCGTGCCCGCAACGTCTCCGCAGTGGCCCTCAGGCTGCCCCAGCGGTCGGAGCTCTGGCTGTTCGATTGCGGCGAAGGCACCCAGCACCAGTTCCTACGCAGCGACCTGAGGGTCTCCCAACTGCGCCGGATCTTCGTGACCCACATGCATGGCGACCACGTCTTCGGTCTGCCCGGTCTGCTGGCGAGCCTGGGCATGGCGGGCAGTTGTCCAGGCGTGGACATCTACGGCCCGGAACCCCTGCGGGACTACCTCGATGGCGTGCTGCGCACTTCCTCCACCCGCATCGGCTACCCCCTGAGGGTGCACCGGGTGGAGGCGGCGGCCCACAGCGGGGCACCCCTCCTCGATGACGGCGAGCTGGTGGTGCGCTGCACCCCCCTCACCCACCGGGTGCCCGCCTTCGCTTACCGGATCGACCGCAAACCCCTGGCCGGGCGCTTTGACGTGGAACGGGCCCGTGTCCTGGGCATCCCGCCTGGCCCGATCTACGCCGAGCTCAAACAGGGGCGCAGCGTGCTCCTGGAGGATGGGCGGCGCATCGAGGGCAGCGAGCTGTGCGGTCCGCCAAGGGCGGGCGCCAGCGTCGTCTACTGCACCGACACGGTCTTCAGCGAGGCGGCGGTGGAGCTGGCCAGGGGAGCCGACGTGCTCATCCACGAGGCCACCTTCGCCCACCGGGAAGCGGAGATGGCCTTCCAGCGCCAGCACTCCACCAGCACCATGGCGGCCCAGACAGCGGCGGCGGCGGGTGTCGGCCAGTTAGTGCTCACCCACCTCAGCCCCCGCTATGCCCACGGCAATCCAGTCACGGCTGACGACCTGCTGAACGAAGCCCGCACAATCTTTGCCAACACGGTGCTGGCCAAGGATTTCCTCTGCCTTGATGTGGGTCCCGCCGGCAATTGATTGGAGCCGCCCAGACCCCTTTGCCTGCAACAGTTCGTGATTCCGGCCCGACGGGCACTCTGCCCGTGATACAAGGTCTCAGGTGCGGTGCAACCGCCACTTCGCCAGCTTCCTCCATGGCTTCTTTCCTCTCCTCTGCGCTCCGGGCCGCCGCCAGAACCCTGCTGGTTCTGCCGCTGGCACTGCTGGTCTGTTTCGGTGGTCCGGTGTCCGCGGCCCAATGGGATGCCGCCACCCTCACCGTGCCTGGCTCCCCCGACGGCAGCCTGGTCAGCTTCAGCGAGCAGGAGGTCAAGTCCGGCCGCAAGCTGTTCAACCAAAGCTGCGGCAGCTGCCACGCCGGTGGCATCACCAAAACCAACCAGAACGTGGGGCTCGACCCCGAAACCCTGGCCCTTGCCACCCCGCCGCGGGACTCCGTCGACGCCCTGGTGGACTACATCAAGGACCCCACCTCCTACGACGGGGAGTACAGCATTGCCGACGTACACCCCAGCCTCCGGAGCAGCGACATCTTCGTGAAGATGCGCGACCTCGACGAGGACGACCTGCGCCTGATCGCCGGGTACATCCTGGTGGCGCCCAAGGTGCAGGGCATCCAATGGGGCGGTGGCAAGATCTACTTCTGATCTGCCGACCCATCACCCATCCGATCCCCTCCGGCCCAGGCGCCGGTCGGAATTGGCCTCACCCTTCCGCCGCGACTTCGGTCGCGGCTTTTTCATGGTTCTTGCTGTACCACCACTCCTGCAACTCCGGGGCCAGTCGCTGGGAGAACAGGGTCAGCACCGTGCGGGTGGGCCGGGAGCCGGGCTGCAGCAGATCCACGCAGTAGGAGGGGCAGCGCCGTGACGCCAGATCGGCAACGAAGCGGCGGCCGATGCGCCGCCAGCTGGGCTCCTTGCTGCGCCAGGCAAGGCGGCAGCAGGGCCAGGGCAACTCCTCGCGATCAAACAGGCGGCAGCAGGGACCGAGCACGCGGAAGCTGTACTGCCCCCCCGGACTGCTATGGATGCTGCCCGGCTCCAGCAGGGCCTGCACCAGCGGTGATGGGGACCCTGAAGGAACCTGTGCCAAGGGGGCGGAGAGGGAAGGGGGGCGACAAAAAAGCCACCCCGAAGGGTGGCGGAGGCAAACGCCAGTTTCAAGGCGGGAGCGAAGCTCCCGTCTGGGCTCAATAGAGCTCTTCTTCAGCGTGGGTCTTGATGGTGACGTCGGAGGTGGGGTAGGCGACGCAGGTGAGGACGAAACCGGCCTCGATCTGGTCGTCGTCCAGGAAGCTCTGGTCGGACTGGTCGACGGTGCCAGCCGTCAGCTTGCCGGCACAGGTAGAACAGGCGCCCGCACGGCAGGAATAGGGGAGGTCGATTCCCTGCTCCTCGGCGGCGTCGAGGATGTACTGGTCATCGGGAACCTCGATGGTCTTGTTAAGACCCTCGCTCTCGTTGATCAGGGTGACCTTGTAGGAAGCCATGGAAGGGATTAGGGCTCACAGGCGCCTGGTGGATCCGGGCCTGTAGGACCGCACCTTCCTACAACCAACCGGGGCCGTTACCGCCGTTCTGGGCGGTGTTGGCAGAGAAGCCCAATCAAAGCGAAGGCACAGATCAGTGTGCCTTATGCAACTTCAGGGGGCACGGCTGGGCCTTCAGCGCCGCTGCGGATCTCCAACAGACCCCACGGGCCCTGGGCTGCCGCCAGCTCTGCCTGCCATCCAGCGGCCGCCAGGGCCCGCCGCAGACCCTCCACCTGCTCCAGCAGCAGGCCACTGAGGAACCCCACCCCGTCCGGTGCCAGCACGGAGGCGAAGCGGGGGGCCAGTTCCTCGATCACCGGCGCCAGGATGTTGCAGAGCAGCAGATCGGCGGGACGGCCCTGCAGCAGCTGCGCCAACACCTCCACCGACCCCTCGGCCAGCGCGATCGGCGGTGCTCCATCGGCAGGGAGGCCGTTGAGCGCGGCGTTCTCACCGGTGGCGCGCACGGCCAGGGGGTCGGTGTCGCTGGCTGCCAGGCATGGGGCCCCCAGCCGCAGGGCTCCCAGGCCCAGGATGCCGCTGCCGCAGCCCAGGTCCGCCACCCGCAGGCCCCCCAGGGTGCCCCCGCGCCCGGTAGCCAAGGCTTCGAGGGCCTCCAGGCAGAGGCGGGTGGTGGGATGGCTACCGGTGCCAAAGGCGCTGCCGGGGTCGATGCGGATCACCAGCCGCCCGCGGTGCTCCTCAGGGATCTCCAGCCAGGCAGGGAGGATCAGCAGCCGCTCCCCCACCGGATCGGGCTGCCAGTGCTGCTTCCAGCTCAGGCTCCAATCCTCGTCACTCTGCCGAAACCAGTCCAGGGGGGGCAGATCGAGACCGAAGGGCTCGGCCAGGGGCGCCAGGGCGTTAGCCAGCTGCTGGCGTTGCGCTTCCGGCCAGTCGATCTCCGGCAGCCAGGCCACCAGCTGATGGAGCTCCGGCTCCGCGGGGCTGGAACGGATGGCCAAGCGGTGGATGCCCAGGCAGGGCAGCTTCCACAGCAGAGACTCCTCCAGCTCCGCGGGAGCCTCCATCTCCAGCCGCCACCAGGCCTGGTTGACCATCGGCCGGCTCAGAGGGTGACGGGGTGGGCTTCGCTGATGCCGTCGATCGTGTGAATCGTGGCCAGCAGGCTGGCGGGAATCGGATCATCGAGGCTGAGCACCATCACGGCGTCGCCGCGCACGATGCGGCGGCCCACCTGCATCGAGGCGATGTTGACGTTGTGCTCTCCCAGCACCGAGCCCAGGTGGCCGATGATCCCGGGCATGTCCCGGTGGCGGGTGAACAGCATGTGGCGGCTGGGGGCCACATTCACCGGGAACTCATCAATGGTGGTGATGCGCAGCTCGCCATCGGCGAACACCGCTCCGGTGACGCTGTGGGTCACGGCGCCGCCCCGGGAGGTGAGCTGCAACGAACCCCCGGCGAAATCGCGGCTGGTCTCGTCCTTCACCTCCAGCACCCGGATGCCGCGGCCCTTGGCCTCCAGGGAGGCATTCACGTAGTTGATGCTGTCGCCCAGGGCCGCCGAGAGCAGCCCCTTGAGCGAGGCCACCACCAGGGGCTGGGAGGGGTGGCTGGCGAACTCGCCCTGGAGCCGCACCTCCAGCTCCTGCACCGCGCCGCCCGAGAGCTGGCTGAGCAGCAGGCCCAGGGTCTCGGCCAGCTGCAGGTGGGGCTTGAGCCTCTCCATCACCTCGGGGGTGAGGCCAGGGATGTTGACGGCGCTGCGGGCCGGCAACCCCAGCAGGACGTCGCGGATCTGCTCGGCCACATCGATGGCCACGTTTTCCTGGGCCTCTTCGGTGGAGGCCCCCAGGTGTGGCGTGAGGATCAGCCGCTCGTTGACACTGCGCAGGGGTGAATCCGCCTCGAGGGGTTCGTTGGCATAGACATCAAGGGCCGCGCCGGCGATCACGCCGGTACGCACCGCCTCTGCCAGGGCCGCCTCGTCGATGATGCCTCCCCGGGCGCAATTCACCAGACGGGCGGTGGGCTTCATCGTGGCCAGCAGCTCCGCATTCACCAGGTTCTCGGTGTCCGGGGTGCGGGGCAGGTGCAGCGTGATGTAGTCGGCCTCAGCGAACAGGGGAGCCAGGGCCGAGAGCCGCACCTGCAGCTGCTGGGCCCGCTCAGCGGAGATGAAGGGGTCGTAGGCGATCACCTCCATGCCCAGGGCCTGGGCCACCCGGGCCACGTGGGAGCCGATCTTGCCCAGGCCCACCACGCCGAGCTTCTTTTTATAGAGCTCGTTGCCGACGTAGGTCTTGCGGTCCCAGCCCCCCGCCATCGTGCTGCTGTGGGCCTGGGGCACATGGCGCGAAAGGGAGAGCATCAAGGCCAGGGCCTGCTCCGCCGCCGCGATCGTGTTGCCCTCAGGGGAATTGACCACGATGACGCCCCGGCGGGTGGCGGCGGGCACGTCAACGTTGTCGACGCCGACACCGGCACGACCGATGATGCGCAGCTTGTCGGCCGCTTCGATGATCTCGGCGGTCACCTGGGTGCCCGAGCGGATCAGCAGGGCGTCGTAGTCGCCGATGATCGCCTTGAGCTGATCGGGGGGCAGTCCGGTGCGCACGTCCACCTCGGCCACCTGGCCCAGGATGTCGATACCTGCCTGATCAATCGGGTCGGAAACCAGAACCTTCGTCATGACCCATGGGGGCTGAGCAGGTGGTGAAGTGTAGTGAGCGGTCACCAGTGGCCCTCACGGCCAGGGAGAATCGGCGGATTGGAGGCTTCTCGTGGCTACTTGCGTGGTGGTGTTGGCGGATCGCAGGCAGCTCCACAAGCTGCGGGATCGGCTCGGCGGCCTGACGACGCCCCCCAGCCGCCTGGTGGCGATCGGCGAGCAGGAGCAGAACATCGACACGATCGCGGCGCTCACGCCGGCGATCGGCCGCCGTCAGCGGCAGCGCAGCATGGCCCGCTGGCTGATTCCCTTTGGCTTCCTCGCCGGGGTCACCTTCACCCAGATCACCGATCTACAGACCTTCGCCTTCCTCGGCCCCTGGGGCGAACCAGTGGTCGGCGGGCTGCTGGGGCTGGGGTCCGGCTGGATGGGCAGCTTCGCCGCCGCCGCCAGCGTCGCCTCCGAATCGGACGACCAGATCCGCATCCTGCGCAATCGCCTGGCGGAGGGCAACTGGTTGCTGCTGGTAGAAACCGCGGCCGACGTGGAGCTGCCCTGGACCACCCTGCAACAGTCGGGAGCCAGGGCGGTGGTGCGGTTGGCCGACGCATGAGCCTGCCCCGCGCCTCCCTGCTGGAGGGAAGCCGTCAGCCCCACGAACTCGAGGCCCTGATCCAGTTGGCGGAGCAGGTGCTGCGCACCTGGCAGCCGCTTTGGAGCCCCTTCGTGACGGCGGCGGTGCGGGAGGAGGCCGCCGAGCGGCTGGGGTGCCTCAGCGAACTCTCCCTGGGGGCGGATGGCGGCTGGCCCCAGGCGGAGCGCTGCCGCCTGTTGCTGAGCCGCAGCGACGCCGGAATCGCCGCCGAAGCTGATCCGGGCTCGACGCCGATTGCGGGCCTGGAGCTCAGTGGCAATTTCCTGTTCGATGCCGCCAGCCCCGCCGACTTCCGCGAGGCCTTGGCCAACGCAGGAGCGGATCCGGGGGAGCTGGGGGACCTGTGGGTGCGGGGCGACCGGGGGGCTCAGCTGCTGGCCACCCCCGGGTTGGCCGCGAGGCTGCTCCAAGCGCAGGCAACCGGAGCGCCGCTGCTGGTGCGCACCGTGGAGGTGCGCATCGAGGGGCTGACTCCCGATCGCCTCCAGTTCCCCAGCCGCCCGCTGCCGCGGCGCCTCTCCAGCGTGGAGGCCTCCTGCCGCCTCGATGCGGTGGCCTCGGCGGGTTTCGGCCTGTCGCGCAACCGCATGGGAGAGCTGATCCGCTCCGGCGCCGTACGGGTGAACTGGACGGCCGTGACGAGCCCCAGCCGGGAGCTGGTGGCGGGTGAGCGGATCCAGTTGGAGGGCCGGGGCGAGCTGACGATCGAAACGGTGGAGGCCACCAAGCGACAGCGATGGCGGCTGCAGATGACGCGCCGTTAGGTCCGGGGACAACGACGACCAGCGGGCGAGGGGGTCAAGGTTGGCTGCTAAGTTTCTCGGGCTAGGGCCAAGCCCTGACGGGCGATTAGCTCAGAGGTAGAGCACTACCTTGACACGGTAGGAGTCACTGGTTC
>JBAXME010000052.1:0-19690 GCA_037134455.1 Synechococcaceae cyanobacterium ELA445 | reverse complement strand
GGGCAGGGAGGGCGGTAGGGATGGGACAGCTTAGAAAAGACGCAGCATCCGGGCCCGCCGCCCACCCCGGGCCAGCTCCAGGGCGCCATCGAGGCCCAAGCCGACGGCCTGCCAGAGCTCCCCCTCAAACGGCACCGCCTGGATGGGCAGTTCCAGGCGCCGCTGGGCCTCGAAGCGGACCCGTTCCGGGGCCAGGGAATGGCGGGCCGCCCAGTCCAGCGCCGTCAGCACCCGTGCGCCCAGCGCCGCCGTGCTGCCAGGGGATCGGCCCCGGCCCAGGGCGGTGGCCACGGACACAGCCCCGGGGGGCACCCGATTGTGGCCGTTCAGACCCAGCCCCACCTGGGCCCAGCGGATGCGCCCGCCCCGGAGCCGCAGCCGCGGCAGCAGGCCCGCCACCTTGCGCCCATCCAGCAGCAGGTCATTGGGCCACTTCAGCCGGGGCAGGAGCCCCAGAGCCTCCAGCTGCAAGGCCAGCCCCACCGCCACCGCTGGCCCCAGGGCCGCCGTGCCCTCCGCCTGCTCCGGCCAGGGCAGGGCAGCGCTGATCCAGATCCCCCCAGGAGGGGAACTCCAGGCCCTCCCCCGTTGGCCATGGCCATGGACCTGGCGGGCGGCCAGCACCGCCAGGGGCGGCCGGGCCCCCTTCTCCAACCAGCGGTCCAGTTCGGTTTCGGTGCTGGCGCAGACCGGGCACCAGCGCAACCGCCAGTCAAGGCCTGAATTTGCGCCCTGATTGAGCCGCCTGAGGGCGGCCATGGTGCCCCCGGCCATGGCCCCCTTCGGGTTCAGGTTTCCAGGCTCCGCAACCAGGTGCCGATGCGCTCGGCCCCCGCCTCCAGATCCGGTGCCGGATGGACCAGGGCCAGCCGTTGCCAGCCTTCGCCAGCGGCGCCGAAGCCGTTGCCCGGGGTGAGGGCCACGCCCGTGGCCTCCAGCAGTCGGGCGCAGAGGGTTTCCGAATCGAGTCCGGCGGCCCGGGCCGCCGGCGGCAGGGCCAGCCAGAGGTAGAGGGCCAGGTTGGGGCGCTGCACAGGCCAGCCGTTGCGTTCAAGGGCTGCCGCCATGGCATCGCGTCGCTGGCGGTAGGTGGGCAGGAGTTGTTGGGGCCAATCGGGGGCCTGCTCCAGGGCCGCGATCGCGCCGGCCTGCAACGCCAGGGATTGGTTGAAGTCCACCACCGCCTTCACCTGGCGCAGGGCCGTGATCAGGGGCTCGGCGCCAATGGCGAAGGCCAGCCGGTAGCCCCCCAGGCACCAGCCTTTGGAGAAGGAGAAGAACTCGATGCCGCACTGGCGCCAGAGCGGATTGCGCAGCAGCGCTGGGGCCTCCCCCTCGAGCACCAGATCCACGTAGGGGTTGTCGTGGGCGAAGACGATGCCGTGGCGCAGGGCCCGTTGGGCGGCGGCATCGACCCACTCCTGTTGCCCCACCGTGGCGGTGGGGTTGTGGGGGAACCCGAGCACCATCAGCTTGAGTTGCTCCCAGGCACTGGCGGGGATCCGATCGAAATCGGGGCGCCATCCCTCCTCCGCCAGCAGGGGGAGGAAGAGGGGGTCGGCCGAGGCCAGGTGGAGTCCGCCCAGGTGGGAGGGGTAGTAGGGATCGAGCAGCAGGGCCCGATCGCCGGGGTTGAGCACGGCCAGTGGCAGGTGGGCTGTCCCCTCCTGGGAACCCACCAGCAGGGTTACCTCAGTTTCGGGATCCACGGCCACGGCGAAGCGCCGCTGGGCCCAGGCAGCCACCGCCTCCCGGAAGGGTCGGGTGGCCGCATGGAGGCAGTAGCTGGAGCTATTACTCCTCTCCATGGCAGCGCCGATGGCAACGATGGCCGCCGGCGGTGGCTGCAGGTCGGTGGAGCCGAGGGAGAGATCCAGCAGGGGCGCCAGGGAATGGCCTGCGGCGCGGGCGTCCGTCGCGCGAAGGGCGTAGGCCGCCTTGCGCTGGTCGTTGCGGGCGAAGACGCCGTTGCCGAGCCGCCTTAGCCGCTCAGAGGTGTGCATCCAGGAAGGCCTGCAACTGGGGTTTGGCCATGGCGCCCTCGTGGCGGGCCAACTCCACACCGCCCTGGAAAAGGATCAGGGTGGGCAGGCCCTGGATTTTCTGGCCGTCGCGGCTGACGGGGTTGGAGTCGGATTCAAGCTTGCCCACCTTGAGCCGCCCTTCGTAGGTGGTGGCGGCCCACTCCATCAGCGGTGCCATCAGCCGGCAGGGGCCACACCAGGGGGCCCAGACATCCACCAACACCGTGCCGGATTCCGCCAGCACGGATTCGGAGAAGTTGGCATCGGTCAACTCGGCTACTGCCACGACGGAACCTCGGACGTTGGGGCGATTGTATGGAGGCCCCGCACTGGCTTGGCCGGGCCGCTTGGGGTTCCGCCCCAACCCATCGAGTCAGAGCTTGTCGATCGAGCGTTTCAGGTCTTCGAGTTCGGCGTCGACCACGGCGGGTTTCACCGGCTCCAGCTTGGGCATGGGGGCATCGGGCGCCGGCAGGGCGGTGGGGGCCGGTGTGCCCTGAAGCTTGTTCCTGAGGGCGGCCAGTTCGTCGTCCACGTCGTTGCCGCTCTCGAGGGCGGCGAACTGGCTCTCCAGGTTGACGCCGGCCAGCTCGGCGGCCGCCTGGCTGCGGGCTTCCTGCTGCAGCACCTTCTCCTCCATCTGGTCGAAGGCGGCCATGGCGGAATTGGTGCCGAGGCCGCTCACGGCGCTCTGCAGTTGCTCCTGGGCCTGGGCGGCCTGGGAGCGGGCCTTGAGCATGTCCTTCTTGGTCTTGGCCTGGGCGATCTTGCCCTCCAGATCGAGCAGGCTCTTCTTGAGCGCCTCAACCTGGACGGCCTGGCTACTCAGCTGAGCGTTCAGGGTGTTGGCGGTGTCCTGGTAGGTCTTGCGCTGGCTGAGGGCCTGGCGGGCCAGATCCTCCTTGCCGTCCTTGAGGGCCAGCTCGGCCCGCTCATACCAGGTTTTTGACTGGGCCTCGGATTGTTCCGCCTGGTTCTGGATCCGCTTCTGGCTGGCAATGGCGGTGGCCACGGCCGTGCGCAGCTTCACCAGGTCGGCCTGCATGTCGGCCACCGACTGGTCGAGGATTTTGCCGGGATCCTCCACCGATCCGAGGGCGGCGTTGGCATTGGCCCGCAGCAGGCGGCTCAGACGATCGAAGAAGCCCATGAATCCATGAGGGGGCAGTCTGGAGGGTAGCGGCTCCGGTCGGCCGTTTCCGTTGCGGTTGACCGCCCTAGCCTGCGGCCATGCCCCGCGCCAGCACCGACCAGACCCGCAGGATCGGCAACCTGTCGTTGCTCATGGGTCCCCCCCGGCCGCCGGCGACGGCCCTGTCGGCCTGTCTGGACCAGCTCCAGCAGGGGTGGCAACGGGACGGAGGGCTCGCCGGCCTCTGGCAGGCCTGGCCCCGCATCGCTGGCCCCCAACTGGCCCCCCATTGCCGCCCCCTGCAACTGAGCGGTGGCCTGCTCACGGTCGGGGCCAGCCATCCCCAGTGGCTGCAGGGCCTCCAGTACAACCGCCACCAGTTGCTGGGGGCCCTGCGGGGGGCAGGGTTCACGGTCAAGGATCTGCGCTTTCGCCAGGTCCAGCCCTTCGCCCCGGTTCCCCCCGGCGCGGAGGCGGAGGCGGCCATTTGGGCAGCTCACCCCAGTCGGGTGGACGTGCACGGCATGGGCACCTGCCCCGACTGTGGCCGGCCGGCCCCCGGCGGCGAGATTCACCGCTGGGGCCATTGCAGCTTCTGCCGCAGGCAGTCCCCCGAGGTTCAGTAGCGCTCGGGCCGCGGATCGCGCCATCCCAGCCGAGCCCCACCGGAGGCCACCAAAGCCCTCGCCCGAGCATCGAGTTGGTGGCGGTCCAGGCGCCAGAGGCGGTAGAGACCGACGCGGGCCAGTTCGATCGGCCCCAGTCCCTGCCAGTAGGGCTCGGCGGCCGTGGTGGCATCGATCACCACCAGCACGGTGGGAGCCTCCCCCGGGGTGCGGGGGGCCTGACCGGCGCGGCTCTCGTGGCTGAGCCGATCGGTGAGGTTGACCACGCCTTCGGGCGTTCGGCCCTCGTAGAGCACCACCCGGCGGCTGTAGTAGTGCAGCGACGGCTTCATGATTCCGACCATTGCCACCGATTCCCCAGGTTGCCGTTGGCGCACCACCTCGGCCGCGATCTGGCGGACAGGCAGGTGCCGCACCCGGTCCCCCAGGGCCCACATCGGCACCAGGGCCGTGGTTTGGAACAGCACCACGGGCAATTGGAGGGCCAGCAGCCAGCTCAGATGGGGCAGGGGCCAGCGCCACAGCGCCAGTCCGAGGGCCACCAGCAGCGTGAAGCAGGCCGCCGCCCGTAGCACCAGGCCGCTGGCCAGCAATTCCGAAGGCAGGGCGGGCATCTCCGGATCCTGGATGAGGGGGATCCAGTGGGGGGAGGCCCACAGGACCGCCGCCAGGATTCCCCCCAGCAGCAGGGTCAGCCCCCGGGCCCAGCCCAGGGCCCGATCGATCCTTCCCCCAGTGATCGCCTCCATCGGCTGGGCCGCCAGGGCGATCAGCAGACCCGCCGCCGGGGTGGCGGGCAACCAGTAGCTGGGGAGCTTGGTGGCCGAGAGGGTGAAGAACACCAAGACCACCAGCAGCCAGCAGGCGGCGAAGGGGGCCAGGGACAATTCCGGAGCCCGGGGGCTCGTGGTGGTCGGTCGTCGTAGCGAGCGCACCAGGCCCAGCAGCAGCAGGGGGCTGAAGGGCAAGCTGGCCACCACCAGCACCGGGCCGAAGTACCACCAGGGCTGCAGATGGCGGTTCACCACGGAACTGAACCGCTGCAGGTTGTGATAGCCGAAGAAGCTGTCCCAGAAGGGTTTGCCCTGCACCACAAGCTCGGCGGCAAACCAGGGCACCGCCACCGCCGCCGTGATCAGCAGCCCCCACCCCGGCCGGAACCGTTGCAGCAGTTGACCCAGTTGGCGCTGGTGGAGGCCGAAGGCCAGCAGGGTCAGTCCCACCAGGATGAGGGCCACGGGGCCCTTGGCCAGCACCGCGAGCCCTAATACGGGCCAGGGCAGCCACCAGGGCCTGGCTGGGTCGGCATGGCCCTGCCAGAACAGCAGCAGGGTGAGGGCGACACAGGCGGTGAACAACGCATCGCTGACGGCGATCCGGCCCCAGATCATCACCAGGGGCGAAAGGGCAAAAGCCAGGGCGGCCGAGAGGGCGCTCAGGCCCGGCCAGCGGGGCATGCCCCCGGACCCATCCACCGGCTGGGGCCAGCGCAGCAGGGTGTGGGCCAGGGCCACCATCACCGAAACGGTGGCCAGGGCCGAGGGAAGCCCGGAGGCCCAGGTGCCCAATGGGTTCCATTGGCCCTGACCCGGCAGCAGGTACCCCAGGCCCATCAGCCAGTACACCAGCGGCGGCTTGTCGTAGCGGGGCAGGCCATTCACCGCTGGCGTGAGCCAGTCGCCCGTTTCCGCCATGGCGCGGGCCGCGGCGGCGAACAGGGGTGGCGTTTCGTCCACCAAGCCTGTGGAACCCAGCTCCCGCAGAAAAAGCAGCACCCCCAGGAACACCGTCAGTCCCAGCACCACCCCCTGGCTGGAGCGGGAAGGTCGTGCAGTGGTCACGCAGGAGGGATCGCGCGGCAACCGAACCTATTCCCCAGCCCCTGGGCTGCCCATGTCGGCCTGAAGACCCTCCCGCAGCCACCGTTCGATGCGGCCGGCGAAGGCCGGCCGTGAGCAGGTCTCCTCCACCCAGCGGCGGCAGGCCTGCCGATCCAGGCGGCGGGCCTCGGCCACGGCCGCCGCGAGCGCCGGCACGTCGTCAGGCGGCACCAGCACCCCATTGACTCCCGGCTGCACCAGTTCGCCGGGACCGCCGCGGCGGTAGGCCACCACGGGAACTCCGCAGGCCATGGCCTCCACCACCACGTTGCCGAAGGCCTCATTCCACTTGGGGGTGTTCAGCAGCACCTCACAGCGGCCCAGCTGTTCCTGGAGTTCGGCGGTGGGCAGGAAGCCGCGCCAGTCGAGCGTTCCCTTGGGCACTCGGGCCTCCACGGCGGCGGCGTAGGCCGGGTCCTCCACCAGCCCCCACACCGCCAGGGGGCGCCCCAGATGGGCGGCCGCCTGGGCCGCATCTTCGAGCCCCTTTTCCGGCGCGATCCGCCCCACCCAGCCCAGCAGGGGCTGGGGATCCCGGCGGAATCGGTAGGCCGCCAGATCGAAGCCGTTGCCCACCACCACCGCGGGCTGGGTCAGGTGAAAATCGGCGGCCTGGGCCCGGCTGTGGAAGGCCAGGCGCCGCTGGTCCCAGCGGGCCACCTCCTCGATGGCCCCATCGATCGCCTCGGCCACCGATCCCATGCTCACCAGGTGGAACAGCGGGGTGGCCAGCGAAGGGGTGAGCCAGAGGGGCAGCCAGTCGTAGGCCAGGTTGATCACCGCATCGAAGCGCTGCTGCTCCGCCAGGGCCCGGCGCCACAGCCGTGGCAGCACGGCTTGCCCGGGGATCTGAACCGGTGCATCGCGCCGCTGGTGCTGCCAGCTGGGCTGGTCCTCGCCCGGGCAGGTCCAGAGGGTGGCTCGGTCGCAGCCGGCGGGCAGTACGGAGCCTTGTTTGGCCAGCACGGTGAGGCTGTGGCCCCGCTCCAGCAGGCCCGCCACCAGGCTGGCGGCGGTGAGCTCCACGCCGCCGCCCCGGCCGCTGCCCAGGGTGCCAACCGGCGTGCTGACCACCAGCAGGCGCAGGGTGTCAGGGGCCATGGGTGACCCCCTTCCAGAGCTGCTGGCGCCGGTTGATCAGCAGCACCGAACCGAGGGCCACGGCCGCCCCCAACCATTGCAGGGGCCGCAGCTCCTCCCCCAGCAGGGCCTGGCCGAAGACCAGGGCGAACAGGGGGGTAAGGAAGGTCAGGGACGTGAAGCCGGTCAGGTCCCCGGAGCTGGCGAACCAGAAGAACAGCCCGTAGGCCACCGCACTGCCGAAGAGACAGGCGAAGGCCATCAGGCCCCAGTCCTGGGGTGTCCAGGGGGGCCAGAAGGGGGGCGCGTCCACCAGCGCCAGGGGGGCCAGGGCCGAGGCCCCCAACAGCGGCAGCCCCCCCAGCACCATGTGCCAGCCGGTCACGGCCACCGGATCACTGTTGCGGCAGGCGTAGCGGCTGATCACGGTGCCCAGGGCCATGGCCAGGGCGGCCCCCAGCATCCACAGCTCGCCGTGGCTCCAGGCCTTGGCCCCCAGGCTGGAGGGGGCCTCCAGCCACCAGTGCTGCAGCATCGGCGCCGGCAGCCCCAGGCAGACGATCCCCAGCAGGCCCAACAGCAGCCCGAGCCAGCCCACCGGGTTGATCGCCTCCCCGAACAGGCTGCGGGCCAGCAGCGCCACCATCAGGGGTTGGGAGTCGATCAGCACCGACCCCAGGCCAGCACCGGTTTGGCCCAGTCCCTGGGCCAGCAGCCCCTGGAAGACCGTTCCGTCCACGGCGGCGAACACCAGCAGCCAGGGCAGGTCCGCCGGGGCGATGCGCAGGGAGCGCCCCAGAAGGAGAGCGGCCAGGAGCACCAGGCCCCCCGCCGGCAGCAGGCGCATCCAGGCGAGCGTCAGGGGGCCCGCCGTATCCAGCAAGGGCCTCATCGCCGCCATGGAGGTGCCCCAGAGCGCGAAGGGCAGCAGCATCAGCAGCCAACGCAGGGGAGAGGGCATCGGGCGGGCCAGGGGGCCCCTTTTTAAGATCTAGCCACTGCGCACTGCGTTTCATGCCCTGGCCCTGGCGCCGCAAGTCCCACCGCAAGCTGGCCCGGATCGCCCTCGAAGGACCGATCGCCGGCGCCGCCCGCGAGAGGGTGCTCAAGGCCCTGCGTCAGGTGGAGGAACGGGAGTTTCCTGCCCTGTTGCTGCGGATCGACAGTCCCGGCGGCACCGTGGGGGACAGCCAGGAGATCCATGCCGCCCTGCTGCGCCTGCGCCGCAAGGGCTGCACCGTGGTGGCCAGCTTCGGCAACATCTCCGCCTCCGGGGGGGTCTACATCGGCGTGGCCGCCGATCGGATCGTGGCCAACCCAGGCACGATCACCGGCTCCATCGGCGTGATCCTGCGGGGCAACAACCTCTCCAAGTTGCTGGAGCGCATCGGCATCAGCTTCGAGACCGTCAAGAGCGGTCCCTACAAGGACATCCTTTCCCCCGATCGGGCCCTCACCGAGGCGGAGCGGGGGTTGCTCCAGGGCCTGATCGACTCCAGCTACGGCCAGTTCGTGACGGCGGTGGCGGAGGGGCGCAGCCTCGGCGAGGAGGTGGTGCGCGGCTTCGCCGATGGGCGGGTCTTTACAGGCGCCCAGGCGAAGGAGTTGGGGCTGGTGGACGAGCTGGGCGATGAGGACACCGCCCGGCGCCTGGCTGCCCGTCTGGCGGGCCTCGATGAGGAGAAGGTCCGTCCGGTGACCTTCGGCAAGCCGCGGCGTGGACTGGGCGCCATGATTCCGGGTCGCTCCCTCTGGGGTGACCTTCAGCAGGCCCTGCACCTGGAGCTGGCCTGGGCCGGTCAGCCCCTGTGGCTCTACCGCCCATGAGCGCGCCCCCTGTCCTGCGGGCCCTGCGGGGGGCCACCACCGCCACCGCCAACAGCACCGAGGCCATCGCCGAGGCGGTGGAGGAGCTGATTGGGGCCCTGATCCGGGGCAATGACCTGGAGGGGGATCGGGTGCTCTCGGTGACCTTCAGTTGCACCACCGACCTGGATGCCTGTTTCCCGGCCGCGGTGGCCCGCCGGCAGACGGGCTGGCAGGGGGTAGCCCTGTTGGATTGCCAGCAGATGGCGGTGGCCGGCGACCTGCCGCGCTGCATCCGGCTGCTGGCCCACGCCTGGATGGCTGCCGACCGGACCGTTGTTCACCCCTACCTGCGGGAGGCGGCCCGGCTGCGTCCGGACCGATCTGGTCACAACTGACAGATGCTCTGCCGCCCACCCGGCCGACTCCCCGTCCGTCAAGCTCAGGAGAATCCGACCAGGCGGTTGCCGCCATGGCCCCGCTCCTCCTCACCACCATGACCTTCCCCTTCGCCTCCCTGGGGCGCCCCCTGGCCATCGCCGCCGCCGGTGCCACCGTGCTGGGGGGCCTGGCCTTCGGCGGCAGCGCCCTGCTGGACGGCCTTGCACCGGCACCAGCCCGGGCCCAGGGCACGCCAGGCCTGCTGGAGTTCCGCTGGGACAACAACCGGGATTACCGCAAGCTCTATTACTTCATCACCGACACCGGTCGGCTGAAGCGCTCGGAGTACTACCTGATCCTTAAGCCGAAGGACCGCAAGACCGCCATCTTGAAGCTGAGCATCACCATCCCCGAGAGCTTTGACGTCAAGATCGATCCCAAGCAGGTGAAGCTGTGCGTGATGAAGGAAGGCGGCATGTTGTCCCGCACGAGCTGCTTGAAGGAGATTCCGGCGGTCGTTGAAGTCACCAAGGACAACCGGGCGATTGAGATCTTCCCCAACACACCCGTGTCCGATGACAAAACCATCGGGGTCTACATCAATCTCTTCAACCCCTTCAACATCGGCATGTACCAGTTCAACGCCCTGGCCCAGGCCCCCGGCGACGTGCCCATGTCCGGTTACCTGGGCAGCTGGATCATCGAGATCGAGCCCACCAACTGAGAAGGCCAACTGATAGGTTGAGCGATCAAGACGTCGCAGCTGCCGAAGAGAAGCCATGACCAAGCGGACCCTCGAAGGAACGAGTCGCAAACGCAAGCGGGTCTCCGGTTTCCGCGTGCGCATGCGCAGCCACACCGGCCGGCGGGTGATCCGCACGCGCCGCCGCCGGGGCCGGGCTCGCCTGGCGGTCTGAGACCGGTTCCACCCTGTTCCCAACCCCCCGCCCCCCAGCCATGGTCCTGCCTCGGGAACATCGGCTGAGGGGCCGTTTCGTATTCGATCACCTCTACCGGGAGGGGGTTCGCCACCACGGCCAGTGGATGGTGCTGCGCATCACCCCCCCCCGCAATGATCTGCTGCGTCCCGATCTGCAGGGGCGGCCACCCAGTTCCTGCCGCTGCGCCGTGGTGATCAGCGCCAAGGTCAGCAAGCGGGCCGTGGAGCGCAACCGTCTGCGCCGCCTCCTGCACGGTCACCTGGTCCTCCGCTGCCGCGCCCTTACTGGGCAGGAGGGGAGCCTTTGGCTCCTGCTCAGCCTGAAGCCGGGCAGCGCCGCCGCCGCCAGCACCGATCTCCTGGGAGAATGTTCCCAGCTCATGCAGAAGGCTGGACTGCGCCCATGACCCCCGAAAGCATTACCCCCCTTACCAGCACTGAAACCGTGTTCTTCGAGGGCGGGCCGGCCAAGGGCGATCTGATCTTCAACCTGTTCTTCGGGCTGACGATCATCGGCATCCCCTTCCTGGTGGGGGCGATCGTGCGGGCCCTGTGGCTCCGTTTCCGCATCACCAGCCGCCGGGTGTCCGTCAGCGGCGGCTGGCTGGGCCGCGACCGCAGCCAGGTGGTGTACAGCCAGATCAAGGAGGTGCGGGCCATTCCCCGGGGCCTCGCCTTCTGGGGCGACATGGTGCTGGTGCTCGACGACGGCGCCCGGCTGGAAATGCGTGCCGTTCCCCGGTTTCGCGAGGCGGAGGCCTATATCAATGAACGCATTGCGGCCCGCACCCCCGCTGTCCCCAACGGGTTCGGGCGTCCCCAGGCGGCCAGCGCCTGAGCTCCGTCCCTGCCCTACACCCCCAGGGCGCCCCTGTGCTCATGCACACTGGCCCCATCGAATCCTGTCCCCCTGAAGCCTTGACGCCGTGATCGGCTACATCTCCGACAACCTGCTGCTGCCCATCCTCGATTTCTTCTACGGATTGGTGCCCAGCTACGGGCTGGCGATCATCGCGCTCACGGTGGTCATCCGGCTCGCGCTCTTCCCCTTGAGTGCTGGCTCCATCCGCAGCGCCCGCCGCATGCGCATCGCCCAGCCGGTGATGCAGAAACGGCAGGCGGAGATCAAGGCTCGCCACGGCTCCGATCCCACCAAGCAGCAGGAGGAACTGGGCAAGCTGATGAAGGAGTTCGGCAGCCCCCTGGCGGGGTGTCTGCCCCTGCTGGTGCAGATGCCGATCCTCTTCGCCCTGTTCGCCACCCTGCGGGGGTCACCGTTCGCGGATGTGCCCTACAGCCTCAACCTGAAGGTGCTGCCGAGCGATCAGATCGCCGCCGTCGAAACCAAGCCGTTTACAAGTCCGAGCCACTCGATCTTCATCACCGAAACCAAGCACGTGCCGGTGATCGCCAGCCTGCCGGGCGGCACCAAGCTGGGGGTGGGCGATCGCCAGCAGGTGCGGATCGAAACCAAGGAGGGCGCGTCCTTCTCCTCCGTGCTCGCCACCGTCGAAAACGGATCCACCTACACCCCCTCCTGGAAGGTGACCAAGGGTGAAGGGGTGGTGAGCGTCAGCGCCGACGGCACCATTGAAGCCCTCGCCCCCGGAGACGCCACGGTCGAGGGCACGATTCCAGGCCTGGCGGCCCGCAGCGGCTTCCTGTTCATCAAGGCCCTCGGCCAGGTGGGCTTCTACACCGATGGCGCCATCAACTGGGACATCGCCATCCTCGTGGGCGGCTTCGGCCTCAGCCTGCTGGCCTCCCAGGTGCTCTCGGGCATCGGCATGCCGCCGAACCCCCAGCAGGCCACCGCCAACAAGATCACGCCGGTGATGATCACGGCCATGTTCCTGTTCTTCCCCCTTCCCGCCGGGGTGCTGCTGTACATGGTGGTGGCCAACATCTTCCAGGCCCTGCAGACCTTCCTGCTCACCCGCGAGTCCCTGCCGGACAACCTCCAGGCAATCCTGGATCAGCAGTTGGCCGACCAGGCGGTCACGGTCACCGCCGGTGCCGTTGGAGGCGGGGATCGTCTGCCGTTTGAGCCCAAGGGCAAGAAGTGAGCGATGCCCTCCGGCCGGTGCCCCTCCAGGAGCTGAGGCTGCTGGCCGAGGGGCGCCACTGGAGCGTGGATCAACCCCTGGGCGATCTCGAGAGCCTCACTCCCGTGCGCGGGCAGATCCAGGCACTCCACCGAGGCAAGGTGCTGGAGGTGAGCGGCCAGGCGGAAACGCTTGTCCGCCTTCGCTGTGACTGCTGCCTTCAGGACTACAACCACCAGCTGACCACCGAGGCCCAGGAGCTGATCGGTCTGGGGGAGCCCGATGCGGAGACGGAGCCGGTGCTGGAGCTGGATGCGGAGTCTTTCAATGAAACCCTCGACCCCCGCGGCACCTTCGATCCCGCCCGCTGGCTCTTTGAGCAGCTGCACCTCCAGCTGCCCTTCCGCAATCATTGCGGCCCCCAATGTCCAGGTCCGGATCTGGCGCCGGAGGCGCCCCGACAGACCGCCGCGGCCGCCGCTGCCGCAGAGCCGGCACCGGATCCCCGCTGGGCTTCCCTGCGCGATCTGCGGTTGTCTTGAGATGCCATGAGCCAGGACTGGGCCGACCACCTGGATCTGCTGATCCGCGCCCGCACGCCCATCCTCTGGATCCGCAGCCCTGAGGAGGAACGCATCGCCTCCCTGCTGGCGGAGGGGGCCCGTCGGCTGGGCGAACGCCTGCTGCTGCGCTGGGATTTCATCACCGGTCTGACGGGCCTGCCCAACCGGGAAGGGGAGGCCGCCCGCAACCCCCTGGCAGCCCTGGAGAGCCTCGATCGGCTGCCCATCGATCAGGGGGTGATCCTGCTGCTGAACGATTTCCACCGCTATTGCGAGGACGGGGCCATCTGCCGCAAGCTGCGCAACCTGTTCGGCAGCCTGCGCCAGCATCCGCGCACCCTGGTGATCACGGCCGCCGAGTGGCACCTGCCCCGCGACCTGGAGGAGTGCGTCACGGTGCTGGACCTGCCCCTGCCGGAGTCCTCGGAGATCCGCTCCCTGCTGCTCAGCATCGCCCAAGCCAGCGGCCAGCCGCTTGAACCCACCGAGCTGGAGCAGCTCACCCACAGCTGCAGTGGCCTCAGTGAGCAGCGCATCCGCCAGGTGGCGGCCCGGGGCCTGGCCCGCCGCGGACGGCTGGGCAGCGACGACCTGATGGAGATCCTTGAGGAGAAACGCCAGTCGATCGCCCGCAGTGAGTTGCTGGAGTACTGCCCCACCGATGCACGGCCCGCCGACATCGGCGGTTATGACGCCCTCAAGCAGTGGTTGGAGCGGCGCCACCAGGCCTTCAGTGACGAAGCCCGCCGCTATGGCCTGCCCCTGCCACGGGGGGTCCTGCTGGTGGGTCCCCAGGGCACGGGCAAGTCCCTCACCGCCAAGGCGATTGCCCATGGCTGGGCCATGCCCCTGCTGCGGTTGGATGTGGGCCGGTTGTTCGCCGGGCTGGTGGGGGCCAGCGAGGCCCGCACCCGCGACATGATCCAGCGGGCCGAGGCCATGGCCCCCTGCGTGCTCTGGATTGATGAGATCGACAAGGGTTTCGGTGGCGATGGCCGCAGCGATGGCGGCACCAGCCAGCGGGTGTTGGCCAGCCTGCTCACCTGGATGGCGGAGAAGACCTCAGCGGTGTTCGTGGTGGCCACCGCCAATGGCGTCGAGACGCTGCCGGCGGAGCTGCTGCGCAAGGGGCGCTTCGATGAGATCTTCCTGCTGGAGCTGCCCGATGCCAGCGAACGGCGAGCCATTCTCGATCTGCAGCTGCGGCGGAGGCGCCCTGATCACGCCCTCCCCCTCGAGGTGGTGGTGGATCGCAGCGAGGGCTTTTCCGGTGCCGAACTGGAGCAGGTGGTGATCGAAGCGATGCACCTGGCCTTCAGTGAGGGCCGGGAGTTCGGCGAAGCCGACCTGATCGGCGCCGCCGCCCAACTGGTGCCCCTGGCCCGCACGGCCCGAGAGCAGCTGGAGGCGCTGAAGTCCTGGGCCAACGGAGGACGGGCACGGCCCGCCAGCTTGCCGCGCAGCCAAGGGTGAGGGCAGCCCAGGGTAAGGGCAGTCAAGGGGTGGCTGAATCTAGGAAGGTGTCACACAAAGCATCGAAACTGGAGAGGTTCAGAGGCCTCCAGTCATGGGGAATGTGTGAATCTGAAGGAATGGAATGGTTCGGAATGAACGAGTTAAGGCCGGCGAAGATTGGGCTGCCTTAGTGCTTGCATGGGACGCTTGGTTCACCCTTGGCGTTCCCAGCTTCAGCCGCTCGAGCTGATCTTGAGCGTCAACCAGTTTCTGCGCAGATCTCACTCCAGCTCCATGGGCTCCCGTCGGCCCATGGGTGTCAAACCGTTCCCCATTCCGTTGCCCATGCGCCTGTGGGCTTTGTTTTGCTTCTGATGGCGACAGTGCCATCGCTCCAGGGGCCCAAGGTTTCACGGCGTAACGAACTGTGGCGCCAGGTAAAGAGCGCAGGGCTTGGCGATGACGAGTTGATTTCACCCCTTTACGTTCAATCTCGATTGCTCCCCAGCCGTGATCCCGAACCCCACCCCCCATTCCCGTGGCGAACTGATCACGCAGCTGACCGTGGCCTGTCTCGGGGCCGGCGTGATCACCACCTTCGCCGTGGCCCAGGGCCAGAACCCCCTCACGGCGCTCGGCATCACCCTCTTCTCCGCCGTGGCGGCGGTGCTGGTGGGCCAGGTGCTTTGACGTGAGGGCTGAGGACCTGCGGGCCCTGATGCCCGCACTCCGCAACAAGACCTACTTCAACTACGGCGGCCAGGGTCCCCTGCCCACCCCTTCGCTTGCGGCGATCAACGAGGGTTTTTTAGCGGTTCAGGAGCTGGGTCCCTTCACCGGTGCTGTCTGGCCCTGGGTGGAGCAGCAGACCCAGCGGCTGCGCAGCACCCTGGCGGAGGCCTGCGGTGTGCCCTCCAGCCGCTTAGCCCTCACGGAGAACGTCAGCAGCGGTTGTGTGCTGCCCCTTTGGGGCCTGCCCTGGCAGGCCGGTGATCAGATCCTGATCAGCGATGCGGAGCACCACGGCGTGGTGGCCGCCTGCCAGGAACTGGCCCGTCGCGAGGCACTGGAGCTGGTGTTTTTCCCCGTCAGCCATCTGGTGGGGGAGGGGCCCGAGCGGGGCCCCGAGGCGGTGCATGCCCTGCTGGAGCAGGCGTTCACCCCCCGCACCCGCATGGTGGTGCTCTCCCATCTGCTCTGGAACACCGGCGTGGAACTGCCCATTCCTGCGGTGGCGCAGCAGCTGGCCGCCCACCCCCGCCAGCCCTGGTTGCTGGTGGATGCGGCCCAGTCCTTTGGCAGTTTGCGGGTCAACGAGGCCGCGTCAGCCGCCGACATCTATGCCTTCACCGGCCACAAATGGGCCTGTGGTCCCGAGGGGCTTGGGGGCGTGGCCCTGTCCGAGCGCGTGCTGGAGCAGGCCAGTCCCACCCTGATTGGCTGGCGCAGCCTCCACAACGAAACCGACGAGGGCTCCGGTTGGCACCCCGATGGGCGCCGTTTCGAGGTGGCCACCTCCTGTGTTCCCCTGTTCGGAGGGCTGCTTCGCTCCCTTGCGTTGCTGGAGAGCGTGGGAACGGTGCAGGACCGCCTGGAACAGATTCGCCAGCGGAGTCATCAACTCTGGCAGGGGCTGCAGGAGATCCAGGGGGTGCGCACCCTGCTGCCCCAGCCCCCCGGGGCCGGTCTGGTGAGTTTTGTGGTGGAGGGGCGGCTCCCTGGCGATGTGGTGCGGGAATTGGGCCGTCAAGGGTTGTGGATCCGCAGCCTGGAGAATCCCGCATGCCTGCGGGCCTGCACCCACGTCACCACCACCGAGGAGGAGGTGAATCAGCTGCTTGAGGCACTGCGAATTGCCAAGGCCTGTTGCTGACGCTGAAGGCAAGGGCTGGAACTCCACCCATCCGGTCCACACTGAGGTGGTCGCATTCCTCTGAGATGCCTTACATCCCCGCCCCCTCTTGTCGGTCCATTTCCCTGCTGGCCACTGCCTGCCTGGCCACCGCCGCCGGCCTCTGCCTCGGCAGTGCCCCCCGCCCTTCCGAGGCTGCCGTGTTCAGTCGCCTGACCCTTGCCGCCACTCCAGTTCTCGACGGCACGAAGGCCCCTGGCACCAAGAAGGCCTCTCCGTTCTCATCGGCCAAGGATGAATCTTCCGCTCCAGCCCAACCCCTTACGGGAACCAAGGCTCCGGGCAGTGAGAAGGAATCCCCCTATGCAGCGGCCAAAGACACGGTCCTTGCTCTGACCCCCAACCTCGGCAAGCTCTGGGGGCTGTTGGTGCCGATCGTGATCGCCGCGGGCAGCTACCTCTACCTGCGCTCCAGCGAAGCCGACCCCTCGGTCTGAGGCCAGGGGGCTCTCTGTTGGGGAGAGGGGAGGCGGCCCAGGGGGCAGCCTCCTCCATGGGCCTTCAACTGATCAGTCGGCCCGCCCCTCGAGCAGGTGGCGCTGCACCCAGCCCGCCAGCAGGGCGCCGACGATCGGAGCCAGCCAGAACAGCCAGAGCTGTCCAACGGCGTCACCACCCACCCAGAGGGCCACGCCGGTGCTGCGGGCAGGGTTCACCGAGGTGTTGGTGATGGGAATGCTGATCAGGTGGATCAACACCAGGGACAGGCCGATCGGCACGCCGGCCAGGTCCTTGATCGCATCGCGGTGGGTGGTGCCCAGGATCACCAGCAGGAAGACGAAGGTGAGCACCACCTCGATCACCAGGGCCGAGAGCAATCCGTAGCCGCCTGGGGAGTGGGCTCCGAAGCCATTGGTGGCCAGGGGGTTGCTGCCGGTGAGCACGAAGCCTGCCCGTCCGCTGGCGATGCCGAACAGGAGGCCGCCCGCGATCAGACCCCCCAGCACCTGGGCGACGATGTACGGAAGCACCTGCTTGCTGGGGTGACGCCCACCCGCCCAAAGGCCCAGGGTGACCGCCGGGTTGATGTGGCAACCGGAGATGTGGCCGATGGTGTAGGCCATCGTCAGCACGGTGAGGCCGAAGGCCAGGGACACCCCCAGGAAGCCGAGGCCAAGGGGGTTCGCATCCGCCTGGGCATAGGGGAAGACGGCCGCCAGCACGGCGCTGCCGCAACCACCGAAGACGAGCCAGAAGGTGCCGATCAGCTCCGCCAGGAACTTTCGCGAGAGGGGGACGGGAGCACTCATGGGTGCGAGGAAGAAAAGAGAAGGGTAGACCACAGAAAGGTAAGGGTCGGAGCAACCTTTTTCCCCTTCGCTGGTGGGCTGGTGGGGATACGTAAACCCCCAGCGCCCCTCGATTGTTCTCCCCTGCCTTAGCCGTGGCGAGCGTTCAGGGCCTTCTCTGCCTCCTCCCGATCATCGAAGTGGATGCGGGTGGTGCCGAGGATCTGGTAGTCCTCGTGGCCTTTGCCGGCGATCAGCACCAGATCGTCCCTACCGGCTTGCCCCACGGCGTCCGCAATCGCCGTGGCGCGGTCCCCCTCCACCTGCAGATCGGTGCCAGCGGGGATCCCCGCCACCACATCCGCCAGGATCCGTTCGGGATCCTCGGTGCGGGGGTTGTCGGAGGTGACCACCACCCGATCGGCCAGGGCGGCCGCGATTGCTCCCATCTGGGGGCGTTTGCCCCGGTCACGGTCGCCGCCGCAGCCGAAGACGCAGATCAGGCGGCCTGCTGCGAACGGCCGCGAGGCCTTGAGGGCGTTCTCGAGCCCATCGGGGGTGTGGGCGTAATCCACCAGCACGGTGGGCAGGCTGGTGGCCCCAGCCCCGGCGCTGACCCGCTCCATGCGGCCCGGCACCCCACCGAAGTGGCTCACCCCTTCCAGCAGCTGGGCAACGGGCAGCCCCTGCTGCACCAGCGCCCCCACCGCCTGGAGCAGGTTCATCAGGTTGAAGTGTCCAAGCAGCGGTGAGTCGAAGCGCCCCTCCCCCTTTGGCGTGATCAGCCGACCACTGACGCCCCGGGGACTGAACACCAACTCCTCCAGGCGCAGCTCCGCCGCTGATTCCGATGGGGCCTCGAGGGAGCTGCGCCAGCAGCGGTTCCCCAGCCGCTCGGCCAGCTGGCGGCCCCAGGGGTCGTCGATGTTGACCACCGCCCGGGCCCCTTCGCCATCGGCGAGCAAGGGGGGGGCAAACAGCAGGGCCTTGGCCCCGAAGTAGGACTCCATCGAGGTGTGGTAGTCGAGGTGGTCCTGGGTGAGGTTGCTGAACACCGCCCCGCTGAAGTCGCAGCCGGCCACCCGGCCCTGGTCGAGGGCGTGGGAGCTCACTTCCATGGCGCCGATGCTGGCGCCGGCCTCCACCGCCTCCGCCAGCTGCCTTTGGAGTTCATCGGCGAAGGAGGTGGTGTGGTGGGCCGTTTGGCTGCTGCCTGGCCAGCGGTTCAACAGGGTGCCGAACAGGGCGCTGGGCCGTCCGCAACGGGCCGCCAGGTGCTCGATCAGGTGGGTGATCGTGGTCTTGCCGTTGGTGCCCGTGACCCCGATCAGGGCCATGCGGCGGCTGGGGTGCTGCCAGAAGGCGGCCGCCAGTTGGCCCGCCAGGGGGGCGAGGGGCTCCGCCGCCACCACCACCGCATCGCCGGTGCCTGGCGGTGCCTGGGCCGCCGCCGTCGGGCTGATCACCGCCGCGACGGCACCGGCCGCCAGGGCCCTGGGCCAGAAGCTGCCGCCGTCAACGGTCTGGCCCGGCAGCCCCACGAACAGGGTGCCCGGGCCCACCTTTCGGGAGTCACAGCTGAGGGCCTCCACCTCCCGGTTGGCCAGCCCAGCGGGAATCTCCAGGCCGACCCCGTTCAGGAGGGGATGCAGCAGTGGGCTCATGGGGCTCAGGGGGGCTGGTGGGGTTGCCTGCGCCTGGCGCCGGCGGAGGGACGGGGCCTTTTTAAGCGGGCGGGGGCGGAAAACTGTTCTTCTGCAACCAAAGCTCCAACCCCGCCCCGCTCAGCCGGGGCGAGACGCGGGGCAGCTCGTGCCACTGGCCCAGGTGCCATGCGGCCAGCACCGGCACCTCCAGGCCATAGCGGGCCTGGATCGCCGGATCGCGGTCCACGTCCACCAGCTCCAACCCCGGTGCAGGATCAAGCTGCCCCAGCCGCTCCGCCAGCCCCTCGCAGAGGTGGCAGCCCACCCGGGTGTAGAGGCGCAGGAATCCCTCCATCGGCTCAGTCGGGCACGGGATCACAGCCGCAGGGGGTGAACGGATGGCAACGCAGCAGCCGCCGCAGGGTGAGCCAGCCGCCCCGCCAGGGGCCGTGGCGCTCGATCGCCTCCATGCCGTAGGCGCTGCAGCTGGGGATGAAGCGGCAGCGGGGGCCCAACAGCGGGGAGATCCACTGGCGGTAGGTGCCGATCAGGCCCAGCAGCAGCCAGGCCAGCATCTGCGAAAGGGACGACAGTCCAGCGGATAGGATCGTTGGCTGGCGTTCCACTGCCGGGTGCTGCCAAGGGGGTCTCCCCCAGCATGCTCCCTGCTCCGGACCTGCGCCTTCCTTCCACCGTTTGAGTTTCCTACCTCAATGTCTCGATACCGCGGCCCTCGCCTGAGGATCACGCGGCGCTTGGGAGACCTCCCCGGTCTCACCCGTAAGTCCGCTAAGCGGGCCTATCCCCCCGGTCAGCACGGCCAAGCCCGTCGCAAGCGCTCCGAATACGCCATCCGTCTCGAAGAGAAGCAGAAGCTTCGCTTCAACTACGGCATTTCTGAACGGCAGCTGGTGCGCTACGTGAAGAAAGCCCGTGCCCAGGAGGGTTCCACCGGAACCAACCTGCTCAAG